>CALXHG010000005.1 GCA_944388045.1 uncultured Clostridia bacterium | reverse complement strand
AAAGGGTGCCATAAAATTATTTTAGAAATTCTTATATTTCCGTATTGAGTCGAAAAATTTATGCAATTATTAATATAACCAAATTTTTACTGAATTATAACCATTATTTTTCAAAATAATCTAATTTCATTGCTTTTTTTACTTTTTTCATTGTTTCTTTTGCTGTAATTCTAGCTTTTTCTGTTCCTTTTATTAAAATTTCATCAATTATTTCTGGATGTTGTTCATAATATTTTCTTTTTTCTCTAAATGGTTCTAATGTTTTATTTATATTTTGTGCCAGTTGCTTTTTACATGCTACACATCCTCTTTGACCATTTCTACATTCTTCACATATATTTTTATATTCATCTTTACTAAATAAATTGTGATAATATGAAACCATACAGATATCTGGATTTCCTTTATCATCTTTTCTAATTCTTCCTGGGTCTGTAACTGCTGACATAACTTTTTTGTTAACTTCTTCTACAGAATCTGATAAGTAAATAGCATTTCCAAGAGATTTTCCCATTTTTTCATTTCCATCTAAACCTTTTATTCTTCTTGCATCAGATAAAACTGCTTCAGGTTCTTTTAAAACGTCCCCATAAATACTGTTAAATTTTCTTACAATTTCTCTACATTGTTCTATTAAAGGTAATTGATCTTCACCAACAGGTACAATCGTTCCATCCATTGCTGTAATATCTGCTGCTTGGCTTACAGGATATCCTAAAAATCCATATGTAACACTTTCTCCAAATAAGTCCCTTTTTTGAGCAATTTCTGTTTTAACTGTTGGATTTCTTTCTAGTCTTGCAATTGTAACAAGATTTGAATAAAATACTGTTAGTTCTGCTGTTTCTGGAATTAGTGATTGTATATAAATTGTTGTTTTTTCTGGATTTATTCCAACTGATAAATAGTCTAAAACTAGTTCTCTTACATTTTTTCTTACTTTTTCTGGATTATTGAAATTGTCTGTTAATGCTTGAACATCTGCAATTAAAATATATTGTTCATATTTATCATCTTCTTGTAATTTTACTCTATTTTTTAATGAACCAAAATAGTGGCCTATATGTAATTTTCCTGTAGGTCTATCACCTGTTACAATTCTTTTCTTTTCCATTTTTTTCAATCAATCCTTTCTAACTTTTACCATATTATTTTATTACAAAAACTGTTTTATGTCAAGAAAAAAGAACTTTAAATTATTATAAATTCTATTCAAATAAGAGAATCATCACTAGAACAAAAGGGACCGACCCCAATAGCAAAAGGGACCGACCCCAATAGCAAAAGGGACCGACCCCAACAACAAAAAGGACCGACCCCAACAACAAAAGGGACCGACCCCAACAACAAAAGGGACCGACCCCAATAGCAAAAGGGACCGACCCCAACAACAAAAAGGACCGACCCCAACAGCAAAAGGGACCGACCCCAACAACATAATCTTCTAATTCATCATTTGGTCTGCAAATACTGCATATCCTACCTGAGGATTATTTACAAGTACATGGGTTATAGCTCCAATAAACTTTCCATTCTGAATAATTGGAGAGCCACTCATTCCTTGAATTATTCCACCCGTTTTATTTATTAAATTTGTATCTGTTATTTTTATTACCATACTTTTATTATCATAATTATTATTTAAATATATTTTTTCAATTTCTAATTCATATTCTTTTACCTTCCCATCTATTCCACTTAAACAAGTTGCTTTTCCTATTTCTATTTCACCTCTTGAAGCAACTTTCATTTTTCTGTTATAATTTAAGTTTAAATTATTTTTATTTTTTATAATTCCATATATTCCAAAAGGAGTATTATTATAGATATTTCCTATTGTTGTATTATTTCTTATTGAGCCTTCTATTCTACCAGGCTCATCTTTTTCGCCTTTTATTACAGACAAAATTTCTACATTATCTATTTCTCCTGTAGAGGTTTGAATAATTTCTCCTGTATCAATATCTGTAATTGCATGTCCTAAAGCTACAAAGGAATTTGTTTCTTCATTATAAAAAGTCATTGTCCCTACACCAGCTGCACTATCTCTAACCCACAATCCTAATTTATAATTACCATCTTTGGTTTTAATAGGAATTATTTTTGTAATTTTTTGTTCACTATTGTGTAAATATTTCAGCTCTAATTCTTTTCCTTCAGATTTATTTACTTCAAATATTAATTCTTTAGTACTATTTATTTTATTTCCATTTACTTCTATAATAGAATCTCCTTCTTGTATATCAGAATTCTCAAATGGTTTATAAATTTTTCCATCTGCTCCTTCAATTGATGTTGTTCCAACAACTAAAATTCCATTTGTATATAATTTTATGCCTATAATTTCTCCTGATGGTATTACTTCAGTTTGTTCTAAAACTTCTACATTTATAGTTTTTAAATTTATTTTATCAAATAAATTTACTTGTAATTTTTCTGTTCCAATTTTATTAAATATATTTGAACTTAAATTAGTAGATGTTTCTAATGTTTCACTATTTTCTTTTTGTATATTAATTCCCCACAAAGTTGGAATGTCTATATTTTCTCCTTGAAATATTTTTATATTTAATGGAATATTATCAATTGAAACAATATATGAATATATAAAAAAAAGTACAAATAATAAAACAAATTTTTTTAAGTACTTCATATTAGCATCCATTTCTTCCTATAAGTCATATGTAGTTATTATCCTATTATTTAAAAACTACATTTGTTCTTAAGGATTAATTTTTTTGCAAAAATCAAAGATTTTTCATATTTGTTCATATTTCTTGTTTTATTATTTGTACTATATATTTTTTTATTCAGCCAAATTCTGCTTTTGTAAAATCATTCCAGAATCATTTTGAATAACAATTTTTAAATTATATTTTTCTATTTCTCCCCATATTTGGTTAAAATCTCCACCATAATCTGTTTTAAAAACAACCATATATTCTTTGTTTTCTTCCATAAATTCATCCAAACTTACAGTCATATCTCCAACAGATGTATCTGTAAAATTATTTGCATTTTTTAAAATACCATACATCCATCTACTTCTGCCATTTAAACCTAGAGATAAACAAAAATATGTGCTAGCTTCAGTTTCTTGTGGATTATTTATATTTTGATTATAATAATCTAATATTTCAAGTTCGTCATTAGACACTAATTCATAATTTTTATTAATTTCTTCTCCATTATTTTTATAAATATCATATATTCCTATATCTTTTCTAAAAACAATAGCAACAAAAATTCCAATTGCATAAATTCCAATTAAAATATATGAAAAAATTTCTATTTTTTTATTTTTTTGTGTTATTATTTTTATACTTTCAAAACTACTAGTAACTAAAACTATAAAAAACATATAATATAATTTATAAAAATAATATTCTGATACAATTTTAAATTTTAATCCTGCAAAAATTAACAAAACAAATATTGTATTTAAAAATAAAAATTTGCTGTTAAATTCATTCTTTTTCTTTATAAAACTATATATTAAATATATTTCTGCTAATAATAAATATATTATTATATTAGAAATTAAATTTTCATATATAAATCCTTCTGTTCCTATAGCACTTATATAGTTTATTAAACCAGTAGATGAGTTTATTAATGGCAATGCTACAAAATATATAACTCCAATTAATCCTGGAATAAATAATGTAACTAATACATCAGTTAAAATTTCTAAATTAATTAGTTTTTTACCTTTTTCTTTATTATCTTTTATTAATTGCCACAATATAGCTAAAAATATTACTGGTGCAAAATAATAATATGAAAACATTATTCCAAAATTAAGTATAAATAATCCTATTCTTTTATATAATTTAGGAATATTAGATTTCATTATAATTAAAATTCCTATAATTATATCTAGTCCAACTCCTAAATAAGAAAAACCCGCAAATAAACTGTTTAATTGATATGCAAATATATAAAATAATGTAAATACAATTGCCAAAATTTTATGTTTTGTTTTTTTATTGTTCATTGCTAATAAAGTATACATTAACAAACTAGATAAAATCCATATTAATATATCAAATAAAAAATATAATTGGCAAAAATATGTTTCACTAATTATTCCATCAAATAATTTTAAAAATATTCCTGTATTAATATATGCTCCTGTCATTAAATTAGTTATACCTATCCAATTAATAACATCTGAATTTTCTCTTGGAAGCAAAGTAGAATATCTATAAAAATCATCTGCAGCAAAATAATGTGTTGTTGCATCTGTAATTCCATGTTTTATTTTTATAGGAATTCCATAATTACATATTACAATTGTAATTGTTAAAACTACTAAAATTATAATTGCATGTAAATCAATTATATCTACATGATATTTTTGTATTTTTTTGGTTTTAATTATAAAAATAATTGGTATAATAGATATAATTATATTACAAATTGACAAGTTTAATAATGTTGATTTTATATATAAAAAATACATAAATGTACATATAACAATATTATACCCAATTAATAAAATACCACTAATAATTATGCTAAAGACTAAATTTTGTTTTTCTTCTCTTTTATATACTAATAAATAAGAAACCACTAATATAATCAATGAAAATATATATATAATACTCATTAAAATAGCAACCTTTCTACATCTTGTAAATTTACATATATATTACTTTATGAAGTAGCTCCATTTACTACAATCGTTCCAGAACCAGTAGCAACTATAATATGTAAATCTTCTCCTTTTATTTTATAATAAATATTTTTTATAGATTGAGATAATGTTTTACTACTATTTTTTGCTGTTACAAAAACTATATCTCCTTCTTTTAGAGCAATTTTATTTGCTCCACCTTCTATATTTGAAAGTTTATCCTCAATTTGGCTTGTATATATAGAATAATACTCATTTTGTCCAATGTCTTGACTATCTTCAGTATATCTTTGTGAAGCATTTTTATCTAATATTTTAACTTCCATATCAATTTCATATGTATTTCCTGTACTGTTTAATTCATTAATATATCTTTGATAATTATCTGCTGTAATAACTCCATTTTTTAAAATTTCATCAACAAAAGAGGCTGTTGCAGTTTGTGCTACTAATTGAGAAATATCATCATTTCTATCTGCTAATAAAACAAATGGAACTAAAAACATTAATACTACAGCAACAAATATTCCAATAATTGAAATTGGTGTATCTTCCATAGTTTACTTCCTTCCTTTCTAAATACTCAAAATTGGTTGGAAAAATTTAATTTTGTCGCAACAAAAAAATATGTTTTTCCAACCTACAGCCTAATTTTATTGATATAATTTATAGGTAATTATTCTTTTTTTAGTTTTGTTTATTTGTGCAACTTGTGTTTCAGGAATTTCTTCTCCTGCTTCTGCATCTTCTTGATAATATTCTCCTAAAATTTCTATAAATTGTTTATCAAGCAAATATTCATATAATCCATCTTCATGATAAATTTGTCTTTTGTATTTTGTATAATATTTTTTATCATCTTGTTGATATCTCTTTCCATATAATATAAAATCTAAATGTTGTGTTGCATCTTCTACATTACCTAAAACTTCTTCTTCTAAGTCTACAAAATTTATTTCAATTTCTTCTCCATATTCATCTTTTTCTCTAGGTAAAACTGTAACACTTTCTCCATCAACAATTTCTGTTTCTTTACTACTATTTCTTGTTTTATAATATAAAGTTATTGGATTATCATTTTGATCTAAAAATATAACTTTATAATTTTCTTTATAAGCTTTATATAAAGTTGGAATAATTGATTCAATACCAACAATTCTATTATTATGTTCATCAACACCATTTCCATTTGATTGTGTAACATAAACATAATTTTGTGTTTTATCTTTATATGAAATAATATTATCTATTGCTAATGAAGCATTAGAAAAAGTGGATATACTAATAGATAATGCAACAACAAATATTAGTACTCCAAATGCTAATTCTAAGGCTTTAGTTGCGTTCTCCATAATATATCCCCCCTCTTTTTAAATTATTTAAGTTCTGTAATTGTAATTGATGTAATTAATCCTGATTTTTTGTCTTTATTGCATACTACAGAATATCTTTTTCCAGTTCCAACTGTTGGTCTTGTTTCAGCATCTACAGCTAAAGAAACATCTCCATCTATTGAAATTTTTCTAGTTTCATCTGATTCTGTTAAGTTATGATTATAAACTGATTTAACTAGAGAATTTACTCTAGAACCAGCAACAGATGTTCCTTCATAGTTTTCATATGTTGAATTAAATGTATTTATTTCAAGATCTGATAATGCTTGTTCTCCACCTGCTATTTGATCTTTTCCCATACTAACTACATATACTCCTAATGAAATAATAATGATTACAATTAAAACTGCAGCAGCTATTAAAAGTGCCTTGGTTGCATTCTCCATAAAATTTCACATCCTTTCATTAATATTAAATTATATATCAAAAATTTTAAAAACATATTAAATTTGTTCAAATAAAATATATTTTATTAAACCTGTTTTTTCATGATATTCTACTTTTGAAGTTTTAAATTTGGCATCTATAAAAAATTGTACAAATTGTTCTGTTCCTTGTTTATAAATTTGTTCCATTTTATAAATTTGTTCACCTTCTTTAAGATAAACTTCAACTTCTATAGAATTTTCATTATTTTGAATAAAAAGATTATTTTCATCTTTTTTTATTCCATTTTTTGTATTTTTGTCAATAGCTTTATTAATTACACTTGCTATATCAATTCCAAAAATATCTTTATTTAAATATACTTCAAATTCCTCATTTTCTGCTGATATCTTGGACTTTTGTAAAGCATATGAGTTATAATTTATAAGTAATATACTTAAAATTACAACAACAAATATCAAAAATATTAATATTTTTTTCATACATTCCTCATTATAACATTATTATTTTTTAATATCAATATTCTAATTTAAATTTTTTCAAAAAGAATTCTATATACTCTTTTTGACTCTGTACTTACTTGTATTGTATAACATTTGTATTTCAAATTATAATTATATTTTAACCATTCAGATAAGAGTTCTGGATCTCCAACAATTCTTTCTAAATTTTTATATATAGAACTATTTTCTTCTCCAGAATTTGGACTTATATATCCTTTTACATCAACTTGAACATAATTAGTGTTTCCATCACCAACATATTCTCCGTCAATTAATTCATTTTCATAATTGTTTTCATAAGCAATATTAGCTACTGTTATTACATCTTGAAAAGAAAGTTCTTCATCTCCATCTGTTTGATAATTAAAAAATTGTGTATTAAATTTATTAATTGCTATATTTTCAATATCATCTTGTGTTTCACTAATATATTCACTTATAGTACTAAATAAGTAAACTCCAATGGATAATATTATCATTCCTATTAATACACCTGCTGCAATCAGCAAGGCTTTTGTTGCGTTTTCCATTTAAACTCCTTTCGCACTTAATTAAGAATTATATTTCCATTACCATCTGTACAAATTTCAAAGCTCATTTTATTTACTCTTCCTGTAACAGAATCATATTCTAAACCTGTACATTTAAAATGTGCTCTTTTAAATTGTGTAAATTCGTAATATTTTAAAGTAACTTCTTTAATTGTATCTACTAAATCTTTATATTCTGGAGCTGTTGTATATGTGGTTTCATTAGAACCACATACATTTACTTTAAAAATGTTTTTTAATAAATTAGCTCTTTTTCTTCTTGCATCATTTCTATTTTCAATTTCATATTGATTAGCAGTTCCTTTATTATCTTCTTCAATAATAATATTTGCTATATTAGAAGATAATTGTTGTAAAATTGTTTCTGTTATACGAACATCTCCACTAACTGATTGTAAAGAACTAATTAAACCAGTTGAAGGGTCATTTACTCTATTTGAAAAATCTTTTAATTTATTTTCTGTTATTTTACTATTAGAACCACTTAAAAGGTATGTTTTACTATTTACACCTTCATAATTAAATTGTTTAAAATTATCTGCACTTATAAAATCAACTACAAATTCCATATTATCATACCCTTTTTCTGGTTCTGTAGTATTATAATCATCTATCATATTCATTATAGAAAGTAATTCATTTCCACGAATTTTTTTATCTTCATAATTTTCAAATGTTTTATTAAATTCTACTCTTTGTTGTTCTTCTGTCATATTGCTACTATTTTGATAAAAGCCAGAAACTTGATTATATAAAATTAGCAATGAAGATAATATAATTATTGCAATTAAAATTCCAGCTCCTATTAGTAAAGCCTTTGTTGCATTTTCCATATAATCAAACTCCTTCCCTTTTATTATGTGCTATATGTTTTATTGTAGTCCTGCAAAAGCTCCAGACATACTTGTTAAACCAATAAATACTAATGGTATAATTAAATATCCTACAAATAAACATATCATTGGTGCAAATCCAACTACTTTTCCTATAATACCTTTTTTAGAGATAAATTGTTCATTAGTTGCTTTTCTCTTTTCTCTATGGTAATCTCTATCTGCATCTAATTCATCAAATGCTTCTTTTATTGGTATTTTTTCTACTGCTGCTTGTAAACTTTCTACAATTCTTATCATTTCTTGATTTGATACAGAATTTTTTAATTCTTCAAGTGCTTCCCATCCACCAGCTTCATAGTTGTTTACACATCTTGATATTGGTTCTTTAAATATATTTGAATATCTTTCAAGCCATTCAAGAATCATTTCAACATTAACTCTTTCTATTTTCATTAACATTAAAATAATTGTTTGGAATTGCATAACTTCATTTTCCATTTCCATTTGTCTCATTCTCTTTTGGAATATCATCAGCCAAACTGGGGCCATATATCCAATTATTGCAAATCCAATAGCTAATAATTCTTCAAACCATTTCATACTTTCAGAATTAACTACATTTAATTTTCCTAAAATTCTTTCAGCATCAGTGGCTAAATTTTCATCTGTAGAAGTATAATATTCTGATTTTACCATTTCATCTTGTATTTCTTCTACTGTAATATCTAAATTACCTTTTAATTTATTTATAAAATAATTATCTTGTTCAGTTAATTCTTGAGCATTTTGTAAATCTTTATCAGACATTGTACCAAGAACTTGTGTTCTTGAAGTTGGTTCAGTATATACATAATTTATTGCTAATTTATGTAATTGCATTGAAAAAACAATTGTAGCAATAAATGTAATAATAAATAAAACAATTCTATTAACATATATCCATTCCATTTTAGATTTAGATGCTGAATCTTTTAATAAGTTTTGCATCTTTTTATAATCTTTACTACCTGGTTTTGGTACAAATAAATTTACAAATCTTTTAAGAATTGGATTTTTGTATACTTTTTCTTGCCATGGATGTTCACTATTTGTTGTAACTTGAACTCCACCATTATCTTTTAATTTTCTAGTTAATATGTAAGAAACAACTGTTAATATTACTATTAAAACTTGTGTTATCATACCTAACTTGCCATTATAGAAACTACTTGTAAATGCAAAGTTTGACATACACCAACTTTTTAATGGTTCTAACATCAAAACAGGTACAATTGAAATTATAGATAAACTTTGAAATACATAATTTAATTTATCTCTTTTTAAAATTTCAATTTGCATTTCTTGAGTTATATTATCAATATTTTTCAAATACAATGAAGAATTATCTTTTTCTTTTCTATCACCAAATTCTTTTGTCATATATGATATTCCGGCAAATTCTTTTAAATAACTATTTGGTGCAGTATCATAATATCTTTCAAGTTCTGTTTCTGGATCATCTGAAATTAATATTTCGTAGATTTTTTCACCTTGTTTAGAAACATTTTTTTCATCATCTAATGAAACTTGATATATTGCTTCTTCAACCATGTTATATTCATGGTATGCATGTCTAATTTCTGCAAAAAAGTCAACTTGTTCTTTAAGTAAATTATTATCTATTTTATCAACCATTCCATCTACCATAGTATCTATGATAAATAATTCAAAGATTAATAAAATACTCATTAATAAGAAATTATTTTTTGTTATAAAAATCGTTATAACAATTACTGGTATTAAAATAAATAATGTTTTTATCAAAATTTTAGCCGAGTCTCTTCTTGTTGCATATTCATCATCTATATTTATAATTTCTAATCTTCTACGTAGTTTATATAAATATCTCTTTATGAAAGGTATTTTTATAAATATAATATATGCTTTTTGATAAAAAACCTCCATTGAAAAACCACGAGTTTGAGTTCCTTGTTGTAATTTTTTTATTTGTCTATACTCAGATTTTGCAAGTTTTTTATTCAAAATGATATATGCTATAATAATAAGCACAAATAGTCCTACTGCTCCCATTAAAATATATTTTAGCATATCTGTACTCATTAAATCAAACACCTCTCTTTCTGTGTGAATTTCATATTATTTTTTTCTAGTTTTTACTGTTTTTCCCCAGTTTTCCTCAATAAATTTATCAAATTCTATTGCATCTGTTTCATCCATATTTTGTCTCATTTCTTTGATGTTTTCATCAGAAATTTTATTTGTTAATTGATATTCTCCATCAACATATTCTAATACATTTTGATAAACATATAATTTTTGTTCTGTAACTTTTGTAAAATATGTTGTTGCATTATCAAAAAATTTAACCCATTTGTCATCCATATTTTTTTCTGTTCTATAATCATAATTATATTCAGAAGTATCTTTAACAGGAATACATTCTGTTACTCTTTCTATGTATCTTCTACCTCTAAAGTCTTTTTTTAAATGTATATCAAAATTTAAAACTTGTACTACTTGTTCTTCTGCTGTTTTTTCATTTTTAAATACTCCTGCTCTTAACATTGAGTTTCTTAATGCTGTAACTAAATCTGGAAATGTTTTAGCATGGTGAGTAAATAATGTAAATTTTGAAGCAACTTGTGCAGATTGAATCATCCAAGATGCTACAGGGTCTGTTGCAACCTCACCAATGATATTAACAGAACCATCAGTTTTTTTCTGAACGTCCAAACACTCTTGTCCAGAGATTGTATCAGTTTCACGCATTGATAAAATATTTCTTGTTGGATAAACTTTCCTTAAGTGTAACTCAAAAGCTGTTTCTGTGATACGTAAGTTCATTGTTTCATATATATTTTCAATAAGTCCCATTAATAATGTTGTTTTACCACAACCTTGTTCACCTGTTATTGATACAATTCTTGCACCTTTAACAAGATATTTTAATAAATCAATTGCTTTTTCTTTACCTTGCATATTACCTGTCCATTGTTCTACTGTAGCACGTTTAACGTCAAATTTTCTTACAAAGAATGCCCATGTTTCTGACATACTTGGTCTAACTACAACAACACGTGATCCATCTTTCATTTCGTTTATTTTATAACCATTTGTATCAGATAATTGCCCAGGGTTATTATATTTATATATATTTTGACATACTCTTTTTAATTCTGACTCACTACCAAAAGAAAGAAATGCTAAACGTATTGACTTACCTTCAAAGAAAATCCATATACTATCACAAGCACGAGGAACTTTATGTTCTGTAACTTGTTGAATATAATCATTTGTTCCACTTTGTGCAACTTGATTTAAGAAACTTTCTGGCAAACCAGATACACCACCAGATACACCATCAATATTCATATCTCTAATTTCATCAATAGAACTATATCCTTTATAATGTTGATATAATCTTTGAACAACTATTTCCAATTTATCTCTGAAATTAAGAACAACACTTTCTTTTTCAAATATATCAGAAATTTCATCAGCTGTTATAACATATGATGGTTTTGTTTCTCCTTGTATGTATTTCAAAGAAGCCAAATTATACCTTCTAATTAATTCAGTTAATGCTTCATATCCAAATTCTTTTTTATACATATATAATAAAATATCAAATTTATCTTGTGGAGATAGAAGTGATGGTATATCAAAAGGAATAGCTCTAGAAATATTTGTTTCATCTATACCATATTCTTTTTCTAAAATATCAGAAATTAGTTCTTTTACATATTTTTTATCATTTATGTCTCCATATGTACAACCTTTTAACGCCTTTTTTAAAGCATATTTTTTATTTTTTCTTCTTTTTAATTCTTCTTCTGATAATCCAATATCGTAAAGATTTACTTTTGTTATTTCATCTAGTCTCTTTTTTACATATTCTCTCATTTTTTCAAGAGTATATGTTTTATCATCTTGTTCAACTTCATTTTCTACTTCAGCATTTTTATTTTTATTAATATAAAATATTAACAATAACATACCTATAACAAAAACTAAAAGTATTAGTGCTATATTAAATATTGTCATATCATCACCTCATTCTCATTTGCAATTCTTGTAATCTATTTATTATAAATTCTGCTACTTTTTGTACTTCTTTCATAAAAATATAATTATTATCTGTAGTATCTTTTATGTTAGATAATTTCAAAAATAAATCCATTACATTTGCTTCCTCAGCTGCTTCAAAAAATAAAGTATTATATGGAATTACTAACAATTCTCCTTTTTCATTTAAATATTTAGAAAGATTCTTTTTATTGTATTTAGACTCACTATCATATCTTGCAATTACTATTGAATTTTTCAAAGTATTTAAATCTTTATTTTTATTTTTTAAATCTATATATCTTTCAATATCAGATATTTTTTGACTTGTTACATATAAATTTAAATCAGAAACTGCTAAAACTTGATTTTTTATTTCAAAATTTAAACGTCCATCTAAATCTACTAAAACAATATCATAATATTTATCTGCAATTTGTAATATTTTACAATAATTTTGATATATTTCTTTATAAAGTTCAACTTTTTGAACTGATGTAGCATCTGTTAATGCACTATATCCAGATAGAACTTCAAATCTTCCTTTTAAAATTGCTTGTGAATAATCTGATATTATTTCTGGTTCTAGCTTATTACTATAAATCAATCTCATTAATCCTTCAATTCCAGTCTCAACTTCTAGTCCAGCATTTCCGCCAACAATTTTATTTTTCTGGTTATTGGTCCAAAAGCAGTTTTTTATTGTTGAATCATTAACACTTGTAGAAACTAATAATATTTTCAAATTACGTTCTATTGCCATTTTTGTTGCAATGGCAACTGTTGATAATGACTGTCCATTTGTTTTTTTATCACAACTCCACAAAGTTACAATTGACATATTTTTTCTCCTTTATAAATCTTTTATTATATTTTTTATATTTTTTGGTCCAATTGATGGGTCAATTTCATTAATTATATAAGTAACATTTTCTCTAAATATATTGCTTAAATTTCTTAATTTTATGTTTTCTAATCTTTGATTTTCAATAAAAGCTGCTTGATCTCCATTTTCTAATGGAAAATATAATTTAGTATCTTCCCATTCCACTTTTACCCCTAATGCTAAATAATTAAAATATTCTTCTTCTTCTTTAAACATTTGCTTAGAAAAAAACAATTTTTCCATTTTAACTGGTGATTCTAAAAATCTTAAAATTTCAATTCCTCTTTTTAATGAATATGCGTCAAATGATGTTACATAATATAATTTATCAAATCCATATAAATTGAAATTATCAAAGCCTTCATAATCATCTACATCTACAAAAACATAATCATAATCTAATTCTGTATCATTATCTATACCAATATATTGTTTTACTTGTTCAATACTGCCAAATCCAACAGCAATATCAATATCTTGAAAAGTAGTCATATAAGCAATTGTTGGCATTATTGCAGGTATAATATATTTTGTTTTTTGTATTGTAGTTCCATCTATAAACAAAACTCTTTGTTGAGTTTTAACCAATATTTTAGAAAGGCATAACAATAAGTCTGTTTTATCAAAAACTCCTACAAATCCAATTTTTTTCATAAATTTTTCCTTTCAGTATATAATTTATATTATCACATAGTAAGGGCATATATACTATGCCCCCACATCTTATTCACTCAATGAATCTATATAATTTTTTCTAGCAGATTGAGCATTTGTTGAACTTTCATCCATTCCTGTTTGAACATTTGCATTATATGTTGGGTCACTATTTATACTTTGTTGTAAATATTCATTTCTAGCTGTTGTAGCAGGTGCTTGATATCTTCTTCTTAATTCATTTTTTGCTTCTTCAACAACATTAGGATTTGTAATATTTCCATTTGAATCTATTCCTAGTAATGTTGTAACAGCAGAATTTGGTCTATATGTAGGTGTTGACGCATCTTGCATTCCTGCTTCTTTATATTTTGATGCATATAATTTTGCTCCTTGTATACCATATGCTTCTACTATTGCACTTGATAAAGCAAGTATTTCATCTTCTCTTAAGCTCATTCTAATAGTATCAGCAACATAAGTATCATCACTATTTTTTGGTATCTCAACTTCTTTTTTTGACACAACTATAAAATCTTGTCCATTTGGAGCCATAAGTCTAATATCAACATAATCTCCTGTTGTTAAGTCAACTGGTAATACAATCATATTATAATCTTGAATTCTTACATCATCTGTTGTAATTGCATCTGTTTGTACAACTAGCTCTGGTGTAATTACTGTATTTGCATTCATATTAATTTTTGCAATTACTGGCACATTATTTATTTCAATATAAGTTTTATTACCACTTCTGTCTTCTGTATAAAAGTTTTCTGTTGAATCTTCTCTATAAACTCTTACAGTTTGACCATTTGCATCTGTATAATACAATCCATCTTGGTCTGTATTTAACATTGTTCCATCTTTTGTTTGTAAATACCATCCTTCAATTACTTCTGCTACAGATGTTGCATTTGAAGGAATAGTATTTCTATCAACTGATTTTAATTCAAACATATCTTCTGTAAGTACTTGTCCAGATTTTACATCTTGATTTAATACATATACTCTAGCAAGTGCTGCTTGTGCCTCATCTTGCTCATCTTTCATATTTTTTAATACAAATAATAATATTCCTATAAATATTCCCGCTATTAATAAAGTTACTAATACTCCTGTTAAAAATGATGTTCTTGCTTTTTTTTGCATAGGGTTCATTGCCATATTTTATCACATTCCTTCCATTCATTCTTTCTTTTCTTTTTTAATTTTACAATAATTTTATATAAAAATCAACAAAAACAGTCTATTGTAATACAAAATTAATAATGTTGTAATATTTCTGTAATATTATTTTTCAAATCTCATTATTTACATTATTATCCAAAAAATACTGTTTTAAAAACATTGCAACACCGTCATTATCATTACTTTCTGCAACAATATTTGCTTGCTCTTTTACATATGGTGCACTTTCTCCCATCGCTATTCCTAAACCTGCATTTTTTATCATCTTAATATCATTTGCATTATCACCAATTGTAATTACTTCATTTTTCGTAATATTTAATAATTCAATTAATTTTTCTAGTGCATTCCATTTATCTACATTTTTTGAAGTAATTTCTGTGTAAAAATATTCTAAAGCAATTTCTTCAGTTCCTTGTTTTATTAGCTTTCTTGACATATGTGATACTTCTAAAATTTCGATATCTGTAATTTCTCCTAATTTTTTTAATATTGATTTAAAAACAGATTGATTATCATCACAAATCATTATTTTAAGTATTTTTTCATCTTTTTCATCAATATATTTATATATATCTTGAACTATATTTATATTTGTTTTGTCTTTTTCTTCTTTATTTAAATTTTCTTTATAATAATATAATGTATTAAAATTTAAATTTTTAGTTATAATTCCATTTTCTGTATAAACACTATAATATATACTATTCTCCTCACAAATTTTAATTACTTGTAATACTTTATTTTTGCTCAAAACATTTTCATATAAAATTTTATCATTTTTTATATCATAAGTTATAGCACCATTACCTGAAATAAAATAGTTTTTACTATTAATTTCTTTTGAAAAATTTTTTACAGAATTTATTGTTCTTCCAGAAGCTATTATAATTTCTATTCCTTTTTCTTGAACTTTTTTTATTATGTCTTTTGTATTTTGTGTGATAATCCCATATTTATTTAACATGGTTCCATCTAAATCTATTGCTATTAATTTATACATTATTTTTATTCTCTTTCTTATTAAATTTTATTTAGGTTTTGATAGATTACCTATAAATCTTTTTAAATACGTTTTAGCAATTAAATATATTTTTTAATAATTTTAAAATAAATGGTCAACATATAAATTGTAATCAATTATAAAAAAAAATGCAATATTTTTCTACAAATTTTTTTTATTAAATTTTTTTCTTCTTTTGGAAAAAAATTCTTGTTTAAATAATTTAAATTTGCATATTCTATTTTTAGAAAAAGTTTTTACTTTTTCATAAAATCAGAAATGTATTTTTTACAAAATCTGAATTCTATATATTAATTCTAGTAATTTAATTATATAGAAATATTAGAAGTTATATATAACGGAGGTGAATAACAGATGGCAAATTCAAACAGCAATAAAAAATTAGTACCAGAAGCTATGAGCGCTTTAGATAAATTCAAATATGAAGTTGCTTCAGAAATAGGTGTAACTTTAAAAGATGGTTACAATGGTGATATATCAGCTAAAGATGCTGGTAAAATAGGTGGAAATATGGTTAGAAAAATGATCCAACAAGTTGAAAATAACATGAAATAGTTTATTTTATGATTTTTTATAAATTATGCATTTTTCTAATAATTTAAGAATATAATGTAATAAGTCTTTTTAGGCAGAAGTATTATTCTTGGTTTTATATATGTTTTTAGTTTAAACATACATAAAGGCAGGAGTTGTGCTCCTGCCTTTTGTTCCTAGAATTGGTCATTGCCATGTAGTACAAAAAGGATCGACTCTAATAAACAAAGACTCGACCCTAATTATAATTATTTTTTACCAGTTTTATTTATAATTTGTTGACTAATTTCTTTTACAGTTTCATCAGCAACATAATCAGTTTGATTAAATACTTCTTGATGTAATTGTACTACATTACTTTCTAGTGTTACAGGAACTCCATACCATCTATTTAAAGTTACACCTTCTGTTTTATATGGCCATCCTTCACTATCAACTATATTATATGATGTTATACTAGGAACAAGTGACAAAATTTCTGTTCCAGAAATATTTGTACTAATTCTTGGTAAAATTGTATCTATTAATTTGTTTAATTGGCTGATACTTAATGTTTTTGCTTTTGTAAGCATTGCTTCTATTACTGTTCTCATTCTTTCTGTTCTTTTATAATCTCCACCTGCTGTATATCTAACTCTTGAATATGCCACAGCTTGAACTCCATTTAGTACTTGAGGTCCTGTACCACTAACAAATCCAGAATCAACTCCAGAATTAGCTCGTGTATCTTTTACATAATCATTTACTTGATATAATTCATCCTCATCTTCAATATCTATTATAATTCCACCCAATGCATCAACAGCTGCAATAACTGCATCAAAATTAACAGTTATATATTCAGAAATATTTAAATCTAAATTAGTATTTAATGCTTTTAATGTGTTCTGAGGACCGCCATATGCATATGCATGTGTTATTTTATCTAATACTGTTTTTCCCTTTTCTTCCATTTGCATATATGTATCTCTATAAACTGAAATTAGTTTGATTTCTTTTGTTTTATTATTTAAACTAGCTATAATGATACAATCACTTCTATTACCTAGTCCATAATCATCAGCTCTACTATCTATTCCTAATAATGCAATATTTCTGAATTCAGATAGCTCATCTTTTGTTTCATCATCTATTCCTATTGCAGTTTCATCAATTTTCTCTACATTAATTTTTCCTAATTTATTACTTATATATCCTACTGCTATACCAGCAAGTATTACTATTAAAATAATTAAAATTAATAATATTCTTAAAAATATTTTTAGTGCTTTATTTTTTTTCTTTACTTCTGTTGTTTTTCCCATTTTTTTCTCCTTTCACGATTCATCAAATTTATACTTTAGTTTATATTTTATTAAAATATATTATTTTTTATTTGAATTTTTAATTTATTTATTATTTATTTTAATTCTGCTTTTACAAATTTTAAAGCTTCAGCAATTACTTTGTCCATGTCAAAATATTTGTATTGTCCTAATCTTCCTCCAAATAATACTTTAGAATCTTTATCTGCAAGTTCTTTATATTTTTCATATAAAGTATTATTTTTATCATTATTTATTGGATAATATGGTTCTTTTTCCTTAGTCCAAGCATCTGGATATTCTCTTGTAATAATTGTTTTTGTTAAAGCTTGACCTTCTGCAATTTTTCCTAAACTTGCACCATATTCAAAATGTTTATGCTCAATAATTCTTGTATATGGAACTTCATATGCAGTGTAATTTACAACTGCATTTCCTTGATAATTTTCTTCTTCTAATATCTCTGTTTCAAATCTTAAGCTTCTATACTCTAATTCTCCAAATTGATAATTATAGTATTTATCAATTTGTCCTGTAAATACAATCTTTTCTGCAATATTTTCTAATTCATTTCTATTTTCAAAAAAATCACAATTTAATTTTACTTCTATTCCTTCTAACATTTTTTCTATTATTGGAGTATAACCACCAATTGGTATACCTTGGTAAATATCATTAAAGTAATTATTATCATAAATAAACCTAACAGGAAGTCTTTTAATAATAAAACTTGGAAGTTCTGTTGCTCTTTGCCCCCATTGTTTTTCTGTATAACCTTTAACTAATTTTTCATAAATTGTTTTTCCAACTAAACTTATAGCTTGTTCTTCTAAATTTTTTGGCTCTGTTATTCCTGCTTCTTTTTTTTCTTCTTCTATTTTTGCTCTAGCTTCTTCTGGTGTAATTACTCCCCATAATTTATTAAATGTATTCATATTAAAAGGCATATTATATAATTCGTTTTTATATCTTGCAACTGGTGAATTAGTGTAACGATTAAACTCTGCAAATTGATTAATATATTCCCATACTTCTTTATTACTTGTATGGAATATATGTGCACCATATTTGTGTACATTTATTCCATCAATTTTTTCAGTATAAATATTTCCTGCTATATGGTTTCTTTTGTCTATTACTAGACATTTTTTTCCTCTTTTATTTGCTTCATATGCAAATATTGCTCCAAATAGTCCAGAGCCTACAATTAGATAATCATATTTCATTTTTTACTCATTCCTTTTTTAGTTTAAATATTAATTTAATTTGAAGTCTTTTATAGCTTGTTTTATTTTAAATGGCATAAAATAAATTTTCTTATTGTTTACTATATATTAACATTTCTTCTATTCTTCAAATTTTTTATAATAAATATTAATTTCATTTTATTTATAAAAACAAATACACTAATTGTTATAATTATATTAATAATATAAAATATCCAATTATTAATATTAATCAATAAACACTCAGCTATAAGTAATACTAAACATATAAATATTTTTTTATATTCATATTTTATTTTAAATTCTTTTTGAATATCTATTGCTCTATAAATAGTAATAAATACATATGAAATTAATGTTGAAATAGAAGCTGCATATAATCCAATTCTTTTTATAAATAATAAATTTACAACTATATTTATTATTGCTCCCCATAAAGAAGATTTAGCAACTTTCTTTGTTTTTTTAAATGCTACATAAATTCCACCATAAAAATTAGCAAAACTCAAGAAAAATAATGCTAAAAACAAAATAGGCATTTGTTTCATTGCTTCATTATATGAGCTATCTATCAATATTCTAAATATAATAGGACTAACTGCTATTATAACTAAAATAGCGCCAAATAATAATTCTAATAAATTTTTAAATATATTACTATAATATTCACAAACATCTTTTGAATTTTTTTCAACAGTTGCAGATTCTTGCCAAGCCATATTAAATGTAGTATATGCAATATTATAAATTGATGGAATCTTATTTGAAGCTGCATATATAGCATTTTGTTCTAATCCTAGTTTATTAGTTATTATCAATCTATCAGATAAATTTATTACCCACCATGCAATTGAATTTGGTATCATTGGAATTGAATATTTCATTATATTTTTCAAATAATTAAAATCCCAATACTTGAAATTCAAATATTTAAACAATTTGATTGATTTTGCTAAATATATAATAGATACAATCATTGAAACTGTAAGAGATAGCATCAATCCATTTATTCCTAATCTAATACAAACTAAAAGAGGTATAACTAATACAATATTAAAAAAAGAATTTATTATACTTGCAACTGAATATTTTTTATTTTCTCCTATTCCACGTGCAATTTGCATAACAACTTGTAGTAAAATATAAAATAAAAAATATAATAAAATTAGTATTCTAAGTGTAAATTCTATATTCCTTAGAACAAAAAATGCTATAAAACCAATAATAACAGTTGTTAAAGTTACAAATATTGTTGTTGTTGTAATAATTTTTGATTTATTTTCACTATTTTTTTCTTCTAATAAATATCTAAAAATACCATCTTGTATTTGTAAAGTAATTAAAGGAACTAAAAACAACACAACTGATGCAATTAAATCATATATTCCATATTCTGTTTTTGTTAAATATTTTGTATAAATAGGTAATGTTATAAAAACTGCTAATTTAGGAAGAATTGTACCAATTGACAGTATTAATGTATTTTTTAACAATTTTTCTTCTCGTTTCATCACTTATTCTCCTATCATAGAAAACCATTTTGCATTAATTTTATTACATAATTGTTTTGTAATATTCGCAATATTTGTATTATCTTTTTTATCTTTTATAATTTTATTACAAATCACCTCTTCATTTTCATTTAAAATATCAAAACAATTTGATTTCTCCAAATTATAAAATGATAAAATTCCTTGAATTTTCATTTTATAATATTCTCCTATATATGCTGAATACGGAATTTTGTTAAATAAAAGTGCTAAGGTAACAGAATGATATGCTGTTCCTATAACAAAACTAGATTCATCATATAGTTTTTTTAATTCTGCTATATTTTTAGGAATACAAATACTAGCATTTATATTATTTTCTTTTAAATACTTTACTAATTCAATATGATTTTTGTATTCTTTACTGTCTTTATTGGAACGAAATGGAATACATTTTATATCATAATTTAATTTTGTTGCTAAGTTTTTTATAATTGTAAAAAACTTATTTTGTGCTTGTTCATATCCACTAAAATCTTTTAAATTTATTAAAATATAATTTTTCTCTTTTGAATTATTTGAATATATTTCATATTTTTTATTTTTTTCATCAAATAGAAATGCATCATCTGCAACTATTTCATGTTTAATATTATATTCATTTAAAATTTTATCAGAAAAGATCTCTCTTACAAAAATTCTCTTGCCTTTACTATATATTTTTTTTGCTATTTTACTTTCAATTTTATTTTTAAATGGACCTACTGTTTGTCCAGTAAAATAAACATTTTTAAATTTTTTGGATAGTAAGTACATATTAATTAGTTCCATAAAATTGAAAACACCATTTACATATCCTCCACCTATAAAAATTATAGAATCAAAGCTTTTAAAATACTTTGAATGTATTGCAAATCTCGTTAATTTTGTAAGTTTTATTAATTTATTTATTATTTTATTTTTAGAATAATCTTTATACAAAAAATATTCAATTTTTTCATAATCATTTTGATAATCTATAAAATAATTTTTATCATCCTTTTTTTGTAATATTTTTACTTCAACATCATTCTTTTTTAAAAATTGATAAGTTGTTTCCAACATAAAATCATCACCAAGATTGTCTGCTGAATACCATCCGTATAATAACACTTTCTTCATTTTTAAACCTTTTGTATATTACCTTTCTTTGTATATTTAATTAAACTTTTTATATAATAAAAAATAATATAATACTATAATTAAAAGTGGAAACAAGTTTTTATTTAATTTTTTATTATATAAAAAGCATTTATTTTATTCATCACTTTTAATAAAAATTTTACTAAAAAATACAAGTTTTCCTATCAATAATATTATAACATAAAACCAAAATGCTGCATTTGCAAAATAAGATGTAAAGAATGAAAATAATAATGCATATTTAATTAATGATTTTAAAAGTATATTCACTGGTTCGTTTTCTTTTCTTTTTTCTACAAAGCAACTTATATATCCTATTAATAACATATAAATAACTATTCCTATTCCTCCAAAGTCCAAATATGGAGTTAATATTATTGGATATGTATTATATACTTGTATAATTTTGTTTGCAGAAGAAGCTGCATTAGTTATAGATGGCATTATAAATTTTAATCCTGTAAATGCAAATAACGGAAATAATGATTTTGTTCCATAATAATGTTGTGGTAATTCATCTACATTTAAATTAAAATTATCATAATTTATAGCAACATACATATATATTTGCATATTACTTACAGATAATACACAATCATCTTGTATATTTAATGCTTTCTTTAAATAGGCATCACTTTGATTTCTAAATTGGCTTATTAAAATCCACGTAATTAAACCTAAACATACTATAAAAATTATCATTTTTAGTTCATGTTTTTTGTATAAACTCATTATAGTAAATCCTGTAATTACTATTGTTGTTAAAATTAATTGTCTAGAAACAATTAAAAATGGAATTGCTAAACATATCAAATTAATAATTACCAAAAAGGCAATTTCTTTTTTACTTAATTTGTATTTATTAAAATATATGCAACTAATAGGCAATATTAATGCACAACTTACTGTAAAATAATGTATACCGAGTTACACCAAAATTTTGATAACTTGCCATATCATCAGAAAACATAGGAATATAACCTCTTATAATCACTTCTACAATAAATGCAAATATTACTGCCAAAAATGCCATAACAATAAAAATAAAAAATCTTTTTTTAGTTACAATAAATTCAATTTTTGTTTTTTTATTTTTATCTTGCTTTGCTTCTCTAATACTATATCCTATTATAAACATTAAATATGCAAGACCTAAATAAATCCATGTTAATAATTTCCAATCTACTTGATCTTGATGTAATTTTAGTGTTGATAAACCAATCGTGCTAAACCATATTATTGAATATATTCCTTTCGGATTAGTAAAATATCCATCAATTTTTTTGTTTAAGAAAAATAAAATTATTCCTGTAACAATTAAAATTAAAGAAGTAATATAATTTAATCCAATATAATAAAATACTATTCCAATTAAAAATGCAATTAAACCTATTAATATATTATAATTATTTGATTTATTTATAATAAAAATATCTATATAAATTTTCTTTAAAAACTCACTTATATTTTGATTAATTACTGACTGCTCTGTTTGAAATACTGTTTGTTCTTTTATTTTTAAATCTTTAGCATTTTTTTCTAACCAAACATTAAATAGTCTTTCTGATAAAAAGCCAAAAATTCTTTGATTATATTTATCATAAGATGAAATATCAACTCTTTTTTCTATCTCAAATAATATATCAAATAGCCATTTACAATATTCATCAATTATTTCTTTTTTTGCAATAAACATATTAAATGCATAGAAACTATGTTTATTAAAAACATTATCAAAAGCAGAAATATAATCTGAGTATTTTTCATCAATAATATTTCTACAAATCTCTAAATCTTTTTTATTATGTATTTTATTCCACTGTTCTTCTAAATTATATTTTACAATACATTGTTTTTTTGGAAGAATAATATCATAATTTTTCATTATATTCTCTATATCATCTTTTGATAATAGATTACTATATTTTTTACTAAATATTGATTTAAAGAAATATCTTCTATAATGTACTAGTCCTACAATATCTGATTTACAATTTTTCCACATCCAATATAATGCAGTTAATTCACAATAATTAGGATTTTTAGATGATATATTTTCTCCTGTATTATCTTTTAAATACCCTAAGTCTTCTTTATTTTCAGCTCCAACTTGAATTGGAACATATAAATTTGTATCTGGTGGTAATTGGGCTTTTTTATGTGTTGCGATGAACAACTTTATTTCCATTTTTAATATAATTCCTTTCTCATTAAAAAAATCTTTCTTTTTTTTAATTCTTTTAATAAAATCACTCTATTTTTTATCATTTTTGAAATTCCATAATGTTCCAATTTCGAAACATTTGCATCATGTCTTCTGTATTCTATTAATTTTTCTTTATAAAATATGCTTTTACCGTTTTTTTCTCCTATTAAACCAATCCACTGGTCATGCATTTCTATATTATTTGGTATTGGCAATATTTTATCTTTTATTTTTGAATCAAATGCCATACAACACCCAATATATGTATTTTTCCATATATTTTTTATAAAACCACTTCCACATTTTCTATATTCAAAAAAAGATGGTATAACAGTTTCTAATTTACTATTTATTACTTGTGCATCATGTGTTACAACAACACAATTTTCTTTTTTAAATATTTGCAAAACTTTATATATTTTATCTTTTTTCCAAATATCATCTTGGTCTGATAAAAAAATATATTTACCATTTGCTTTTTCTATTGCATTTGCAAAATTTTGTTTTACACCTTTATGTGGTCCATCAATTAATTTTATCCTTTTATCTTTATTTTGATATTCTGCAATAATTTGTTTTGTTTTATCTTTTGAACCATCATCAGAAATTATTAGTTCATCATTTTCTTTCATGTTTATTAAAATACTGTCTATTTGTTCTTTTATATATTGTTCTCCATTATATGTTGCCATAACAATAGAACATCTAATATTTTTCTTGTCCATTTTTATTATCATTCCTCTCTCAAGGGACAAATTTGTTCTTAGAAATAATATATTTTTTATAATTTACCTTAATATATATTTAATAACTTAATCTATTTTTTATTTCCAAAATGTTCTCCCATTTTTTTTGCAATAAATCTTGTAGACATATCTGGAAAAAATCTAAAAAGAGCTTTAATATTTTTTTCTTGTATAATTCTTTTAAAAACATATAAAGCTAGTCTAAAACCAGAGTGATTTACTTTATATTCATTCAAATAACTTTCTTGTTTTAAAAAAATCCCTGTATCATAATATCTTTTATATAGTTGTTTTAATGTAAATTTATGAGAATGTTCTACAACTGAATCTGCACAATATTTTATCTTATATCCATTTGTCACTAATTTATAAGCAAAATACATATCTTCATTTGTTGCTAATTTTTTTCCATCATAACAGTTTAATTTAATAAATATTTCTCTTTTAACAGCTGAAGAAGCATCTGAAAAGAAAAATGTATTTAGTCCTTTCTCATCCATATTTTCTTTTGATTGCACATGAGATGTATCTGGATAATTTTTTTCTCTTGTATATTTTTCTATTGTTTTATTACTACATATTTGTCTACTATATGATGCAACACATTCATTATTTTCTATACAACTAACAAGATTGTGTAACCAATCATCATTTAATATGTGTATATCTTGTGTTATAAAAACAAGAATGTCAGCTGTACATTTTTTTGCTGCATTTTCTCTTGTTAAACTATGTGAAAATTCTTGTTTTTTTATAATCTCGTATTTACAGTTTAATTCTTTTAATATATTTTCCGTGTTATCTTTTGATTCTGTTAGTAAATAATTTATATTGTTAATTTGTACATCTTTTTGCTTTCTTAAATTTGCATCTAATTCTTTTATATATTTTTCTGCATTATATAATGGACAAATTATGTCTATTGTCATATTTAATATCCTTCCTTCCTTGTCTCTACTATCTTTCTGTATGTTAAATTCGTAATATCAATTTTTTATTATATAATTTTCTTTAGTTTTTCTTTTAAATTATTTCACTTTGTTAATTATATATGATAAATCTAAAATATGCAATTATTTTTGCTAATTTTGTATAAAATCTATTAAATAAATTTAATATCTGGTATATTTTTATTGTAGATTTTTATCTATTTAATAAATTTATTGCAAAAAATAGAACTGGCACTTTTTTTTACCATTTCAAAAAAAGTAAAAAATAGAACCAGCACTTTTTTTACCATTTCAAAATAGTAAAAAATAGAACCGGCACTTTTTTTACCAATTGATTAAAATAATACCGGTATTTTATATAATTTTTAATATTCTATATCTTCATTATCTAAAACTTTTTGAGGATTTATATTTGTTAATCTTTCTAAATCTTCATCAGATAATAATTTTTTTAATTTTCTTAATATTTGTGGCATTTTAGGATAAACCTGCCCTGGTCTGTGTGTATCTGTTCCAAAAAAACTGATTAAATCATTTTTTAATAATGTTTTTAATGTTTTTTTAGATTTACTACCATACATTTCTATTATACTACCAAAGTTTGCTTGGAATAAAGCTCCCATATCTGATAATTCAAATAAGTAATCTGGATTTTTTTGTATAAACGGATATCTTTCTGGATGTGCTATTATTGGCACATATCCATTCTCTATTAATCTATATATTACTTCTTTATCATTCAATGGTTTTATTTCTGTTAAAGGAAATTCAAATAAAACATATTTTGTGCCACTAATGGAAGATGCTTTTTTATCTTTTATTAATTCTGCAATATTATTTGTAATATATATTTCATTTCCTAAATATAATTTTACTTCTTTAGTATATTGCTCTAATTCCTTTATTAATTGTTTTCTTTTATTTTCATCATATTCATAATATTGTTCAATATAATGTGGTGTTAATATAATCTTTGAAAATCCTGCATTTTTTGCTTCTTCAAGTATGGTTATAGATTGTTTTATATCTTGTGCTCCATCATCGATTCCAGGTAATATATGTGAATGAAAATCTATCATATTAATCAAATTTCAACCTCTTTTTCTTTATTTTTTACATATTATCTTTTTTTTCATCATTTAAAATTTGACGCCAATCGTCAACATCTCTTCTTTTACCTTTTGATTTTTCTGAAGAATTTTTATTACTATTATTTTGTTTCATTATATTTTTAGTTCTTTCTTGTATCTTCTTTCTTTCTGCTTCTTGCTCTGTCTGAGGCTTCATTGCTGTTGATGAATAATAATATGTTTTATTATATTTACTACTTGTTATTGGAATTTTATTGTAAACAACTCCTATTAATCTTCCACCAACATTTTTAATATCTCTAACAACTCTTTCTAAATCATCTTTTCTTGTTTCATTATGTGAAGAAACAATAATTGTTGAATCTACAATTCTAGATAAAATTATAGAGTCTGTTACTAATTTACATGGTGTTCCATCTATTATTATTAAATCTACTTTTCTTTTTAATTCTTCAATTAAATTTTTCATTTGCATTGTTACAAGTAGTTCTGATGGATTTGGTGGAATATTACCAGCTGGCATTAAAAATAAATTGTCAACTTCTGTTGGAAATATATAATCATTTAAATTTAAATATTCTTGTTCATCAGAGTATTTAGATAAATAATTAGAAAGACCTGGTCTAGGTTGTACTTTAAATATTGAATATAGTCTACCTTTCCTCATATCTGCATCAATCAATACTACTTTTTTACCAGCTTGTGCAAATGTTACTGCTAAATTAGAAGTAACCCAACTTTTACCTTCACCTGGCATTGTTGATGTAACTAAAAGTGTTTTTAGTCTAATATTAGAATTCATAAATTGTATATTTGTTCTTAATGTTCTAAATGCTTCAGAAACAGGAGATTTTGGAACTAAATGTGTAACTAATTCTCTTTTCATTTTCTTTTACCTCCTCTTTTTTTTCTTTTATCATCATCCATCATATCATATACTGGAATACTTACTAAAACTGTAACTCCAGCCACTTTTTCTATATCTTCTGCAGATTTTATTGTTGTATCTAACATATTTAATAATAATACATATAAAACTGCTACAACAACACCTATACCTGCAAAAATTATTATATTTTTCATAATATTTACATTATAAGGATTATTGTTAACTTCTGCTTCATCTAATACATGAACATTATCTAATTTATAATATTCTTGTACATTTTGGATAAAAACTTTTGCTATTTCATTAGCAATTTTTTGTGCCCAAACAGGGTTTTCGTTTGTAACTGTAATTTCTATAACTTCAGCATCAGAAACTGTTGAAACAGAAACATTTTTTTTGATTGAGTCCTCTAAATTTGGGTCTAATCCTAAGTTAGAAATAACTGGTCTTATAACTTTCTTACTTTTAGCTATAGTACTATATGTAGATACTAATTTTGAATATAAAGTTAAATCATTTGCTGTAATACTATTTTGATTATTTGTATTAGAATTATTTGTTGCTAATATTAATGTTGTTGATGAACGATATTTAGGTGTTACAAATCCAATTGTATATACTATTCCTATAACAATAAATATAGCAATAATTAAAATAATTTGTATAATTTTTTCACAAAATAATTGCAACAATTCTTTTAAGTCTAATTCTTCCATTTTTATATTCTTCCTCCAAAATTATTTTTTGTTTTATTCACTTATATTTTCACTTTTTGTTTTATTATTTGTTTCTTTAAATTTTAAAATATAAATAACTGCATTTAATATAATTAATATAATTGAAATAATTAATAAAATTAATCCAAAATTATTTATTTTATTTATTATATCTTGTAAAACTGTTACAATAGAATTAGAAAATGTATTATTAAATAATTTTATTGCAGAAATGTTAACATTAACATTTAAAAGTTTAATTGCTATTAATATAACAAGTGATGAAGAAAATAATATTGTTCCAATATTTCCTACCAATTTGTATATATTTTTTACATTTAATAAGATTATACAAATTATACCAATTATAGTTACAATAAGAATTATTGTTTGTAATTTTTCCATAATTTGTATTACTTTATTTAATGCATTATGAATAGTATTTTCATATTTAGTGTTAAGAATTGTATCTTTATATTCTGTACAAATTTGATCAACAAATTTATCTAAAGCCTTTTGGTTTTGTGGTGTTCTTACATTTAATTTGTCTATATTTGCATTTAAATTATTGGCTATTTCTGTTGTATCTATATCTTCATTTGTGCCATTATAAATATTGTTTATTATAATACCAATATCATTTTTTACTTTTTCTTCTGTACATATATTATTTAATGCTTCTTCTTCTAATCCAGATTGTGCTATATAATTCTCAAATCCTGATTTAACAAGTTCAAATGTTCCTGAATAAAAATTTGTTTCTTCTAATTTATTTAATACATAATCTTTATTTAAGATTGTTGAAAATGCAATATTTTTTAATCCAAAAAATAAAACACATAATACTAAAACTAACATTACGATAAATTTTAATATATTTATTACTATTTTCATAAAATGTTACTTTCCTTTCTTGCTTCTCTTAAAGGCACACATATGAATAAAAAGTTTTACTTCAAACTATGTTCCTTTCTACTTTTCTAATTTTGCATATACTACAAATCTATGGTCTGCATATCCTATATTATTAAATGGATAACATGTATATACCATTAATATTTCTTCTTCTCTTTGAATTGGAACTTTTTCTAATTCTGTTTCTTTTATTAATTGCATATCATAAATTTTATAGTTAAATTCTCCATAAGTTGTTGTTACTTTAATTGGGTCTCCAATTTGTAATTCTGAAAATCTTCTAAATACTTTTTTAGAATTGTGCCCCATATAAACAATAGAACCACCTTCACCTGGGAAATAACTGCCACTAGAATGTCCTACACCTTTTTTTAATATTTCTAAAGTATCTCCAAAATAAACTGGCAAATTTGCATTAATTCTAGGTATTTCTATTGTTGCATATTGTGTTCCATATTCAGGATAATTTTCTAATGTTTGTTTTTCTTCATTTAAAATTGTTGGAACTTGTTCTTTGTTTTCATTTAAATTAACTGATACTGTGTTTAAAAGCAAAACTGCTGTATCTATTTCTTGCCCAAAAAATAGATATGTAGCAAAAAAGATTAATCCTACAAGCAATAAAGCAACTATTATAACACTAATAGTTGCTTTACTTGCTTGTATTATTCTCTTATTATGCATTAGCTACTTTTCTTTTTGAAACTGCAGCTACAGCTAGGGCAATTACTGCAACAGTTGCTACAACTGCTAAAACAATATTAACGCTATTTCCTGTGTAAGCTAATTTTCCGTCATTGTTTGTAACTGTTTCAATTATTTTTCCGTCTTTTACAACTTCAACTTTTCCTTTACTGAATACTAATTGAACATCAATTATTTCAGCAGCTTCTTTAGCTATGTTTTTAATTTCTGTTTTTTGAGCTTTTGTTAAATCAAAATAATTTTTAACACCAGCTTCGTTCATAACAGCTATAGCTTCATCAGCTTTTGCTAATATAGAGTCTGCTTCTTCATCTGTAACTGGATATTCAGATAAATATCTTTCAATTTTAACTTTATCTGCAGATGTTAATCCATATGCAGCTCCTTTTTCATATAACGCATCAGCTAATTCTGATGATGTTGTTGCATAGCTTGCTGTTGCTAAACACATAACAGCCATTACAACTAATAGTGCAATTGTTAAAGTTCTTTTCATGTTTATACTTCCTTTCTTAAAAATATTACATAGAAATTATAACATTTTATTTTTTATTATGCAATACTTTTTTTACATTTTTTATTATTTTTTTCTTAATTTTTTTGTTATTCTATCTCAATATTTTTAAATTTTATAACACTTATAACCCCAATGATTAAAAATGCTAATATTATTAATGTAAAGCTTATTGCTCCTGTTTTTGGTATTTCTTCTTTTGCAGTAGTAGTATCTGATGTTTTTGCTGTATTATTTTGTTGGTTATTAGATTGATTTTGTTCTTCTTTTCCTGCAGTTGGCTCATCATCTATTATAATTAATGTGTCTTCTGTTTTGTTTGTAGTATTTGTTGTTTCTGTGTTTGTTTGTTCTGTATTTGTTTGTTGTGTTGAACTTGTATTGTTTCCTGTATTATTTGTATTTTCTGTTTCTGGATTTGTTTGTTCTGTATTATTTTCTGTTCCATCTGTAGAATCTGTGTTATTATCGTCTTCTGGATTATTAGCATCTGGTTTTTCTATATTAATTTTTGCTTCTTTATTTGTAAATTCAAAATCGTTTGTTCCATCTGTAAATTCTTCTATCTCAAAATTTACACTTGTTGAACATGGTTCAACTCCATCTGCTAATGTAAATGTTATATTTGCTATTTCTGCTGATGCTGTTGGCTCTTTTGGGTCAACTACTATTCTTTGTGTCTCTTTTGCATATGTAGCTGTATATCCATTTAATCCTTCTACTTTTACTTCAGAAAATATTGATGTATCATATTCTAATGTTCCTTTGAAACTTACCAAAGCTCCTGATTCTAAATTTTCTACTTTTCCATATCCTAATTTTATTGTTACAGTTGTGGCTTCTGTTGTTGTTGTGAATTCGTTTGTCATATTTAGTGTTACATTTGGTGTTTCTCCATTATCTGCAAATACTAATCCACATGTTGATATCATTATTATTGTGATTATCAAACTTGTTAAAATTTTTTTCTTTTTGTTCATTTTGCTTTCCTCCCTTGTATATACATATTTCAGTAAAATTTTATCATTTTTTACTTGGTTCGACAAGGGATTTTTCTTTAAGTTTTTGTTACATTTTTGTTGCAGTTTTGTTACAAATTATGGTGAATTGAAAAAGTATGTGCCAAGTAACTGTATTGAAAATTTTTTATCCTTGAAATGCTATTGCTTTCAACATTTTATTTATTAAATGTTATACTCTTTTTCAATTGTATTGTATTTATTTCCTGAAAATCTATAAGCTACTTCTTTTATATCACTAATTAATTTATTTTTTAATTCTAGGTTATTTTCTGCTTGAATTAAATCATATACTGGAACGGTTTGTATTTTCTTATTTTCTATTTCTATAGTTTTTAATATAGAAAATGTAGTTTTTAATTTAATATTATTGTTTTCTTTATTTATATATATATTCCACATAATTGAATATTCTGCCATTTTATCATATGGTTTATCATACACTCCTGCAATACCATCAAAATTTCCTAATGAATATGAAATAAGCTTATTTTCGTTTATTTTATCAAAGACACCACCATGAACAGTGTGTTCATGATTTCCAACAATAATATCTACTCCATTTTTTATTAAATATCTGCATAATCTTTTAGTATTTTCAGTTTCCTTATTATTATATTGTCCTCCCATATGTGATAGCATAATTATTAAGTCTACATTTTTTTGATTTAAATTTTCTATATCTTTTTTTAATTTTCTTTTACAATTAAAATCAAATTCTTTTCTTTCATATACTTGGCAGTTAGAATTACACCTAAATATAAATTTATTTATTTTTCTATAAACTTTACAAAATATATTATTATGATAATAACAATACCTAGTTATTTTATTACTTAATTCTTGATTTTGAAATAAATTTACATAGTATTTTTCTTTACTTTTTAAGTAATTTTTATTAGAAAAAGCATTTGTTCCATATGTATAAGAAAGTAAACCTATTTTTATTCCATTTAAATTTATTTCTAAAGGTTCTGTATTTTTATTGCAAAATGTTCCTGTATGTATAATTCCAATTTCATCTAAACATTCTATTGTTTCTTTAATTCCTTCTACTCCTCTATCTAAGCAATGATTATTAGCTGTAGAAACACATTTAATGCCAGCATCATATACACTTTTAGCAAACTCATAAGGTGAAGAAAAGCAGTATTCTTCTTTTGTTAATTTTTTTGTATTTTTAGATATTGGAGTTTCTAGATTTCCTATAACTAAATCAGAATTGCTAAAATCTTTTTTTATTTTTTCGAAAATTTCGTGAAAATCATAATTATTTTCATTTCTAAAAGCATTTAGCATTTCTTGTTTACACATTATATCTCCTAAAAATGTTATTTTAATCATTTGCTTTTAACTCCTATTTTATTTTTTACTTTATTAATTAAATATTTTCTTTCTTCTTTATTTAAAATTATAAATACATTAATTACAAGTCCTACAACTCCAATAATCATTGCTGATAAAATAAACGTAATCCAAGAATTTATTACAATTTTAAATGTTAGTAAATAGCCAACAATTATTAGTACTACTGAGCATAATATAGTTTCAAATACTTGTTTATAGAAAATTCTACATTTAAATCCCATATATTTAGATGCAGCAATAATTGTAAATGTCATATTTCTTGCTAAATTGCAGAATGTACTTACTCCAGCAACTGCATAAATTCCATAATTTGTAGTCTTAATCAATAAAATTGTTAAAGACACAGATATAATTCCAGTAATAATCATTGCTATTGAATTTTGTTTTACTTTATTTACTGTTGGAAAAACATTATATAATATTTGAGTTCCACTAGTAAACATATATCCAAGTATTGAAAGAATTGATAAAACTTGTAATAATGAAGCATCTTGAGTTGGAACCCATAAAGAAAAGAAATCTTTTCCTAAAACAACTATAATTGCAATTGGAATTGTCATTATTATTGAAGTTAGTTTCATTGCTCTAAGTATTCCCTTTTGTAATTCGTTTTTATTATTTATAGCATAATTTATTGTCATTTCTGGTGTAAAAGCATCTCTTATAGCTGCAGATAATTGTTGCATATAATTTGCTAAAATTTTTGATAATGAAATTACTCCCATTTGTGTTGCACCTATAAATACATTGCATACAATTAAATCCAATCCTGATAATAGCATATTTCCTACACTTGATATAGAATTCCATATTCCAGCACCAACTAGTTTTTTTATTACTTTACCAGAACATATCCATTTAGAAGGTTTAACCATTACCTTTAATTCTGGCGTTAATTTATGTGTATTAATTGCATTACAAGTAAGTTTAAATACTGTCATTACAGTAACAGCTAATCCAACATATGAAACTTTTGGTACAAATAATGAAAATGCTATAAATAAAACTATACATTTTAAAATTGAAGATATAGCTTGTGGAATATATGACCTATCTAATCTATTTGTTACAAATGTACCACAATCCCAATTTGGTAAACCTGTTGTAATAAAGAAATTAAAAAATACAAATGTAAATAATATTTTTACATCTAAAACAATATCATTTGGAATATTTATTATATTTTCTAATTTAAATATACAAACTATTGCTGGAATAATTAGAACTCCAACAATTATTAAATTTCCCCAAAATACGGAATTATAATACAAATTTGCTTTTTTATATTGTTTTTTCACATAAGCTATAGCTATAAATCTAGCAGCCATACTATTTAATGCTGCAACTATTAGTTGTGCATAAGTTACAAAATTATTTGCTAAAGTAACAAAACCATTAGCTTCTACTCCTATATTTTTTACTATGTAAGGAGATAAGAAAAAACTAACTAACACATTTGTTGCTAAAACTAATAAACTACATATAACGTTTATCATTGTTTTTGTATTTCTTCCCATAATTATTTCTCCAATTATAATTTAAAAATTTTTTTTATTTTTCTTTTTATTTTTCCTAAAATCTTATATATTTTATTACATCCTAATTTTTTTATATTAATTTTATAAAACCATCTAATTTCTTTTGGTAAATCATTAATATTGCAATTTTTCCTCATAGATGACTGTATTTCTTCATACTTTTTATAAGTAAACCTTTTATCTTGACAATATCTTATTTTTTTTAATAATTTTTTAGTATAATCAAATCCATAATTTTTTGGATCTTCTCCCTCTGCAAATAATGCTAACATTGTTCTATAACATTTTTCACAATGGCAGCAGTTTTTTCCTCCAGTAGATTCCCAACAAACTCTCAATTCAATTTTTTTATTATTTTTTCTACAAAACTCTACTATATTATGTACTTTATCTTGTCTAGTAAATTCATATCCATCATGAATAACTTTTACATCACAAAATTTCAAATAATTATCTATTGTTGGGTCTGAAGCACATGTATATTGTCCTATATCTTTTGCAGTAAATGAAGATGCAAAATATACTGATTGTTTTTTTGTTAAAAAAGAAATTGGAGCTGCATAACTAATTACACCTATACCATGTTGAAAATCATGCCACCATTCCTTTTTTATCAAATTTATTTTCTCATTTAACTTTTTGACATTATAAAAATCCTTTAAATTAGATTTAATTGTAATATAATCTATTTTAAAATCATTAGCCGTTTTTTCAAGATGTTTTAATACATTATTCCATCCATCATTATCATTTAATGTAAGATCAGCTCCCCACAAAGTTAATACTGTAACATTTTCTTTTAAATGATTTAATAAGGTATTAAAAGCATCCACTCCTCCACTAAAAAAGCATATTGAACCATTTGACTCACTAATTGAATTTTTCTCTAGTTTTTCTACACATACCTTACCTTTAAACTCTAAATCAGGATACATTTTTATGTATCCCTTTTTAAAATCTTCTATTGAGTTATAAAAATCTTCATCACATGATTTTATATGTACTTCTGCATTAAATAACCATATAATTGGTAATATATTACACATTAGTGGAACAATTGCAATACTTTTTGGTATATTTAAAATATTCCTGCTATATTCAACAAAAAAACTTTCTTTCTCATTGAAAATTTCTTTTAATTCACCTTTTACTGTATATTTATAATCTATTCTATTTGATGAAATTATTACATCATCTACTATAAATTGATTTTTCATTCTTAATCTCCTTGTTTATTATCATTTAATATTTCATTTTTAAGCTCATTATATAAATTTTTATCTATTTTATTGTATTTTTTTACTTCTTTATTATATAATTTTTTTACTTTTTCTTCAATTTCTGATAGATTATCAATATATTCTATATAATCTAAATCTTTTATCCATTCATAAACACCTTTAACTTTATGATTATAATTTCCAAGAACTATACATGGTGTTTTAGTCATTGCTGCAAAAACCATTCCATGCAATCTATCTGTAACTATTAATTTACTTTTTGCAAATTCTTGTAATTTATTATATAAAACTTCTTTTCTTTTATTAGGTTCTATAATCTCATTTATAACTGTATCTGTCCAATATACTTTAGAATTATATTTACAAACTATATCATGTATTTTCTCTCTATCTTCTGAATTTAATTTTGCTTCTGGATCTTTTCTTAAGCATAAAAGAATACCATCTCTTTCAAATTTTTCTCCAAATTCTTTTAAATATAATACTATATCAGGAATAAGTATTATTTTTGCCTTTTTAAAAATTTCTTTCATCATAGAATATGATTTTTTTTCTCTAGCACAAATCACCATATTTTCATGATTTTCAAATATGTTTTGAGCTCGATTTTGTGCTTCTTTTCCTTTTTCATTATTAGTAAAATAAATTGTTTGAGGAAATATAACAATTTTATTATTAGGAAATGTTTTTATAACTTCTTCTAATCTTTCTTGCTCTATACTCCACTGATTTCCTAAGAAACCTCCTCCATGTATCATTATTATTGCTTTATCATCAATCAATTTTTTTAATGCTTTACATGAAATATCTATTTGGGGACTTATTATCTCAAAAACATTTTTTACCCCTATATCCTCTAAGAATTTGTATTCTGCAATTGCTATCGCTTGATCTCCAATATTTCCATGAATAGGTGTACCAAATAAAATATATGAGTTTAATTTGTTTTTACTTTGATTTTTTTTGTAATTTTTATATTTATTTTTACATAAAATTATTTTGATTTTGCTTTTTACAGATTTTGGAATTACTTTTTTTATCATATCATACTCCTTATTAATATTTATTTTTCTTTATAAAATAGAATAAATTTGGTTGTATTATAAATACTATTGATTTTATTATTTCTTTAACTGATGAATTTCCAAGTTTTATATATATTTTAAAATTTTTTCTATATTTAGTTTTTATCATTTTTTGAATTTTATTTGATTCTTCTATATATTTTTTAGTTTTTATATAATATTCTATTAATTGATTCATATAATGTTTTACAGTTTTCATATATAATTCAATTTCATTTTTGGATTTAAAAAATTCAATTCTTTCTTCTAATGCAGCTAATAAATCAAATCTTTTGATATTAAATTTTTTTGTAATAATACTATTATCAGTTTGTCTATAATTATATAGATAATCATTAATTAAGGCTATTTTAGGTGTATTATAAAACAACTTGTATGTTGTGAATTCATCTTCATGTATTTTTCCTACTGGGAATCTTATATTTTTAAACAATTCTATTGCATATATTTTATTCCAAACAACAACATTCTGTATTAAAAACTCTCCTAATATAATATTATTTTCCTTTATAGCATTTTCAATATATCCAATTTTTCCTATTATTTTATTATATTTATCAACTTTGTATATATTACACTGAGCTATTTTGGTTTTATATTTTTTTATTGCTCTATATAGATATTCAATATAATTGTGCTCAACAAAATCATCAGAATCTATAAAAGTTACATATTCTCCTTTTGCAATATCTAAACCTTTATTTCTTGCATCAGATAGTCCTCCATTTTCTTTATGTATCACAATAACTCTTTTATCTTTTCGAAAATATTCATCACATATTTCTCCACAATTATCTGGTGAACCATCATCCACAAGTATAATTTCAATATTCTTATATGTTTGATTTATTATACTTTCTATACAATTTTTTAAATACTTTTCAACATTATAAATTGGCACTATTACACTAATAAGTTCATTTTCCATTTTCTACTCCATTCATTTTTGTTGTTTAATATAATTTTTGCATAATTAATTCTCTATATATTAAACAAATTATTCAATACTTATTTCTACTATTCATTCATAAGTATTATTAACCTTATTCTTATATAATCTTTTACTCCTACTTTTTGATTATCATTATTACAATCTGCAGCTAACATTTCAATATCATCTAAATTGTTTTCCAATAGCAAATATATTCTCATTTTAATAAAATCTTTTAAATTTACTTGTCCATCTTTGTTAATATCTCCCGGAACAATAATTATATAATTATCTCCCGCTTCTGTTGTTAGTATATCACCTGTTGCAATTATATCATCTTGTTTAAGTTCTATTTCATTTCTATATATTTTATATCCAACTGATAAATTTAATTTTTTATCAAAATCAGATTTTTTGGTATTATTTGTAACATTTTTTATATAATTTTCTTCCATTTTATAGTTTGTATCATTATTTATAAATATTTGAAAATATGTTGTTGTTGTATTTCCTGCTTTATCTATAGCTGTTAATTCATAAAATCCTTCATCTTGAAGTGTATCTCCATTTTTATAATCAGTTACAACTTGAGAATTTAAAATTAATTTAATTTCTTTTAGATTTTCATCATTTATTTTTGGTGTTACAGGTTTTGTATACAATTTTGCTTTTTGTACTCCAGATATAGATGGTTCAACTTTATCTATATTTTGTACTGTTGCTGTTATATTTAATGCTCGTCCTTTTATTGTATATTCAAATGTAAAGCTTCCATTTTGTTCAAATGTATGTTCTTTACTATGTGAATTATTTGTTATTTGAATTTCTGCATTTGTTGTTATTGTAGCTTTTACATTTTGATTTGTTAATTCTGTATTACTATATTCAATTGTTACTGGATTATTAGCAATATATTCATCTACAAATTTATCAATATTTATTTGTGCAAATTCTTTTGCCCAATTTGCTAAAAGAGAAGCATGTAAATTATTACTTATTATTAATCCATTTTTTATATCGTTTTCTTCTTCTAAACTATTTATATATGTAGCTTTTTCATAGTGGTCTTTTGCAAAATCTAATATTTTTACTGGATATATTATTTCACATCCTTGATTATTGTTTATTGTTGTTTCTGCTTCTTGTATTACTTTATTTGTTTGTTCAATTTCTGCTTGTTCAACTGTTTGTGCACTTACTGTAACTAAGTCTTCATATGAATCTCCAATGTCATTTAACATATCTAACATTGAACTTACTTTTACATCTTCTGCTTGTAATTTTCCATCTCTGTATGCTTGTAATATTAAATTACCTAATTCAAAATGATTTTTCATTGCTTGTATTGTTGCAGAACCTACTATTTTATTTTCTACCTGTCCTACAGATTCCATATATTTTTTATTTTCTTCTATTTTGCTTGTTAATTCTGGAATTTGTGCTATTTCTCCAGCAAATTTTTCAGTAAACTCATTATATTTTTCTGTTGCCATATTTGATATTGCTTGGTAAAAATAGTTATAATCTACTTCATCTATATATATTGGCATTTTTGTTATTACTAAGTTTCCACTTTCATCTGGTTGTATTTCTTCTCCATATAAATCTGTTGCTTTAAAATTTGCATATGGAACTGTTATATTGATTTTACTACTACTTGACCATACAATAATTTTTGGTTTTCCATCTTTATCATATACATGTACCTCTAAATTATCATTTTCAATACCTTCTAGGTTTTTGATTTTTCCAATATACTCTGCTCCATTAGTATTTTCCAAAAATCTTTTTAATATAAAATAAGATTCTTTTGGAATATAATCATTTGTTACAATTCCATATCTTGAAGTTCCATCCTCTTTATCTGTATCTCTAAAATCATATATATACACTTTAGAAATACCATAGTTTATGTAAGTTACCATTTGTTTTATTATTTTCTGTATTCTGTCAATTTCTGTTATATCATCACTACTTGTTATTCCCATTTCATTTACATAGATGTTAGTAAATCCACCTATATTATTTATTGCTTCATTAGCATATTCTGTAACTTCTTTTAATCTTTGCATATTTTCTTGAGACGTATACATATGATAAGCAAATGTATTAGATTCTTTTAAAGCACCATATTTAGCACCTATATCTGTTAAATAATCAATTGATTCTTTTTCCTCTAAATATTTTATTGCAACACTTCCAACTACAGTTCTTTTGTATTTATTAGTTTCTTTTAATTTATTATATACTTCGATTGTTGATTTTGCATACCATTCTTTTTCAGAATTATCAGTCCATCCAGCATTTGGTTCATTAAATATTTGATATTCTATTATATCAGGATATTTATTAACTACACTTTTAACATATTCTCCATATCTTAATAATTCACTTTCTGATGTTATTTGTGAATGGATTTTTCCATTTTCATCTTCATAACCCCCACTAAGCAAAGCTAGTATATTTATATTTTTTTCCATAATATATGGCACCCATGAATCTGATATGTTATAACTATATTTACCCTCACCTTTATCAACATGTTGCCAAAGAATATTATCTCTTATATTTTTAATTCCTAAATTAAATAATAAATCTAATCCTTTACTAATACTATCTCTGTTATAATTTAATCCAAAATGAGTTGACATTCCAAAACGAGACGTTTTTTCAGCAAATTGATGTTTATATTCATTTATTACAAAAAAATCATTATTTTGAGTTTTTATTAATTCAGTTCCTTTATAAATATCAATTTTTAAACTATGTTTTCCTTCTTTATCAAAATTAATTTCAACTTCTTTACTTTTTTCTGCAAGCTCAAAATTAGAAATCTTATTATTATCACAATAAATATTAATTTCATAATTATTATATAATTCATCTACATTTTGAGTTAATTTAATACTAATTTTATTTCCAATTATTATATTATCATTATCATTAAATTCAATGTTTACCTCTTCATTCAAATTTTTCTCAATTTTACTATTAGAAATACTATTAAAAGTATTATAGATATAATTAAAAATTTTAATTTTTTTTAACAATATTAATGTAATAGTAGTTATAATAATTAAAAAAATAACAATATATAAAATAATTTTTTTGCTTTTGTTTTTCTTCATTATATCCTCCTAAAGAAAACTATGCTTTAATATTACATATAGTTTTAAAAAAATATATGTTATATATTTTTTTTTAAATTTTATTCCTAAATAAATTAAATTATTTAAAATATTACTTTTATATTTAGTTCCTTTAAAATCCAAGTTTCTAACATCATGTATATATTTATTAATTTCTTCAATTAATTTTTTTCTATTATAGTTAGACTTTAAAAACATTTTTTTCAAACAAACAATAAATCTATTTATAAAGTCAGCTTTTACAATTTTAATATTATCATTTTTTAAATTACCTATTTCTAAAAGTTTTTCAAAACTATAATAAAGTTTCCAATTTGCTTCTATTTCATTTTCGCTAAATTTTCTAATTAATGTATCACTTGTTCCGTTTTGCATATAATTATAATAACATTCTTCTATACTTGATATTGTTTTACATTTTTTCAAACAATCTATTACAAAAATAGCGTCTTCACATATTTTAAGATTTTCATCAAACTTTATATTATTATCTTTAATTATGCAACTTTTATAAATCTTATTATATGGTCCATGTATTAAATAATTGCAATAATAATTTTTGAAATATTTGTCATTAAATTCACATAAATCTATATTATCAAATTTGCATGCATTAATTATAATTTTCTTATTGTTTTTCACAAATATATTATTATATCCGCAAAAAATAATATCACTTTGCAATTTTTCAATAGCATTAGAAAAATTATATAGCATATATTCATCTACATAGTCATCACTATCTACAAATGTTATATAGTCCCCTTTTGACTCTTTTATTCCTTTATTTCTTGCAATACTTACACCTTCATTTTTTTTATGAAAAACTTTTATATTTTTATAATTCTTTTCATACTCATCACAAACTTTTTCGCTTCCGTCTGATGAACCATCATCAACTAAAATTATCTCATAATCATTAAAATTCTTTTGATTTACTAAGCTATCTATACATCTATTTATATATTCTTTAGAATTATAAATAGGTATAATAACACTTATCTTAATCATAAACTTTCTTCACTTCATCTTTCATTATAATATATATTTTTTCATTAATATTTTTTATCATTTATAATTATTTTTTCCTTAATACACTTTTAATTATATAATTTTTTTATTTTTTTATAATCATAAAATAAAAGTTTAACAACTTTAAAATAACTTTGAATTTGAAATTTTATTTTTTTCTTTTTTCTATCTTTTAAAATTTCTTTTGTTGAGCCAGCCTCTTTATGTATAATTAAAACATCTGTACTATTTTCAATTTTTAGATTAGCCTTTTCAATATAAATAGCTAATGCTAATTCTTCACAATATAAAAAAGTTTCGGGAAAAATTTGAGAATAATATTTAAAAAAATCTGGTGTTAAAATATATGCACATCCTTGTATTATATATTTATTTTCTTTAATTTCTTCTACATTAAATTTCTCATTATTTTTTTTATATTTATCTAAATTAAATATATATTTTATTATTTGTTTTAAAATATATATTCCCATTCTTATAACATATTTCCACATTTTTGAATTATAAATTAAATATGGCTTTTGAATAATTTTTTCTATATCACAACACATTGGATTTATAATTGCTATTTTTTCTTCTGGTTTATATAATGATATTAATTTTTTTAATGTATTTTCGTCAAAAAGTACTGTGTCTGTATTTAATACAAATACAAAATCACATTTTAAATTTTCCTTAGCAAATTTAATTCCAATATTATTTCCCTTTGCAAAACCTACGTTTTCTTTATTTTCTATTATATAAATATTATTCATATCTTTACAAGAAATTTTTATTTCATTTACAGATTCATTTTGTGAATTATTGTCTACTACTATTATGCAATAATTTGAATAGTTTTGATTTTCTATAGATTTTATACATTCTATAGTATCATTATAATTTTTATAATTTAATAATATAATTCCAATTTTTTTTTCCATTTTTTCCTCTCTATTCAAAAAAAGTTTTATATGGTACTACACCATGCCATTCTGGTCTATAAATTGATATAATTCCCCAATAAAATAATGTACATAACAATAATATTAACAAAATAAACCTTTTATCTTCTTTTTTCTGTATATTGCTTATAAATTCGGGAATCCATACAACATTAAAAATATTAAAATATGTAGTTAATCTATTAAATATACTTATTTTTATAGTTGCAACAAAAAAAATAACATTTAGCATTATCATAAATGCATAAAAATCTAATACTGTTCTATCCTTTTCTTTAAATTTATTTTTATTATAACAAATACCTATCACAAAGAAAACTATTGCAACAAGTGCATTTAAAACTGATGCAAAATAATTTGAAACTGCAAATTGACCTTCCAAATATCCAGAATATGTAGTAAATAGTTTAGTAAATAAATTAAGAATTGGATTTGCAAAAACAAAAATAATACCTGAAGTTATAATTGTTATAAGAAAATATTTATTCTTAAATTTTAATTTTTGTAGAAAAATTGTAACTATCATTATTATTGCTGATTGGTGAAATAAACTAGCAAAAATAATAGTAAAGAAATACTTTATAATTTTATTATTTTTAAAAAAATATGTATATCCTAAAAGGATTATTGAGATTGCAATAGCTTGTCTCATTACATTCATATACATTGCATAACAATTTAATAAAATAAAAAGTAAAGAACTTAAAATACAATCTTTTGACTCCTTATATATAAACTGTCCTACACTATACATTATAAATAAACTAGTTACAATAATTAAAATTTGATAATCAGTAGTAATGTAACTTAAAAGTTTGCATAGAGTTATAAATCCAATTTCATATCTTGTACTCTCTTTTGCTTGTTCTATCGTCATTCTCGAAATTTTTTCAAATGCATCACAAAATTGAGGTGTGTCCACTCCAACTGTATAATTTCTAATTGCTGCAACAATAGCCAATATAGAAAAAATTATTATAATATATATTTTTTTATTTTTTTGATTTTTATTAGGTTTTAAACAATATCCTAATAATATCGTTAATATAATTATAATTATATAAATAGTCATCTAATTTTCCTCTTTCAAAAGCTGGTTATAGTATTCCATTAATTTTTTTGCTTCAGTTTCAATTTCATAATTATTCTCTATTAAACCATTTAAATTAGTTTTTCTATTAATTACTTTACTATTAATTATATTTTCTACCCAATTTTCAACAGTATCATTTAAAGATATTTTTTTATACAATTCAGAAATTTGAGCCTCTTCAGGAACAACATCAGAAGCCACACAAGGAAGTCCTGAAATTTGAGCTTCTAATAGTACTATTCCTAGCCCCTCATATATCGAAGGTAATACAAATACATCAAATATTTGATAAATTTTTTCAATATTATTCATTGGTTCTAAAAATAAAATATCCTTTTCTAATGAATTTTCTTTAGCAATTTCTTTTAATTCATACTCTAATGGTCCATTTCCAACAATTATTAATTTAGAATTTTTTACTTTTTTATTTATTTCTTTAAAAATTTTTATAAGAAATTTTTGGTTTTTCTGATTACACAATCTTCCAATATTTCCTATAACAAAAGTATCTTTTTCAATTTCATAATATTTTCTTAATTCATCTCTAACATTTTTATTATATTCAAATCTTTTTCCATTAATTGCATTTTTTATTACATGAACAACCTTGTTTATAAAAATTTTATCTCCAGCATCTTTTGAACACGCACAATAATAATTTGCATTTTTTATTGCATAAGGTAACAATACCTTATTTCTTATTTCATGTAATTTTGAATCTGCTGTTTTAGTTACATGACTATGTAAAATTCTAACTTTTATTCCATATTTCTTAGCATAATGCAAATAAAATGCTCCCATATTTAAAACATGGCAATGTATTATATCATAATTTTTTGCATTTTCTTTTAAAAAAGTTTTAATTTTTTTTATTGTTTTAATACTATTTTTTATTCTGATTTTAGGAATATAAAATATTTTACTGCCACATTTTTCAACTTCATCAAAATATACACTTCTTTCATTTATTCCTATAACAAAATCTATTTGTATTTTATCTCTATCAATACTTCTAAAATAATTCATTGCATAACTAGCAACTCCATCATAAATTTTTAAAGACGGAACTATATATAAAACTCTAATTTTTTTATCCATTTTTCCCCCTTTTTAAATATCTTTTGACTTGGTACACCATGGCAAATAATGTCTATCGTATATAGATTGTCATAATCTTTTTTTAGGCCACCTATTTGACATGGAACTCCAGTATAAAGTACAATTTTTCCTTCTTCTAAAAATTTTTTGACTTTTGGAAATGTATTTTGAGTATCACTTGTTACATATTTAGAACCTCTCAACTTTTGTAAATCATTTATATTAGTAACATATATTTGTCTTGGCATAAATTTTTCATCATAAGCACTTCCAAAAACAACTCCTCCATGTTCTATAACCATTTTTTATTAGATATGCAATTCCTTCAGATGTGCTATATCCTCTTTCATTGTTATAGCATTAACTGGACAAACTTGTTCACAAGCTCGGCATCCTGTACATTCATTTTTATTAATGATTTTGATAAATTTTTCTTCCATAACTCCTCCAAATATTAATCATTTAATGCTTTATCTAAGTATAGAGAAGCTTTTTTTCTCTCTTCATCTAAAATTTTGTTTGCATGTGTAAAATCAATTCTTTTATCTGCTAACTCAATATTATTATAATCTTTTACAATCCTATCTTGTAATCCAGTAACTTCTAGTATGCTTGCTAATCTTGTACTAAATTTTTCTGGAAATATAATCATAAAAGGTGTATTAAAATTAATTGAAAAAGCTGTAGCATGGAATGAATCTGTAACCACATAGCTTGCATTTGCAATAAGTGATAAAAAGTCCTCAACTTTTACATTACACTTCATTTTTCCTTTATGAAAGCATTCATGTAAATTATAACTAATATAGTAGATATCTAATCCCTTTTCTTTGGCTAATTTTTCCACATACTTATATATTTTTTTATTTCTATTCAAATTGTACATCAAAACATACTTTTTCCCAACATATTTGTTTGAAGCTATTTTTAACCATTCAGATTTATTTAATAATAAAGTTGGATCTAAAACATTAATTCCATCATCTCTTCCTAGTTTTTTTAAAATTTCTACTCCTGAAAGCTCTCTCATAGATAAATATTTATATTTATTAATCAATCTTTTTGTTTCTGGTATTTCTTCTTCAGTTAATGATTTTTTTCCAAAACTAGCCGCATAAGAAATCCTCTTTTTATTATCTGGTACAAAATCTAAGAAAAATGGATATTCTATCTTTTCATTCCAATCACTATTCCACACTTGATCACTTCCTGTACAATATATATCTGCTTGTGGAATATCTTTTTCTATATCTTCTTTTGTAAAATAAGTTTTTTCTGTCATTTTTATATATTTCTTTAAAAATTTTTTAAACATAGCAAAACGTTGAATATATGATGGTAATATTACACATTGAGCCCCTAGTCTAACAATAGGATTTTTTCTAAGAATTTCTTTTTTTGTTTTTAATCTTTTTAGCATTCCAATCATATGTAGTCTTTCAGGATAATAATCAATTGTTTCTACTTCAAAACCTTTTTCTTTTATTTTTTCTTGTAATGCATATGTTTGCAATACTGAACCATAATTTACAACTCTATGTAATGTTATTATATCTACTTTTTTCATTTTTTACTCCTATCTCCTATTTTTTAATAAGTTGAATAATTTAGGTAATTTAATTTTACAAAAAGCCAACATCTTACCCATTATAAAAGCCAATGGAACTGATTTTATTCTATATGGAATTAACAATATTTTTATTTTAAGACTTTTCGGTTTCATCTTTTTTAAATCTCTTAATGTTGATTCATTATAGATAATTCTCTTTATTTCATTATATTTATCTTTAAATTTTAGCTCACATTGAGAATTGAATAGATTTTCAATACATCCTAATGTTCTTTCAATATATCTTCTAGCGCAAAATTCTTCATATTCTATTTTTTTTAATCCAAATTGCTTAAAATATTTCTTTAATTTAACATTTTCTTCTAATCTTATATCAAATAAATTTTTAATGTATTGTCCTGTAATTGAACTACTTCTTCCTCTAACATAATGATAAAAACATTTATTAGTATTATATAAGCTATTAATTTTTAGCAAATATTGTTGATTAAAATAAACATCTTCGCCTAACGTAGCTTGTATAAATGTTATATTATACTTTTTTATTATACTTTTCAAATATACTTTGTTCCATACATTATACAATATTGCCTTATCCCATAAAGTAACAAAATCATCTTTCAGCTCTTTATAAGTACTATAATACTTTTCAGTATAATTTATAGTATCTATTTGTGATTTTTTTCGATTTTTTTCATCAAGAATTTCAGAAAAAAATCCACAAGTTATCATTTCAACATTTTTATACTTTTCAAGAATTTTAACATATTCCTGAAGCATATTGTTCTCAACATAATCATCCGCATCTAAAAAACAAATATATTCAAAACTTGATTTTTCGATTCCATAATTTCTACTTTTTGACGCACCTTCATTTACTCTATCAAAGAACCTTATTCTAGAATCTTTTTTTGAAAGTTCTTCACAAATTTGTTTACTATTATCGTTTGAACCATCATTTATTAATAGTAGTTCAAAATTTTTGTAAGTCTGATTCAATATAGATTTAACTGTTGTTTCTATATATTTCTCTGCATTGTATACAGGAATTATTATTGAAAACATACAATTAGAATTGTTTGACATTTTCGTTAACCTTTCTTTAAATGCTTATTTTTTATAAAAACAGCTATGTATATTTTGAAAATTTCAAATACCATAGCTTTAACCCTATATAGCTCCCTCTCTTTTTATAATCTTCATAGCTGTTTTAAATAATATTTTTATATCAGATTTTAAGTTATGGTTATTGTAATATTTCATGTCCAAATCTATTCTTTCGGGAAAAGTGCAATCACTTCTTCCGCTAATTTGCCACAATCCTGTTAAACCAGGTTTACAAGTTATTATGAATTTATAATAACCATTCATATCTTCTTTTTCTTTCTCTAAGTAAGGTCTTGGACCAACTAAGCTCATATCTCCTTTTAATACATTTATAAATTGTGGAAATTCATCTATGCTTGTTTTTCTAATAAACTCACCTACTTTAGTTATTCTTGGATCATTTTTTAGTTTTTTATATTCCTGATACTCTTTTTTGGCTTCTTCATTTTCTTCTAAATACTTTTCAAGTATATCGTCAGCTCCTACAACCATCGAACGATATTTATATAATTTAAATATTTTACCATTTTGTCCAATTCTATTTTGTATATAGAAAATTGGTCCTTTATCTTTGCATATTATATTTGCTATGTAAATACTTATTGTTAGCGGAAATAAAGCTACTACGCCAAAAATACTAATAAATATATCTATTGTTCTTTTTAAGAACATATCAGCTTTTTTTTGTGATTTTTTTGGTACATCAAATGCATCTTCTGGTACTAATGATGTTAAATTATCTTTTGCAACATATTTTAGATTTTCTTTCATTATTTCCATTTATCATATTTCCCCCTCAGATAAACTTTTTAATCTATAATATTATACATCATAAATTATGTAAATTCAATATTTTGTTTAAATTTATACAATTTTATGATAACAATTACTTTCTAACCAGAAATTATATTGCTCCCTCTTTCTTTATTACTGATTCTATTGTTTTAAAAAACACTTTTAAATCCATTTTAAACGAAATATTATCTACATAATACAGTTCCATTTCCATTCTTTGTTCATATGTAGTATTGCTTCTGCCATTTGCTGCCCAATATCCTGTTAGTCCAGGAGTCACACTCAAAAACTTGTCCATATTATGTCCATACTTTTCTAATTCTTCTGCAATAACTGGTCTTGGTCCTATAATTGACAAATCTCCTTTTATTATATTTATTAATTGAGGTAATTCATCTAAACTTGTTTTTCTTATAAACTTTCCAACTTTTGTTACTCTTGGGTCATCTGTTAGTTTATAATTTTCCTTATATTCTTTCATTTGCTCTGGCGTAAATTTTTTAATCAAATCTTCCGCATTTTGTACCATAGATCTAAATTTGTATATTTTTATTGTTTTTCCATTTTTTCCTATTCTTTTATGTCCAAAAAATACTGGACCTTTTGATTCTAATTTTATTGCTATAGATATTATAAGAAATACTGGTGATAGTAATACAAGTGCAATTGATGATAATACAATATCTATTCCTCTTTTAAAATATAAATATGGTTGTTTATGTTTTATACTTTGTCTTTCTCTAAGCTTTAAACTTGTTTGAGTGTTAACTGGTTCTTGATTAACTATATCAATATTCATTAAAAATTCCCCCTATTTAATATTATATAGCTTCTTCTCTTTTTACTATTTTTTCTACTGTTTTAAAAATAATTTTTAAATTTTTAAAACCACATATTATTATACTATATGTGCTACATAATTTCAATACATTTTTATATTTTATGTAAATTTTTGCTTTTGTTTTTAGTTTTACTAAAATTTTTTTATATTTCTTGACATTCATGTACATTTTATATTATTAGAATTATATTGTCAACCAATTTTAATGTATTTTTGACAAAAAATGTGGTTATTTTTTATATTTCTTTACCTTGTATAATTTATGAAATTTTATATATCAAAAAAATAGTATAAATATTTCCAATATCTATACTATTCTTTTATTTTAACTATGTATATAATCTCTCTATATAATATAATTTTAGTTTTAAATTAATTTAATACAATTATTATTTTAATAAATTTTTATTTATACAGGTTTTCTTCCTTCGTTTATTCCAAAATTCATATAATGAAGATAATATTCTATATGAACATTTCCATATGCTTTAACCAAATCTTTATAATTTGCTTTATAATTTTTTAAATTAAATTCTGCACTTCCTACTCTTCCTTCTCCTATTCCTTTGGTTACAAAGTGTTTTAAGGCTTTTGTGTAATTTTCTCCATATACATTTTTTATATCTTTATATGTTGTTAAATAATATTTTACATCAAAATATCTTGAACCTTGTCTTCCTTCATTTATTCCATTTTCTATAAAATGTTCATATGCTTTTTCATAATTATTTCCAAAAGCTTTCTTTAAGTCTGGATATTTATTTAAGTAATATTTTGCATCAAATACTATTGATGCTATTCTTCCTTCTCTTATTCCAAATGTTTTCCAATGATTTTTTAATGCCGTTTGATTATTTCCATAAGCTGTTTTTAAATCTTTGTTATTTTTATATGATATATATATATTATAATCTAGTAAATATGGTGTTATATCTATTGGTGTTTTATCTATTACATTTGTTGCTTTTCTTCCTTCTTTTTTACCAAATCTCATATAATGTTTCATTAAATTATATGCTGAGAAATTTTTTAAATCTGAATTATTATTTTTATAATATTTTCCATAATATTCATTTGAACTTGGTCTTAATTCTGAAAATCCTATTGTTATAAAATGATTATATGCAGAATTATAATTTGTTCCAAAGGCTTTTTTTATATCTTCATTATTATATACATAATATTTAAGGTCAAATACTGCTGATGATTGTCTTCCTTCTTTTATTCCATTTGTTAACCAATGATTTTTTAATGCTGTTTCATTATATCCAAAGGCTTGCTTTAAATCTGGATATTTATCTGCATAAAATTTATAATCAAATATTAAATTTGCTACCTCTTGTGAACTTGGCATTTCTGATTTCATATCAAAAAAGTTTACTGTATATCTATATGTTATATTATTTAAGTTTTCATCTTTTAGACCTACTAATTCTACTTGTATTTCTGTTCCACCAGGAATATTTGTATTTTCAGAATTAATAATTTTTTGTAATTTACTTGGCATTTTAAAATTTAATACAGGATATCCATTTTCAAACATTAAATTTGTTCCACTATATGTTTCACCTTTATATGTAAAATTAATTCTTGCAGTGCCAGAAATTGCATTTGTTAAATATATTGACCAGTATTCATTTAATTTCATTTCTGTATTTGGAAAAAATCCTGCAGATGGAAAAGAATAAAATTCTGATTTTTTTACATCTTTTTCATCATCATAATATACTGATGCTGTTGTATATTCTTCACATTGTCCAAAACTCATTGCTGTTGCTTTTGGGTCTAACATACTTTGTCTATGCCCTGTTGCACTATTAAGAGAATAATTATTTAAATCGCTTACAAATCCTTCTATTACCTGATATGGTTTTCTGATACCAGATGAAATATTACCAGAATATGTATCTCCTTCTTCATATTTTATATTACATCCATCATATGCTTCATCATAAAATTCTTCATCCATATCATTTGGCTTTGTTGGATAATGGCTAATTCTGCCATTTGCTTTACTTAATACTGCTCCTTTTTGGTTTCTTTCTAATTTATTATAATTGATTCCTATTTCATCTACACCAACTAGCCATCTATAATAATTTAATTTATTAATTGTATCTGTTATAACTTCATCTTGCAAACTTCCTGCTTTATATGGGCTTTTCCAACTAGGTGTTGTTTTATATATCGATTTATTATAATCATATTTTGGTGATGTTTGTTTATACTTTTCTACTATATCTTTAATTGTGTGTAATGTTGTACTATTTTCTGTAATCAATGTATCTTTAATAGTTTGTATATTATTATTATTAATTTTTATTTGTTCAACATAGTATTTTCCACGATTGTTTTTTAGTAATAACAAACTTTGATTCATATATGTTATATTAAATATTTCATTATATTCTTCTATTCCTGTTGCAATATATTGATTATATTGTAATGTATCTTTGTTTATAATATATATATTATTATTTGCTCCTAGCAAATATATTATATTTTCATTTTGAGCAACACTTGGATATAGTGGTTTATATGTAACATCTTCTACAGTTGATTTTAAATCTATTAAAAATTCTCTATCACACATCATATTTGAATTTGTATTATAATCAAATTTTGCTAATCTTCCATATTGATCTACTGCATAATTGCCTTCTTCATCTATAAAATGCCATATTGGATTATAAGACCAATTATTTGGAAATGTCCTTCCATAAGTAGTCCATTCTTCTTGATTTGCAAATACTCCATTATTTAATTTTTGCATTCCTTCACCTATACTTAATGCATAATAATTAGTTAATGTTGAACGATTCATCTTTTCAAAAAATAATATTTGGTCATTTGGACTTACACCTTTTAAAAATATAAAGTTTCCTGTTTCTTTGGCATCTTCTGTTGGTTTTTTGTTAAATATTTCTTTTCCGTTTTTATCAAACACTTGCAATCCGTCATAATCATATACTAAATATGCTCTTTGTTGGCTGTCTACAGTAAATGAGGTATAAAAAATATCCATTTGTTTAGAATTATATTTTTGTTTTAAAATTAATTTATCATTTTTTAAATCTATTCCTATTATATAACATGTATCATATTCTTTTGAAGAACCTGCTGAAAAAGAATAATCTGTAATATATAATACATATAATTTATTGTTGTTTACATTTGTTGCAAGTACATGTCCATTCTCACTTGTTGCATCATATATTAATGTATTTGTATTACTTATTGTGTTATGCTTATATATTTTAAAATAACTTTCAGAAAAATCGCCTGTAGTATGATAAACAGAATATTCGTTTAAATAGTAATTTTTTCCATTATATGATGCTCCTCTAATATAATCCGTTGTACCAATATCATATGGATCATCATATTCTATTGAATATGTTTTATTTTCAGTTTCATTTATATTTGCTATAACTATATTTGAATTTATTCCTAAAATTATTATATTTAGAATTATTGTTAAAGTAGCAAAAAATATTATTCTTTTTTTCATTTTAATCACATTCCCTTCTAAATACTCTTAAAAGGCTGGAAAATAACAATATTCTGTTTATACAAAACATTTATTTTTCAACCTTTTATAGCATCTATAAAATTCTATATAGGCTTTCTTCCTTCGTTTATTCCAAAATTCATATAATGAAGATAATATTCTATATAAACTTTTCCATATGCTTTATCTAAATCTTTATAATTTGCTCTATAATTTTTCATATTAAATTCTGCACTTCCTACTCTTCCTTCTCCTATTCCATTTATTACGAAATGTTCTAATGCGTTTTTATAATTTGATCCAAAAGCTTTCTTTAAGTCTGGATATTGGTTTATATAATATTTTGCACTAAAATACATTGAACCTTGTCTTCCTTCTTTTATTCCTGTTGTTATAAAATGATTATATGCTCTTTCATAGTCATTTCCAAAGGTTTTCTTTAAGTCTGGATATTTATTTAAATAATATTTTGCATCAAATACTAATGATGCTATTTTTCCTTCTTTAATTCCATATTTTATCCAATGATTTTTTATTTTTGTTGAATCATTTTTATATAGTTCTGCTATGTTTTCATTTGCTCTTGTATATACTTTTTCATTATATAAATATTCTTCTATTTCTGTTAGTTTTCTTACTACTTCTGTTAATCCATTTCTTCCTTCTGCATTTCCATAATCTATATAGTGTTTATAATATTCCTTGTAATTTGTTCCATATGCATTTCTTAAATCTGTATAATTTTCTCTATAAATTTTTACATTAAATTCTGCACTTCCTTGTTTTCCTTCTTTTATTCCATTTGTTACAAAATATTCTAATATTTTTGTATAATTTGTTCCATAAATTTGTTTTATATCTTTATTATTTTCTGCAAACCATTTTACATCAAAATACATTGAACCTTGTCTTCCTTCATTTATTCCATTTTCAACAAAATGTTCATATGCTTTTGCATAATTATTTCCGAACGCTTTCTTTAAATCTGTATATTTATTTAAATAAAATTTTGCATCAAATACTAATGATGCTTTTCTTCCTTCTTTTATTCCAAATCTCTCCCAATGATTTTTTAATGCTTCTTGATTATTTCCATAAGCTGTTTTTAAATCATTGTTATTTTTTAATGTTGTATATATATCATAATCCAGTAAGTATTGTTTTATACCTATTGGTGTTTTATCTATTACATTTGTTGCTTTTCTTCCTTCTTTTTTACCAAATTGCATATAATGTTTCATTAAATTATATGCTGAGAAATTTTTTAAATCTGAATTATTGTTTTTATAATATTTTCCATAATATTCATTTGAGCTTGGTCTTAGTTCTGAAAATCCTATTGTTATAAAATGATTATATGCTGAATTATAATTTGTTCCAAAGGCTTTCTTTATATCTTCGTTATTATATACATAATATTCAAGATCAAATACTGCTGAAGATTGTCTTCCTTCATTTATTCCTGTTGTTAACCAGTGACTTCTTAATAGTGTTTCATTATAACCATATTTTTCTTTTAGTTCAGGGTATTTATCTGCATAAAATTTATAATCAAATATTAAATTTGCTACATCTTGTGATGTTGGATTTTCTGCCACCATATCAAAAAAGTTTACAGTATATTTATATATTAAATTATTTGAATTTTTATCTTGTAACCCTAATATTTCTACTTGTATTTCTGTATCTACTGGAATATATTCATATGGATAACCTAAAATATTTTCTAATTCCTCAGGCATTCTAAAACTTAATACTGGATAATTTTTTTCAAAAACTAATCCTGTTCCTTGGTAAACTTTTCCGTTATATGTAAAATTTACTCTTGCAGTTCCAGATACTTCATCTGTAAAATATATTGACCAATATTCACTTACTGCCATTTCTGTATTTGGAAAATATCCTGCTGGTGGATATGCATAAAATTTTGAACTTGTAACATCTTTATTATAATCATAAAATATAGATACTGTTGAATATTCTTCACAATGTCCAAAACTCATTGATGTTGCAGTAGGATCTAACATACTTTGTCTATGTCCTGTTGCACTTTCTGGAGTAACATTATATAATTCATTTACATAGGACTCTATTGCTTGATAAGGTCTTAAATCTCCCATAGATACATTTCCTGAGTATGTATCTCCTTCTTCATATTTTGCATTACATCCATCATATGCTTCTTGATAAAATTCATCATCCATATCAATTGGTTTTTCTGGAGTATGGCTTAAGCTTTCATTTGCCTTACTTAAAACTGCTCCTTTTTGATTTCTGTCTAATTTATCATAATTTATTTTTATTTCATCTACACCTGTTAGCCATCTATAATAGTTTAGTCTGTTTATTGTATCTGTTATTACTTTATCTTTTATACTTCCTGCTGAATATGGATTTTCCCAACTTGGTGTTGTTTTATAAATTGATTCATTATAATTAAATTTTGGTAATGTTTCTTTGTATTTTTCTACTATTTCTTTTATTGTGTGTGTTATTGTATCATTTTCTGATATTATTATGTCTTCTGTATTTTTTGCCATAACTTCATTTGAATTTATTCCTAATATTAATGCAATAAAAATTGCAAGTAAAATAACTAGTCTATTAACTATTTTTTTCATTTTGTTCCCCTTTCTTTTTATTTCCATGTCTTTTAATTATTCTTTTGTATGATTTTAAATTTTAAAAGAATTTATAAAGATGTAAATATTTAAAGACTCCTATTTAAAATTTACAACATTATTATATTTTTGTTTTGAATTTTTGTCAATTATTAAATTACAATTTTCCATAGTATTAGATTTTAAACATTTTAATTGTATAAAGTAATAGTTGCATTATTTTTTAACACAAAAATAGTATAAATATATTTCTATATCTATACTATTTTTAGTTTAAAGATTTTCGCACTAAGTGTCAATATTCAATCTTTATTTTAATTGTTTAAATTGGTTTTCTTCCTTCTTTTATCCCAAAATTCATATAATGAAGATAATATTCTATATAAACTTTTCCATATGCTTTATCCAAATCTTTATAATTTGCTCTATAATTTTTTACATTAAATTCTGCGCTTCCTACTCTTCCTTCTCCTATTCCATTCATTACAAAATGTTCTAATGCTTTTTGATAATTTGTTCCAAAGGCTTTCTTTAAATCTGGATATTTATTCATATAATATTTTGCATTAAAATACTTTGAACCTTGTCTTCCTTCTTTTATTCCTGCTGTTATAAAATGATTATATGCTCTTTCATAGTCATTTCCAAAGGTTTTCTTTAAATCTGGATATTTATTTAAATAATATTTTGCATCAAATACTAATGATGCTATTTTACCTTGTTTTATTCCATCTGTTATCCAATGATTTTTTATTTTTGTACTATTATTTCCAAATGCTTTTTTTACATCATTATTTAATCTTAAATATACATTCTCTCTGTACAAATATTCTTCAAATGTTGATAATTTCCTTATTATTGGCGTTTGTGCATTTCTTCCTTCTTTTAATCCATGATTTATATAATGTTTATAATATTCTATATAATTATTTCCATATGCTTTTCTTAAATCTTCATAATTTTCTTTATATTGTTTTATATTAAATTCTGCACTTGCTACTCTTCCTTCTTTCATTCCTTTTGTTACGAAGTGTTTTAAAGCTTTTGTATAATTATCACCATATACATTTTTTATATCTTTATGTGTTGTTAAATAATATTTTACATCAAAATATCTTGAACCCTGTCTTCCTTCTTTGATTCCGTCTGTTACAAAATGTTCATATGCTTTTGTATAATTATTTCCAAAAGCCTTCTTTAAGTCCGCATATTTATTTAAGTAAAATTCTGCATCAAATACTAATGATGCTATTCTTCCTTCTGGTATTCCATATGTTTCCCAATGATTTTTTAATGCCCCTTGATCATTTCCAAAGGCTTTTTGTAAGTCTATATTATCTTTTAATGTTGTATATATATTATAATCTAGCAAATATTGTCTTATATCTACTGGTGTTTTATCTATTACATTTGTTGCTTTTCTTCCTTCTTTTCTACCAAATTGCATATAATGTTTCATTAAATTATAAGCTGAAAAATTTTTTAAATCTATATTATTATCTTTATAATAATTTCCATAATATTCATTTGAACTTGGTCTTAATTCTGAAAATCCTGTTGTTATAAAATGATTATATGCTGAATTATAATTTGTTCCAAAGGCTTTCTTTATATCTTCATTATTATATACATAATATTTAAGGTCAAATACTGCTGATGATTGTCTTCCTTCTTTTATTCCATCTGTTAACCAATGATTTTTTAATGCTCCCTCATTATATCCAAATGCTTTCTTTAAATCTGGATAATTATCTGCATAAAATTTATAATCAAATATTAAATCTGCCACATCTTGTGGACTTGGCATTTCTGCTTTCATATCAAAAAAGTTTACTTTATATCTATATGTTACATTATTTAAGTTTTCATCTTTTAATCCCAATACTTCTACTTGTATTTCTGTTCCACCAGGTATGTTATCATATGTACTACCTAAAAGTTTTTGTAACTCATCTGGCATTCTAAAACTTAATGCTGGATATCCGCTTTCAAATAATAAACCTGTTCCTGCATATGTTTTTCCTTTATATGTAAAGTTTACTCTTGCTGTTCCTGATACTGCTCCAGTTAAATATATTGACCAATATTCACTTACTGCCATTTCTGTGTTTGGAAAATATCCTGCTGATGGAAATGCATAAAATTTAGAACTTGTTACATCTTTATCTTCATCATAATATACTGATGCTGTTGAAAATTCTTCGCATTGTCCAAAACTTATTGCAGTTGCTTTTGGGTCTAACATACTTTGTCTGTGTCCTGTTGCACTTCCTATTGTTACATTATACAAGTCACTTACAAATCCTTCTATTGCTTGATATGGTCTCCTGTCTCCATAAGATACATTTCCTGAATATGTATCTCCTTCTTCATATTTTGCATTACATCCATCATATGCTTCTTCATAAAATGCATCATCCATATCACTTGGTTGAGTTGGATAGTGACTTATTGTTCCATTTGCTTTACTTATTACTGCTCCTTTTTGATTTCTGTCTAATTTACTTGTATTTACTGCTATTTCATTTACTCCAACTAACCATCTATAATAATTTAGTCTGTTTATTGTATCAGTTACAACTCCATCTTGCAAACTTCCTGCTTTATATGGATTTTTCCAACTTGGTGTTATTTTATATATTGATTTATTATAATCATATTTTGGTGATGTTTGTTTATATTTTGCTACTATATCTGATATTGTACGTGATGTTGTTTTATTTTCTGATATTATAAGATTTTGTATTGTAGTTATATTACTGTTATTTAATTTTATTTGTTTCATGTAATAATCGAAATCTGGTTTTGTTAACATGAAAATACTTTGTTCATAATAATTTATGCTTCTTATATCTGTATAATCTTTTATTCCTGTTGAAATATATTGAGTACATTTTAATGTTGTTTTATTTACTATATATATATTGCCATTTGCTCCTACAATATATATGTTATTTTCATTTGTACATACATTTGGGTAATATGGTCTATAAGCATATGCTCCATAATCATATACCCCAGATGCTAAATCTAAAACAATTTCTCTGTCAACTCCCATATTTGTATCTGTTACATTATAGTTAAATTTTGCTATTCTTCCATATTGGTCTACAGCATATGTTCCATTATCATCTATAAAGTACCACATTGGGTTTTGTGAATATATGCTAGGAAACGTTCTTCCATAAACAGTCCATCCTTCTTTATTTACAAATACACCATTGTTTAGTTTTTGCATTCCTTCGTAAACAGTTTGAGTATTATATTTAGACTCACTATATTTATACATTACCTCAAAAAATAATATTTTATCATTAGGAGATATTCCTTTTATATAATTAAAATATTTTCCTTCTTGATTATCAGTTGGGGCAAAATCATATAATACTTTTCCGTTTTTATCAAATACTTTTAGTCCTGTACCTTTATATGGTAAATATACTCTTTGAGCTCCATCTACTGCAAAACTTTCAATATATGACATATCTAATTCTATATTAAAACTTTGTTTCATTACTATTGCTTCTGTAACTAAGTTAATTCCAATAATTTTTGTTGTTGAATATTTTTTAACTGATGTTTTGTAATCTGCTACATATAATATGTATAACATATCATCTCTTACACGATATGTTACTTCATATACAGAAGGATTATCATTTGTAGAATCATAGATTTTTTTATTTGTATTGTTTATTACATCATGTTTAAATATTTTAAAATAACTTTTTGTTTCATTTGTTTGTGTGTTTGTAACAGTACTGGTATTAATAAAAAAGTCATATCCTGGTATATATATACCTTGTAAATACTCTGATGAACCTCCTTCATTTGGCACTTTATATGTTATGTCTTGCATTGTTGTTAATACTGCTTTTTCTTCTTTTTCCTCTTCTATTGGATTTGATACTTTTTCAAAAAGTTGTTTTAATTCATTTTGTTCTTGTTCATCATTTAATAATTCATCTAATGTATATGTCTCATTGCTTGGTTCGTTCATTGTTGCAGTCTCATTGTTCAAATTATTTATAGATACTGTTTCATTATTAGAAACAGTTGTTGCTAATGTTTTATTTGAAGAATTCTGAACCATCTCTTCTGTTTTTGCCATAACTACATTTGATGTTGCTCCTAAAATAATTGTGCTTAACATTGTTAGTAAAATTAGAAAACTAATAATTCTTTTTTTCATTTTAATTCCCCTTTCTATTTTTATTAATATTTTTTTTAATAACTGATGAATTATATTATGATTACTTATCAAACTGACTTTTATAATTATATTAAATAACTATTTTAAATATTTTTATTTAATTATTATTTTTATCATTTTTAAAATATATTTTTTGAATAAAAAAATGCACATCTTAATTTTGTAATTAAATAAGCCCCAAAATTTTGTACATTCTTCTTTTGATAAAATTGTTTATTTATTAAAATTTTCATAAATATTATATAATCTTTATATATATATGTCAATAAAAACAGTTAATAAAAAATTGATACTATCATTAATTTTTATAACATCGTAATAAATAGTTCAAGTATATAAAATAATATTTATAAACTCTAAAAAAATATTTCAAGTAATTATCAAATAAAAAAAATTGATAGATTAATTATCAACTACCAATTTTTTCTTTTTTTCTATTGTTTTTTTTATAATTGAAATTACTAGAAATATTATTACACTGCCTACAATAACACCTGACGTATCTATTAATACATCTGTGAATTTTGCAGTTCTTCCTGGTACAAATAACTGATGGAACTCATCAGAACATGCATATAAAAACCCTATTCCTATACTTAATACAAATTTATTTCTCTGTTTTAAATTATATGTACTCATTAATGACATTAATAATATTCCTAAAAAAGTATATTCAGAAAAATGAGCTAATTTTCTAATTACTTTTTCAATTGTATTTAATACATCATTTTTTTTATTATAATCTAGTTCTTGTATTTTTTTTATATTTTTTGTTACACTTACTGTTATTGTTCTGCTTAAGTTCCCAGATTTTTCTGAGTCTTGGCTTGAAAAATTAAAAATATAAAAAAATGTTATTATTAATAAAATTATTAGTATTATTCTTATTATAATTATTTGTCTTTTCACTTTTTCCTCCTTGTTAGATAATTGGGCAAATTTAGTACCGGTTCTCTTTTTTCCTTTAGTGGGAAATTTGGTGCCGGTTCTCTTTTTGCTTTCTTTTTGTTATTTGCAAAACATACTATTAGGGTCGGTCCCTTTTGTTGTCGGGGTCGGTCCTTTTTGCTATTAGGGTCGGTCCCTTTTTTGTCCTTTTTTGTCTAGTGTTTGTTTTTAGGGTAAATTACGCAACTCAAAGTGAAAATATGACAAAAAAGGGACCGACCCTAATAGCAAAAAGGACCGACCCCAAATAAATATTTTCTATGCTTCTGGCTCTATTAAACCATAGTTTTTACCATCTTTTAATCTGTGTATTACATTTACTTTTCCAGAATCTTGATTTACAAATGTTAAAAACATTTGTGTTGGCTTCTCTTCTAATATTAATTTTGCATCTTCTGGTGTTATTGGTTTTAATTCATAATATTCTACTTTTAATATTTCATCTTCTACTTCATGTACTACTTTTTGTGAATTAAGTTCTTTTAAACTTGATTCTTTTTGCATTTTTTCCTTTTTGGTTTTGTATTTTCTAATTTGTCCTTCTAATATATCTATATCTTTATCTATTGAAGCATATAAGTCTTTATCCTCTGTTACTGCTCTGAATGTTTCTCCATTTGCCATTACTTTTATTTCTGCTATTTGTGTATTTTTTTCTAGTCTGGCAATTACTTCTGCTTCTGCATTTTCAAAATATTTTTCTATTCTGTCCATTTTCCTTTCTATATAATCATTGATTGCGTCTGTTATCTTAAGTTCTTTTCCTGTTACTTTTATTTCCATAAAAATCGCTCCTCTCTTTTTCTTTTTTGTAAACACATAAGATATATTATTATTATATCTTTTTTTGTTAATTTTTACAAGCTTTTTAAAGTATTTTTTTATTAATCTTTAAGTTTAAAAGTAAATTCTAGATTTTGTTTAAATCTAGAATTTAGTCTTACAATAAAAGGGAAATTATACTTTCCTACTTAATATTATTCTGTTTCACTTGAGTTTTGTTCTGCTTTTGTTAATTCTGTATTTATTACACTCCAAATATTTGAAGTTTCCATATCTTTTCTCCAACATGATGTTCCTGCTAATCCATATTTAGTAACAAGAGAAACTTTTGCAGCAATAGATGTTCCATCTTCTATCCACATTTTTATTGTGTCACTACCAGATTTATATTCTATATAATATTGTTTTAATTCTTCATCCCATTGTTTTTCTACATTATTTGGTATTTTGGTATTTAACATACTTACAACACCGCTACCATCTTTTTTTATTTCTCCATTAGAATCTATTGTCCATTGTCTTGTATATAAAGGCATTCCAAGTATTATTTTACTAGGTTCTACATCTTCATTATCTATAAATTTTTTTACATTAGTTTCTACCCAATTATATCCTGCTGTTGTTCCTGGTTTTGTGCTTGAATTTCCATATTGGTCATATGCCATAAATACTATATAGTCCGCTACATGTCCTATAACATTTCTGTCATAACATAAAGACCAATTTGGATCTCCATCTGGTGCTGTTACATCTACTGATAATACTGCTCCTATTTCATTTAAACGTGGCTCTAGTTCTATTATAAATCTTGAAAATTTGTCTTTATCTGCTTCATACATATTTTCAAAATCTATATTTATACCATCTAGTTGATATTCTACACATACTTCTATTATTTTTTCTATTAATTCTTGTCTTTTTGCATAACTATTTAATATTGTTGATGTTGTTTTTTTTCCTGCTTCATCACTTTGTACCATTGCCCATACTTTATAATTATTTGAATGTGCCCATTCAATATATTGTTTTCCTGCATCTCCTACTTTGTCTTGGAATTCTCCATCTTCATCTATATAGAAAAATGATGGTGATACAACATTTACTCCTTCTATTACTTGTCCTGTTCTGTCTGGGCATTTTACATATTTTGAGTAATAGTCCCAAAACATGTTTACTTTTCCTTGTATTTGCTTTTCTTCTATAAAATCATCCCTAACAGTTGTGTAATTGGTTAGTTTATTTGTTTTTACATATCCAACTTCTCCATTTTGTGTTCTTACTTTTGTCCAACCTTTATCTACATCTTCTATCGCAATAAGAACATCTCCCTTTTTTACTTTATCTACTGTTTTGGAGAAAAAGTCAGCTTTCCATTTTACTGATAAATTTGATTTTGTATATGCTTTTACTTGCTTTCTATCAAGTGAATCTAAAGTAATATTTTTGTCTGATACTGCCATCTCTACATTATATACTTCTTGCATTTCTGATATTGGTAAATATATTACTTCTTCTTTTTTTATTGCATGTGCTTGTACTTTTTTTGTTGAACCATTTAGTGTTAATTTATTTGTTTCAAACCCAATACTTGCTATTTGTTTATCATATGTTGTTACTATTTCATTTATTTCTTCTTCAATATAAATGTATTTATCAAAATAATTTTCTATATCATCCATAGACATATATATTATTTCATTTTCTTTTACTATTGGATGTTTTAAATCTTCTGTTACATTCCTGTTATTGATTATTAAATTAATATCATTTTCGGCTTTCCCAATAACATAATTTTTGGCTTTATTTAAAATAAATACACATAAAACTAATAATATTAAGACTATTATTATTCTTTTTGGAGAATTACTATTTTTGATTTTTTTTGGTTTATTTTCTATATTTAATTTAAGATTATTTCTATGTTTCATTGGTTTGTCTCCTTATTTATTACATTTCTAAATTTTATTTTTGTTTGAGTGTTTTAATATATATTTCCAATAATATTTAAATTTTATTCTTTTAAATTATATTATACAAGTAAGAAAATAGCAAGTTTTTTCCTTGCTATTTTATATTATTTTTTTATTAATTTTTACTTGTTAATTCATAATTTAATATTGATTTAATTTATATTATAGCTTTCTGAATACTCCTGCAACTTTTCCTAATATTTTGCAATCTGGTACAATAATTGGATCCATTGTATGATTTTCTGGTTGTAAACGTATATAATTTTTTTCTTTGTAAAATGTTTTTACTGTTGCTTCATCTCCAATTAATGCAACTACTATCTCTCCATTTCTTGCATCTTCTTGTTTTTTTACTAATATATAGTCTCCATCAAGTATTCCTGCTTCTATCATACTTTCTCCACTTACTGTTAGCATAAAACTTTCACTATTTCCAACAAAATCTATTGGAATTGGAAATGTGTCTGTTACATTTTCTACAGCTAATATTGGTTGTCCTGCAGTTATTTTTCCTATTACTGGTACATTAACTAATTCTTTTTGAACATAAAAATCTTTACCTGTATTTGTTGCAACAGGTTCTCCATTACTTCCTTTTATTATTTTTAATGTTCTTCCTTTTTTGTCTTGTTTCTTTATATATCCATCTCTTTCTAGTTTTTCTAAATATGCATGTACTGTTGCTGTTGAACTTAATCCAATTGCTTTTCCTATTTCTCTAACTGATGGTGGATATCCATTTTCTAATACTTGTGTTTCAATAAATTTTAGTATAGCTTTTTCTTTTCTACTTGTTTCAGCCCTTGTCCCCATTTAAATCACTACTCCTTTTACATTTTACTAAGAAAACATTTATTCTCTATCTTGTATTATATTATCATATTGAAAAAGAAATGTCAAACAAATTTTTGACATTTCTTAAAATTTTTTGTTATAAATTCCGTGAGAAATTTTGATATATTAATAATAAATAAATTTTGAATACGATTGGAGGAAATTTAGAATTTCTTAAATTAATTTTATGGAAAATGTTCGCGTCGAGCGTTAGCGAGGACTAAGTGAAAGGGTGCCATAAAATTATTTTAGAAATTCTTACATTTCCGTATTGAGTCGAAAAATTTATGCAATTATTAATATATCAAAATTTCTCACGGAATTATTACAACCTTTTATTTAACTGATTTTCATTTATTTTTTAATTGATATTATTTTGTATTGAATTTTTCCTGCTGGTGCATCTACTTCAACTGTTGTTCCTTTTTTTGCTCCTAATAATGCTTTGCCTATTGGTGATTCATTTGATATCTTATTTTCTGCTATATTTACTTCTGTTGAACCAACTATTGTATATTCTACTTCTTCATCAAATTCTAAATCATATAGTTTTACTGTATTACCTATTTGAACAGTTTTTGTATCTATTTCTGATTCATCTATTATTTTGGCATGTCTTATTTTATTTTCTAATTCCGCAATTTTATTTTCGTTTTCTGCTTGTGCATTTTTTGCTTCATCATATTCAGAATTTTCTGATAAATCTCCAAATCCTAATGCTACTTTTATTCTTTCTGCAATTTCTGTTCTTTTTTCTGTTCTTAAATATTCTAATTCTTTTTCTAACTTGTCAAATCCTTCTTGTGTAAGGATTACTTCTTTTTCTCCCATCTTAAATCATTCCTTTCTTTGTATAGGAAAACTTGATTTTTCTTTTGAAAATAAAATTTTTATATTTAAAATTTTATTTTAACTTTGAGTTGAGAAACCTAAAGTTTCATATTGTTTCCTATACAAGCACAAATCTGGTTGGAAAAGTAACTTTTCCAACCAAAGTACATAGTATATTTAGTGCACTTGTTTTTTCTTTTTGTTTAATTTAAGTAGTATATTACAATAATTTTATATTTTTGTCAATATATTTTATAAAAATTTTACTACTCAGTCATTTATGAATTATTTTTTGAATGTAATGAAAAGAAAGTCTTTATAAACTTTATACATGTTTACTTTATCATAAAGTAAAGTTTTATAAAATTTAATTTTCTAATCTTTAAAAAGTTCTTTACTTCCTTTTAAATAATTAATACCTGATAAAATAGTAGCTATTACTGATATTATTAACATTAAAGTAGAAAGTAAATTAATTATAAATTCTCCTGTTGTCATAAATATTAAAGAAGAACTTAGTTGTGCTTCTGCCTCTGTAAATACTCCATATACAAAGTCACCAAATTTAAATTTATCTAAAAATGCTAAAATAATAGCAATCATTTGTGTAACTGTTTTTACTTTTCCCCATATAGATGCTGCAATTACTTTTCCGCCTTTTTCTACTGCAATTAATCTATATCCAGAAACAATAAATTCTCTAGCTAAAACAATAATTGGTATCCATGATGGTATTTTTCCATATTCAACTAAAATAATTAATGCTGAAAGTACTAAAATTTTATCTGCTAATGGGTCTAAAAATTTTCCAATAGTTGTTACTTGATTTTTACTTCTTGCAATATATCCATCTAATTTATCTGTTATAGATGCTATTATAAATATTATATTCATTATCCAAAATGATGTTGGTACTCCTAATAATTCTCCAGAAATTCCATAAATACCATCTATAATAGGTACTGCCATTAATATTGGTACTAAAATTATTCTAAATATTGTTAATTTATTTGCTAAATTCATTTGTTTTTTTCCTTTTTATAAAAATTTAGGTTTTTAAAAGAATACCCATAAATCTTTTATAATAATTTCAATATATAAATCCATGATATAAATATATACCATTGGATTTATATGAAATTTTAGCTGAACTAGTAATTATTGTTGATGTAATATTTCTATTGCCTTATTTAATTGAGTATCATTTTTATCTGTTGGTAAACCTGTTACACTTGTTTCTAATTCTACTTCTACATCTGGTGTAATTCCTACTCCATTAATTTTAGTTCTATTTGGTGTATAATATTCTTCTATTGTTATTTTTAGTCCTCCTCCATTACTTAATGAAAGAAATTCTTGTATAACACCTTTTCCATATGTTTTACTTCCTACAATTGTTGCTTCATCTAAGTCTTTTAATGCTCCTGCAACTATTTCTGAAGCACTAGCTGAACTTGCATTTACTAAAACAACAACTGGCATATCTATTAAAACATCTTCTTTAGATTTTGTTATTTCTTCATTTTTGTCTTTATCTACAGTTATTAATATATCTTTTCCTTTTGGAACTATATAATCTACAATTTGTGTTGCTTCTTCTACAATCCCTCCTCCATTATCTCTTAAATCTATTATTAGTGATTTTATTCCTTTGTCTTTTAAATCTAAAAACTTATTTTTAAAATCTTCTGCAACACCTTCATCAAAACTTGATATTCCTAAATATCCAATATTTTCATCTATTAAATATTCATATACTGGATTTGTATTTATATTTCTTCTTTCAACTTCAAGTGTTATTGTTTGATCTCCTCTAAGAATTTCTAATGTTACTTTTGAACCTTCTTCTCCTTTTATAACATTAGAAGCTTGTGTCATCTCATCTCCTGTATATGATACACCATTTATCTTTGTAATAAAATCTCCTGGTTTTATTCCTGCTTCTTCTGCTGGACTTTCTCTAATTGGAGATAAAACTTCTATTAGATTTTTTTCTATATTTTTTGTCATATATATTCCTATCCCAACATAATTCCCCATAATTGCTTCTGTATAATCTTCCATTTCTTCTGCTGGAATGTATTCTGTATATGGATCTCCTAATGAGTCTACATATCCTTCAATTGCTCCTTCTATTGCTTTTTTTTCGTCAATTTCATTTAAGTATTTGTCTTTAACTAATTCTTCTATTGTTTCTAATGATTTTTGTAAATTGCTATTTCCTGTTAAATTTTGAAAAATTGATGTTATTGAATTATCATTAGTTGAACCATTTTTTTCTATTTGATTGCTTATAAATACAGTTGTAAATATAAATGTTATAAATACTGTTAACACTACAAGCATTATTGTTTTATAAAATCTTTGTCTTTTTACATAACTATTTTCTTCCATTTTGTTATTTTAAGCCCTTTAAGGACTTATTCCTCCTTTTAAATTTATTACATTAAATATAGCAATGTATTCTACTACATATATTTATAAATTAAAATCATATTATATTAAAATTACAATATACTATATCTAACTTTTTATTAATTTTTATGGCAAATATGGTAATGGATTTACTGACCTACCTCCAACTTTTACCTCAAAATGTAAGTGATTTCCTGTTGAATTTCCTGTACTGCCAACTGTTCCAATAATTTGACCTCGAACTACTTTGTCATCTTCTTTTACTTTTCTAGAACCAGCTAACATATGTGCATATAATGTCATTGTTCCATCATGATGGTTTATAACAACATATTCTCCGTAGCTTCTATATGTACCATTTGGATTTTTTAATGCTTTTGATATAACTACTGTTCCATCTTTTACTGCAACAACATTTTTTCCTGTAACATTTATATTAACATCTACTCCAGTATGTCCTGGATATGATGGATATGTTTTATTATTAATATTTGCTCTTGTTAGTCCTTGTACCGGGAATATATATCCACTTGCACTTGGTGTACTAGAAATATTTACAGAGTTTTTCTTTGCTTCTTCTTCTGCAATTCTTTTTAATTCTCTTTCTATTTCTGCTTTGTCTCTTTCAAATTGTTCTATTTCTTCTTGATTTTTCTTTTCTTGTTCTGTTAATTGTTCTGCATATTTTTCTTTTTGTACTTTCATACTTGTTAAAGATACTTGTTTAGCTTTTCGCCTTGTTAATGATGTATCTAATTCTTTTTTATCAGCTTCTAATTGTGCTTTATCTGCCTCTAATTGTTCTTTTTGTTCTATAACAGATTGCATAAATTCTTTATCATATTCTACTAGTTCTTGTGCTAAATAATAATTAGCAAGAAACTCTGTCATACTAGAAGATGTTAAAAATATTTCTAAAAATGATGTATCTCCACTTTTATATAAAGCTAATAATCTTGCATCTAATAATTCTTCTTGTTTATTATATTCTTCTGTTTTTTGTTGTATGTCTTTTTCGCTTTGGTCAATTTTTTCTTGCAAATTATTAACCTTTGTTTCTAAATCTTCTATTTCTTTTTCTACATCTGATATTTGATAAATTAAATCTTCTACACTTTTCATTGCTTCTGAACGATTATCTTTAATTTCTTCTTGTTCTTTTTGCAATTGTTCTATTTTGTCTTGTGTATCTGACATTTCATCTTGTAAGGCACTTTTTGAGCTAGCTGAATAAACTACATTTTGCATTAATAATATTAATGATATACTGATAGTTAACAAATTAATTATTATTTTGTTCATTTTGATTGGTTTCTTCACTATTTGGTTCATTACTGTTTGGTGTTTTACCATTTTCTTCAGTTTCTTCATTTTCTTCAATTCCCTTCTTATAAATTAAATAATCTAATGGATCAACTGTTTGTCCATTAATTCTTATTTCGAAATGTGCATGTGGTCCTGTTGAATATCCTGTTGAACCTACTTTTAGTACTTCATCTCCAGCATTTACTTCATCTCCTACTTGTACTAGAATTTCACTTCCATGTGCATATAGTGTTTGTACTCCTCCTCCATGATCTATTATTACCATGTTTCCATATGCTCTATTAAATGTAGCTTTAGAAACTACCCCTTTTGCAGCCGCTACAAATGGTGTTCCTATTCCTGCACTAATATCTACTCCTGTATGTAATTTGTATGCTCCTGTTATTGGATGAACTCTCATTCCATATAATGAGGTTAATGATGTGTGTCCTGGTACTGGCCATGTAAATGCTCCTCCAATATAACTTTCACTTATACTTTCTGAAGCTAAAAACCTTATTTCTGCCTCTATTTCTGCAACTTGTGTATTATATTCATCTATTTGTGCTTGTAATTGCTGTTCTTCTGCAGTTAATTTTGACAAGTAAAATTCTTGTTTTTTTCTCATGTTTTGAAGTACTTGTGATTTTTTTTGATATGTTTGTTTGTTTTCAATGGACTGTTTCCTTTTTTCTTCTAGTATTTTTTTTGTAGTTTCTATTTCTATCTTTTGTTTTTTAGCATTTTCTAGAAGTTCTGTATCATATTTATTTAAATCTACTAATGCATAATATGTTGTTAAAAAATCATTAACATTAGTTGCTGTAAGTAAAATATCTAGGAATTGTAAATCTGTTGATTTATACATTTCTATAAGTCTGCTATCAATTAAATTTTGTAAACTGTCATATTCAGCTTGAATTTTTTCTAATTTTTGTTCATTTTCTGTAATTTCTTGGTTTATTTTGTCTATATCTTCTTTTATTTTGTTTGTTTCATCTTCATATTGTGCTAACTCTGTGTTTAATTTTTGCAATTCTGCCATATTTTCTGACACTTGTTCTTGCACTGCTTGTAATCTATTATTTGTTTCTGTTAAATTTTTTGTGATTTCATTTGATTGTTCTTGTAATTCATCTATACTTGTAGAATATGCACAAATACCTGGAATTGTTATTATTAATATTAAAAATATTGCCAAAACACGTTTGTGCATATTTCCACTTCCTTTCTGTTATACATCAAAATCATTTTCATTAATATTTTACTTTTGTATCCACCTCTTCTTACTACTGCTTTGTTATTTCATAATACTGTTATTCTACTATCTTTTGACAAAAACTTATTTTATACATCTAAGTATTTTTTCATTGATATTCCACTTCCTATTGCTCCTATTCCAACTCCTAAACTTAAATATACAACTAAAATTAATTCAAACATATTTGAGAAATCTATTAATTGCCAATTTGCTAGCTCTAAGAAAGTTGTTCCTGATAATTTTCCTGCAATATATGTATATGATAATCCTATAATTCCCACAGAAATTAATCCTGCAAGAACACCTATTATTACACCTTCTACTAAAAATGGCCATCTAATAAAACTATTTGTTGCTCCAACATATTTCATAATAGATATTTCTTTTCTTCTTGCATGTACTGTTAATTTTATTGTATTTGCTATTATTGCTGTTGAAATAACTATTAATAATACTAAAATTACCCATGTAACAATTTTTATACCTTTTGCTAGTCTTATAATTTGTTCTATTGTTGGGTTACTTGAACGCAAATCTTCTACATTTGGTATTTGTCTTAAACTTTCTTGAACAGAATTATTTAATTCTAAATCTGTTAATGTTACTTCATATGATGCTGGAAATATATTTCTTTCTATATATCCTGCCATTAGCTCGTCTCCAAACTTTTCTCTCATAGTTTCAAGACCTTCTTCTTTTGAAATATATTTTGCATCTCTTACTCCATCAATTTCTAGAATGTCTTTTCCAACTTGTTCAATTTCTTCATCTGTTGCCGTATTTGACACAAATACTCTTATTCCTTGTGCATCTGCAACACTTTTTACAAATGCATTTATATTTTCTCCTATTACAAAAAACAAACCAAAAATCAGCATTGTTGCTATCATTATCATTAAACATGATATTGTTGATTTTTTGTTTTTAAATAAATTTTGTATTCCTTCTTTTAATAAATAGCTTATAACATTAAATCTCACAATCATACCCACCTTTTTTATCATCTTTAACTATTACACCTTTATTGATGTGTATAACTCTTTTTTTCATTTGGTCTACAATGTCTTTTGCGTGTGTTGCTACTACTACTGTTGTTCCTCTTAAATTTATTTCATTTAATAAATTCATAATATCCCATGCTGTGTCTGGGTCCAAATTTCCTGTAGGCTCATCTGCTATTATCATTGATGGATTATTTACTAATGCTCTTGCAAGTGCTACTCTTTGTTGCTCCCCTCCAGATAATTCATTTGGATACATTTTTGCTTTTTTACTTAATCCTACAAGTGATAATACCATTGGTACTTGTCTACGTATATGTCTTGGTGTTGCTTTTACTATATACATAGCAAATGCAACATTTTCGTAAACAGTTTTATCTGGTAATAATCTAAAGTCCTGAAAAACAACTCCCATACTTCTTCTTAAATATGGTACCCTATTTTGTTTTAAAAATGTTGTATCTTTTCCGTTTATTATTATATTTCCACTTGTTGGTTCTTCTTCTTTTAATATTAATTTTATTAATGTAGATTTTCCACTTCCTGAACTTCCTACAAGAAAGGCAAATTCTCCTTTATCTATTTTAAAATTAGCATTTTTAACAGCTTCTGTTCCTGTTCCATATTTTTTGCTAACATTTCTAAATTCTATCATTTTCATTTCCCCTTTAAGGCAATTTTGTACCGGTTCTATTTTTTCCCTTTTTATTGTAAAAAAAGTACCGGTTCTATTTTTTTCTTTTTTCTTTTGACAATTTTGTATCAGTTTTATTTTTCAATTTTTTTGTCATATTTTTATGGTTTCATTCTTTTTTATCATACCAATAATATTATTTTTTTGCAATAGTAAAAAGACAAAATTTTTGTGAAATTTTGCCCTTTTTTCTTACTTTTTTTCTGTTTTGTAAATTTTTTGTAACTTTTTTTATCTAAATTCTTTATATTAATTATTCTATACCAACATATAAATAACTAAAAGATTCTATTCTAATATAATGATGCAAATATTTAATTATTATCAATAAAATCTTCCACTAATTTTAAAATGTTTCCAGTATTTTTAACATATTTTTGTGGCTTAAAATTTTCCGCTTCTTCAAGTGCCTTTCCTAATTCTTCAACACTATGTATTCCTATAATATAACCTTTTTCATTAAATGCATCAATTATTTCAATTTGATGGTCATTTACATGTTCATTATATTTTTTTAATCTAGGAATTGCAATTACTTTTTTTCCTTTAGTTATAGCTGTTATAATTGAACCTACTCCTCCATGTGTTATTACTAAATTTGCTTGGTCTATTAATTTGTTAAATTCATCTTGTGGAATTTCTTTTATAAGTTTCATTTGTTTTGAGTCAAATTTTGTATACCCATTTTGTACTATAACTTCTTCTTTTATATTTCCATTATCAATATTTTTTTGAACTTCTTCTAATAATCTATGAAAACTATTATTTTGTGTTCCTAAAGTAACTAATATCAATATATTACTCCTCCTTATATTTTGGATGTTTTTTAATCTAAATATCTTGAATATTATGCATGCAAATACTTTTATTATTTAGTCCTATAAAATTAATATATTGCACCTCCATACACAGCTTTTGGATATAATTTAAGTAATTCTTCCCATTGGACAATAAACAAATCTGCAATAGGATAAATTAATCTTCCAGTAGCAGTTTTTCTATTTCTGTTTGCAAATGTTTCTATATAAATTATTTTACTTCCAAATAATTTGCCTAAATAACACATTGGTCCTGCTGTATGTGTTCCTGTCGTAACTATATATTGAGGTCTTAATTTAAAATAAAGATAAATTGTTTTAAAACATAAAAATGTATAAATAAAAATATATCTAAACAATTTCTGCCTTGTTCCATATGGCAAAAACATTATTTTATTACCATACTTTTCTTTCAATTTTTTTGTTGTTCCATCTTTTTCTGTTATTATATGATAATCATACTTTTCAAATAATGGCTTTAATTGTTGTAATTCATTAAAATGTCCACCTGTACTTGAAATAAATAAAACTCTTTTCTTTTTTTCCATTATATAATCCTCTTTCTTTTAGTTGGGGTCGGTCCTCTTTTCTGCTGGGGTCGGTCCCTTTTTCTATTGGGGTCGGTCCCTTTCTTTGCTGGGGTCGGTCCCTTTTTTTGCTGGGGTCGGTCCCTTTCTTTGCTGGGGTCGGTCCCTTTTTCTATTGGGGTCGGTCCTAAAATCAAACCAAATATATAAATTGTTTTGTAATACCGCGTAAGCGACCAAATGAGCGTAGCGAATGCGATTTGGAGCAACCTACTTATTGAAATTCTTTTGTAGGTTGCGACACACAAGGTATAAAAAACAATTTATATATTTGGGTTGATTTTAGGACCGACCCCAATAGAAAAAGGGACCGACCCCAGCAATTACCCCTATATTTTAGCTATTAGTGCTTTTATTTTTATGCCTTGTTCACTAAACATTTTTTCATGTTCTGTTTCTATGTTATTTTCCCATATTGGCTCTTTATGCAAGTCATAACTTTTTGCTATTATTTTGAAGCCTGCTTCTTCAAAATATCCTAAGCTTGCTCTAAATAAATCATCATCATCTGTTTTAAAATATATTTCTGCATTTTCTGATAAGAAATTTTTATATTTTTCTAATTGTCTTGTATGTGTTAATCTCTTTTTTCTATGTTTTCCTTTTGGCCATGGATTGCAAAAATTTATATATATTCGTTTTATATCATCTTCTTTTGATAATATAAAATCTATTCTTTGTATATCAAATCTTGTTAATATTACATTATCTATTTCTTTTTGTTCTTGACTATATCTTTGTTCAATTTCTCTTTTTGCTAAGCCTAGCATTGCATCCACTAAATCTATTGCTATATAATTTATTTGTGGATTTTGTAATGCTAATTGCGATATAAATTTTCCTTTTCCACATCCTAGTTCTAAATAAATTGGATTTTCTTTATTTTTAAATTGTTCTTTCCATTTACCTTTTATTTCTTCTGGATTATCTATGTAAAATTTGCTTGCTTCTAATTCTGGTCTTGCCCATTTTTTTAACCTTATTCTCATCTAATTTCTCCGTTCTACTGCAATATTTGTTATATATTTTTTTAATATTTTGTTTTGTAAATGTTTTATTTAGTCCTTCTTTTTCAACTTGAGTAAATACCTCTATCATAAATTTATCCATTTGTGGATTTATTAATTCATTTTCTCTTTCTTTCATATAATAATTTATTTCTGTACTTGGTGTCCAATTTTTCCCCTCGTATACAATTCCTGCTGCCATTTTGTCACATACCATTTCTGCAGAATATTTATATGGCATTATTACTGCTTGCTCTGGTAATGCTAAATCTGTCCAATATTCTGGATGATGTTTATTTCTACCTTTGTGGTGTAACCATGCTTTTGAATATCCATTTTCCATTTTGCATACTATAATAGGGCTTTTATGTCCATTAAAATATTTTACACTTTCCCAAAATTCTTCTGGAGAAAATTTAGAAAAATCATGTAAAAATCCTCTCCATGGTATTCCTATTTTGCAACATAATTTAAATACTACCCACTTATGTTTTAGTACAACTCTTGTATGTTTAAATATATTTATTATTTTCAAAATCAAATCACTTTCCTTATCTTTTAAAATCTATATGTTTTTATTCTTCTAAAATTTATAAACTTACACACCAAAAATATTTTACAATATAAAACACAAAATTTCAAGATATTTAATTGATTTATATATATTTGACTATTTAACTAAAACATTATAAAATATTTTTGGTGATTTTAATGTTTTTAGAATATAAAGTTACAGATTATAGATATTCGAATATAAATCAAATTTTAAAGCAAGAATTCAAATTATCTGGAAGATTAATAAATAAAGTTATTTCAAATCATCTAGTTTCTTTAGATGATATAGCAGTTGATACACGTTCTGAAGTAAAAATTGGAAATATTATAAAAGTTGATTTAAATTATGAAGAAGAAAATGATAATATAGTTCCTGTTAAAATGAATTTAGATATCTTATTTGAAGATGATTGTTTATTGATTTTAAACAAACCTGCTGGCATTGCTGTTCATCCTTCTATTTTACATTTTGATGATAGCATATCTAATGGTGTTAGATATTACTTTGACTTAATTGGTCTTAAGAAAAAAATTAGACCTGTAAACAGACTGGATTTAAATACTTCGGGAATAATAGTTTTTGCAAAAAACGAATATATTCAGGAATGTTTAATTAGACAAATGAACGAAAATCAGTTTAAAAAAGAATATACTGCTATTGTTTCTGGAATTTTAGATAAAAAAGTTGGAACTATAAATTTACCTATTGATAGAAAAGAAAATAGTATAATCGAAAGATGTGTTTCTCCTAACGGAAAAAATGCTATAACTCATTATGAAGTTTTAAAAGAATTGTCTGATGCAATATCTATAGTAAAATGTTCTCTTCAAACTGGAAGAACTCATCAAATTAGAGTTCATTTTATGGCAATTGGTCATCCTTTAATTGGAGATTCTTTATATGGTTCTAAATCATCTATAATTAATAGGCAAGCATTACATTGTAATCATATTTCTTTTATTCATCCTATTACTCATAAAACTTTAAGTATTGATTGCGAACTTCCTTTAGATATGAAGTTAATTATTAGAACAATAGCGGGCTTCTTTTAACATTTTATAAGTTTATAATATTTCAAAGCCCGCGTTATTGTTCGTGCGCCAAATTTTACAAAGTAAAATTTGTGTGCATCCGTTTGAGCGAAGCTCTTTTCTTGAATAGGAAAAATCGATTTTTCCTATTCAAGAAAAAATTCATTGAAAGCTTAGTTTTCAATGAATTTTTTTAGAGTTTTATGTTTTAGCGACCTCCGCCGCCGCCGCCGGCCACCGGCCTCCTCCGCCTCCGCCAGAGAATCCTCCTCCAGAACCACTTCCTGATGAGTATGTTCCAGAATATACAGATGAGCTAACACATGTTCCAATATTTACTGAATTCATAATATGTATATATGCAAATGAACTATATATAGGTGAATTTATGTCATCAATTTGTGGATAAACAACTTTTAATTGTTTTAGAACTTTTTCAGATATTCCAAATGCTGTTGCAAATACTAAATATTTTTCCCATAATACTACATCTGGTATTTCTTTTTGGTCTAACATAGAAAAATCTTCCATAAATTTTTCAAATGCATCCCACTTATTTTTTTCATCTACACCTTCTTGTGTTAAAACATTTATTCTTTTTGTGATAATACTTGATAATATTGCATTTACTATTAATGCAATTGCAGTACATATACACATCAACACTATTTTCGAATTTGCATAGTTACTAAATGTAATCAAAGTTAATCCAATCAAAGGTAGTCCAAGTGATAATAATAGAATTAAAGTAATATAATTAAACATTTTTTGGTTTTGGAATTTTTCCTTTTCTTTTTTCTTTTTATCATCAAATTTACCAGCATTTTTCTCAACATTTGTAATTATTGTATTTAGATCTTTATCTAAACTTGTTATTTTGCTTGGTCTTTTTCTCAAATATCTTGTAATATCTTTTGTGGTTAAATCTTTTCCATCTATTGATACATCTTCAAGAAAGTTTAATGTTAGTTTTTCATCTAATTTTAAATTATCTTTTGGCTTATTTAATAGTGTAATTTTTATAACCCCATCAGATAAAATTGACTTTTCTTCTATTACTTCTAATGAAATATATTTTTCTAAACACAAATCTAAAATATTTGCAGCAAAACTACTTGTAAAACTTGCATCACTACATTCACTTTTTATAAATAATGCCTCTGCAGGTGTTGCATCTTTATATGGTAATTCTCTAAAATATTCATATTCAGTTGTAGGAATATATTTTTTCTCCATATTAGTTATTTTTTTCAAATTTTTAATAAAATTAATAATTGAGATTATTAAAATTACTCCAAATATAACACTTATTGTTATAAGCATTATTTTCATAGTGTTTTCTTGTGCTTTTTCACGAGCTTCTCTTCTTTCATTCGCTTCATTTGCCCAAACAGTTTCTTCTTGCAATACTTTATCATAAACATCATAATTATATGTTCTGTTTAAATTTCCAACCATTGTTTTTGGAAATAATGATCTTACTTCAATATAACAATTTCCTCTATATTTTGAAATTTCAAATGATATTTCATTTAAACCTGTAACATTTATATCTCCATTTAAATCTTCTGTATGTCCCCAAACTAAAATATCTTGTATATTTTCAGCATTGTCTGGCAATAAAATTGTTCCAGTAACTTTATCTGCTGGTATTTCAAAATCCGACCCTACAAATTGCCAATAAATTTCGGCATAATCATTATATTTTGCAATTGCATCAACTACTTTATATGAAATTTGGTACACTCTTTCATCTGAACTATTATCTAATCCAACTCCCCATGCAATTTCAAATTTTCCGTCTGTTTTATTTAGTGCATAATAACAGTCTTTTGTAACATGATACATTTCTTCATATATTTGACTAAATTCTTTATTTTTACCTTTTGTTATTTCTTTAACTGTTACATCAATTATATTAGAATATTTTGATGAATCTCTCTCAAAATTTTTAAATAAAGTATTTGTGTCACTCACATAAATATCCCATGTTTCTGTTACATCCATACTTCCATCAGAATTTATTTGTACGTCAAAGTCTAAATTATTAAGTTCTAAAGTTGCATCTACTTTATTCTGTGAAATTAATAAAATAAAAATTGCGAACAAAATTGTAAATAAAAATTTTTTTATTTTCATAAGTACCCCCTTTTATAAAAAATTTTTTGATATTAATATATATAATTTGAAATATAAAAATCATAATTTATAAAATTTTACTTCTTTTTGTATTTACTAATAGCTAGCCCATCTCCAACTTCTAAAATTTCTGTTTCAATATCTGGATTTTCTGTAACTTCTTTAATATATTCCCTCAAATTTCTAACTGCTGTACGTTGTTTATGTTTATTATAATCACTCATAACATAGCCTTTATACAAAATATTATCAGCTAATATCACTCCTGTAGGTTTTAACATTCGCAATGCTTCTTTTAAAAAAAATGGATATTTTCCTTTAGCTGCATCAATAAAAACAACATCATATTTTTCATTTAATGTTGGTAATATTTCTACTGCATCACCTTCGTAAATATTTATTTTATCAGAAACTCCAACTTTTTCTATATTTATTTTTGCTTCTTTAACTCTTTGTTCTTCCCTTTCAATTGTATCAATAACTCCATTTTTTTGCAAGTATTCAGAAAAACAAATTGCAGAATATCCAACAGCAGTTCCAATTTCTAGTATTCTATTAGGTTTTACTTCTTTTAAAATTTTATCTACAACTTCTAATGTATCATCCATAATTATTGGTATGTGTTCTTCTAGTGCTTTCTCTTTTATTTTATTTAATTCTTCTTTGTTCATTTTTTATCCTTTTTATTTCTATAATTTTTTTACAATTTGAGTTTTAAACTCAAACTAATAACGCTTGTAGTATTATAATACAATAGAAAAATTCTCCTATTGTATAAAAATATATTTAGGTTGTATAATAAAATGTTAGTGTTATTAAGAAATTACTAAAATATTTATTATACAACCTTTAATTATAAGTAACTTTGCTAAATTTTATTTTTTGTTTTTAAATTTATGCTTTTGCAGAATTTCTTGCTGCTCTTTCTCTATCTTTGTTATTTAAAATTTTCTTTCTTAATCTTATAGATTTTGGTGTTACTTCAACAAGTTCATCATCTTGTATAAATTCTAATGCTTTTTCTAATGACATTTGAATTGGTGGTACTAAATGTAATGCATCATCTGAGCCTGATGCTCTTGTATTTGTAAGATGTTTTTCTTTACATACATTTATTGCTAAATCTTCTCCTCTTGAATTAATTCCAACTATCATTCCTTCATATACATCTACACCAGGTCCTATAAATAATTCTCCTTTATCTTGAGCATTATATAATCCATATGTTATTGATGTTCCATTTTCAAATGCAACTATTGTTCCTCTTGTTCTTGCAACTATATCTCCTTTATATGGCTCATATGAATCAAATATACTATTCATAGTTCCTTCACCTTTTGTGTCTGTTAAAAATTCTGTTCTATATCCTATTAAGCCTCTTGATGGAATTTTAAATTCTATTTTTGTATGTCCTGCTTCTGCTGGTTCCATATTTACCATTTCTGCTTTACGTCTACCTAATTTTTCTATAACATTTCCTACACAATCATCTGGTACATTTACAACTAATCTTTCTATTGGTTCACATTTTACTCCATCAATTTCTTTTATTATTACTTTTGGTCTAGATACTAATAATTCATATCCTTCTCTTCTCATTGTTTCTATTAATACAGAAAGGTGTAATTCTCCTCTACCTGATACTATAAATGAATCTGGTGATGATGTTTCTTCTACTCTTAAACTTACATTTCTGTCTAATTCTTTAAATAATCTATCTCTTAAATGTCTTGATGTAATAAATTGTCCTTCTCTTCCTGCAAATGGTCCATTATTTACACTAAATGTCATAGATATTGTTGGTTGGTCTATATCTACAAATGGTATTTTTTCTGGATGTTCAAAGTCACATATTGTGTCTCCAATATGAATTTGTGGAATTCCTGCAATCTCGATTATATCTCCAGCTTTTGCTTCTTCAACTTCTACTTTTTTAAGTCCCATATGTGTATATACTTTTGAAATTCTTCCTTGTGATATTTTATCTTCTTTTTCACATATACTTACTGGCATTCCAGATTTTATTATTCCTCTTTCTAGTCTTCCTACTGCAATTCTTCCAACATAGTCATCATAATCTATGTTTGAAACTAGCATTTGCATTGTTCCATTTTCATCACATGCTGGTGGATTTATTGTTTTTATTATTGTTTCAAATAAACATGACATATCTCCATCTGGATCTGATAAATTCATTTTTGCTACTCCATTTTTTGCTGATGTGTATACTACTGGAAAATCTAGTTGATCATCATTTGCTTCTAATTCAATAAATAGTTCCATTACTTCATCTAATACTTTTTGTGGCTCTGCTCCTGGTCTATCTATTTTATTTATAACTACAATTGGTTTTAAATTTAATGCAAGTGATTTTTTTAGTACTTCTCTTGTTTGTGGCATTGCTCCTTCAAATGCATCTACTAATAAAAGTACTCCATCAACTGTTTTTAATACTCTTTCTACTTCTCCTCCAAAGTCAGCATGTCCTGGTGTATCTACTATGTTTATTTTTATGTCATTATACATTACTGCTGTATTTTTTGCTAATATTGTTATTCCTCTTTCTTTTTCTTGGTCATTTGAGTCCATTACTCTTTCTTGTACTTGTTCATTTTCTCTAAATACATGGCTTTGTTTTAGTAAAGCATCTACTAATGTTGTTTTTCCATGGTCTACGTGTGCAATTATTGCTATATTTCTTATTTTTTCGTTATTCATTTTGTTTCATTTCCTTCCCTTTATTTCTTACTTGATTATTTTTATATCTATTTTTCTCTCTTTAGTTATTTAATTGAATAATTTACAATTCTTAATTTTTGAATTTATCATTTTTATTTTGTTAATTTTATTATTTCTTCCATTATTTCTTCTGTTATTTCATCTAATTCATCTTTACTTCTATTACTAAAATCCATTGGTTTGCCATATCTAATTGTCATTTGTTTAAATGGCTTTTCTCCTCCACTAATTCCAACTGGTATAACTCTAGCTCCTGTTTTAACAGCAAAAAATGCAGCACCATCTTTTGCTTTTTGTCCTTTTTCTATACCATGTCTTGTTCCTTCTGGAAAAAGAGCTATACTTTCATGATTTTTTAATGCTTTAAGTGTTGTTTTTAATGCTCCAACATCTTTTGAGTCTCTTTTTACATAGATTCCATCAAAAACAACTCCTAAAAATGCGAATAATTTATTTTTTCTAAGTTCTTCTTTGGCTAAAAATCTAACATGTCTTTTAGCTGTTACTACTATTAGTGGTGGGTCATTATATGTTCTGTGATTTCCACAAAATATTAGTGGCTCTTTTTTGTCTGTAGGAATATTTTCTCTTCCTAACACTTTTACTCTATATACAACTATAAAATATAGTCTTATTGCAGATCTTACTATAATTCTTATTATTTGTTTAAAAAACATCTTTATTTTGTCCATCAATTTTTCCATTCCTTTCAGACAATTTTATTTAACTAAAATTTTGTATTTCTATATTTTTTTCTGGAACATATATATTTTTAGCAATTATTTCTAATGATACAACATTCATAGCTGTTAAATTTTCTATTTCTTTTTTGGCTTTTTCTTTAAATTCTTTTAATATGCTTTTTACATTACTTCCATAAACAACTGTTACTTCCATATATATATTTGTTCCTTCTTCTGAACTAGAAACTCTTGTTTTTATTACTTTATATATATTAGGCATTTTTTTTGCTATATGTTCAATTATTTGTCTAAAGACAGTATCTGATATTGTAAAATTTCCCATATAACTAAATGTTGGTCTTATAATTGTTTTTTCTGATATATATGGTTTTTTTCCTATTCCTTTTGATTTAAATATTTGTAATGGGTCTAATATAAAACCAGAAAAATCTTTTTTTAATTCGAATGTTGGAACAGGTATTACATGTTTTCCTTCTGTTTCTCTAATATGTCTTGCTGTTTTCATTTCTTCTTCTGTTGCAACTTGGTTAATATATATTGTTTCTGATATTTTAGGTAATTTTAAATTTGATGCAATTTTTTCTACCATTCCATCTGATGTGCCTAAAATTAGTATTTTTGAGGGCTTGTGTTTCTGTAATGCTTTTTCTATTTGTTCTTGTTCATCTTCTTTTAGAAATAATGCATGTTTTACTGTTTCTATTTTTGTTGGAGCTTTTTTTGCTGAAAGCCCAGCAATTATTTGATTATCTTTTATTAATAATCCATCATCTATTATAAAGTGTATATTTTTTTCACTTGCCACCATCTGTGCTCTATAGCTTTTCCCTGTTCCAGATGGTCCTACAAAAGCATAAACTTTTATATTTTCCAAACTCATAATTCTTCCTTCTTAAATTAATACATTTTTATTAATTTATAAAACTTTTGTATTATTTGAATTTTTATTAATTTTATTTTTCTTACAATTAAAATTGTAAATATTTTGACAACTAAAATTATATATAAACTTTATTGTTTTTATACCACGATAAAGACACGAATTTCGTGTCTTTATTATAATTGAAGTTTTTTAGTTTACAAAAAATAAACTTAAAATTAAATTTTGTTATATAATTTTTATAATTTTTTTATTTAAATTACTGTTTTTATATTTTTTCTGGTACTTCTTCTTTTACTTCAGAAATTTTTATATTTCTAACATGGTCAATTTTCTCCCAAGTTGTTTCTCTTTTAAATAGACATTTTAAGTTTATAATTACCCATGTTCCCATAAATAATGGATAACATAATAATCCTTTAATCATAGGTTTTATTGGTTTTTTCTCAAGAACCATTACTACTAGTGATATTGCTATAGGTGTTAATAATGTAGGTATTAAATAATTTAATACATTAATTATAAATAAACTTGTTGACATTTCTTGAGCCAAATACATAATGCAATTTAAAATCATAAGCCCAAATGTTATAACAAGCATTGGTGCTGTTCCTGCAATATAAAGCAATCCATCAAAATTCATTAAAGTTTTATGTTCTTTTACTGCTTTTGCTAATTGTCCTGTATATATCTTTAAACATTGCATATGTCCAACGGTCCATCTGCTTCTTTGTGACCATGATTGTTTAAATGATGTTGGTTGTTCATCATAAACTATTGCATCTGTTGCCCATCCAAGTTTTTTTCCTTTAATTATTTGTTTTAAGGAAAATTCTATATCTTCTGTTAATGTTTCTGTTTCCCAGCCATTTGGTTTTACTACATCAAATTTTACCATAAATCCTGTTCCATTAAGTAATGGTGATAATCCTATATTATATCTTGCTAAGTGATAAAATCTATGCATTGTCCAGTAAAATAGAGCATATCCTGCTGTTATCCAATTGTCTGTTGGATTTTTTATGTCTCTATATCCTTGAACAACTTCCTCTCCTTGGCATAGTTTTTTATTCATATTTGTTATAAAATTTTTGTCTACTATATTGTCTGCATCAAATACAAAGAAAGCATCATAATCTGCATTTTCTTTTATTTTTTTCTTTAAAAACCATTTTAATGCATATCCTTTTGTTTTGTGTGCTTCATCAAATCTTTCATATACAATTGCACCACTTTGTTTTGCTATTTTTGCTGTTTCATCTGTACAATTATCTGCTATTACATATATATCATATAAATTTTTGTCATATGTTTGGTTTTTTAAACTTTCTATTAAGTTTCCTACAACTTTTTCTTCATTGTGTGCTGGTATAATTGCCATAAATTTGTGATTTTTATTTACAATATATGTTTTATCTTTTAATTTAATTAATGCACATAAACTTATTATAAATTGATAACACCAAAATGTTGTTAATAACCATATTAATGCTTGCTTTAGTATATATATATACTCCATTTTACCTCTCTCTTTTCTTTTATTTATTTTAACTAATTTTTTTATTTATTAATTTTTGTTTTTTATTTTAATTTTTATTTATTTTATATATTTTTTATTTGAATATTTCATATTAGTAGATGTTTTAATTTTTTATAAATATTTTTTTACTTTTTCAATTTATTATTAGTCTTAGTTTTTCATCATTTTACTATATTGTATTTTTTTGCCTTTTATATTATACTATTGTTCTTTAATTTTTGCAATATTTTTTATAAAAAATATTCTTTTTTAGTTACTATTTTAATATTTCTTTTATATATTCTTTAATATCTCCATTTTCTGCATTTTTAAAGAAGTTTTCTTTAAATTGTTTTCTGTTTACTGTTTGATATAAAAATTGTGGGTCTATTTCTTTTAAAATTGTTAACATATCTTTATATGTAATTTTTTTAATATCATCTAATATTTTTTTATTTGTTTGTTCTGGAATTGCTCTTTCTTTTGGATATCCTCCACCAAAATCTGTTTCAAATAATTTTTCAAATATATATTTTAATGTTAGCTCACTTCCCCAACCAAATCCTTTTGCATATCCTATTGATACTGCATTTCCTACATTTATTTGACTAAATAAATATGCATCTGTTGGATCTACTATATGCCCACACAAAACATTTGGAAAACTGTTTAATGCAAGCATTGCTCCTTCTCCTGTTCCACATCCTGTTATTATGAAATCTACCGCTTTTGTATTTATTAATATTCCAGCTAACAAACCTGCTTGAACATATGTTAAATTTTCTTCTTCTTTGCTTTCCATTCCATAATTATATATTTCATATCCTTTTTGCTCTGCTATTGGTTTTAAGGCTTCATATATTATTTTGTTTTTTTCTGCTTGACTGTTTTCTGTTATAATTCCTATTTTCATATTTATTATCATTCCTCTCTCAATATATCACTTATTATTTTATGATTTTCTTTTAGAATATATTTGTCTATTTTTTTATGTGTTTTTTATTTTTATTTGTTATTATTTTATTTCTTTTTTTGTTTTTTTTCAAGAGTTTTATTGCTTTTTAAGAGAAAATTAATAAAACATCTTTTATGTGTATACAAACAATTTTAGAGAAGTTGTTTTTTCTTTTAATTTAATTTGACAAATAAAAAAAGATGTTATTATATAGTTAGATTAAACAAGGCATTTTAGTTCAGGGTAGTGTCATTTATTTATAAAAAAAATTAAGGTTTTTTAATTTTCAAAAGTTTAAAAACCTTAATTCTTCTAATAAATTTATGGTGGACAGGGATGGATTCGAACCATCGTACTCAAATGAGAACAGATTTACAGTCTGCCGCCTTTAGCCACTCGGCCACCTGTCCAAATTTATATGCACTTTTTCAATGCTTTTTTATTATACACTTTGATTTTATCTTTGTCAATACTTTTTTATAAAAACTTTTAAATGATGTGAAATAAATTTATAAAATATTCTTATACTAATTTATTTCACATCATTTTTTCTATTATATTTTTAATTAATTATCCAATATCACAAACTAATTCATTCATCAAATCATGTACTGAAACTATTTCTTTTACTTTTGCAACATTACTTCCACAAAATACTAACCCTTCTCTTAAGTTTCCTTTTACCGCATTTATTAAAGCTTTTGTTATACAATATGGTGTTGTTGCAACTTTACATGTTTTTATACAATTGTAGCACTTATCTATATGGCATTTTTCATTTTCTGTTTTTTGAATAAATGTATTATATATAGCTCTTCCGGGCATTCCAACAGGGCTTTTTATTATTTTTATATCTTCTTCTTTTGCATTTATATAAGCTTTTTTAAATTCTTCTGAAGCATCACATTCCTTTGTTGCTACAAATCTTGTTGCCATCTGAACTCCAGATGCTCCTAAACTTAAATATTTTTTTATGTCTTTACTATCCCAAATTCCTCCTGCACTAATAACTGGAATTTCTTTTCCTGTTTCTTTTTCCACTTCTTTTATATATTCTACTATTTCTGATGTTATATTTTCTAATCTTGGTTTATTTTCTTCATCTAATTCTTCTCTTTTAAAACCTAAATGTCCCCCTGCTTCTGGTCCTTCTATAACAATCATATCTGGAACATAATCATATTTAGTCATCCAATGATTTACAATTAGTTTGCAACATCTTAGAGATGATACAATTGGTGCTATTTTGGTAATTGTCCCTTTTACATATTCTGGTAAGTCCTTTGGAATTCCTGCTCCTGATATAATTACATCTATTTTTTCTTTTACACATGCTTTTACATATGTTGCATATTCTTTCATTGCTACCATTATATTTACACCTAAAATTTTATCTTCTCCTGCTATTTCTCTTGCTTTTTTTATTTCTTTTTTTATTGCTCTTAAATTTGCTTCTAATGGATTTTTGTTAAAGTCTTCTTCTTGATATCCTATGTCTGCACAAGAAATAATTCCTATTCCTCCTTCTTTGCTTACTGTTCCTGCTAGTCTGTGTAATGATACCCCAACTCCCATTCCTCCTTGGATTATAGGATATTTTGATATTTTATTTCCTATTTTTATACCTTTCATATTTCCTCCTGATTTTTTATATTTCACATACACTCTAATTTTTAACTTGAGTGAGTTTTTCTGAATGAATTTTTTTCTTATATATGAAAAAATCTAATTTTTTCTATAATTGAGAATTTAAATATTAATTTTATCATTCATGTTCTATATTATATCAGTTTTATTTTTTTATCAATATTTTTATATAATTTAGACTAACCGTTCAACAGGTATTTTACTCTAGATTAAATCGATATTGATACTATATCAGAAATATTTATATTTTGAATTTTTTCTATTTGTATTTTCTTTTTTATATAATCAATGTTTGTTATTGTTCCTTTTATTTCAATATATTTATTGTTTTTATAAAATTTTATTTTTACTTTACTTCCAATTTCAATTTTATTAAAAATATTATTTAATTCTGTTAATTTTTCTTCAGATAATTCTATTTGTTCTTCTTGTTCTATTTCCTTTTCTCTTAGTGCTTCTTGTAATCCTTTTAGTGAATCAAATGGAAGAAATTGTTTTGCTCTACTAACCACCATTATGCCCTCCTATTAATTTATTTCTAAGTATTGTAGTTGCTCCTTCTTGTAAATCCATTCCTCTTACAATACTATTTTTACCTAATTTATTTTTTATATTACACATTGTTAATTCTAATTTTCTTTCTTTATCTAATTTTTCTTGGTCTGTAAACAAACTTAATTGTATATTATCAGCTTGTATTATATTTTCAAAATTTACTCCTATTCTCCTTATAGGCACATCTTTGTTTGTTGTTTTATCATATATTTCTAAAAATGCTTTTATAAGTTCAGAATATGTATTTATATGATTTTTTATTTTTTTACTTCCTCCTGTTGCTTTTATAATATCTTTTGAATATCCTATGTATAATTGTACTGTATCTGTTACTAAATTATTTTCAATTAATCTTAAGCTTCCTAATTCAATCATTTCTTTTAACACTAGTCTTGCTTTTTCGAATGAATAATCTTCAAATAAAACTTGACTATTTGAAATTGAATTTGTTTTTGATTTGTATGCTTTTATGTCTGCTATAGTGCAACTTTCTTTTCCCCAAGAGTGGTCTATTAAATATTCTGCATTAATTCCAAATTCTTTATATAATTTTTTTGGATTTGTATGTGCAACATCATACATATCTAATATCCCCATTTTATTTAATCTTTTTTCTATTCCATTTCCTACTTGCCAAAAATCTTTTAATGGTTTATGATGCCATAATTCTTTTTTATATTTTTCTTCATCTAAATATCCTATATTACTAGAATTGTGCTTTGCTGTTATGTCTAAAGCAATTTTTGATAAATACATATTTGTTCCAATTCCTGCTGTTGCTGTTATTCCATATGTTATGTATATATCTTTCATTATTTTTTTTGCTAATTCTATTGGTGTTGAGTTATACATCTTTAAATATTTTGTTGCATCCATAAATGCTTCATCTATTGAATATACATGTATATCTTCTTTTGCAAAATATTTTAAATATATTGCATATATGTTTGCTGAATATTCTATATATTTTTTCATTCTAGGTGTTGCTATTATATATTTTATTGTTGGTGGAATTTCAAAAATTCTACATCTATTTTTTACTCCTAGCATTTTCATTTTGGGTGTAACTGCTAAGCAAATTGTTCCTTTGCCTCTTGTTGGATCTGCTACTACTAAATTTGTGTTAAATGGGTCTAAACCTCTTTCTACACATTCAACTGATGCATAAAATGTTTTTAAATCAATACATAAATAAAATTTTTGCATTTTTGCTATCATCCCTTTCCAAAAGTGCAAGTTATATTAGCTTTGTAAATCTCAAATTTATTATAACATCTTTTTTGTATTTTGTAAACATATGTTTGTATATTTTTTTATCTAACAAGAAAGTTTTAATAATTTTTTTCATATTTTACTCTACAGTTATGCTAAATACAAAATAACTTATTTACTTTTTTCTAAAATATTATAACTATAAGTTATGTCACATATCAAAATAACCATTCTACATTAACAATAGAATGGTTATTTAAATTTATTTTCAAAAATTTTTATCTAATATTTTAATATCTTTAATTTCTGCTGTTTGATTATCTTGTTTTGGAATTTGAATTTTAAATTCTTCTGCAATTATTTTGCTTTTGCTACCATATAACAAAGCAAATTCTATATTTTCTAAATTTTTATCTAGGTCTTCCATACTATAAACATTTAAACCTGCTATACCAAAAAGATTTCTTGAAAATACAACTTTGTTCTCTGTACTATTAATTCCATTTATTTCTTCTCTTAATGGGTAAATATAATTCATTGTTCCATTATTTTTTCTAAGAATTATCAATGAATCATTTCCTATTAATCCTTTTTTATTATAATAAAATGTTATATAATTTTCATCTATTTTTATATTATTTATTTCTAGAGTTCCACCCAAACTACTTGTTGCTGAATATTTATTTTGTCCCTCAACTAATGGGTACCACTTTACTTTTTTATATTCATCAGCTTCTTCATTATTTTTATCATTAAACATAGTTGTTTCAATTGGAATAATCTTTATATTATCTAATTTTTCTTGAGCTCCTAACAAAATGACAAAATTTTCTATATAACGAATTTTGGCATTATCTTCAATATCTTTTAAATCTTTTAAATCTGTTAATTCATATTCTCCATTTTCATTTTTTACATAATAATATTTTCCTGAAAAATCTGCATAATGGATTGAAAATGATATTTCTTCTCCATTTTCATCAGTTACAATAAAACTATTATATTTCCATGGATTTAGTTCTTTAAATTCTTTATAAGTCATATTTTCTGTAATTTTTTGTAAAGTTACATATGTTGCAAATTGTGTATTTCCAACATTATTAATTACTATTTTATTTTTTTCATCTAATATTCTTTCTTGTGGTATAAATTCTGTTTTATCTTTAGTATTAATCTTTACATCAAATTGTAATGATTTATTTAATTTAATTTTATTAGTCATATCACTATTTATAATAAAATTATTCATATTAATTTCTAATTTTAAATCTTCTTCTGCTATATCCATTATGTTTAAAACTTCAACATATACAAATTCTGTATCTGATATTTTAGAAATTTCTTGAATTTTATTTGTAATTTCATTAGAATTTACTAATATATTATCAGAAATCCATAAACTGTATCCCATTGCATCACTATATTTTACATTTCCAAATTCTGAGATAGCTTTTTCTTTTAAATTAATTCTATATTCAAGAATAATATATGCATTATCTCCTGCTAAAGATTCTAATATTATTTTTACATATTCATTTTCTATTGATTTATTTACTTCTATTGAATTTTCTTCGAAATTTTCTCCAACTTTCATTAGCCCCATATTTATAAATGGTAAATTATTTGTAGTTGCTGAATAAACTGTTATTGTACTTGCTCCTACTAAAGCACTAATTCCTATTTTTCTTAAAAAATTTAGTATTTTATATTTTCTTATTTTTTTAGTATAATCTTTTTGATTTTGTGTACATTTTTGTACTGTATTTTTTACTGTTTCTTTATAATTATTAGGTAAGTCTATTTCTTGTTTTACTTTATATTTAATAATATCATCAATATTTTGCATCAATATTACCTCCATCAAACATCTTTTTTAATTTTTTTCTTGCTCTAGAAAGTCTTGTCCTTATTGTATTTTCTGACACTTTTAAGATTTTTCCTATATCTTTTGTAGAAAATTCTTCAAGATAAAAAAGTATTACAGCCATTTTTTCGTCTTCATTTAAATTCTTAATTAAAATATAAAAATCTAAATTATTTATTTTGGTGTTTATTGTATCTAGCTCTGCTTGATTTACAGTATTTTCATTATATTCTTCTGTTTTTGATTTTCTTTTTTTCTTGTAAATGTTATTACATTCATTTATTAATATTCTAATAATCCATGTTTTAAAGTATTTTTCGTCTTTAAGCTTTTTTATTGAACAATATGCTTTTATTATTGTTTCTTGTACCGCTTCATTAATATCATCTTCATCATTTATTTTTGCTTTTGCTATTTTATATAAATCTGTCTGTAAATTCATAATTAACTCTGTAAATGCTTCATTATCTCCTTTTTTAGCCTTTTTTACAAGTTCTTCCATTTGTTCCTCCACGTTTTTATATGTACATATATTTTACATCTATTAGACCTTTTAAGTATGTAATTTTGTTTCAATGATACAAAAAAATTTTTATATTTAGAATTATTTTAGTAATTCCTCATATAAAAATTTTTATTATAATTTTGCTAGAAAATTTTGTATTAATTTTCTGTTTATTTTATATTAATATTTGCTTTTTGAGCTTGCCTCATTTGTTCTTTTCTTGGAATTTTATATAATTTGTTTTCTCTTATAAAATTTGCTCCTGTTTGCTTAAAATAAAATGGTACATTATATTTTAAACATTGATTTCTAATATCTAAAATCCATTCATAATTGCATATTCGTGCATTTGGTCCAGATTCTCCACCACAAGTTACATTTTCTATTTTGTTACTTTGTAAATATTTTTCTATATTAATTTTTTCTAACATTGGTTCATGAATTATTTCTCTATGTTTTATTGGCAATTCTAAAAGAATTGGTAATCTTTCATTAGCTGTTTTTTGATTTTCGCATGTTGAACATATAGTTACATTTTCATATCCATCTTTCCAGTCTTCTGGCAAACTTACATAAAACCTTTCTATTCTTTTTGTTATTATAAAAAATTTTAAATCCTTCCTTTGTTTTATCATTTGCCATATTTCTTTTCTCCATTCATCAGCTTCTTCAATAAAAAAATCTGATGTCATACATGTGTATATATAATCTTTTTCATTTTGAATTTTATATGTTCCATCTTTTTTCTTTTTTAAAATCATGTCAAAAGAGTTTGTTTTACTTACTGTGTTACTATCTTTATCAAATTCTGAATCTCTTCTGAACATATAACAGTTTAAACATCCTGCACTTTTTTTGTGGCATCCATGCCACGGATTCCATATTGGCATTTTTTGTTCCTCTTTTAATTTTTATTATTTTTATCAATAAAACAATAAACAATTATCATTATTATAGATGCTGATAATCCAATATAAAATTCTGGGAACACAAAATTAAGACTAGTTATAAAACTAAATTCCCCTGTAATAGTATATATATGCCATGTAAAAAAATTATAAATTTCTGAAATTACAATTCCACATAATCCTAAAAGACATAAAATTTTATTTGCCTTTTTACTTCCAAATGTTCCCCAAACTCCTATTATAAATAGTAATACTGATAAAACACCTAATGGATTAAATAAATTCATAAGCCCACTAACAGCTTGAACTCCTTTAACTGTTCCAAATTGTTCTAATAGCATTGGTGTTAAACTAATAATGAATAATATAGATAAAATAATTTTCTTTCTCATTTTATCAAACTCCTTGTATATTATTTCAACATTATAATAACATAAAATATACCTTTTATCAATATTTTATTATTAACGTTTTATTAATATTAGTTGCTATATGAATCAAATTCAGAAACTTCTGGATACTCATTATCAATTGTATTATTTTTTATTCTCCAATACAACATTAAATTGAAAGTTATTAAAGATGTTATGAATGTTAAATTCTTTCAAATTAAACCCGTTTTTTATATTTTAACATTTTTATTACCTATATATTGTGTTGCTATTCTATTTTCTGGTTTTACATCAAATGTATATAAAACAATCAAAAAAATCCACTCTAATGGTTTCATTATAAAATATGTAATATCTGCTTGTATACTAGTATTTATATGTTTTGATAATGGATATCCATATTTATCATAAATATATCTTATTAAATGATGAAATCTTGGCATTTTTTCTTTAATTAAATCTTCAAAAGCATTTGCAATACATAATTGTCTATTAACTACAATTCTTTCTCCATGTCTTATTCCCATACGTATTGGTTTTACTATATTTTTATGACCTCTTAAAGATACTGTGCATAAATAATGTCCATCATACGTTATTGGTGGTGGAGATATTTTGGTTGACAATGTCCAATCACTAGTTTCTAAAAATGCTTTTATTGCTTCATCTGGTCTTTGTCCAAAAATCATTAATATACTTATAAGAATTATAATAAGAGGAAACGAAAATACAATTGCAAGTATTGGCCAATTATCTATATTATAAAGTAATTTATTGCAAAAATTCAAAAATTTATTTTCATATTGTTTTCTTTCTATATTTTCTTGTTTATATTTTTTCATAATTTCAATCTCTGCTCTTATACTACATAAAATATAATTTATTGGAAATAAAGTTAAATATGGTAATCCAAAAATATATTTATCCATATTATTACTTATTTGTATTATCCAAATAATCATATAAATAGAACATATAAAAATTCCAGACATTGAACTTACTACAATTACTGGTGGTAGTTTTAATTTTCTTATTCTTATTAATATATAAGAGATTATTCCTAATCCAAAAATTGTTAACACTGTTGGCATACTCCAAGAAGCAATTGGAGTATGCAATCCTAACTCAAATCCACCTAATCTTAGTGCTTCTGTATAATCTTTGTTAAACTCACTTGCCCAGTATAACAATATTGTAAATGGTATTCCTAATAAAAATATTAATATATCTATTAAATTTTCTTTTATTTTCTTTTTTTTGAATAAATTTATAATATTTATTAATGTTAAAATTAGTGGTACTATTAAAAATAAAAATGCTAATCCTATGTATAATACTATCATTTTTTTCTCCTATTATAATTATTTTTTACTATAAATTATTAATATTATAATATATACAATTTGTGTTTACTATTTTGCTTACTATTAAAATATTTATAGAATATTTGTCTTGATAATTTCCAAATGTATATTTGATATTTCCTATATTTTGTTTTACATTTTGAATTTCATATTTTGATAATGTTATAATTATTGTTTCTTTATTCAAATTAAAGTTGAGTAAATCATTTGTTGTTTCAATTCCTAAGCTCTTGCAAATATTTTTAAAATCTCCTTTGCCATAATTTGTCAACATCATTTGATAAATTTCTGGTTTTACTTCTTTTACTTCTAAATTTAGAGGAATATTATTTAATATATTTGAAAAAGTATAATTTTTTTCTTTTTTATTTTTATATATTATCCTTGTAGGTATTGGAAGCATTTCTTCATTGTTTATTTTTCCTATTGTATTAATTTCGTTTTTTTCGTTTTTTATTTCTATTCTGAATAATAAATAAATACTATAAAATGTTAGTATTAATAGAAATACATAAATTACTAATCTTTTCAAATTTTTTCCTCCGTGTTTTTATCATAATCTAATATGTCTCCTGGTTTACAATCTAGGATGTCACATAATTTCTCTAAAGTTGAAAACCTTATAGCTTTTGCTTTATTAGTTTTTAAAATTGATAAATTTGCTGGTGTTATTCCTACCTTTTCTGCCAGTTCTCCAGATGATATTTTTCTTTTTGCCATCATTACATCTAAATTTACTATTATCATTTTAAATTTCATTCCTTTCTAGCTTCTCTATTTTCGCTTGAAGGCACACATAATAATGAAAGATTTTCTTTCAAATTATATCTTATTAATTTCTCACTTCGATTAAAGACAAAATTGTAATAAAAAAATTTTCTTTCAAAGTAATTACCTTTTCAGAAATCTATATTGTTAATTCATTTTCTTCTTTATATTCAATTGCTTTTTTATATATTTCATTAAGTATTTTTATTCCTATACTAGATACAACAAAAATAATCATTAACATTATTGAGAATGCTAATATATAGTAAATAAATTCATCTATTAAATTTTTTGCTATTGCTATTATTAGTATTGAGATTATTAGATATATTACACTTATAATGAAACAACTGTTGCTTATTATATTTAAGCTTTTAGAATTATTTGTAGTAAATAATATATTATTTTTTAAATTTTTAAATATTTTTGTAAATTGATATATTATAAAAAGTGCGATTAATCCTGTAATTATAATCATTACAAATAACAATAAATCAAATATACTATTTTGTATATTTATATTTGTGATAACGTTTTTTGTTGATTTTGCTATTAATGTTAATACAAATAAATCTATAATACTTATTAATATAAAAAGTATGTTTAATCCTACTATTACTTTTGATGATAAACTTTTTTCTCCTAAAATTTTCATTTTTTATTTCTCTCCTTTCATAGCACAAATATATATCATATTTTATTATTTGTCAATACTTTTTTATTGTTTTTCGATATTTTTGTATATCAGCACAAAAAGTGGACTAATCACAATAATAAAAAGGGACCGACCCCAGCACAAAAAGGGACCGACCCCAATAGTGAGTTTTGAGAAAAAGTATTGTAATTATATTGATATTATAGTACAATAAATATAGGATGTCAATAACAATTTATTATTTTTTTAGAATTGTCGATTGTTTTTCGATAAAAATTATTTTAAAGAGGTGAAAATAGATGAGTATGGAATTACCAAAAGTAACTTTCTTTCAAGATTTCTACTTCTGGTTTGATACTGAAACAAAAAAAGAATATTATGCTACACCATTATATTTTTATAAAGCTGATTATCATTTAGATACTGAAAATAAATTAAGAGATGTTTATTATAAAGAAAAGGAAAAAACAGATAATGGCTTAAAACACCCTGCTAGTATTTACTTTCCTTTTTATGAGAAATTTGGACTTTTATTATTAAGATTTTTGAATGCTGATTTATTAAATTATGAAACGGCTTACAAATCTTTCTTCTATGCTTATGGCTTTGAAATATTAAGAGATTTAAATGAAAATTATAAATTTGAATTACTTAATAATTATGGTAGTAATGAAAACTATTTAAAGGCAACAACTAAGATATTTGAAGATTTACAAGAAAATCTAATAGACTTACAAGAAGAATTAATAAATGCTGTTACATACATATATAATTTGAATAATGACAGTAATTTAGAAAAATATACATATTCTGAACGATTTGCTGTTTATTTAATAAAAAGAAAGGGAAAATTATATTCTTATTATAAAAATGACTTAATTATGAGAGATAGTTATTCAAGAAAATATGATGAATTTTTAAATAATAGTGAATATGATATACTAGAGTCATTACATTCAGAGAATGTGCTACTTTCAATGAGTGATACACATAAAAGTAACGATTTATCAAGTATTTGCTATGCTATACTTGAAGAACTTTCAAAAACACCTAACTATCCAATTAAAAAATGTCAAAATTGTGGAATGTACTTTATTCCAACCTCAAAAGTAGATGAAATTTATTGTGATTACCCAAAAGAAAAATCAAAGTCTTGTAGAGATTTAGGTGCTTTCCAATCTTATACAGAAAGATTAAAACAAAATAAGGCTATGGGAGAATATAGGAGAACATATCAACAAAAATTTATGCAAGTCAAGAAAAATAAAGATAACAAGAAACTTGCTAAAAGCTTTGAAAACTGGAAAAAACAAGCTAAAGAAAAAATCAATCAAATGAAAAAGGGTAAACTTTCTGAAGATGAGGTTTATGAATGGATTATAGAGAATAAGTAATATAAAACAATAAATATACTGGCACTAATATTTAAATTTGTCAGTATATTTATAAAATTTTATTTTTAATACATAGTCAAAGTTCCTTCACCTTTTTGAATGGTAATCGTATATCCAAATGAATTATAGTCTATTGTCATCATAATTAATTTCCCAGAATCACTAGAATTTTTACCTAACTCAACTGTTGATGGAATTACTGATAAATCCATATCTTTTGTTAGAGTAAAACCACCTTCATTTCTAAGATATTGAGTATATTTTAATAAATCATCTTGTACCTTGTCAGACTTATATTCTATTTTTTTAGTTGTAATTCCATTACTTGTTTCTGTTGATGTAGATACAACTTGTCTTTTTCCTACTATTGTTTTCACCGATTTTATTATATCACTACCTAGTTTATATTCTTCGGCATTAGCAATGTTACCAGTAGCCATAAATGCAATAATTCCACCAATTAATCCTAATACAAATATAATCAATACGATTTTAAAAATTTTATTCATGTACTCACCCCCTTTATCCAAAATAAATTATTCCAAAAATTATTAACACTATCAACCATACAAAAATAATAAAAGAACCTATACATTTAGCTTGTTTTTTAATTTTATTAGTAGTATTTTTCCTGTTCTCTTGTATTTGATTGTTAATTAAATTGACTTCTTGTTCATCAAAATGATTTAATATCCAGTTTTTATCATATAATTTATTATTTTTATCATATGTATATCGAAACTTAACTTCTTCTTTATTAGCTACCACTTGTCCACTACTATTGTAATTTTGATAATCGAAAAATACAGTAAAAAACGAAAGAATTGTTTCCAAATAACTAAATTCATCAAGTAAAAATATATAATAACAATCTAAATTGTTTGATACACTCAAAGGCTTTACAATTTCAGCAATTTGAAAATCATCTTTATATATTAATATATTTCGAGTTTTGCCAATAGATATGTCGTAACTTTTTAACTTATAATTACCATATTCGATTACATATTTTGTATTCAAAAAATCATTTGTTAATTTATAAAATTCTCCACAACTATTATTTTCTTTATCAAATATCTTAAAAATAAGACTTTTTTGCTCTCCAGTAACTACCCATTTCATTGGAATAGCTGTATTAGAAATATCTTCTGCAATATCGTAACAGGTTTTATAACAAATACTTTCATCAATTTTTGTAATTATACAACTTCTAACTCTATCAATATTTAATGGCACATTAATATCCATTCAAGGTGCACCTGCTAAATATTTCAATTCATTATTCACTTTAATTTCAAATTTATTTTTCAAATTTGATTTTATTTGTTCGACTTTTATTATCATTTTTGCCTCCATACATATAATAAATTACATATTTTTTAATTTCAATAGTATATGTTTTTATTTTGTAATATTAAAAGCTCTCTATAATTCTTGTCCATTATGTGTTTCTAATTCACTTTTTTGTTTTGATTTTTCTATATTTGTGTTAGAATATTTAATTGCAGGTTTCTCTTCTGAATAGTTTGACATATCACAAATATACCTTTTAAATTGTTGTTTAGTATTTTTTTCTTGACTTGGTATCCCATTATGTCTAATATCTTGATTTGCTTTTTTTATAAATTTTGATTTAATTGCTTCCTTTAATTTTTGAAACCAACTTTTTTTATATGGTACTGGTAAATCTATTTTTTCATCTTCATTTTTAGCTTGTCTACTATTTTTAATTTGCTCAACAATTTCTTTTTGGTATCTTTTTAATATTTCTAGATATATTTGATTTTTAAATTTTAATGCTAGTCTGGATGTAAAGTCTTTGGATGCTATTGTTTCGCCTCCATTTATGCAAAAAATTAAATCATAAAAGTGTTGCATGATTTCTTCTGATATGTTTTCTGTTTTTTGAGCTAATTCAATATCCAATATATCCAAAGGCTTATTAGAAAAAATTGTTATGCTAGAATTTTCCATATCATACAATGCAGTATTAGAATCGCAATTAGATATATTTATATATACCTTTTCTAAATTCGTTTCTAGTTTTTTTCTAACAAAGTCTACTCCATATACCTTTTTAAATAATTCACATTCATTTAATGTTTTTTCAACAAAATTTATCAGATATTGTTTTATTTCTTCATTTTCCACTTCTTTAGTATCTTATACTCCCTTTATTAACTTTTCATGCTTAATTATCTTTTAGTTAACTGTAATCATTATATCATAAAAAAATAAAAAAACAACAAATTAGATTTTTTTCTTAAATTTTTTTAAAATACTCAAACACAACTTCAACTAATAACATAACAAACTCCATACATATCATTATTATAATTTGCTTTAAACATATTAAATAGTAAGAAACATATAAAATTTGTTCCTTACATTTCCAAATCCCACTCTTTTTCTCTTTCTTCTTTTTTTAGTTGTTTTTCTGGATCAATTAAAGTATTTGTATCTTCTTCAAATTTTTTAACCAATTCTTTTGATTCTCCTATACCAAATTTATGACAAATCCATTTTATAAATTTTTCTACTGTTTCGTAAAATTTATCTACAATTTTGTGTAAATGGTTATTTTCTTTTTCTAATGTTTTAATTTTGTGTTTATATTTATATTCAATATCAAATTCTTTTGTTTTAAATTCTTTTTCCAATTCTTCTTTCCTATTGTTATAGTCAAAGTCAAGATTATTTACTTTATTTTTATATTCTCTTTCTAAATCTTTTACTTTATTGTTTAATGCTTTATTATCTGCAATTATAGTATCTCTTTCTTTTTGGTATTTTTCAGCTTCATCAATAACTTTTGCTTGTCTTGACAATTCTTGATGTAATATTAAATTATCTTGATATAAACCTTGTATTAATTCATCTTTTGGTTTTATAATTTCTTCTAAAATCTTTTCATCTCTCTTTATAGAAAATTTACTTATATCTGCTATCTCTGGTACATCTGGCAATTCCAGTTTTATATTCTTTAATGTTTCTTTTGTCTTTTCAAAATTAGTTATTTCCTTATATTCTTTTAAATCCAAATGTTCTCTACCTGTTTCTTCTTTTGGTAAACCTCTTTCTAGTTCAAAATTATGTGATACCATATAATCATAAAAAGCATTTTGTAATTGCCTATAACTATCTTTTTCTTTCCAAAATTCACTACAAGCAAGTTTATCTATGTACCACTCTCTTTGTTCTTCTTCTTTTATCTTACTAAAAATCAATATATTATGCGACCAAGGTATCTTTTCCGAAAGTTTTTGTAAATTATCATTATTTTTACATTCTAAATAGTATTTTTTCATATTAAGAAGATTTCTTTCTGAAAAACCTTTCATATTTGGGAAATTTATCTTTAATTCTATTGATAAATTATTTATAAAGCTATTTCCTTATTTTGCATTTTCATCTATTATTTTCCCAAAATAACTATATAATGCTAATGTTCTTATATTTGCACTTTTATAAATATCATATTGCGCATTTAATATTTCATTTTTTATATCTTTAAATACTTCTTTAAAATCTTTTTCTAACATTTGATTTTCTTCCATATTTTACCTCTTTCTTTAAACATTTAACTTATAATTTTTCATATTTTAATAGTTTTCCAAAATTCGCAGACGCGTCTGCGAATTTCAAAAACTCTAATTTATTAGTATTATATCACTTATTTTTTGAAAAAACATTAAAATTTTAAAATTTAATATTGCTTATATAAAAATTATTTCATTATATGCAATTTCTTCTGCTCTATTTTTAATATTGTTCATTTTTTGTACCCATTCTAATTGATTATTGGCTTTTAGTTCTTCTGTAATATTTTCTTTTTTTGCCATTTGCTCTACTAAACTCTCAACTCTTGTTCTACATTCATCTTCAATATCTAATAAATGACTTGTTAATTCGTTATTTATTCTCATTAACATACATTCTGCTTTGTGGTGTTCTTCTAAATATTGTAGTCTTAATCTGCCATATTTTCCTATATCACCTGTTCTTCTTGGTTTTGGTAATGCAATATTTGGTAAATAAAAATCTCCTACCTTTGTATATTCAATTCCATATTTATTTTTACTTAATTCTTTATTTTCCATTTTCAAATCCTCCAATTTCTACTTTATAATTTTAAATATTATTATAAAATCAAAAAAAGATGAACTTGTATTATTATTTTTTACAATTCATCTTTTAAATATGTGAAAATTTTATAATTTACTAAATTGTTTGTAGGAGGAAACCTTTGCTATTACTGAATTTTAATTCTTCGTCATAAGAGAATATAATTGTTATTTGAAGTATAATATTTATAATTCATTTTCTCTTCCTTTCTTGAGGGGTTAATTTATTAAATATACCTCTATTAATTATATTCAATAAAAATGGTACTGGTTCTCTTTTTTTAAAAAAATAGAAAAATTAGTTAAGATTGGTACCAATTAGCAAAAAGGGACCGACCCCAATAACAAAAGGGACCGACCCCAATAACAAAAGGGACCGACCCCAATAACAAAAGGGACCGACCCCAATAGTGTTGTTCGTTATCATCTCATAGAATGTTCAACCCATTACATGAATTTTTATATCATACATATTACATAAACAATATAAAAAATAATCAAAAAGGCTCCTACTTTTCTATTCAATTCATTTTTTTCATTTTTTCTTGTGACCCATTGTAAAAAATAAGTTATAATAATTAAAACAATAATACTTCTATTAAAATCAGAAATAAATGTTAAAGGATTTATTACAGCACCTAATCCTATTAATAAACACAAATTTAATATATTAGATCCAATTAAATTTCCAATCAATAAATCTGTTTCATTTTTTCTTCCTGCTATTATTCCTGTTATTATCTCTGGCAAAGCTGTTCCTATGGCAACTACAGTCATTCCTATAAATTTCTCAGATAACCCTAATCTTGTTGCAATTGATATACTATTATCTACAACAAAGTCAGATCCAAATTTTAGTCCTAATATTCCTACAATTAAGAAAATAAATATTTTGAAAATTGATTTTTCTTCTTTTGATTCTACATCTTTTATAATTTCTTCATCTATTTTTTTATTTTTTATTGCATTTTCTTCATATATTGTAAAAATAATATATGCTAATGTACATAATAGTAATAAAACTCCTTGTCCTCTAGTAATTATGTGATTATCTCCTACTTTATTTGTATTGCCTAAAAATAAAAGTAAAATCATAGTAGCTATTCCTATAGGGAGATGTTTATTAACTATTCTTTTATCAAACTTCACAGGTCTTATTAAAGTTGAAATTCCTATTACTAATAAAAAGTTACATATACAACTACCAATGGCATTTCCAATAATTAAATCAGAATGTCCTTCTGCAGATGATGTAATTGTAATAAAGATTTCTGGTAATGATGTTCCTACAGCAACTATTGTTAGTCCAATTAACATTTCTGATAATCCAAATTTTTTTGCTATACTAGTTGCTGCTTTTACCAATAAATCTGCTCCCTTTACCAAAAATATAAAACCTATTACTATTATTATCAGTTCTTTTATCAATCCTTTTTCTCCTTAATTTATAACTATATTTTTCTATAATTTATTTAATATATTCATTTAAAGGTTTTACTCTATAATTTAATTCACCAAATTCACATGTTGGAACATATCCTGATTTTGAGTTTATAACATCTGGTATTCTATTTACTACAGAAGCACATGTAAGTTCTACTGTTGCTGGTTTCTCTACAACAATTGTCGTGTCAGGCTCACCATAAATTGTCCATTCATTTCTATCAAATTCATCAGGTGCATAAACTTTGCCTATACATTCACTTTCTATTGTTATTCCTTCTTCTGTTTCTGTTGTAACAACAGCACTCATTCCTGTTGCATCTCCTGCTTTTACTGTCATATTTAATGTTGAAGAAAATAAATCTTCTTTATATGTTTGTGGTACACATTTTTGTGTTTGTGATTTTACTGTTAATCCTAATTTTTCACATAACCATCCATTTACATTCCACATATATGATGGTGAATATTCTCCACTTTCAATAATTTTTCTTCTTTCTTCATCACTCATTCTGTCTACAGAAGCTATTTCCTTATCAAATTGTTCAAGTGTTAAACCAGCTCCATGGGCTTTGGCTAATGCAATTCCATATTCTTCTACATTATAACTTGAACTTCCCTTTATTTTTGTGATTTTTTGTGTTGAACCTGCTATTGATGATATTAATTGTCCCCAATATATATCTTGATATCCGCTTCCTGTAATTGTACAGTTATTCTTTTTAGCGAGTTCATCTAATTTATGTGTTATCCCTGGATTTGAATTTATAGGATAAAAAGCTTCTTCACATGTTGTTATTGCATTTATTCCAAGTTCAGCACATAACATTAATGCTTCTTCTACATCTTTTATTAAACTCATTGTTGTAACTATAACAATATCTGGTTTTGTCTCTTCTAGCATCTGTCTTGCATTTTCTGAACTTACAACTTTTACTCCTTTGTTTTCTGTTCCTAATATTTCTCCAATGTCTTTTCCTATAACATTAGGATTAATATCTACTGCTCCTACTATTTCTCCGCCTTTTTCATACACATATCTCATTGTGTATAAACTCATTTTGCCAACTCCATATTGCACAACTTTCACTTTTCTTTCCATAGAAAGACCTCCTTTTCTTACAATATTAGTTTTAAATTCTCTAGTTGTATTTTTTCTTTTGATATAATTGATTCTATCAATATTATTTACTAAATTCAAGAAATTTATAAATATTTATTTATAAATTTCCTATTAATCTACAACATCAATGTCTCTATTTTTCTAGAAGAATAGTAACTGGTCCATCATTAAGTAATTCAACTTTCATATCTGCTCCAAATATCCCTTTTTGAACTTCTATATTGTTTAATTGGCATTGTTCACAAAAATATTCATATAATGGAATTGCTTCTTCTGGTCTTGCAGCTTCAATAAAAGATGGTCTATTTCCTTGTGTGCAATCTCCATATAAAGTAAATTGAGATACTATTAGTAATTTTCCATTTACATCTTTTAAACTTAAATTCATCTTATCATTCTCATCTGTAAAAATTCTTAAATTACATAACCTTTTTACTAAATAATCTGCTTGTTCTTTTGTATCACCCTTTTTTATTCCTATTAAAACTAAAAATCCATTATCTATTTTTCCAACTATTTTTTTATCTACTTCTACACTTGCTTTTTTAACTCTTTGTACTACTAGTCTCATTTTTATTAATTTACCTTTAATTCCAGTTCAGTAGGAAATTTTGATATATTAATAATAAATAAATTTTGAATACGATTGGAGGAAATTTAGAATTTCTTAAATTAATTTTATGGAAAATGTTCGCGTCGAGCGTTAGCGAGGACTAAGTGAAAGGGTGCCATAAAATTATTTTAGAAATTCTTACATTTCCGTATTGAGTCGAAAAATTTATGCAATTATTAATATATCAAAATTTCCTACTGAACTGGAACTTCCTTTATTGAATTTAATTATTATTATTTTCTTGGTTATTATTAGAATTCATTGTTTCAGCATTATTTGTTTCAATCTGAGAACTTTCTGAATTTGCTTGTTCAGTTTTTGTATTATCTTCTTCATTTTCTAATACTTCTACTTCTTTAGCTTCTACAATTTCTTGTTTTTCTCCACATTTTGGACAAAAAGCTGCATCTGCATCAATTTCTGTAAAACATTTTGGACATTGCTTTTTATTTTTTAATTCTAATATAGATGATAAACAAGATTCTATTTCACTTGACAAAATATCAATTTTTGAACATTCCTCTTCTAGTTCTGATTTTATATCAATATTTTCTTGTTTTACATGTTTTTCATATACTTTTTTTCCAATTTCTAAATATAATTCGTTTATATTTGATTTATTTTCATTAATTTTCATTCTTAATTTTGCTTCTTTTGCTAATTCTCCTGTTTTTTTAGCTGTTACTCCATAAGCCTCACTAGCTTTTTTTCCAAGTGTATCAAAAAAACCCATTTAAAAAACTCCTTTCTTTTATCATTTCTAATTTACTTTTTACAAATTATTTTTTATATAATTAATTTTATTATACAGAATTTTGCTTAGTAAATTATTTTGAAATGTTTGCCTAAAATTAATTTTTATATTTTTTTTATTATTTCCAATTTTATAAAATTTATTATTACTTTTAATTTTCATCTTTTTTAGCTCTATTCATTAAAGCATTAACTGCTTCTTCTGGTTTTAATCCATTATAAAGTATACCATAAACAGCTTCTACTATTGGCATTTCTATATTATGTATTTTTCCTAATTCATGTGCAACAACAATATTGTCTAAACTTTCAATTGTCATTCCAACTTCTTGTCTAGTTTCTTCAATAGTTTTTCCTTGACCTATTAATTTTCCTGCTCTTCTATTTCTGCTATGGTCACTTAAGCATGTTACAATTAAATCTCCTAATCCACTTAAACCATAAAATGTATCTTTTTGACCTCCTAGTGAAACTCCTAATCTTGCTAATTCTGACAATCCTCTTGTAATTAATGCTGCAAATGTGTTATCTCCAAGTCCCATTCCTGCTGCAACCCCTGCACAAAATGCGATTATATTTTTTAATGCTCCTCCTAGTTCAACACCTTTTACATCTCTAGATGTATATATTCTCATTTTATCTGACATAAATGTATCTTGAACTAATTTTAATACTGAATCATATTCTGAAGCAACAACTAAAACTGTTGGTATTGCAATAGAAACTTCTTCTGCATGACTTGGTCCTGAAAGAGCAGCAATTTTTGCATTTGGAATTTCTTCTTTTATTACTTCATCTAGTGTCATTAATGTACTTTGTTCAAATCCTTTTGAACAAATAACTATTGGTTGATTAGTTACATATTGTTTATATTCTTTTACTATGTTTCTTGTAAATTTTGATGGTGTTACATGTACTATAAAGTCAGAATCTTTAATAACTTCTTCATATGAATTACTACATTCTATTCCATCTGGTAAGTCTACATTAGGTAAAAACTTACATTTATGTTCTCCATTTATTAAATCTCTTTCGTCTTCTGCAAAAGACCACAATTTTATCTTATTTCCTAATTTTGCTAAGTGGATTGAAAGTGCTACTCCCCAACTTCCACTACCTATAACTGCAATTGTTTTCATTTTTTATCACATTCCTTCCTTTTGATTTAACACTGTTGAAAATTTTATGTTCGTTTTTCAACTGTTTTCATTTGTTTTATTTAATTTTATATTAATACTTAATAACAATTTTATATTTTTTATTGAGCTTTTTATTTTACAATTTTACATCTTCAATTTTTTGTTTTTATTATATTTATACAATTCTAATTATATTTGCAGTTTACTCAATATTTATTAATTTATTTTTTAAAGCTTATTTTGTTTTCTGTTCCTGTTAATAATCTTTTTATATTACTTCTGTGATTAAATGCTACAATTACTGCTAATATTATACTATATATTAAATAACTACTTCCTTCTGTTACTATATAATTACTTTTTATAAATAAAACTAAAACAGGAAATAAAACACAGGCTCCAACTGATCCTAATGATACCATTCTACTTAAAGCCATTAGTACAAGTGCAAATACTAAACATATTAAACCTATTTGCCAATTTGTTACTAATACAACTCCTAATGCTGTTGCAACACCTTTTCCCCCTTTAAAATTAAAGAAAATAGGAAATGTATGTCCTAATACTACTGCAATTCCTGCAAGTTGAACCAATAATGCTTTATCTGCATTTTTAGCAATTTTTCCTACTATTACTGCAACTAAAATTGCAATAACACCTTTTAAACAGTCTCCAATAAGAGTTAAGACTGCTCCTTTTACTCCAACAGAACGCAACATATTTGTTGCTCCTGCATTTCCACTTCCTTTTTCTCTTACATCAAATCCTGCTAATTTTTTACTAATTATTACTGAAAAACTAATACTTCCTAATAAATATGCAATTATAACTACTATAATATATGAAGCCATATTAATCTACCTCTCCTTTCTCATGTTTCTCTCTTGCAATTATTCTAACTGGTGTTCCATCTAAACCAAATTCTCTTCTAATTTGATTTACTATATATCTTTCATATGAAAAATGAAATAATTCTTTATTATTTACAAATATAACAAATGTTGGTGGTTTTGTACTTACTTGTGTTCCATATAATATTTTTAATCTCTTACCTTTGTCTGTTGGTGGTTGAACTAAAGCTATTGCCTCATTTATTACCTGATTTAATGCTGATGTTGTAACTCTCATAGAGTTTTGTTCATTTACATGATTTATTAAATCAAATAATTTTTCTACTCTTTGACCTGTTTTTGCTGAAATAAATATTATTGGTGCATATGATAAATATGATAATCTTGCATATATGTCTTTTTTATATTTTTCCAATGTTCCTGTTTCTTTTTCATACTCATCCCATTTATTAACAACAATTATTATTCCTTTTCCAGCTTCATGAGCTTCTCCTGCAATTTTTGCATCTTGGTCTGTTACTCCTTCTGTTGCATCTATCATCATTAAACATACATCTGCTCTTTCTATTGCAAGTAGTGTTCTCATTATACTAAATTTTTCAATTGATTCTGTTACTTTGCTTTTTCTTCTAATTCCAGCAGTGTCTATTAATACATATTTTCCATGATTATTTTCATATTCTGTATCTATTGCATCTCTAGTTGTTCCTGCTATACTACTTACAATTGTTCTATTTTCTCCTAATATTTTGTTTATTAATGATGATTTTCCTACATTTGGTTTTCCTATTACTGCTACTTTTATTCTTTCATCATCTTCATCATTACTTTTTTCTGGAAGTTTTTCATAAATTGCATCTAATACATCCCCTATTCCTAGTGCATTGGCTGCTGATACAGGATATACATCTCCCATTCCTAAATTGTAAAATTCATATATGTCATTTTTGTCTCTACTCATGTTATCTGCTTTATTACATACAAGTATTACTGGTTTTTTAGATTTTCTTAGCATAACTGCTATTTCTTCATCAGTTGCTGTTACACCTTGTTTTATATCTGTTAAAAATACTATTACATCTGCAATTTCTATTGCTATTTGTGCTTGTTCTCTCATTTGAGATATTATTATATCTTCACTTTTGGGCTCAATTCCTGCTGTGTCTACAACAGTAAAAGTTCTTCCTCTCCAATTTGTTTCTGCATATATTCTGTCTCTTGTTACCCCTGGTGTATCTTCAACAATTGATATTCTACTTCCTACTATATAATTGAAAAAAGTTGATTTTCCTACATTTGGTCTTCCTATAATTGCTACTGTTGGTTTTGACATTTTTTTATTCCTTTCTCATATAATATTATAAGATTTAAAGTAAAATCTTTTTTTATAAAATTTCAAATATAAAAATTTTGTTTTTACTTTAAGTTTTATAACTTAAAGTTTCTTATTGTTTCTTATCTATTAATTTAAGATATTACTAGTATAGCATAAATTTTTTAAAATTACTACAATTTTCTATATTTTATTTTTTTAGGAGTGTCAATCATTTATCAAGCAAAATGCGGATTGACATAATTTGTAAAGTATGATATAATATTTATATTAGTTAAACACTCGCACTTTGAAAAGATTTTGGAGGTATTCTTATGGACAAGAATTCGAGTACTTACGCACTTCGGAGTAAGTTCAAAGTAGGTCTGGAAAGATTTGGGCTTGCTCAAAACTACTTTGACAATGCCATGGACAATGCTATGGTGATGTCGAGTAGCACATTGCAAAATGTGCTGTGGAACATGTCTTTTAACGAGTCTAGGGAGGAAGCCTTGAATTCTTTGAGGCTTACCACAGAGGTAGAAAAGGAGGATGCATCATTTAAGTTTATTCCGTTGGAACTTGTTACTCTGCTCAGAAATGAGTTGAGGTTTCAATTCTCTGTTAATATTAACAGAGAATTCATGCAGGAAAATGATGAGCACTTGACGAGCTATAAAAAATTCGTCAAGAGTTTTGGGACCGATGCAATAATTACCTATTGTATTTATCAATTTGTTAAAGTTTTTCTTCAGGTAAATTATGGGGTCAATAATGGTTTGATTGAAAAAACCATCTGGCTCCTGAAATCTTCCAAGGAGAACTACAAGTTTGGGGGATTAAAGAACCTGAATTTAAGACAGCACGAAGCTTTGGCTTTGATGGAAAAATCTCAAGTAATTGGTATATTCCTTAGTGAGTACTTTGATGAATATCAAGGGAATTATTCTTCGGATGCCATTCTTTCTTCTTCTGAGAATTTAACAGAAGTAAATTATTCCAAAGAAGAAGAAGTTTCTGGCGTTGTTCCCCAGGTGTCTCAAGATTTACCTCTAATAGAAGAGGAACCCTCTACTAAAGAGGAAGATAAAATCGTTGAGCAACAGGTCGAACATGTGGAAGGAGAAACTACTATGCAACAGAATATCCCGGTGGCAATTCCTCCGGAACTGGACAAGATTGTTGCCAATGCAGATCTCGTTGATGACTTCATAAGAGTCTATGACGAGGTCAGGCAGGCTGGTCTTGACCCGGACTATTTGGTTAGTAAAAAGGAAACTATTACGCGTTTCCTTGACTCTTATTTTTCCTTATTGGAGGAAACCTGCGGTAACCTCTAAAATCTAGATAAAGAACTTTGAAGAAGCTCTTTATCGTACAAAAAAAACTACCCGTTCAACGGGTAGTTTTGATTAGCCCTATAAGGGCATATTACTGGCAGGGACTTAAGTCCCTC
>CALXHG010000004.1 GCA_944388045.1 uncultured Clostridia bacterium | reverse complement strand
TATGCTTTTTATGGTACGCTCCTTAATCCAATAGCAAAAAAACGTTTGCTATTGGATTTTTGCAATTTCCTATAACTTCAAAAAAGAGAGAGTATATTTTCCTCTCTCATGATATAAATCTTTTTCTTCTTTTTATAAAATCTATTAAATAATTATATTCATCTTCATATTTGAACTTAATCTTGATTTTCTTATCTTCATATACATATATATTGTCTATCAAACTATCTATTAGTTCCCTTGATAATGAATTTACATTTTTATATTTTGTAAAATGTTCAATCCATTTACTTGCACTACTAGCTTGTTCAAAGTTTTTTAGTTCACTTTTAGTTATGTATTTATTATTAATTGTTATATGCTGATATTTCATCTTAATACAATTTATTCAATATTTATCCAATTTTAAATTTTTTAAAAATTTTCATTATAAACTTTTTTAGTTTGCTCCAAAAACTTTGTTTTTTTGAACTATCAACTTGAAGTTGCTTTTTTTCGTCTAAGACAACAACACTTGTATTATTTTTTTGCTCTTTAAATAAGTTATTAGCATTATATTTTTCTTGTTTTAGTTCCTCTTGCTTTTGCAATGTAAATTTATCATATTCATCCCATTTTTTCTTTTCTTCTTCCAAGCATAGATAATCACTATATATTATTGATAATAATGATATTGTTTCAGGCAATAATTTTTGTTTTGACAAACTTTGCGTATTATCATATTTAAATTGGTAATTTTTATCTCCCGAGTTTTTTATTGCTTCTAATGTCTTTTTAGGTATTTTATTTTTTAAATTTGTATTCAAATGATTTATTATTTCATTTAATTCTACAAATGCTTTTAAATAAATTTCACTTTTCTCTTGTGTCATAATCAATACCTCACTACTTATTTTTATACATAATTTGTTTTACATATAGCATATCATCTTCTGAAATATCAAACTTACTCTCTAAATTAGGACTGGCATTAACAAATACATTTTTAGACTTTATCATCTTCAAAAATTTATTTGCATTTTCTCCATTAGTAGTAAATATACTACTTCCGTATCCTGCTGAATTAATATTTATGTCTCTAATACATTCCTCAACATTTTCAATTTCTGTATAGTCCTCTATATCTATTTTTTCAATAATTTCTTTAACAATATTTTTATGAAGATATACATTAAAATTAGCATTTTTTATATCTAATATCTTCTTTATTAAATTTATATCTAAAATATCCTCAATATATAAGTCATAATTACCATAGCCACTAGTTATTACATCTACTTTTGCTTCACTTATAACTTTATCTTGTAAGTTTTTATCTCCTATTACTATTATTTTTCTTACAATATTGTTATGATTATATATTTCTGAATAATCTGTACTATTGATAACTTGTACTAATTCTTTACTATATCCGTTTTGTTCTAATGCTTGTTGTAAGTATAGAGCAAATAGATTTGTTAATGCATACATTTTATTATTTGTACAAAATATTATCGCATTTTTGCTTAAAATTGCATTTAGTGCTAAAGTTATTGTTATGTATGGATCTCCATTATATACTACACCTATAACTCCAATACTTTCCTTGTATTTAGCAACTAAAAATCCATCTTCTCTTTTTCTTTGCTCTATTTCATATTTGAATTTATTGTTAATGCTTATTTTTTCTAGCACTTCTTCTATACTTTCAAAACTATTGTTATTTTCTTTTTCTATTTTATAAATTTTATTTATTTCTTCAATATTACTTTTTATAATTTTATAAAAATCGTCTATAACTTTTTGATTTATTCTTTTTTTTAAACAAGTTTCATCATAAGCTATTTGGGCTTTCTCAAATTCATTTAATTCCAATTTAACCCCTCCTTATATCTCTATTCCATTTTCTTCTAACTGTTTTTCAATGTTTTGTAATGCTTCTCTTGCTTCTTGTCTGTTTTGAGCATATCTTACTGCATTTCTGATATCATTTAATTTAATTTCGCCATCCTCATCGTTGTATCCATCATATTCATCAATTTCATCGTCATCTTCATATTCATCATCTTGGCTTCGTTCAATTTCTGATGTATCTACTTGAATTAACTTAGTTGAATTTTCATCATCTGTATACATTGCAACTGTTCTTGCATTATTATCTTTGTGCTGTATACTTTGGTCTTCATATAATACCAATTGTTTCCTCGAATCACTTATATAGGCGACTGATTCTTCTGGATATTTGTTTTCATTATCTGCCTTTAAACCACTAAGGTCAACATCTGTATATCCTATTCCTACTGTAACTTTTGTTAATTGCTGGCTTTGAACCACTTGCTCTATTTTAGTTTTTGACTCATTGTATTCTTGCTCACTAATGCTACCATTTGCTTTCTCTTCTTCTAATTTTAATAATTGTGCTTTTTCCCACTTTTGCATTCCAGCTTTATCTGTTTCTACAAAATCTTTTGCAGCTCCTTGTATAACTGATAATAAGTCTGAACTTACTATCTTTTTATTTTGTGAGTCTTTTTGTACTGCTTCTATATTATCTAAACAAATTGTATTTTTATTTCTCCATATCCAACTTTGAGATAATATTTTTCCTTCTCCATCTTGTACTACTAAAATTCTTCCATTTGGCGATGTTACACTATGCCTCATACAACTTTCTCCTGCATTTCCTAATGCTTGACAACAATCTGTTAACTCGCCTACAAAAATTGCAGTTGGATCATCTAATCGTAATACTTTATATGTATACCCTGTTTTTGCATCCTTTTTTTCTATTTGAGGTATACTACTTTGTGTTCTTTTCTTTTGTTCATTAAATATTTCTTGTACTTGCTCAAATTGTTCTTGAGAATACCCACTATTTGATGCAAGTTTTGCTATTTCTAATTCATCTTCTCCAACATTTTCATAAACATGACTATATATATATGCTTCACATTTTTCAAAATTAACTTTTTGTCCTAGATTAGCTTCAACTATTTTATCCCATTGATTTTGAATTTTACTTATTTCGGATTGCTTTTCAGTATCAGCTAATATTTGCTCATAATTATCCTTAAAAAATTCATAAAATCCTGGCTTATATTTCATATCCATTCCATCAAAAATTCTATGTAATTTTTCTGGTGTCATTATAAGCTTTGAGCCATTTTTATAATAAAATTGTCTTATTTTATTTTCTAATTCTTGTCCTCTTTTTTTATCTTTTATTTTTTCTTGTTGTATATCTGTTTTTAATTTTATTATATATCCTTTATCTTGTTCTGCTTTATCGTATCCTAATTTATAAATATATGTCATTATTTTTTTATAATTATCATTAGTATTCTCATCGGTTACATCTATATGTAAAGCTTTTTCCATATCTTCTGTAGAAAGATTTTCAGCGAGTTTTTCAATTTCTACTTCAGCTTGTTCTTTACTTCCAAATATTTTTATAATGTTGGAATCAGAAAGTAGTTTTTCTTTATTAATATGATAAGTTGTTTCTTTTTCTCTTCCTATTACTTCAAAATTTTCCTTTTCAAACTCATCTAGTGCTGATACTACTAATGCTTCATCTTTTGGAATATATGTTGCCATTTTTTGTATCAGTCCAATTCTTTCTGATTGATTGGCATCTTTATCAAAAGCACCAAATGAAAGTGCGACCTCTACTAAAGATTTTTTTGTGTCAATATTTACATTATATAGTTCGTTTCTAGCCATATTAAACCAAATTTTTTTATTAAATTTTTCTATTTGGTCTTCTGGGTATTTATCTAGTACGTGTAAGCTTGGAACAAAATGACATACTTCATTAAATTTATCTGCTTTTTTGCATATTTCTAGCGTTTCGTCGAAGTTTATATCATCTATATCATTTATACCATTACTTGTTAAATATTCTATATATATCTCTAACGTTCTCATTTCTAATGGTACATACTTAAAGGTACTTGCATTATTTTTTACTGCTTCTAAATATATTTTTGGTGTTCTTTGTTCTTCTGGCACATATTGTATAGCATCTCCATTACTTTTTACTGCTTCTAAACACATTTCTGGTGTTTTTAATTTATCTGGTACTAAGTCTATAGCTATTCCATCACTCTTTACTGCTTCTAAACACATTTCTGGTGTTTTTAATTTATCTGGTACAAAGTATATAGCTATTCCATCACTCTTTACTGCTTCTAAACATATTTCTGGTGTTTTTAGTTCTTCTGGCACATATTGTATAGCTTTTACATTACTCTTTACTGCTTCTATACATATTTCTGGTGTTATTTGTTCTTCTGGCACATATTCTAGAGCATCTCCATCACTCTTTACTGCTTCCAGACACATTTCTGGTGTTATTTGTTCTTCTGGCACATATTCTAGAACTGCTCCATAACTCTTTACTGCTTCCAGACACATTTCTGGTGTTATTTGTTCTTCTGGCACAAATCTTAGAGCATCTCCATCACTCTTTACTGCTTCTAAACACATTTCTGGTGTTCTTAGTTTGTATGGTACATATCCTAGAGTTATTACTTTACTCTTTATTATTTCTAAATATAATTCTGATGTTTCTAGTTCTTCTGGTACATATTTTAGAGCCTCTCTATCACTCTTTACTGCTTCTAAACACATTTCTGGTGTTTTTAGTTCTTCTGGCACAAATCTTAGAGCATCTCCATCACTCTTTACTGCTTCTAAACATATTTCTGGTGTTATTTGTTCTTCTGGCACATATTCTAGAGCTCCTCCATTCCTCTTTACTGCTTCTATATACATCTCTGAAGTTTTTAGTTTCTCTGGCATATGGTATAGAGAATATTCATTACTCCTTACTATTTCTAAATACATTTCTGGTGTTCTTAGTTCTTCTGGCACAAATCTTAGAGCATCTCCATCACTCTTTACTGCTTCTAAACACATTTCTGGTGTTCTTAGTTCTTCTGGCACATAGTATAGAGCATCTCCATAACTCTTTACTGCTTCCATATACATTTCTGGTGTTCTTAGTTCTTCTGGCACAAATCTTAGAGCATACCCATCACTTTTTACTGCTTCTAAGCACATTTCTGGTGTTCTTTGTTTGTATGGTATATAGCTTAAAGCATTTCCATTACTCTTTACTGCTTCTAAACACATTTCTGGTGTTCTTTGTTCTTCTGGTACAAATAATAGAGCTAAATCTTTACTTCTTGCTGCTTCTATACATTTTTTTATAAATAATTCTTGATAACTCATTTTTTTCTCCTACTTATAATTTTTACTTTTTATTCTGGTGTTGCTAAATAATCTCTAAACAAATTAAATAGTATTTCTTTTGTTTCTGGTAGCATTGTTTGGTCTTTTAATTCCAATTCTTCAGCTAAAAAATACTCATACTCTTCATTTCCATTTGCTTCTATGGTTTCTATAAATTGGGGAGGAATTTTGTTATATTCTTCTCCATTGGATAATCTTTCTTTTCTTTATTGGGGTTATAATATCTATCCTCCTCTGAGAATATGCAACCACAATATTTTTGCATATATAATCCTAATTCTCTAGCTTCCGTTTGTCCTTGTCTAAAACCTTGTCTAAAATCTCTATATAAAAAAGTTAAACCATATTTTTCTGCCATTTCCTCTCCTATTTTTTTTAATGCTTCATGATTTTGATATGGACTAATTAGCAGAGTTGTAGAAAATGTATCATATCCATTTTCTTTTGCATATTTTGCAGTTTGTTCTAGTCTTACTCTATAACAATATTTAACACATCTATTTTCTAAATCATTTATAACATTTTTACAAAAATCTTTTAATCCATAATTTTCATCAAAAATTGCTTTGACACCAATACTTTTTGTATATTCTTTTAATGTATCTCTTCTTGTTTTATATTCCATATATGGGTGAATATTAGGATTGAACCAGTATACTACTGGTTCAATCCCTTCACTTCTTAAACTTTTTATACAATATACACTACATGGTGCACAACATGTATGTAATAATAATTTCAATTTTATTTTCGTTCCTTTCTATTCTTTTTTATTATTTATATATCACTAATTTGTTATATTTATCTAATGAACAAATTTTTTCATTTACTTTCTTATATAAATATCTAATTTTTTTATTTTTATTCTCTTCCGTCTGCTTGAGTATTTTTTAATCTTATATTTAATAATTTTTCTATATCAAATACACTTGTTATATCAAAATCTTCTAAGCTTTTTACTCCTCCTAATTTTGCACTACCTCTTATTCCTTCTTCCCAATCATAATAATCTGATAATCCTAATACTTTATCAACATAAGTTCTTGCATAATCATCTTCTTTATGTTCTATATAATATGGAATCAATGTTTTTCCAGCAGCAAGTGCTGCTAATGCCCTATGATGTCCTTCTTTTATATATGAATTTCCATTAAACTCTAATACATCGATTTCTCCAAAATCATAATTATATCCTTTTTTCTTTATTTTTTGTGTCAATCCATGTAATGTATTTTCTGCAAATGAAGGTGCAATTGTTTCTTGAAATCTTTGTGATGGCAAAAACATTGCTGTGTTTTTCCATGTTTTTGGATAATATTTATCTGTTCTATAGTTTTCTTCTCCTTCAACAATGATTTGTGCTAATTCTCTAGGATTTGAAAATGATGTATCCACTATTAAATCATAATTATCTGGATTTGTTAAATCAACTCCATATCTTTCTTTATATCTTTGTACTTCAGACAATTTTCTTTTTCTTGTTTGTTCTATGGCTTCATCTAAAGAATAAAATTTATCTTCAACTCCTCTTGTTTGGTCATTAAATACTCTTTGCCCTGCTATTTTCTCATTTACAGTTAATCTTACTGCATAAGAATCTGGTATATTACTCCAGGCTAATCTTGAATCTATTATATATACATTATTAGGTTGTTCTGTTTCATTTATTAATTGTCCTCTTCTAGCAACTTCACTGTCTACCATTTTATCTATTTGGTTTCTTTTTTCTTTAAATTCCTCATCTGTTTGTATATCTGTTAAACTAACATTTTTTCTGTCTGGATATGTTCTATAATATTCTTCTTGTATTAATTGTCTAAATATATTTCCAACAGATATAATTTGTACTTTATACCCCATTTTTTCATATTTATCTCTAATTAATTCTACTACTGTTGATTTTCCACTTACTGGCTCTCCAGAAATTGTAATAATTTTATTTCTTATTCTTTTCATATTAAATTTCCTTCCTTTCTAAGGTGTATTTAGTTATGAAAATAATTTCTTTCAAACTAATTACATTCCTATTTTTAAGGTATAAATTGGATTTAAAGTTATGTTTTTTACATTTTTCTGCATTTATTTTACCATATTAACAATATTTTGTAAATTGTTTTTTGAACAATTTTATGCATGTTTGCTACTAGGGTCGGTCCCAACACGAAAAAGGGACCGACCCCAACACAAAAAGGGACCGACCCCAATACAAAAAGGGACCGACCCCAACACGAAAAGGGACCGACCCTAACACAAAAAGGGACCGACCCCAACATTAATTTACACTCCCATTATATTATATCCATTGTCTGCATATATTACTTGCCCTGTTATTGCAGTTGACATTTCGCTTAGTAAGAATGTTGCCACATTTCCTACTTCTGTTGTTGTTACATTTCTATGTAATGGTGCTTTTTGTTCTACTATGTCTAAGATTGAATTAAAATCTTTTATTCCTTTTGCTGATAATGTTTTTATTGGTCCTGCAGATACTGCATTTACTCTTATATTCTCTTTTCCTAAATTATCTGCTAAATATCTTACACTTGCTTCTAATGCTGCTTTTGCTATTCCCATTACATTATATCCTTCTAATACTTTTGTTGAACCATGATATGTTAATGTAACTAAACTTGCATTTTCATTTAACATATCTAGTTCTTTTGCCATTCTTGATACTAATACAAATGAATATGCACTTACATCACATGCGTGTGAATATCCTTCTTTACTTGTTAATATAAAATCATTGTGTAAATCTTCTGTGTTTGCATGTGCTATTGCATGTACTATTCCATCAATTTTTCCATTTTCTTCTTTTATTTGTGTAAATACTGTTTTTACTATTTCATCTTCTGATGCTCCATTTAATACATATGCTTTGCTTCCTTTAAAATCTGAAATTAATGTTTCTATTTTGTCTTTGTTTTCTTCTCCCATATATGTAAATAATAATTGTGCTCCATTTTCATATGCTGATTTTGCAATTCCATATGCTATACTCCATTTATTTCTTATTCCCATTATTAATATCTTTTTTCCTTCTAATAACATAACTAATTTCTGTAATAAATTTATTTTATTACATTTAACCTCCCTTTTTTATATTTCTATATTTATTGTTTTTTTATATTTATTTTAAAATTTTTATAAAATTTTGCTAATTTATTATGCATAATCTTTTATAATATTTTTAAATTATATTATTTGATATTCTCCCATATTTCTAAATTTTTGATATCTTTCTTCTTTTATTTCTTGTGGGCTTTTTTTACTATATTCTTTTATTGTTTTTAATATCTCTTTTTTTAAATCTTCACTTACTTTTATAAAACTTTCTTCTTGTGTAATTACATTTTCTTTTAAATTTTCACTTTCATTGATTGATAAACTTGTATTACTCTCTTCAATTTTTTTACTATCAGAATCTATATCTTTGCTATTTTTCAAAACATCTATATTATATTTAGGTTCTTTTATAATTTTATCAATTACTTTTAATTCCTTCAAGTCTTTTGCTGTTAATTTCATCTTTTCTGCAGCTTCTTTTGCTCTTGATGAATCTTTCCATAATATACTTGCATATCCCTCTGGTGATAATATTGAATATATTGCATTTTCTAACATTATTACTTTATTTCCTAATCCTAATGCTAGTGCTCCTCCACTTGAACCTTCTCCTATTATTATACTTATTGTTGGTACAGTTAGACTTGCCATTTGTAGCATAGAACTTGCTATTGCCTCTCCTTGACCTCTTTCTTCTGCACCAATTCCAGGATATGCTCCTTTTGTGTCTATAAAAGTTATAACTGGTCTATGGAATTTTTCTGCTTGTTTCATAAATCTTATTCCTTTTCTATAACTTTCTGGATTTGGCATTCCAAAATTTCTTTCTATATTTTCTTTTGTTGTTCTTCCTTTTTGTTCTGCTATTACTGTAAAATTTTGCTTACCTATTCTCGCTAATCCACATACTATTGCTTTATCATCTTTAAATTGCCTATCTCCATGCAATTCTATGAATTCATCAAATATTTTTTCTATGTAATCTAATGATGTTTTTCTTTTTGGATTTCTTGCTATTTCAACTCTATCCCATGCATCCATTTTTACACCTTTTATAATATACTAAATATTAAATATATTACCTTTCTTGAATATTTTTTTATTTAAAAAAGTCTTATCATTAAATTTTTATAAAACTTTTTTATATTAAATATTTTATTATTGTATATTTTATTTAACTCAATCATTTTCACTAAGTTTATGTTAATTTCTATTCAATTCAATTAGTTTTACTAAGTTTATATTAATTTTTATTCAATTCAATTAGTTTCACTAAGTTTATGTTAATTTCTATTCAATTCAATTAGTTTTGCTAAAGTATTTTTTAAATCTTTTCTTTCTACTATTTTATCTATAAAACCATGTTCTAATAAAAATTCTGCTGTTTGAAATCCCTCTGGAAGTTCCTCACCAATTGTTTGCTCAATTACTCTTTGACCTGCAAAACCTATCATAGCACCTGGTTCTGCTAAAATAATATCTGCCAAACTTGCAAATGATGCAGTTACACCACCATAAGTTGGATCTGTTAAAACAGATATATATAATAATCCTGCTTCATTTAATTTTTCTATTGCAGATGTTGTTTTTGCCATTTGCATTAAAGAAATAATTCCCTCTTGCATTCTTGCACCACCAGATACGCAAAATATTATAATTGGTAATTTTAATTCAATAGCTTTTTCTATAGAATATGTAATTTTCTCTCCAACAACAATTCCCATACTACCCATTAAAAAACCACTATCCATTACACATATTACAACTTCTTCTCCATTAATTTTTCCTATACCACTACTTACAGCTTCTTGTATTCCTGTTTTTTCTCTTAATGATTTTAATTTTTTTGGATAGTCATCTAAGTTTAATGGATTTGTTGTATCTATATTAAAATCAAATTTTTTATATGTTCCTTCATCAATAATACTTTCTAATCTTTTATTTATATGCATTCTAAAATATCCACCACAATTTGGGCAAATACTTAAATTTTCCCTTAAAGTCTCTTTATAAATTATTTCTTTACATTTATCACATTTTACCCATTTTCCAACAGGTATGTCTACTTTATTTTGCATTCTTTTTGCTGTTGGCTCTCTTTTTTTGATTTTATCTACTATCATGTTTTAACTCCTTAAAACTATTTTTTTAATATTTCTTTCTCTATAAATGATGTGTCAAAATTTCCTCTAATAAAGTTTTGATTTTTTATTATTTGGAATAAAAAGTCTATATTTGTATCTACACCATCTATTACAGTTTCTTCTAATGCTCTTTTCATTTTGCTTATTGCTTCATTTCTAGTATCTCCATGTGTAATAATTTTTGCTATCATAGAGTCATATGTTGGTGGGATTGTATATCCTTCATAAATGGCTGTGTCTATTCTTATTCCATTTCCTCCTGGTAGGTTTAATCCTGTAATTGTTCCTGGACATGGCATAAAGTTTTTACTTGGATTTTCAGCATTAATTCTACATTCCATACTATATCCTTTAAATTCAATATCTTTTTGTTTAAATCTCAAAGGCTCTCCTGCTGCTATTCTTATTTGTTCTTTTACTATATCTATTCCAGTTCTTTCCTCTGTTATTCCATGTTCTACTTGTATTCTAGTATTCATTTCCATAAAATAATAGTTTTTATCTGAATCTACTAAAAATTCAATTGTTCCACAATTTGAGTATCCTGCAATTTTTGCAGCTTTTACTGCTGATTCTCCCATTTTATTTCTAATTTTATCATCTATTGCTGTTGATGGTGTTTCTTCTATTATTTTTTGATTTCTTCTTTGTATTGAACAATCTCTTTCTCCTAAATGTATTACATTTCCATGTTCATCTGCTAATATTTGAATTTCTACATGTCGTGGATTTTGAATGAATTTTTCCATATATATTTCATCATCATTAAATGATATTTTTGCCTCTTGTTTTACAATATGATAATTATTTTCTAATTCTTCTGGATTGTGTGCAATACGTATTCCTTTTCCTCCACCACCTGCTGCTGCTTTTAACATTACTGGATATCCTATTTTTTCAGCAATTTTAAGTGCATCTGTTAGTCCTGCAATACTTCCTTCTGAACCTGGAATTACTGGAACTCCTGCAGATTTCATTAATTCTTTTGCTTTTGACTTATTTCCAAGTAAATCTATTACTTCTGGCTTAGGTCCAATAAATTTTATATTTGATTCTTCACATATTTTTGCAAATTGACTGTTTTCTGATAAGAAACCAAATCCTGGATGTATACTATCTGCTCCTGTTATATGTGCCGCTTCTATTATATTTTTCATGTTTAAATAACTTTTACTTGAATTTGCTGGTCCTATGCATATTGCTTCATCTGCTAGTCTTGTATGCATAGCATCTTTATCAATTTCTGAATATACTGCAACTGTTTTTATATTCATTTCTTTACATGCTCTTATTATTCTAACAGCAATTTCTCCTCTATTTGCAATTAATATTTTATTCATCTTTTAATTCTATAGTTTCTTCAAGTGAAAAAACTATAACTACTCCTTGTATAAATATATTTAGGTTTTTATAAAAGGGCTACCTATAAACCTTATTGTGCCATAAAATTATTTTAGAAATTCTTATATTTCCGTATTGAGTCGAGAAATTTATTTATTATTAATATATAAAAATTTTTAATGAACTGAAATAACTCGCATAAAGTCCAAAAAAGTAATTTTTTGCTTTTATCCATTATATATGGTATAATTATTTTAAGCAATATTTGTTGCTAGAAAAACTCTCTTAGAAAAGTTTGCATTGGAGGTGTACTTTATGTTATCTGAGAACTATGAGTTTTTCAAATTGGCAGATGATTGTCCCTCTTTGGAGAAACAGTTAGATGACATCGTTGCTAATAATGGAGGCAAATTACCTCAAGATTTTCAGCTTAAACTTGAGGAAATTTTCCAGAGTCAGAGCATCAACACTATTCTTATCAACTCTGGATATCTCCACAAAGGTCAGGAGATCCGGAAATCTCTTGAGTTTAAGTGCTCCAGCGACGAGATGAAAATTACTGTTAACATCCATGTTAAACTGTAATTTACCATCCTCAAACAGTAAACTAACATTAAAATGATGTGGAAAGAGGATTTCTTATGATTTTTATCTGCCTTGGAGGGTTGCACTGCAGCCCTCCATTTAATTTGTCCTAATTATTTTAGTTATATATTTCATCTAACTTATTGTTAAAATAATATTTTATATATTATTAATTTAGCAATTATTTAATTATTATCCAACAACTGCAAAAGTTAATTCTCCTTTTGCTACAACTTTATCATTTACTGTTGCAATTGCCTCTCCAATTCCTACTGGACCTTTTCTTTTTATTATTTTTACCTCTAATTTTAGTCTATCTCCTGGAACTACCATTTTTTTGAATTTCATTTTATCTATTCCACCAAATAAAGCATTTTTTCCTTTATTTTCTGGCATACTTAATATTGCTATTGCTCCAGCTTGTGCTAAACTCTCTGTAATTAATACTCCTGGCATTATTGGATTTCCTGGGAAATGTCCTTTAAAATACCATTCATTTTCGTCTACATTTTTATATGCTATAGCACTTTCTCCTGGTACATATTCTTCAACTTCATCTATCATCAAAAATGGTTCTCTTTGTGGTATTATTTCTTTTATTTGTTCTTTATTTAACATTTTATTTATAAGTTATATTTATATTAAATATAACTTTCTCCTTATATCACATATTTAGGTTTTCATAGAGTTTTACCTATAAACTCTTATAAATAGTGCATAAAAATATATAATCATTGTTTTATAATATATTTTTTGTAATTATTAGTTTATAATATATTATTTTCAAATATTAATTTCTATAAAAAATATCTTATCTAATTCTAAATAATGGTTTTCCGTATTCTACCATTTCCCCATCTTCAACTAGTATTTCTGCTATTGTTCCATCAAATTCTGATTCTATTTCGTTCATTAATTTCATGGCTTCTATAATACATAATACATCACCTTTTTTTACAGTTTTACCAACTTCTACATATGGTGCAGAATTAGGGTCTGGTCTTAAATAAAATGTTCCTACCATTGGTGATTTTACAATATTTCCTTGTTCTTCTTTTGTTTCACTTTCTTGTTTATTTTCTGTTTTTTCAACTACAGGTTGTGATTGTACAATTTGGCTTGTTGTTCTTTCTATTATTTGCACTTCTTTATCTTTTTTCATTCCAATTCTTGTACCATCTGGAAAATCAATATTTATTTCTGTTAGTTTTGAATTTCCCATATCTTCAATTAATTTTTTTATGTCTTCGTAATTCATTTTTTACATTCCTTGTATTATAAAATTTAGGTTTTTATATGGATTTACCTATAAACCATAATAATATTTTACAAAGTAAATTTTTTTAATATTATACTTGCATTATGTCCACCAAAGCCTAATGAATTTGACATTACTAATTTTAAGTCTGCATCTCTTACTTCATTTGGAACTATATCTAAATCACATTCTTCATCTTTTTCTTTATAATTTATTGTTGGAGGTACTTTTCCTGTTTCTAATGCTTTTGTACAGAATATTGCTTCAACTCCTCCTGCTGCTCCTAATAAATGTCCTATATTTCCTTTTGTAGAACTTACCATTACTTTATTTGCAGACTCTCCAAAAGCTTTTTTTATTGCCATTGTTTCACACAAATCATTTAAATGTGTTGATGTTCCATGTGCATTTATATAATCTACATCTTCTGGTTTTATATTTGCACTTTCCATTGCTCTAACCATTGCTCTAGAAGCACCTTCTCCATCTGGTGATGGTGATGTTATATGGTATGCATCAGATGTTGCACCATATCCTACAATTTCTGCATAAATTTTAGCTCCTCTTTTTTGTGCATGTTCTAATTCTTCTAGAATTAAAATTCCTGCACCTTCTCCCATTACAAATCCGCTTCTTTGTTTATCAAATGGAATACTTGCCCTATTTTTATCTGTTGTTTCATTTGTTAATGCTTTCATGTTTTCAAAACCTGCTATTCCTATTTCACAAATAGATGCCTCTGTTCCTCCTGCAATTATAACATCTTCAAAACCATCTCTAATATTTCTAAAAGCTTCACCTATAGCATGTGTTGAAGATGCACAAGCAGATACAATTGAAATAGATTCTCCTTTTGCACCTAATTCAATAGCTATATTTCCAGCTGGCATATTTGCTATTGTCATTGGAATAAACATTGGAGAAATTCTGTTATGTCCTTTTTCAAAACATGTAAAACATTGTTCTTGAATTGTTGTTAATCCTGCAATTCCTGAGCTTACAAATACCCCTATTCTGTTAAAATCTGTATTTTCTGCATTAATTCCACTATCTTCAAAAGCTTCTTTTGCAGCAATTATTGCAAATTGAGAACTTCTGTCTAATCTTTTTGATTGTTTTAAATCAAAATAATCTTGTGGATTATAGTTTTTTACTTCTCCTGCAAATTTTGTTTTAAATGTACTTGTGTCAAATAATGTAATATTATCTATTCCACATTTTTGGTCTAAAATTCCTTGCCATGTTTCTTTTACATTTTTTCCTATTGGTGTAATTGCTCCAATACCTGTTATTACAACTCTTTTTTCCATTTTTAATCCAATCCTCTTTTTATTTATTTAGGTTTTATGGTACCTATAAACCAATTTATATAATCTCAACAAACTAGTATTTCAAATCTGTTTGAGCTAAAATGTTTTATTCCAAATCATCAAAAAATAATTTTTTCTATTTTTACATAACCATTCCGCCGTCAACATTTATTACTTGACCTGTAATATAAGAACTATCATCAGATGTTAAGAATTTTACTACTTTTGCAACTTCTTGTGCAGAACCCATTCTTTTCATTGGAATATTTTTTGCAATTTCATTTTTTATTTCTTCTTTTAATACACCTGTCATATCTGTTTCTATAAATCCTGGTGCAATTGCATTAACTAAAATATTTCTTGATGCAACCTCTTTTGCTAAACTTTTTGTAAATCCTATTATTCCTGCTTTTGATGCAGAATAATTTGTTTGTCCTGCATTTCCTACTATTCCTACAACAGAAGAAATATTTATTATTCTACCACTATGTGCTTTCATCATATAGCTTATAACATTTTTTGTAACATTATATGTTCCACCTAAATTTGTATCTATAACTTGTTTAAAATCTTCTTCTTTCATTCTGATTAATAAACAATCTCTTGTTATTCCTGCATTATTTACTAAAACATCTATATGTCCAAATTTTTCTATTATTTCTTTAACAAATCTCTCACAATCTTCATATTTAGATACATCACCTTGAACTGCTAATACTCGTACTCCTAATTCTGTTATCTCTTTTTTTGCATTTTCTAAATCTTCGTTTTCTTTTCTGTAATTTAATGCAATATTATATCCCTCTTTTGCAAGTGTTATTGCAATTTGTTTTCCTATTCCTCTTGTAGCTCCTGTAATTAAAGCAACTTTTTTGATATTTTCCATAATAAATTCCATTCCTTTCTTTTGAAAATTAAATTTTTTATATTTAAAATTTTATTTTCACTTTGAGTTGCGAAAACTAAAATTTCTTATTGTTTCCTATTTTATTAAATTATTTAAAACATTATCTAATGTTTCTACATTATTAATATTTAAAATATTTATTTCTTTTTCTGTTTCTATTTTTTTAACAAAGCCCGATAATGTTTTTCCTGGTCCAATTTCTATAAAAGTATCTACTCCTAAATCTATCATTTTTTGTAAACTATCAGAAAATCTTACTGGATGAGTTATATGGTTTGCTAATATTTGTTTAATATCATCTTCTTTTTTATAAATATCTGCATTTATATTTTTTACTACTAAAGATTTTCCTGAATTAATTTTTACATTTTCTAGATATTTTTTTAATTCTATTGAAGCTTTTTCTAATTTAATTGTGTGAAATGGTCCAGCTGTTTTTAATTCTCTAACTTTTTTTGCTCCCATTTCTTTTGCAATTATTCCTGCTTCTGTAACTCCTTCTTTATCTCCAGATATTACTATTTGACCTGGACAGTTAAAGTTTACTGGTGTAGCAAATCCTTTTGTAACTTTTGAGCAAACTTCATTAACTTGTTCTTCATTCATTCCTAAAATTGCAGACATTAACCATTCCCCATCTGGTACTAAGTTTTGCATAAACTCTCCACGTTTTTGTACTAACTTAACTCCTTCTTCAAAACTTAATATTCCACTATAAATTAATGCTGAATATTCTCCTAAGCTTAATCCTGCTGATACTTCTGCTTTTATATTATTTTTTTCTAGAATTTTTAATATTGCTAAACTCATTGTTAAAATACACATTTGTGTATTTGCTGTTTTGTTTAATTCTTCTTCTGGTCCTTCAAATGTAAGTTTTTCTACATCTATTCCTGTTAATTCATGTACTTTTTTATATACTTCTCTTATTTCTTCATATTTGTCATATAAATCTTTTCCCATTCCAATACTTTGTGAACCTTGACCTGGAAATAAAAATCCTATTTTCATTTAAAACTCCTTGTAAAATATATTTAAGTTTTTAAAAGGTTACCTATAAACCTTATTTATTATTTTTATGTTGCAAATAAATTGACTTACATTCTTAATCTTATATTAAATTAAAATATTTTTACTTATTAAATGCTTTTCAAATTCTTTGCAAAATTGTTTTATAATCAACATATTATCTACATTTATGTTAAACTCTTTTTTTATTGATGTAGCAATATTTTTTATGTCTTCTGGGAATTGTTGTTTATTTGTATTTATTCCAATTCCAATTACTAAATATTTTACTTTATCTTTTAATATTTTTGACTCTGTTAAAATTCCACCTATTTTTTTACCATTATATATAATATCATTTGGCTCTTTTATTTGTAAATTTATTTGGTATAAATTTTTAAATACTCTTAAAATAATTTTAGAAATTTCAATTGTTATTCCATCTAATTTTGGGTATTTACAATCTGTTTCTATATAAAGCGAAAATGCTATATTATTATCTTCATCTGTATGCCAAATTCTACCATGTGTTCCTTTTCCATTTGTTTGTTTGTCTGCAATTATTATCAAACCATTTTCTATATTATTTTGTTCTATTCTTCTATGTATTTCTAATTGTGTAGAATCTATTTCTTTATAATGTTCTATTTTGTTTCCTATTTTATTTTGTTCTACTCGTATAGGCTTTTCTGATTGTATAAAATCTATTTCTTTGTATTGTTCTAACTTGTTTCCAATATATTCTTTATTCAAATTTATCAAATTCCTTTTTTATTAATTCTAAATTTTTTTCTCTTTTTATTTTGTTTGTAGTTGTTTTTATTAAAGGTACATCAGAAATAATTGTTCCTCTAATTGCTTTATAACGTGGCATTACTTTATTAACTTCACTTATTTTTTTACTTATTTCTTTTTCAATTTCTTCTTTTGTTTTTCCTTCAAAATGTTCTTTATTATAAACTACTTTTACAAAAATTTTTATATTTGTTGGATCTTCTGACATTTGCTTTCCAAAGATAAATGATTCTTCTATTCCATCTTCTTTATTTATTAAACTTTCCATTTCTTCTGGATAAATGTTCTTTCCATTTTTTAAAACTATAACATTTTTCTTTCTTCCACAAATAAATATATATCCTTCTTCATCTATTTTTGCTAAATCGCCTGTATGAAACCATTCATCTTTTAAAACTTTTTCTGTTGCTTCTTTATTTTTATAATATCCTATCATTACATTTGGTCCTTTTACAGCAAGTTCTCCAATTCCTTGTTTATTTACATTTAATAATTTAACTTCTTCACTTGGAAGTGCTTTTCCAATAGAACCAATTTTATGATATTTGTTATTTCCTACTGCAACAATTGGAGATGTTTCTGTTAATCCATATCCTTGTACTATATTAAAACCTAAATTTCTAAATTTTTCTTCTATTTTTGCATCTAAACTTGCAGCACCACTAATAAATAATCTTATATTTCCTCCAAATAGTTCATGCAAATCTTTAAAAATTGCTTTTTTATTTTCCATAGAATCATTTTTATGTTTTTCTTCTTCAATTAATATTTCTTCTAAATTTCCTTTTTTTTCAATTTGCTTTCTAACTATTTTAAATAATCTTTCATATATTGCTGGAACTGATGCCATTACAGATGCTTTATATTCTTTTAGGTTTTCTGGAATATGTCTTATTCCATCACTAAATACTATTTGTGCTCCTATATATAGTGGATATAAAAATCCAACTGTACATTCAAATACGTGGTGTAATGGTAAAAATGATAAAAATATATCTTTAGAATTTACATCTAATGTTGATGCAATATCCATTAAATTTGAACATATATTTTTATGTGATAATGCAACTGCTTTTGATTGTGATGTTGTTCCTGATGTAAATAACATTATACTCATTTTTTTATTATCAATTTCTGCATTTGTAAACCTTGTGTCTCCATTTTCTACAAGTTTTTTACCTTTTTCTATTAATTCTTTTTGCGAAATAATTTCATCTTCTGTTTTTTCTAAATCCATTGAAATAATATATTTTAAATTTTTATTTCTTACTTTTTTTAGTGTTTCTATATATTTTCCAGAACAAATTATTGCTTCTACTTCTGAACGTTTTAGTAAACTTTCTAATTCATTTTCTGGTAAAGATTTATCTAAAGGTACTACTATTCCTGTTCCACATACTATTGATAAATATGCTATTTCCCATTCAAAACGATTTTCTCCTATTACTGCTATTCTTTTATCTTTAAGTCCCATATCTATTAGAGATGTTCCTAAGCCATCTATCATTTTTCTTACTTCTTCATGTGTGTATGTTTTGTATTTTCCTTCTTCTTTACGAATTTTATATGCAATGTTTTTTCCATATTTTTGTCCAGATTTTTTTAACATGTCTTTTAAATCTGTTATTTCTATGTATTTATATAATCTTTCCATTATATTATTCCTTATTGTAAATTTAGGTTTTGTGGAAAAAACCTATAAACCATATATATTTATACCACTTTTTCTAGATTTTGTGATTATACTGATAGGTCAGTATAAAAATAAGGTATAAAAAATAGTATATATTAAATTCCATCTATATAGCTACACTCAAAATATAAGAACATTGGAAAAAAGCAGAATCTTATTAAAAATAATTTAAAAAACTCTGCTTTTTCATCTTATTTTATATAATAAACATTACATGCATTTAATCCTTTTATCCATTCCCAGCTTGTTAAGCCTGTTGCTTTTGTGATTTTATCCATAATATCATCATTTTCTTGACCACCATTTATAAAAATAACTAATCCATTAGATAAATCTTTATCTTTTACAATGTTTTGAATATTTTCATCTGTACATTCAACATCTTTTGCAACATATGATTCATCTAATACAGAAAATAATAAAATATCATCTAAAAATCTATTTTCATTTGAATTAAACATAAAAATTGTTGGTACATTTAGTTCATTTTGTAGTTTATTTACAATATCTCTTTTATCTAAAAACATTTCTTCTGGTTCCATTCTAAATATAATTGGTGTTATCATAATTATAATACAAATGATAAGCATTGTTATATCTAGCTTTTTGCCTTGAACAAGATTGCTAATTAAATTATATAATAAATATAAAATTAAAATAAATATCAATCCACATACAGGCATTATATATCTTAATTCTATCCATGGTGATGCTATTGCTATTATTACTGAATAAAATAATGTTGGTATTGCAATATATTTTATATATTTATTTTTTTCTATTTCAATTTTTTGTTTTTTAACTTTTTTATATATAACAATTCCTAACATCGCAATTAAAATTATAAATAGCAATCCATTAAAAGCATGTCTATTTATTTTATAAATATATAAACATATATTAGTTAAAAATTGTGATATATTTGTTAAGTTGCTTATTGCGCCTTGTCCTCTATATCCAAAGAACATATGTTGTATTGAATATGGGAATATTATTAATGATAATACTCCTGCTATGCACATTGTTACAAAATATGCAATAAGTTCTTTGTACCTTTTTTCTTTTATGTATTTTATTACAAACATTATAAACATCATTACTAAATAGAATAAATAATAGTAATGTGTTAATGAACCTGCTAATGCTGATAGTCCTATAAAGAATAATAATTTATAATCTATTTTATCTTTTTCTAATAATTTCATATGTAAATATGTTGTTATTACAATATTTAGTGTTGATAATGCATACATTCTTATATATACAACATTTGTTATTGATGATAATATAATAGATGATAAAAATGCTATAAATGCTGATTTTTCTTTATATTTTGGTTTTCCCTTTAATAATTTTTGTATTATTAAATACATAAATATTGTTACAAATATGTAAATAATTATATTTATTATTACTCCTGGCCATTGTGAGTAACTATTTTTGTGGAATCCCATAGCTATTCTTAATAATAAATAATATAATGGTGGATGTACATCATTTTTTTGATTTTCATATACTTGGCTGAATTCTCCTGTTTCATCATCATTTACACATAAATAGTCTTCATAATATTCTCCATTATGCCATGTGTTGTAAAAATCTTCGTTATTTTGTATTTCTACTTTGTCATAACTTGCTAAACCTAATGAATATGCTTCATCCATATGTATATAGGATTTGTTTGCTCCCATTATTATAAATATTATTGTTTGTACAACTATTGCTAATATTATTAATATTTTATCAAGTTTAATTATTTTCTTCATCTTCTTCATCCGCCTCGTTTTTAAAATAGGTAATTTCTCCATCTGAATTTATTTTGTATATATTTTTACTTCCCGTAAATGTAACATAAAAACAGCTTTCATCAATTTCATCTATTGCTATTTTATAATCTCTATTTTCTATTCCTATATTTTGGTCTAAATATCTTTTTAAAATATTATATTCTACTTTTGCTCCTGGACTTTTACCCATAGCAATTGCTACTGATGTATTTAAAATTTCTCTTTCCTCTACTATACTATATGTTTTCCCAGCATTTTCAGAATTATTTATAAGTCCATTTTCTCCAGTTAATGAACTTATTGTAATTCCAGATATAATTAATAAAACTATAACAGATATTGTAAGTGCTATTAGTGTTATTCCTCTATTATTCTTTTGTTTTTTCATTCTTATTTCTTCCTTTCTAATTTATTTGCATTAGTTGATTTTTAAATTAAAGTCATTTCTTTACTTTATTTCTGTTGTCAGCCTTTTTATTACTTCTTATTATTTTATGGTTATTATATCAATATTTTTTTTAGAATTCAATATTAATTTTTGATATTAGTTAATTTACAAAATTTTTACTTTTGAAACATATTTTATAATTTTAAAAAAATATTCAAGATTTTATATTTATATAATCATAATAATTTATATTTTTTATATATTTATAGTAAATAATTTTTAAAAAAAGGAATGAAAATTTTTTATGAAATCAAAGATATTTTTATTAATTTTAGTATTTATTATAGTTTCTTCTCCTATAAGTTTTGCATTTTCTGATAATTATGTTTGGTCTGTTTTAGAAAATAGTGTTGAAACTTCTACTCCTGTTGGTCAACGGAGAAGGAGGTTTTGACAACTCTTCTCGGTGAAGATTTTACAAATTTTTTGAATTTAGATGCTGGTAGTGCTATTTTGATTGAACAAAATTCTGGGCAGATTTTATATGGATATAATATTCATGAACGTTTATATCCTGCAAGTGTTACCAAAGTTATGAGTTTACTTTTAATAATGGAAGCATTAGATTCTGGTAAAATAACTTTAGATACTCAAATTCCTTGTAACCAAAATGCTGCTAATATGGGAGGTTCTCAAATTTGGCTTGATACTACAGAAACTTTGTCTGTTAATGATATGTTAAAAGCTATTGCTGTCGTTAGTGCTAATGACTGTGTTACAGCTCTTGCCGAGTATTTAGGTGGTACTGTTGATGGTTTTGTAAATATGATGAATAATAAAGCTAAAGAATTAGGAATGAATGATACAACTTTTGTTAATTGCCATGGTTTAGATGAAGATGGTCATTTAACTTCTGCTTATGATATTGCATTAATGTCTAGAGAACTTTTAACAAAACATCCATCAATAACTAATTATACTACTATTTGGACAGATTCTCTTAGAGATGGAAAATCCGCTCTTTCTAATACTAATAAATTAGTTCGCAATTATTCTGGGTGTACTGGTTTAAAAACAGGTTCAACATCTAAAGCATTATTTAATTTGTCTGCCTCTGCAACTCGTGATAATCTATCTTTAATTGCCGTTATTATGAAAGCTCCTACTTCTGCTATTAGGTTTGAAAATGCTACTTCTTTATTAGATTATGGTTTTAGTAATTATTCTTATCAATCTTTTGGAAATTCTGGTGATATTGCAAAAGAAGTTATAGTTAATAAAGGTGATTCAAAAACTGTAAATGCTATTTATGAAACTTCTCCATCTTTGCTAATAAAAAAAGGCGAAGAATCAAGTATTACTTATGAAATTGCTTTAGATGATGTTGTTCAGGCTCCTGTTACTCAAGGGCAACAACTTGGGACTATTTCTTATTATTTAAAAGATGAAAAAGTGGCTGAAGTAAGCCTTATTGCCGAAACTTCTGTATCTAAAATAAATTTATTTAGTATGCTAAAATTTGTTTTAAATGATTGGTTTTGCCTTACTCGCTTTTGATTGCGATATTGTTATAAAAGTAAATAATGCCTATAATAGATACTAGTATAAAAATATGCAAAAATCAGTAATTATCCCCTCGCTTTGTCAAGAGATAATTACTGATTTTTATTAAATTCATATTATTTTTGTATTTATATAATATTTCAAAAATCTTATTTTATATTTTCTATTGTGTTAGATTTATGAGTCATAATTAATATAAAAACATTCTCTAAATATTTTTATATTAAACTACCTAATGTACTAGACATAGTAGAAAATACAAATGTACCTATAGACATAAAAATAATAACAAATAATACTACTCCAATTAGTAAAAAGCAAAAATATGAGCGAGCAAAATTTTTCAAATTTATGTTTCTAGTTCCTCCAAATGAGAAAACCAATAATAAAATAAGTCCTATTAAAGGTATTGAAAATAAAATTTCATAACCAAAATATCCCCACATACTTATTGGCTTTAATTCTTCTGGTATGTTTTGATTATCCATATATTTATCCCCCTTTCAAATTTATATTATCATAACTAAATAATATTTACAATACATTTTTTATAAATAGTAATGTATAACTCCACTAATTTTATAAAAAGTGCAAATTTCAATTCAAAAATTTGAACTTTTTCCCTATCATTTAAAAGGTGCAAGCAATGCTTGCACCTCCATCGGAACTACGAATGTTTTTGTCCATTCCGTTTTTAGTTAGGAATATCAATGGCAGCACTTTTTTGGACTGTGTTGTCCTGGAAGTGCCACCACTCACTCTTAAGATAAGTAAAGCCACAGCTTTCCATCTTATCTTTCAAGTAACGAGCATTTTCTGCAGACTCCGAATCCGCATTTACCCAACTAACATACGCAGAGCGAATGTCAAGGGTGTGGATAGCAGAAGGCATCGGCAGAACATAACCATCAGAAACTCTCTTAAGCCCCATGTCTACGGCAACACCATAGTTATGGGAGCTTGCTTTCTGGGCAAGAAACCAACTCTCGCCTAAGGAACCAAACCATTGACGTTTGAAGTCACTAGTTTTGCCGTTCAGATAATTCCGATAAGCAGATTGGAACTCCTTAGTGCAAGTGTACGGACGGTATGCATCATAAATAATGATGCTATAACCATCTACCAAAAAAGTTTCTTGAGCAGATTTAAGCTTCTGTGCTACTTCGTAGCGAAGCCACGCTTCAGTACCATTAGTACTGCCAGTGTTATGATAAAACTGCCGGTCAGTAAGACCAGCAATCTGCTCATTAGCCATGCTAAACATATTAGCCGGCTGAGCCATATCCAACCAACAGTCAATACTAGGAATAAATTCCTTAATATTGATTAGTGATGCCTGAAAACTTACCATATACCGATTTCCAGTATACTCTACCACAAAACCATCGGCGGTCTCATCAACCACTTTAACTTTTGTGTTCTTCGGAATAACCAAAACACCTTCATTGTTCACAACATCTTGGGTCGTCCGAATCGAACAACCTTGTGCCGGGGAAGCTGCATTTGCAGCCAATGCAAAGAAAAATACCATAAAAAGTGCAAAAACAAATGTGCTAAGCTTTTTCATTGTAATTACTCCCTTCAATTTTCTAAAAAACAAAACGACATACGTACTTATATATATTATAATTCATATCCTAAAAAATGTCAATTTATAGTAAAAGCAGCATTTTTATAATGATAAAATTTGTATCTCTGTTTAAATTATTTTTATTATTTTTGCTTTTACTTCATTTTCTGTATTTTCCATAACAAGTTTTAATGTATTTTGTGTATTATTCTTAAATTTAAAATCATAACTTCCATATGCCACTGCAGCATCTTTTCCCTGCTCGATATATGTTACTTTATTACTATGTTCATGTCTTTCTATAACCTCTAATTCTGGAACTTGTAAAACAGCATTATATATTGTTGTACTTACTTGGCAATTTCCTCCACCTAAACCCTGCTTTTTTTCTCCATCAACATATATTTCTGATTCTTGATATCCCTTTTCAGTAGTTGCTTTTCCTACAGTATTACAAAATGAAAATATTTCTCCAGGCTTTATTTCTTTGCCACTTATTCTTTTACATGTTATTGATATGTTATTTTGTCTTTCCTTTGATTTATTATGAATTTGCGTTGAAAATTCCGAAATTACAATTTCTTGTGTTGAACTATTTGTTTTTGAATCATTAGGTATCTTTCCATTTTCAATAGATGTTTTTTGTGTATTTTTAATTTCTCCATTATCATTTTTAAAACTTAACCCCCATATTATACCTCCTACAACAATCAACATAAAAATAATTAATATTACTTTTTTCATATAAAAAATATTCCTTTCTTTTCGTAAAAGCTCAAACTTATTTTGCCCAAAAGCTCAAAAAATATTGACAAAACAAAGAAAAAAAAGTATAATTATTATGTATTAAATTTTTAAAGGAGATTTTATTATGTTAGCTAAATATTGGAAAAGAATAGGTTTATTTATTTTAATAATAGCATGTATTTTTAATATAATGTTTAAACTTGTAAAAAAAGTTTCTTTAAATACAGAATTAGAAGCTTCAGCAACATATGTAAATCAAACAAACCAAAACGAAAATAAAAATTTAGACGAATAACTTGAAAAATTTATAAAAATATAGTAATATAATATATGGCAAAAATTACTATTGTAAGAAAGAGGTGAATTTGCAGATGAAAGAAGGAATACATCCAACATATAACCAAACAACTATTACATGTGCTTGTGGTAATGTTTTTACAGTTGGTTCAACAAAAAAAGACTTAAAAGTTGATGTTTGTTCAAAATGTCATCCTTATTGGACAGGTAATTTAAGACTTGACACTAAAGGTGGTAGAGCAGATAAATTCAAGAAAAAATATGGTCTTGCATAAAAAAATCTCAAAAGTTAAATCTTTTGAGATTTTTTATTGAATAGGAAAAATCGCTTTTTCCTATTCAATAAAAGAGCTTCGCTCAAAGTTCTTAATAATTTTAAAAATGTTTGCCTTTCTTTTTTGGTGTATTAGTATATCCATCATCATCAAATAGTTTTTTTACTTTTTCTCTTGTATCTGACTCTTTATCAAATACTTTATTTTCCTCCTGATTGTTTTCTTTACTTGATAAATTGTTTACCTTTTTATTTGAAATATTATCATCTTCATCAAATAATTTATGTTTTTCTTTATTATCATAATTTGTAAGTTCTTGATGTTCTGTTAAAGCTTTATCTAATTCTTCTACTCCAGGAAAATCAATATCATCATCTTCATCCATTCTAGATAACTTTGCTTTTAAAATAATTGCCACTATTACAATTATAATTAATACAATTAATATTCCAATTATAATATATTGTTTTATTTGCCATGTTGAAGGATTTAACCAACTAACCTCTTCTTCTTTTTCTGGCACGTAGTTTTTATTAATTGTTATTTGATATGTAGCACTTTTTTCCGCATCTGCACTATCACTAACTACAATTGTAATTAAATTTTCTCCTTGTTGTAAATTTTCATTTCCAAATATTTCTACAGTTCCTGTCTCACTAGTTGCTTTTGCATTAATTTCTAATGTTGATAAATCTTCTGTTAAGCCAGCTGTATATTCATAAGTTGTTGTTTTAAACTTTGGATTTATATTTAATCCAGCTATTGTTAAACTACTTAAACCAAATTCATCTAAATTTGTTTGTTCTGTTGTTGGCTCTGTTACAGGCTCTGTAGTAGGTTCTGTTGGTTCTGTTGAAACTGCTGGTATTTCCTCTTCTGCTGCTTTTCTTGTAATATTTAATGTATATGTATGTTTTGTTTTACCATCTTCTGCAACAACTACAACTTCTACCTTGTTTGCTCCTTCTTTTAATTCTACATTCCCTGTTCCAGATTGTATCTTTGCTTTTGAATCAACTAGATTAGCATAAACTTGTACTTTACTTACATCATTTGGAACTTCTACATCATATGTGTATTTATTTCTTGAGAAACCTGTAAAATCATTTGGTCTTATTCCTAAATTAGAAAGTCTTGCTTCACTAGATTTTTTTTCTTCTGCTGGTTTTTCTTCTGGTTGTGTTGGAGTATTTGGCGTACTTGGTTGCTCTGGATTAGTTGGTGGTGTTTGTGCTTCTGGAGCTTTTACCTTTACAACTGCTGTAGTAGTTGAATCTGGTACTCCATCTAAGTTAGTTGTCTCCATTCCGTGTGCATTAAATTTTACATTATATGTTGTATCTTGTGTTACTGTTGGAACTTTAAATGTAAAATTTCCTAGTGATGTAATTCCTTCTGTTGATGAACCTACTATTCTTTTATTATCAGAACTTACTTTTGACCCACCACTTGCACTTACAAGTTCTAATCCTCCTGTATCTGTTAAATCCAGTGTATATGCTCCTAATGGATCTGTTGATGTAACAACTATTGTTACATTTCCATCTCCTGATTTCACTTCTTTATCTGTTGAAAGAATACTTGCATTTACTTTAATTTGAAATAAAAACATTATGCAAATTATTATAAATATTATGCTAAAAACTTTATTTTTCATTAAAAAATTCATTCCTTTCTTGTCTTGTTAAAAATTATAATTATAACTCTATTTTATATGTATTTACAGAATATTTTAATACTCTTAATGAATCCCTAGAATCAATTACTCCATCTCCATTTAAATCTGCTGCTTTTGCATATTCTGCATTTAAATCATATGTTCCAACTGAGTTTTTTAGAATTCTTAAAGAATCTCTTGCATCAACTTCTCCATCTCCATTAACATCTCCTATAACAGAAATTGGATATTTGTCATTTATTATATATCCTGTTGCAAGTTTAGAGTTTTCATCAACAACTTCTCCATTTGCATTTTTTATTGTTATTTCTTCTTCTATAAATTCTTTTAAATCTTTTACTGTTGCTGTTGGAATTGTAGAAATTTCATTTGTTGATGTATTTATTTTTATTTTATCATTTTTCTTTATATCTTCTGGATTTTCTGGTTCAACTGGATTATCTGGCTCTTCATTGTTTACTGGAACTAAGTATAATTTATATGTTGCCTCATTATCATATGTTTCTCTAGCTACATATCCCTCTACTCCATTTGATTTTTTGACTTTATCCCAATATGTTCCATTAATTTTTTGAGTTGCTTTTTCTGTTCTTGTTACAATTTCATTTAAATAAATTCTTTCTCCAATATCATTTCCATTTGGTGCATCTCTTAATTTTAAACTTGGATTTGCATTACATTGTACTAAATCTCCATATTGTGGATTATCTGGAATAACTGTTTCTCCCTCATTTGGCCTTGGAGATGCAGAACTTGGCATATTTTTATATACTGGTATTATAAATGTATATTCTTTTTCTAATGAATTATATTCTTCAAAAGTACTTCTTAGTTTTGCTCCCTCATTTTGTGCAGCAAATAAATTTGTCATATATTGATGCCAATATAATTTATTATCTGAATTATCTACATCAAATTTTTGTAAATATATTGTGTTTTGCCCTTTTGATATATAACTACTTGCTATAATTTGCACTCCTCCATCTATAGCTTTTTCTATAGATGTCCAGTCCTCTTGTTGTGCTCTTGCTAAACCATTTAAAATAACATTATCTTGACCATTTCCTGTTGCTCCAATATTAAATACATTATATACACCTACATATTGTCCATTATATCCTTGTCCTTTAACTAATGTACTTCCATCTGAGCCTTGTTCTTGTAATATTCTTGCAACAATGTAATATGCATTTACATTATATTTTTGTGCAGATGATATAATTGCATTTATATATGATTCATTATTCCAAAAACTTGAATTTTGAACCATCCCTCTTATTGTATCTATATTATAATTTGTATAAGTTAATTCCATAAATTGAAAAATATCTGATGAATTTAAAAAATTTCTTGGATCCATCATATATTGTATAGCTTTTTGTGAAGCACATCTCCAACTTCCAGAATCATATGTTTTATTTCCACATGTTGGGCAAATCCATTCATCTGCGTAATTACTGTTTGCTGGAACTAAGTTCCTTGGTGATGAGCCATGTCCTATATATTCATTTGCTATTACTTCATTCCAATCTAAATCTGTATATAATATTTTAAAATTCCAGTTTGGATGTTCTGCTTTTAATTGTTGTAACATTTCTTTTATTTGTGGATATGTATTTGAATCTATACTGTTTACATCTGTACTTGTAGTTTGACTAATTGCAAAAGAATTGCTTCCTATAAAGCAAAATAATAAAACTATGATTAATATTATTTTTAAAATTAATATTATTTTATTTATCATTTTTGCACTTCCTTTGTATTTTTTTCTATTTTATTACTTTTTGTTAATTTCTTCTTTTTTCTTCGACATAAGTATATCATTTTTATTATTTTAAAGTCAATGTCTTAAATATTAAATTTATATTACAAAAAGAACAAAATCTTATTTTTTTCTTTGGTTCACTATTTTCATTTGACCAAAAATAAATTTTATATCCGCATTATTTCAAATATATTAGGCAATTTTAGTTTCTAATAAAAATTTTGTCTTTTATTGTAATTTGTGATATAATTAAAATCTATTGATTAGCAATTTTTACTGGTTTATAGGTATAGCCTTTCTAAAAAACCTAAATTTTTTTATAAGGATGAATATAAATGATAGAGCTTCTTTCTCCTGTTGGAGATTTTGATTGTTTAAAATCTGCTGTACAAAATGGTGCAGATGCTGTTTATTTTGGGGCAAATAGTTTTAGTGCAAGGGCTTTTGCTTCTAATTTTGATGATAATACTTTAGAACAAGCAATTAATTATGCAAAAATACGTGGAGTAAAAACAAATTTAACTTTAAATACTCTTATAAAAAATAATGAAATGGAAAGTGCAATTAATCTTGCTAAAAAAGCTTATGAATATGGAATTGATGCAATTATTGTCCAAGATTTAGGTTTGGCAAAATATTTAATAAAAAATTTCCCAGGTCTTGCAGTTCATGCAAGTACACAAATGTCTGTACATAATTTAGATGGTGTTATTGCTTTACAAAATATGGGCTTTTCTAGAGTTGTTCTATCTAGAGAATTATCTTTAGAAGAAATTGAATATATTTGTAAAAACTCAAAAATTGAAATTGAAGTTTTTGTGCATGGTGCATTATGTATTTCTTATTCAGGTCAATGCTTATTTTCTAGTATGGTCGGAGGACGTTCTGGGAACCGCGGTAAATGTGCACAACCTTGCAGACTTCCATATGAATTATTAGAAAATGATAAAACTATTGACAAAGGATATCTTTTAAGCCCAAGAGATTTGTGTGGATTAGAATTTTTACCTCAACTAATAAATGCAGGTGTTACTAGTTTAAAAATTGAAGGTAGAATGAAAACTCCAGAATATGTTGCAACAGTTACTAGAATTTATAGAAAATATATAGATATTATAGAAAAAAATACTCCTTTAAAAACAAATCAGAATAATTCTACTTTAAAGGAAAAAAATACTACTTTAGAACTAGATAAAAAAAATATATCTTTAAAAGAACAAAATACTCCATTTAAAATAGATGAAAAAGATAAGCAAGATTTATTGCAAGTCTTTAATAGAGGTGGTTTTTCTAATGGGCATTTAAATTCTTCTCCAAATAAAAATCTTGTTTATCCACAAAAATCAAACAATATGGGAATATTTTTAGGTACTATATCTAATTTTAATAGTAATAATGGTCATATTTCTTTTACAACAAATTCTACATTACATATTGGAGATAAAATTTGTATTGAAAATAAAAAACATGAAACAAATACATATACAATTTCTGAATTAATGAGTCAAAATAAAAATATTAAAGAAGCACATTCTGGAGATTATATAAAAATTGGTAGAATGAAAGGAGAAATTTTTGTAGGTAATAAAATTTATAAAATCTCAGATAATTTATTAACATCATCTGCATTAGACACCATTAAACATGAATTTAGAAAAATAAACTTATCTTGTGAAATGAATGTTAAATTAAATTCCCCTATTTCTTTAAAAATTTATAATGATAATATTTGTGCCGAAGTTGTTTCTAACATTTATCCAGAAATAGCACAAAACTCTCCTATTACAAAGGAAAGACTAATTTCCCAACTTTGCAAAACAAATAATACTCCTTATAATTTTAAAAATATAAAAATTGATTTAGAAGATAACTTGTATGTTCCAAGTATTAGTGGAATTAATGAACTTAGAAGACAATGTTTGACAAAATTTGAGGAAAAATTAATTTTAAGTTTTAAAAGAACTTCTAAAGAAAATAATTTTTATAAAAATAGTAATGAGTGTACTGTAAATTCTAATAAATTATTAAATAGTTCTGATAATAAATTTTCAAAAAGTTATGATGACATAAAAAATCCTTATCATAATAAAAAAATTAGTTTATTATTAAATATACTTAAAAATGATTATAATTATTCTTTGCTAAATGGTGTTGATAGAATTTATATTCCTTTTAAATATTTTACAAAAAATGATTTTGCTGAAACTATAAAAAAAATATGTAACAATTTTAATGTATACATTTATTTACCTACAATTATAAGAAACTCTTATAATAATTTAATTATAAAATATTTAGATAAAATATTAAATACATATAATATTTCTGGATTTGTTTTATCTAATATTGGTAATTTTGAATTACTAAAAAAATATATAAATCTTGGAAACACAAAAAATTCTAACAATTATGATATTTCAGAAAAAAATAAAAATTATGAACTTATTGGAAATTACACATTTAATGTTTTTAACAATTTAACCTTTAATGAATTACCATTAAACACAATTACTATTTCACCTGAATTAAATAAAAATGATATTAATAATTTTTATATTTGTATAAATGCCAATAGAAATGAAACATCAAATGAAAATAAAGTATTTTATAATAAAAAAAATAATATAAATAGGAATCAATTCTTAGACAATTTGGATAATTCTTGGCTTAATAAAAATATAGAAATGATAGTTTATGGAAATACTCCTCTTATGACAACTAATTACTGTTTGCTTGGAAAAACAAATAAGTGCTATTCTTCTTGTGAGCATAAATGTAATAGTACAAATAAATATTATTTAAAAGATAGACTTGGATTTTTATTTAGAATAATTCCTGATAATATTCAAACAATTTCTACTATTTATAACAGTAAAATTACATCAATTGAACATTCAGATTTACCTGTAGATTCTGTTAGAATTGATATTTTAGATGAAAATATTGATGAAATTAATTCTATTATAAAAACTATTTCTTCTGGAAAAAAATTAGAAGGAAACATTTATACAAATGGAAATTTTAATAAAGAAATCTAAACATTGATGTAACACTTTTTTTAAATCCCCATATTATATATTATCAAAAGAAAAATTTTAAAGAAATTACTTATCTTTCTTTAGAAAAATACTTAAGTTTTGATTTATAGAAAGGGGGGTTTTTTATGCCAGAAAATAGAGGATGTGGATGTGGTTTTGGTTTTGGTGATGATTGCTGCTGGATTATCATTCTTATACTTTTAATTTGTTGCTGTTGCGGTGGTAACAGAGGAGGATGTTGCTAGATATCTTAATTAATAATTTCTAGATAATTATTCAAAACATTAATTGTCACATATCAATTCAGTACTGACAAATTTTGTCAGTACTTTTTTTATACATTTTTTTTAAATAGTATTGAAAATTTTATTTTAATATAATAAAATAAATATAGTGTATATAAAAATACATATAATACAAAGGAAAAGCTAAAAATTAGTAAAAAATTAAAATCTTTTCCAAATTCTATTTTTTAAGAAAGGAAAAACAATTATGAAAAAGTTTATTTCACTATTAATATTTTTAATTATATTATCTATTTCAACAAGTGTATTTGCAGCTCCTAATATTTCAATGGAAATTGTTGAAGATAATGTCTGTTCAATAACTTTAACAGACAATTCTAAATTAGAGAAAAAAATTATTTCATCAGATCTTGAGAAAAATCAAGTAACAATACAACTTGAATTACAAAATAATGAAAAAGATATTGTACCTACTGGTGAATTAATGCTAGTAATAGACAGTTCTTCTAGTATGAATACTGAAATTTCTGAAGGTACAACAAGAAAAGATATTGTTCTAGAATCAGCAAATTCTTTAGTTGAAAGTTTATTAGAACTAAACTCTTCTACTTTAAAAATTGGAGTTGTATCTTTCTCTTCTAGTACAGTTCCAACTGAAATGGGAACAGAAAAAGATGCACAACTTGTAAGTGACTTTACAAATAATATAGAAGATTTAAAATCAAAAATATCAAAAATTGAAGGTACTGGAAATTATACAGATTTAGATTCTGGTTTAAAACTTGCTAAAAGTACTTTTTCAGAAGATGAAACAAATAAATATCTTATAATTTTAACAGATGGTGTTCCAAATATGAATGTTGGAAATTCTGATTTAGTTAGTTATGATGCTTTAACAACAGTTATTAATACAACAAAAGAAACTATGCAATCTTTAAAAGATATAGAAGTAATTTCTGTATTAACTGGTATTGAAGATAATGATGCAGTTGTAAGAACTGATGGTACAAATTCTTATACTTATGGTCAAGTAATTGAAGGTGTATTCGGAACAGAAACAGAACCTACAATAGGAAAATTCTATAATATTTCTGATACAGAAATTGAAGAAACAATTAAACAAAGTATATATTCTGATTTAGTTCCAATTCCAAATACTTTAAAAAATATCACTATTGTAGATTATTTTCCACAATATATAATTGATAATTTTGAAATGGCTTATGTAGAAGGAACAAATTTAGACAATGTTTCAGCAACAGTTGATTCTGAAACAAATAGTATTACTTGGGAAATTGCAGAATTAAAATCTGGAGAAAAAACTAACATTCAATATACATTGACTTTAAAAGATGATTTTTCTGAAGAAATTATTGGGGACATTTTAAATACTAACTTAAAAGTTGATATAAATTATACAAATCCAGATGGCTCAACAGGAACAAGAACTTCTGATGTAACACCAAAAATAAAATTAAATGAAATTCCTCAGGAAGAACCTCCTAAAGAAGAGGAACCACCTCAAGAGGAACCTCCTAAAGATAATACTGTAGCACCTCAACCTATACCTCATACTGGTGCACCAATTTTTATTGGTATTATTGGTGGAATTACTATTATAACAATTGTATTAGCAAAAAAATATAAACATCTTGATTTTTAAACTTTAGGAATTGAATTTTTTATATATATTAAGCACATATATTAAAAACATATGTGCTTTCTTTTTTAATTCTAATAATTCAGTAAAAAATTGTTACTGGATAATGGTATTTTAAATTATTTTGTTAAAAACGATGATATTATAATATCATCGTTTTTTTTTATTTAAGACCATTATTCAGTAACTTAAAATTTTATAAATTATAAAAAAAGTCTTGTTTTTTTTTATAATTTGTGTTAATATAATTAAGTAATTATTTAGGGGCATAGTGTTAATGGTAGCACATCGGTCTCCAAAACCGCTTGTCTGGGTTCGAATCCTAGTACCCCTGCCATATTTTATTGAAGAGTATAGTTTTTGACTATACTCTTTTTTTAAGAAAGGATTATTCAATGAATAAATTTCTATATTTTATAATTTTTTTTACTATTATAATTTCAATATTTTTTATTCCAGTTGTGTCATCTACCAATTCCGAAATGCTAGAAAATTTTAAAGATTTTGAAGAAAGTCAAATTATCTTTTTAGGAAATACAAATTATGCATGGCCAATTCCTGGTTATACTAGGCTCTCTTCCCCTTTTGGCAAAAGAAAAGCTCCAACAACTGGTGCTTCTACATTTCATAAAGGAATTGATATTCCGGCACCAGAAGGAACAAAATTAATTGCAACATGTGATGGAAATATTACATTTACAGGATTTCTTGGTGGAGGTGGATATACTATTACTTTAACAAGTTTAGATGGAGTAAAAATTTCCTATTGCCATGTCTCCCCTAATTATATTGTAAATGTTGGTGATACTATAACTCAAGGACAAGTTATAGGTCATGTTGGTCCTAAATATGTTTATAATGTTTCTGGTAATATTTATTCAGACCCATCAAATGGAAAGCCGACAAATGGTGCTACAACAGGATGTCATTTACATTTAGGTTTTAGAATAAATGGCAATTATGTTAATCCACTTGATTATTTACAATAAAACATTTTGATTAATTTCATTATTCTGAATTGAGAAATCCTCAGCATTTTAATTATTTACAACAAGCTATTTTTATGATATTATATTTAATATTATTTATATAAATTTTATATATAGATATTTAAAAAATTTGCAGAACATTCCCATCACATCCCATTTTTTATATCTATATATTAAAATTATAGTAAAAGAATAAAAAAGGATTGATTAATTTATGGCTTTTGATGGTATTGTTACAAAAAAAATTGTAAATGAATTTAAAAATGAATTAATTGGTGGAAAAATAGATAAAATTTTTCAAAATGATAAAAATACTATACTTTTAAAAATATATTCTCATTCTACTCATTATTCATTAAATATATGTATAGATGCTCATAATTGTAGAATACATTTAACAAATAACGCAAAACAAAATCCTCCAGTAGCTCCAAATTTTTGTATGCTACTTAGAAAACATTTAATAGGTGGATTTATTACAAATATTGAGACATATGGTTTAGAAAGACTTGTAAAAATTGATATTAATACAATAAATGAATTTAATGAGCCAGAAACCAAAACTTTAATTATAGAATTAATGGGAAAACATAGTAATGTAATATTATTAAATAATAAAAATATAATAATTGATGCTTTAAGACATATAACCGCTACAGATACTATTTATAGAGATATATTACCTTCAAGACTATATAGATTCCCTATTTCTGATAAATTAGATTTTACAAAAATAAATAATTTTGATGAGTTTTATCAAAAAATCGAACCATCTTTAGATAGTGAAATTTATTTAGATAATAGTAATAATCATAAAGTATTAAATATAGAAAAACTTGCTTCTATAATTGCTAATACTTTTACAGGGTTTAGCTTATCTTTTGTAAAAAGTGCTATTGAAAAATGCAATATACAAAATACAAATAAAGAAAATTTACAAAAATTATATAATTATTTTAATAAGGTATTATCTTTAAATAATCTTACTTTTGAAAGTTTGTATAAAAAAGATAAACTTTATGATTATATATTAACATGTTCTGATAAAGTTACTTTAAATGAACAAAAATATAAGTTTAATAATTTTATTGATGATTTTTATTTTAAAAGAGAAACTTCAGAGACATTTACAAATTATAGAAATAGTATTTTAAAAATGATTTTAGATTTATTAAAAAAATATAATAGTCGTTTAATAAGTATTAATTCTAAATTAAAAGAATGTGACGAAATGGACAAATTTAAGCTTTATGGAGAACTTATAACTGCTAATTTATACAAATTAACAAATACTCATACAGATTATGTTGAATTAGAAAATTATTATGATAATAATAGCTTAATAAAAATACCTTTAGATAAAAAATATTCACCTAGTTTAAATGCAAAAAGATATTTTAAAAAATACTCAAAATTAAAAAATGCTCTAGAAATTGTATCTGCTCAGAAAAAAGAAACTGAAGAAGAATTAGATTATATTCAAAGTATTGTATATGAACTTGAATCTGCAACTACTTTAGAAGATATTCAAGATATTTTTGAAGAAATTTCTGAAAATGTAATTTTTAAAAATGATTTAAAATTTACAGAAAAAAGCAATAACAAGAATACTAAAAATCAGAATTCTTTAAAAAATACCAAAATATTTAAGTCATCTCATCAAAAATCTATGGCAAATAAAAAGTCAACAAAAAAGAATAAAAAAGAAAACTCATATTCTCCTTTACACTTTGAAGTTGATGGCTTTGACTTATATGTTGGAAAAAATAATAAAGAAAATGATTGGTTAACTTTTACTTTTGCAAATAAATCTGACATTTGGTTTCACACTAAAGATGTACATGGAAGTCATGTTATCTTAAAATGTGGAGATGTAGAAGTTTCTGATGATACTCTTGTAAAATGTGCAAAAATTACTGCTGAACATAGTAAAGCAAAAAATTCTTCTAATGTTCCTGTAGATTATTGTAAAGTAAAATTTGTTAGAAAACCTAATGGAGCAAAACCTGGAATGGTTATTTTTACAAATAATAAGACAATATATGTAAATCCATCTTCAACTTAACAAAATCTTAAACAAGAACAATAGCGGGCTTCTTTTAACATTTTATAAGTTTATAACATTTCAAAGCCCGCGTTATTGTTTATGTGGCAATTTTACAAAGTAAACATAAGTGCATCTGTTTTATCAAAGTTCTTTTATTTAATTACTTCTACATCTAACATTAATTTTTCATCATTAATTGAAACTTCTGTATAGTCATCTCTTTTTGCATTATATTCAACTTTTTCTGCTAAAGTTTCTTTCTTAATTTCTTTTTCGTATTTTTTAACAATTTTTTCTAGTTTTTCATTATCAGAAACATATAAAATAATTTTATCTAATACTTCAAAACCTTTTTCTTTTCTCATATTTTGAACTTTTGATAGAATTTCTCTTACATATCCCTCTTCTTTAAGTTCTGGTGTAATTGTTGTTTCTAATACTACTCCTATCTCTCCTTCACCAGCAAATGCAAAACCATCTTTTCCTTGCATTGTTATTAATAAATTTTCTGATGTTAATGCTATTTGTGTATCATCAATTTCGATATATTCTATTCCACCATTTTTTACTTTATTTGCTAAATCCATTTGATTCATTTTTGAAATTGCTTCTCTTATTTTTGGAATTAATTTTCCATATTCTTTTCCTAATACAGGTAGATTTGGTTTAATCTCAAAATGTACATAGTCTGACATGTTTGCACCTAATTCTACTTGTTTAACATTTAATTCATTTTTAACTATATTTCCATAATATTCTGGCAATGTATCTACAGATATTAACATTTTAGAAAGTGGTTGTCTGTTTTTAATATTTGCAGAATTTCTTGCACTTCTACCTAATTTAACAATTGAATATGCTAAATCCATTTCATTTTCTAATTTTTTATCTATTGATTTTTCATCTACTTCTGGCCATAAACATAAATGTACACTTTCTGGTGCTTTTTTATCTAGTCCAACTACTAAATTTTGATAGATTTCATCTGTCATAAATGGTACAAATGGTGCTGATACTTTTATTAAATTTACTAATACTGTGTATAATGTTGTATATGCTCCTATTTTATCATCTGTTAATTCTTCTCCCCAGAATCTTTCTCTATTTGTACGTACATACCAATTAGATAAACTATCTGTGAAGTCTTCAATTTCTAGTGCCGCTCCTGTTATATTATATTTTTCTAATTTTTCATCTACTTCTTTAATTAATGTGTTTAATTTTGATAATATCCATTTATCCATTATGTTTTCTGATTTGAAATCTTTATGTTTTAATGGATTAAATTGGTCTATTTCTGCATATAAGCAATAAAATGAATATACATTCCATAATGTTGCTAAAAATCCTCTTTGAGTTTCTTGTACATTTTTTATTCCTAATCTCTTTGGTAACCAAGGACTGCTACTTACATAAAAATGCCATCTTGTTGCATCTGCCCCAACAGTATCTAATAATTCCATTGGATCTACTCCATTTTTCTTTGATTTTGACATTTTTTGTCCATGTTCATCTAAAACATGTCCTAATACTATACAATTTTCATATGATGCTTTGTCAAATAAACATGTTGATATTGTAAGTAATGTATAGAACCATCCTCTTGTTTGGTCAATTGCTTCTGAAATAAATTGTGCTGGGAAGTTTTTCTCAAATGCTTCTTTGTTTTCAAATGGATAATGTAATTGTGCAAAAGGCATTGAGCCTGAATCAAACCAACAGTCTATTACTTCTTTATATCTTGTCATTTCTTTTCCACATTCTGGGCATTTTAAATGTACTTTATCTATATATGGTTTGTGCAATTCTATGTCATCTGGACAATAAACTGCCTTTTCTTTTAATTCTGCAATGCTTCCTATACATTCTTCATGTCCACATTCACATTTCCATATTGGTAATGGTGTTCCCCAATATCTATCTCTAGAAATTCCCCAGTCTATAACATTTTCTAAGAATTTTCCAAATCTTCCTGTTCTTATTGTATCTGGATACCATTTTATTGTGTTGTTATTAGAAATTAAATTGTCTTTAACTTTTGTTGTTGCAACAAACCAACTTTCTTTTGGATAATATAGAAGTGGTGTATCACATCTCCAACAGTGTGGATATGAGTGTATATGTTTTTCTTTACTAAATAATTTATTATGTTCAGCTAACCATTTGCATATATCTTCATTGCAGTCTCTTACAAATCTACCTGCCCAAGGTTCAACTTCTGGAACAAATTTTCCTGATTTATCAACTAAATTTACAAATGCTATTCCATTTTGTTTAGAAACTAAACTATCATCTTCACCATATGCAGGTGCAATGTGTACTATTCCTGTACCATCTGTTAGTGTTACATAATCTCCATGAATTACAACAAATGCTTTTCCATCTACTTTTGCAAATGGCATTAATTGTTCATATTCCATTCCAAGCATATCAGAACCTTTGAATTCTTTTACAATTTCATATGGTGTTTCTTTTAGTACTTGTTCTATTAAATCTTTTGCTAAAATATAGTTTTCATATTGTGGTTCATCATCTGTTCCAATATTTGCTTTAACTTCCACATATGTATATGATTTATTTACACATAATGCTAAATTTGATGGTAATGTCCATGGTGTTGTTGTCCATGCTAATATATATGTGTTTTCTTTTCCTTTTACTTTAAATTTGGCTATACATGTTAAATCTTTAACATCTTTATATCCTTGTGCAACTTCATGTGATGATAATGCTGTACCACATCTTGGACAATATGGCATTACTTTATGTCCTTCATATAGTAATCCTTTTTTCCATAGTTCTTTTAATGCCCACCATACTGATTCTATATAATCATTATGATATGTTACATATGGATGGTCCATATCTACCCAAAATCCAACTTTATTAGTCATATCTTCCCACATATGGACATATGTAAATACACTTTCTTTACATTGTTTAACAAATTTTTCTACTCCATATTCTTCTATTTGCTCTTTTCCAGATATTCCAAGTTTTTTCTCAATTTCAAGCTCAACAGGTAAACCATGTGTGTCCCATCCTGCTTTTCTATCAACATGATATCCTTTCATTACTTTGTATCTTGGAATTATATCTTTCATAACCCTTGTTTCTATATGACCAACATGTGGCTTTCCATTTGCTGTTGGTGGTCCATCATAAAATGTGAAATATCTTTTACCTTTATTCATATCAAAATTCTTTTGGATTATTCCTTTTTTCTTCCACATTTCTGCGACTTCTCTTTCCATTCCAACAAAGCCATTTTTTAATTCTACTTTTTTATACATAATATTTCCTCCTTTTTGGTTTGGGGTCGGTCCCTTTTTTGTCTGGGGTCGGTCCTTTTTTTTACTGGGGTCGGTCCTTTTTTTTACTGGGGTCGGTCCCTTTTTGTATTGGGGTCGGTCCCCGTTTTTATTTTACTTTGTAATTTTCTTACTTGGTATGTTTTGCAATTCAAATCTGTATTTTTGAGTTACATTTGGGTATTTTTCGTGGTCTACTTCTGATAAAAACATTTTCTTTGGTCTTATCCATAATCCACAATCTTCATATAAACGTCTGTATATTACAAATTCTTCTTGCGTTTCAGAATCTTTTGCTACATCTTCTACTAAATAGTAATCTCCTTTAAAATGTTTGTAAATTCCTTTAATTTTTAATTCTTGCATTTATTATTCCCTCCTTTTTTTATTTTTTGATATTCTTTTATAAATTTTTTGGATAATATTAAAGCACTGCTGTTATGTCAAAAGTTTGGTCAGTATTTGGGCAAATGTTTGGGCATTGTTTGGGCGGTATTTAAACAAATCTTTGAGCAAATGTTTATATTGGGACAATATTGTCTAATTATAAAATTTTATATAGCTTCCTAAACAAAAAAATCCTAACATACAAAAATTGTATATTAGGACGAATTTCTCCGCGGTACCACCTTTTTTAGTAATCTTTTATCTATAATTAACTTTAATTTAATAATTACTCTCTCTTTATCTTTAACGCAGATTTACGTCAAAACCTACTTTTTAAATACATTAATTTTGAGTATACTTTGATAAAAAATATTTCAAAATATCTTAATATTTTTTTATAGTATATATAATAAGTATTTATGTTCAGTTTTGCAATTTAACTAGGTGATAACATAAGCTATATTTCGTATTTTTATTTTACAATATTTATTTTATTTTTTATTCGTAAATCTTACTAATATAAAATATAAAAAATTAATTATATAAATATTAATTAATAACTTATAGCTATTTAAGCTAAATAATTTTTACTTTCAAACTCTCACCTTCTGTTTGATTCTCTGTAAAGATATTTTATTATTTGTGTTGTCCTAGTTATTACTTTTATTTTTTGTTATTATATCACATTTTTTTCATTTTGCAATAGGTAAATTAAAATTTTATGATTTAATTATTTCAATTATTCGTACTCATTATTACTTAATTGAAAGCAAAATTCAATTGGAAAACGCTCAATATATAAGGATAGTTTATGAAATATTTATATATTATTAAAATTTAATAATTCTATTTTATTAGAAATAAATTCTTCATTTGTGTCAATCTCTTTTGATAAATCTGTTGATAAATATTTTTTATTATCATCTGCAAATATTGTAACCACATCATCATCTATTTCATCTGCAAGAAGAACACTTCCAATAAAATTTGCTCCTGATGATATTCCAACTCCAATTCCCAATTCTTTTGCTAATTTTCTAGACATATTAATTGCATCATCATCATTTATTAGTATAATTTTGTCTATTTTACTTTTATCAACTAAATCTGGTATAAAATCATCACCTATTCCTTCAATCTTATGTTGTTCAAATACTTTTCTTTGTGATAAAAGTGGCATTTTATCAGGTTCTATTGCTGTTAAAACCATATCAGGATACTTTTTCTTTAGTTTATCTCCTATTCCCATCAGTGTTCCACCTGTACCTATACCAGACACAAATCCTCCTATTTTCTCCAGAATTTGATTTAATATCTCTTCTCCTGTTGTTTCATAATGTGCTAGATAATTATCTTTATTAGAAAATTGATTTGCATAAAATCCATTTATTTTATGTGACAATTTTTCAGCTTCTTCTACACACTTTATAAATCCTCCATCTTCTTTTGAAATTAAATGAACATTTGCCCCATATGCTTTCATTAATTCAATTCTCTCTTTACTTGCCCAATTTGGCATAAAAATATGTACAGGATGTTTATAATAACTTCCTAATGCAGATAAAGATATTCCTGTATTTCCACTTGTTGCTTCAACTATAGGCATTCTTTCTTTTAATATTCCTCTTTTTTTTGCATTATTAATCATATAAAAAGCAACTCTATCTTTAATACTTCCCGTAAAATTAAAATATTCTAATTTTGCAAATATTCTTTTTTCTTTTCCTTTATATCTGTAAGATATTTTTATCATTGGTGTATTACCAATTAATTTAATCATTTTTTACCTCCTATTACTATTATATGTATCTGTGCATCTTTTTGAGCGAAGCTCTTTTATTGTACAGAAAGCAATAAAAGAAGCTGGAACTAATCAAACTAAATCGAATGAAAAGTACCAGCATGTTTTTTATTTTCTTATATATGTAATAAATTCATATTCAATATCAGTTTCGTCGTCTTTTCTTTTTGGCTCTCTTGATACTTCTTCCCAAATTGTTTCATTAATTCTTGGAAATACTGCATCTCCATCAAATTCATGGTCAAGTTCTGTTACATACATCTTTTTTACATAAGGCATTAATAAATTATATATCATTGCCCCACCTATTACAAAATGTTCTTCTTGGTCTTCTATATATTGCTGTATTTGTAACATTGAATGAACTACTTCTGTATCTTGACTATCTATTTTGAAATCTGGATTATTAGAAAAAACAACCTTTTTTCTTTCTCTTAAAAATTTTCCTAATGTCTCATATGTTTTTCTACCCATTATTACAATTTTTCCATCTGTTAGTTCTTTAAATTTCTTTGATTCTGCTGGTAATCTCCAGATTAATTGATTATTTTTTCCAATTATATTATTTTTTGCCTTTGCTACTATTATGCTTAACATTTTATTACTCCCTTTCATTATGCTATAATTAATTTTTATATTTAAATTTATATTTTCACTTTAAGCCTAAGTAACTTAAAGTTTCATATTGTTTTCTATCTTATAATTTAAAATTAATTTTTATCTTTTAAAAAATTCCAACAATTTCTCCATTTTCATCAATATCTATATTTTCTGCTGAAGGAACTTTTGGTAATCCTGGCATTGTTAATATATTTCCAGCATAAGCTACAATAAATCCCGCTCCAGCTCTTAAATCTATATCTCTTATTGTAAATTCAAAATTATCTATTGCTGTTATATTTTTTGGGTCATCTGAAAATGAATATTGTGTTTTTGCTATACAAATTGGTAATTTTGTATAATCTATATTTTTTATATTATTTATTTTATTTTCTTTTATACTATCAAAATCATTTGCACTGTAAATTTTCTCTGCTTTGCTTATTTCTATTATTTTATCAATTTTCTTTAAAGCCTCTGGCATAAAATTAACCTTTTTGGCTCCATAAATTTCTTTTGCTATTTTTTCTATTTTATTTTCTATAGAGTCTTCTAAACTATATATATACTTAAAATTATTTATTTTATTATCTGCATTGTTTTTTCTATCTGCAACAATTTTATCATTATCACTTAATTCAAAATTAGAATTAGTTCCATTATCAGAACACATTTGAACAATTTTGTTAGAAATGTCTATTGCTCCATCTCCACCTTTTGCCCAACTTTCTACAATACTTGATTTTATATTTCTTTTTGTTAATTCTTTTTGAACAAACTCTAATTCTTCCTTTGTATCTGTATTATATTTATTTATTGCAACAATCACATTTAATCCAAATTTATTTTGAAGATTATCTACATGTTTATATAAATTTTCCATTCCTTTTTGTAAACATTCAAAATTTTCGTTCAAAATTTCTTCTTTTGGAGCTCCTCCATGATATTTTAATGCTTTTATTGTTGCAACACAAACTACTACATTAGGTTTTATATTTGCTTTTCTACATTTAATATCTAAAAACTTCTCTGCTCCTAAATCTGCTCCAAAACCTGCTTCTGTAACTGTATAATCTGCAAGTTTCATTCCTAATTTTGTTGCTATAATTGAATTACATCCATGTGCAATATTTGCAAATGGTCCACCATGAACTAATGCTGGCGTATATTCTAGTGTTTGAACTAAATTAGGCTTTATTGCATCTTTTAATAATACTGCCATTGCTCCTTCTGCTTTTAAATCTTTTGCAAATACTGGCTCATTATTATCGTTATATCCTATTATTATATTTCCTAATTTTTCTTTTAAATCTTTTATATTTTCTGACAAACATAAAATTGCCATAATTTCTGAAGCAACAGATATATCAAACCCATCCATTCTAGGTACTATTTTGCTTTCTCCAGATAGTCCTGTTTCTATTTTTCTTAATTGTCTATCATTTAAATCTACACATCTTTTCCATACTACTTCTTTAATTTTTAATTCATTTCCAAAATATATATGATTATCTATCATTGCAGATAATAAATTATTTGCTGATGTTATTGCATGAATATCACCTGTAAAGTGTAAATTTATGTCTTCCATTGGAACTATTTGTGCATATCCTCCACCAGTTGCCCCTCCTTTTATTCCAAATACAGGTCCAAGTGATGGTTCTCTTAATGCTAATATTGATTTTTTTCCAATTCTTCTTAATCCATCAGCAATAGATATTGAAATTGTAGTTTTCCCTTCTCCTAAAGGTGTAGGACTCATTGCTGTAACTAATATCAATTTTCCATCTGATTTATTATAATATTTTTCTGGATTAGATATTTTGGCTTTATATTTTCCATATAATTCAATATCTTCATCTTCTATATCTAATTGTTTTGCAATTTCATTTATATTTTTTAATTTAAACTTTTTTGCTATTTCTATATCTGTCATATTTAATCACATTCTTTCTATATTAAATATTTAATTATGCCAGTAGTTTTACTTCTTGTTAATTCAAAATTTGGATTTATTAAAAAATATCAAGCTTTTATAGTTTTTATGCTATAAATCCAACTACAATTCCAAGTATTGCACCTACTAAAACTTGTATTGGAGTATGACCAAGTACTTCTACCAACTTTTCTTGAACTTGTACATTTGTAAGTCCAGGTGTATCTATTATTTTATTTAATAATTTAGCTTGTTTTCCTGCTGCTCTTCTAACTCCTGCAGCATCATACATAACAACTAAAGCAACAATTAATGATAATGCATATATACTAGAGTCAAAACCAGAACTTTTTCCAATCATTGTAGAAATACACATTGTAATTGCAGAATGGGAGCTTGGCATTCCACCAGCTCCTATAATTCTTTTAAAATTAAATTTTTTATATTTTATTAATTCATATATTACTTTAAATGTTTGTATACAAAACCATAAAAGCAAAGGTACATATAAATATTTATTTGTTATAAATTTTTGAAAGTCGTTCATTTTATTATTTCCTCACATTATTTTTAAGTATTAGTATTATCTCCTACAAAGTTCTTTTCTTCTATTTCTCCATCTTTTTCTAAAAGAATTGTAATTTTCTTTTCAGCTTCTTCTAACATATTGTTACATTGTTTGGCAATTTTCATTCCTTCTTCAAATTTTTTAACTGATTCATCTAAATTTAAATCCCCTTTTTCTAGTTCTGTAACAATTTTTTCTAAATCTTGCATTGATTGTTCAAAATTTTTTTCTTGCATTTTTATTATCCTTCCTCTCTAAAGTACAAACATTGTTGAAAATCAAAATTTTAAAATTTAATTTTTAACAATGTTTTGTACTCTTGTTTTTATTTGTTTAATTTGTCTCTTCAACTGTTGGTGGTATGTTTTGTAAAAACAAATCTATTTTCTCACTTCTCGTTTTATTTCCTTTTTCATCTATAATTTCAACAAAAGCTACTTTATTACCTGTAAAGTTTTCTAATCTTATATCAGTTGGTAATACACTTTTAGTAATTGTTTTCATGGAATTTATTCCAAGGTCTTCAACCCATCCATAAACATAGTCATATGGTCCATCTTCATCATTTCCAATATATAATTTTATTGAAATATTATTTAATCTTGAGTTTCCTATATTTGATAGTGAAATTGAAAAGTTTATACTAGAATCTATATAATAATCATATATACTTCCATTATTTGGTGTACTTGTTTCTACAAATTCAGCACTTAATACTGCAATAGTATCAGCAACTTTAAATTCTGCTTGTGCCATTTGTTCAAGTGATGGCTCCGCTGTTGTAACTTTAACTGAATATGTTAATGTTCCTTTTCCTATATCCTCTTCTTTAATCGCATACTCATATCCTTCAACCTCTTTTGTTTCTCCAGGTTCTAATCTATCTATTACATTTTCTTCAAAACCTTTAGGAGAGTCTATTGATATTCCTTTAATTGTAGATGTTCCAGTATTAGTTATAACTGTTTTGAATTTAACAACTTCTCCATAGTCATAACCTGTGTCATTTTGAGAATCATTTATAGTCTCTACTTGTACTAGCATTTTTTCTCGTAATATCATTCTATAAACAAAAATTTGTCTTGTATATTCTATTGTATCTCCACCATCTGGTTGAGTTGTTGCTGTAACTTTAAAATATGCATTCCATATACCGTTTCTAGTTGAAAAATTTGTAGTAAATTTCTCTGTTTCTCCTGATGTAAATGGTTCTGTAATATCCCATCCTTGTGTTGCATATGTTTCTCCATATTGATTTTCTAGTTTTTCAAGTGATACATGAACATTATATAATGTAACATCTCCAACATTATTTAATGTAATTTCATAATTTAAATTATCATTTTCTTCATATGTTGCTTTCGGATTTGTTACTTCTGCTAAAATTTCAAGTTTTTCTTCACTTTCCAGTTTAGGATAGACTGTGGTTTTTAATTCTATATATTCTGTTTTATTATTTTCTATATAACCTACTGATATTATTACTTCTTTTTCATCTTCTTTTTCTACAACTGCTATTGTCTCTATAGAATAACCTTTAGGTAAAACATAACTATTTAAGTCTCCACTTTGCCCTAATATATCATCAGCTGTTATTCCTGAAACTAAACTATCATAATCCATTAATTTTACACCTTCAATTAATTGAATTGCAATATTTAAAGCTGTAGATTTCCTTTCGTTCTTTAATTTCATATTTATTAAATTTGAAAAAGACCCTGCTATCAATGGTACAAAAATAATTAGAATAACTACTGCTATTGTAGCATCAACACCTGTTATGCCTTTATTTTCTTTTAATCTTTTTAACACTTTTTTTCCCTTTCTTTTGTTTTTTCTATTATATAATATATCAATAATTATTAGTAAAATCAATAGTTAAATTGAATTTTTTGTTGGTAATTGTTTCTTGTATGTGTTGAGGTCGGTCCCTTTTTTACTCAGGGGCTTTCGTCTGGTGTCTGTTCAAAATCATACCATTATATAATTAGTTTGCAATACCGCGTAAGCGACCAAAAGAGCGGAGCGAATGCGATTTGGAGCAACCTACATATTAAAATTCTTTTGTAGGTTGCGACACACAAGGTATAAAAACCAATTATATAATGGTATGATTTTGAACAGACACCAGACGAAAGCCCCTGAGTAAAAAAGGGACCGACCCCAACACATAGCCTCCAGACAAAAAAGGACCGACCCCAACACATAGCTACCAGGCAAAAAAAGGACCGACCCCAATATAAAATGGATCGACCCTAGCAAAATCATATATTTTCATATTCTTATTTGTTTACTGTGTCTTTTAATGCTTTACCAGCTTTGAATACTGGAGCTTTAGATGCAGGTATTTTTATTTCTTCTTTAGTTTGAGGATTTCTACCTTTTCTTGCAGCTCTTTTTCTTACTTCAAAAGAACCAAATCCAACTAATTGGATTTTATCTCCTCCTTTTAATGCTTCTGCAACAACTTCAACAAATGCGTTTAATGTTGCTTCTGTTGCTTTTTTTGATTCTCCTGTTTTTGCAGACATTGCTGCTACTAATTCAGCTTTGTTCATTGCGACTACCTCCTATAAAATTTTGTAATAATATGTACTTATATTGCAGTTGTTAAGCAATATCTGTACTTTCTGTTTTATTTATTCTCCAAAATATTATAAAATCCCTCTTTTTTTTTAATAAATTTTAACTTTTTTTAAAATTTTTAAGATTTTATCTCCTTTTGGAAGCATTTTTATATCTTCTTCATTATAAATTTTTAAACTTATAACTGCTAAAACATATATTATTACAGCAAATAACATTGATATTATTGTTGCCTTATTTCCTATAAATATACTATTTTTCATTAATAGTAAATATACTGTATATGAACAAACTCCCATAATTCCTGTAGCTATAATTGGTTTTATTACAAATTTATTAAAACTTAAGTCAATTTTTATATATCTTTTTAAAACTATATATACAATCATAAATGCTGTTGCATGACAAAAGATTGTTGATATTGCTGCTCCATATACATTTAATGCTGGTATTCTTAATAAAATTAAATTTAAAATAAGTTTTACTAAACATCCTGCTCCTAAAGCATATGCAGGTATCATAACTTTTCCAAACCCTTGTAACGCACCACTAATTGTTTGATTTAATATTGAAAATATTACACCTATAGATACTAATTGTAGTAATAATGCTCCTGAATTTGCATTAGGATATAATAAATTTAAAATTGGTTGTGCAAATACTACTAATCCAACTACACATGGTAATCCTATTAACATTGATGTTAATAGTGAAAAAGATACCCTTTTTGTTGCAGTTTCTGTATCTTTTTGTGCTCTTGCTGCAGAAATTGCAGGAACTAATGCTGTTGCAAAAGCAATATTTATTGCAAGAGGTAAATTTGTAACTGTATCTACTTTTCCTCCTAATATTCCATATAATGTTTGTGCAGTATCAGAGCCTAAATAAGTGCTTAAAATTCTTTTAACAGTAAATGAGTCTATATTTTTATTAAATGATGTCATAATTGAACTTAGTGTTAATGGAATAGATACCATTAATATTCTTTTTATTATTGTTTTTACATTCTCATATTTATAATTTACTGTTTGTTGTATTTCATTTCCTATTTCTTTTCTTTTGGTTCTATAATATATAAACATATATGCAAAACTTGTAAATGTTGCAATTGTTGTAGCTAAGTTTGCTCCTGCAGCCATCATTTCTGTAGATGTTGTTGTTATATATGCTACTATTTCTACTATAACAATTGTTAATAATGTTTTAAATATTTGCTCTATTGTTTGTGCTCTTGCAGTTATTTTTAAAGTTCTTCTTCCATTAAAATATCCTCTAAAAACTGATGATATAGAAACAAAAAATATTGCTGGTGATAATGCAATTAATGTTAGTTCTGCTTCTGGAATTTGAATCCAATTATAAGCAATTATATGTGAAAATGAAAATAGTAAAATAGTACCACATGCACCTATTATTCCAAAAGTAGCTAAAGCTACTTTAAATACTCTATTAGCTCCTCTGTTATCACCTACAGCTAGTCTTTCTGCAACCATTTTTGATATTGCATTTGGAACTCCTATTGACGATATTGTTAGTAATAATGCATATATTTGGTATCCACTTACATATATTGCATTTCCCGCATCTCCAAAGCCTTCTCTATTTGTCAAATATAGAGTATATATTAATCCTAATACTTTAATTAGAATTTGCGAAAACATTATTGTTATTACACCTTGCATAAAACTTTCTTTTTTTATTTTATGTTTTTCTTCTGCCATATTTCTACCTTTCTTTTTTATTTAATCTAATATTTTTGTGGTTTACATATAATATATTTTTTATCTAAATACTATCAAAAATTTAATTTTTAATTATAATTATTATAAATTGTATGACACACATTTTGTTTTATTATATATTTCATTTACAAAAATATCAACAACTTTTAAGAAATTTATTGACAAATTTCACTTTTTGTATTAAAATATTTTAGTACATATTGGAAATATGATTTAAATTTAAGCTTCTCCCCGGTAGCTTTAAATTTAAATTTCATATAAAAATAATAAATTAGGAGGAAATATATTACCATGAATAATGTAACATATAGTGCAAAAAAATCAGAAGTTGAAAGAAAATGGTATATTATTGATGCTGCAAATAAACCACTTGGTAGAGTTGCAACAGAAGCTGCAAGATTACTTAGAGGAAAACATAAACCAACTTTCACACCAAATATTGATACAGGTGATAATGTAATAATTATCAATTGTAAAGATGTAAAATTAACAGGAAATAAATTAAATTCAAAAACTTACAGACATCATTCTGGATATATTGGAGGAATGAAAGAAACTCCAGCATTTGTTATGATGCAAAAAAATCCAGAAAAAGCTATGATGCTTGCTGTTAAAGGAATGTTACCACATAATTCTTTAGGTAGACAAATGGCAACAAAATTAAGAACATTTGCCGGAAGTGAACACAATCTTCAAGCACAAAAACCAGAAATTTGGAATTTTTAATTTAAGGGAGGAACAATAATAATGGCTAAGTCAAATAAAATAACATACTTAGGTACAGGTAGAAGAAAAAGTTCTATAGCTAGAGTTAGATTAGTTGAAGGAACAGGAAAAATAACAATAAACAAAAAAGATATCGAAGAATTTTTCGATTTAGAAACATTAAAAGTTATTGTTAGACAACCATTAACTGTAACAAATACATTATCAAAATATGATGTTATTTGTTCTGTATATGGTGGTGGTGTTTCTGGTCAAGCTGGAGCTATTAGACATGGAATTGCTAGAGCTTTAAATGAAGCTAATTCAGAATATAGACCTGTATTAAAATCTAGTGGATTTTTAACAAGAGATTCTCGTATGAAAGAAAGAAAGAAATATGGTCTAAAAAAAGCAAGAAAAGCACCACAATTCTCAAAAAGATAAAAACATCTTTCTACAAAATATATCAAACCTCAGAAGTTTCAAAACTTCTGAGGTTTTTTCTTGCACAAAAAGGGACCGACCCCAACACAAAAAGGGACCGACCCCAATAACAAAAGGGACCGACCCCAACAACAAAAAGGACCGACCCCAATAGCATTATACTCCTGCTGTATCGAATAAGAAATTTCCCATATATACTTGAATAATTGGTACTAATACAACAACTACGAAGAATATCAATACAATACCAACAATTGAGTAAACAACTTGAGGCATTACAGAAGATATTTTTTCCATCTTATTTTTTATATCAATATCCATATATTCTTTTAGTTTGCCTAACATTTCTGTTAAATCAGTTTCCATACCTATTTTCAACATTTCTGTTTCCATTGTAGAACACAATCCAGAATCCTCAAATGGTTGTATCCAAGAATTACCTGTTAATATATTATTAATTGCAGTTTCTATTAATGATAACATTATTTGATTTTTAGTTATATTTTTACTTACTTCAAGTGCATCTTGTATTCTCATTCCATTAACAACATTTAATTCAATAGCTTGAATAAATCTTGAAAAATCTATTAAAAATATTAATTCTCCAAAAATTGGCATTTTATATTTAAAATAATGAAAATTATATTTTCCTTTAGGTGTATTAATATAAAACACTACAAGACCAACTATTGCAGCGATAATTGCAGTTGGCACAGGCCAATATTGCATTACCTTTCCCAAAAAGTCTTTAAACCATAATGTAATTGCAGGCAATTCTGCATCTGATCCCATTTCATCAAATAAATTTTCAATTTGTGGTATTGCAACTAGTGTTCCTGCAACTAATAAAATTATTATTCCAACAAATTGCATTATATTAGGAATAAGTATCTTTTTAATCTTTTTTGTTAATTCTGTAGAATCCTCCAAATATTTTACAGCCTGTTCTAATGAAGTTGTTAATGAACCAGAAAGTTCTCCAACTTTAACCATATTTATATATATAAATGGAAAAACATTTGAATAGTATTCCATTGTTGTATACATAAATTGTCCAGCTTCAAGACCTGCTAAAATATCTTCTAATATACCCTTAAAAGACAAATTTTCTGTACACTCTATTATTGTTGTTAATGCATGTATATTATTAAAATTCGCTTTTTTTAGTAAATAGAAGTTTTGTGTAAATACAATTACATCTTTTGTTGTTATTTTCTTAGTTGCTTCTAAGTACATAGAAATTCTTTCTATTGTTCTATTGTTTTGTATTTTACTCTGATTTTTTTTTGCTGTTGTAAATTTTGCAGTATTAACATCTTTTAATATGTCTTTTGAATTATTAATATTTTTTCTTTTTTTATTTTTATTTGAAGAAGCTATACTTACTTTTACAATGTCAATTGGTGTAATTTTATTTTCTTTAAGTCTTTCCATTAATTTTTGTTTACTTTCTTCTTCAACTCTATTTTTTACAATTAATCCTTTGTCAGTTATACCTTTATATACAAATATTGCCATAGTATTCTAAATATTAGTAAAAACTAACATTTTCTCCTTTCATAAAATTATCTTCTGCCTCTTTTTATTCTTAATTGCATAACTGTTCTATTTAAAATTTCATAATTCTTTTCCTCTATTTGTGCTTTTGCTTGATCTAATGTAATTTTATTATCAAGAAATAGGCTAGCTAGTGATGTTACTAAACTTACACTACCCTTTTCAGCTCCACTTTGAATAGCATCTTCAATTTCTGCTACACTAATTTTCTCTTTTCTTATAACTCCTGAAACTACATTATCAACTACCATAACTTCTGGAACTAAAACTAATTTATCTTCTGCACCTAATAATAGTCTTTGAGATATTACAAGTTTTAATAATGAAGATAATAAATATTTGATTTGTGCTTGGTCTCTTACTTCATAAAAGTTTACCATTCTGTCTATAGTCTCTGCACAAGATTTTGTATGTAAAGTTCCAATTACTAAGTGTCCAGATTCTGCCATTTCTATAGCTGCTTCCATTGTAATTTTATCTCTAATCTCTCCTATTACTAATATATCACAATCTTCTCTTAATGCATTTTTTACACCATCATGATATGTTAAACAATCTCTTCCACTACCTACTTCTTTTTGAATTATTAATGATGTTTTTGATTTATGCATATATTCTATCGGACTTTCTAGTGATAATATTTTCTTATTTTGTGTTTCATTAATATGATTTACTAAAGCATTTAAAGTTGTTGATTTACCAGAGTTTGTCTTTCCTGTAACTAATATTAATCCTTGTGGTTGATATGTCATTCTTCTAACTACATCAGGAACACCTAGTGCTTCATATGGTGGTAAATCATTTTTTATAATTCTCATTGTAAATACAGGAACTTCATCAGCAAATGATATGTTAACCCTTAAACGTGTTCCATCACATACATATGATGTATCTAATTTTCTAGTTTGCTCAAAAGCTTCAGCTTTTGCTGTATTTCCATTTATAATGTAATCACATATTTCAAACATATCTTCATCTTTTAATTTTTTTTCGTCTTCATATGCAATTAGTGCTTTTTTTATTCTGAACATTGGTTGTTGTCCAGCAACTAAATGTATATCAGAGGCATCTTTTTCAATTGCAGCCTTAATTATTTTATCAAAATTAACCATAATAAATTCAATCCTTTCTAAAAATTAAGTAATAAATGTATTTTAATTTTTTAATATTATACTAAAAAATTAATAATTTTCTATTAAGTTCTTCTAGTGTAGTAACACCATCTGTAACTTTTCTCAAACCATCAACTACTAATGGTTTATAACTACCTTTTAATGCCTGTCTTCTTATCTCTAAACTTGATGCTCCATTCATAATCATTTCTTTAATTTCATCATCTATATTAAGAATTTCGAAAACACCAATTCTTCCCAGAAATCCTGAGTCATTACATTTTTTACATCCAACTGGTGTATATGTTTTTTTACCTTTTAAATCAAAATTAACTCCATATCTATTTTCAATTGTTAGCATTATTTTCTTCTCTTCTTCTGTAAAAGCTCTAGTTTTTCTACAATAAGGACAAATTCTTCTAACAAGTCTTTGAGATATAGCAGTAGCCAATGTACTTGCTATATCATAATCTGAAACTCCTATTTTTCTTAATCTGGTTATAACTTCTATTGCATCTATTGTATGTATTGTAGATAATACATAATGACCTGTTTGTCCAGCTTGCATTGCAATTTCTGCAGTTTCTTTATCTCTAATTTCTCCTACTAATATAATATCAGGGTCTTGTCTTAAAATTGTTCTTAAATTGCTTGCAAAAGTTGATTTTGCATCAATTTCTATTTGGTTTAGACCTTCCATACGAATTTCTACGGGATCTTCAATTGTTGTTATATTTATATTTGGTTTATTTAAATAATCTAATATACTATATAATGATGTTGTTTTTCCTTCTCCAGTTGGTGCAGCAATTACTGTAATACTATTTCTTTTATTAACACTTTTGTCTAATTCTTCTGGCGTACCTGGATATCCTAACTCAAATATGCTTTTAATACTATTATTTTTCTTTAAAAGTCTTAATACAAATTTTTCTCCATAAACATTTCTTTGTGAAGATACACGTATATTATAATCTTCATATGCTAATATTCTACCATCTTGTGATTCCTGTTTTTCTTGATGCATATTTGAAATAGCTTTTAGTCTACCTACAACTTGTGGTAACTTATTTATAGGAATTGTAGTTGCAATAAATAATTCTCCATCTATTCTATATCTTACTCTTATTTGATCTTTTTGAGGCTCTATATGAATATCACTTGCTCTTTTGTTCATTCCTGTTTTTATTATAGAATCAACTAATTCAGTTATATTAGATTCATTTCCTATATCTTTAACATCAACTTTAGAAGAACCTCCCATATTATTTAAAATATCTTCAATAATATCAGTATATGTAACATATGGGTCTATAACTAAACCTTTATTCATCATTAACATTCTAATCGCTTCAAAAATTCTTTTATCAGTAGTATCAGCAAAACATACTTTTATTTTATCATCTTCAAGGTCAAATGGAATTGCTTTATATCTTTTTGCCATTTCTAGAGATATATAAGATAACATATCTATTTTTAAAGAATCTTCACTTAATATTATTCCTTTTACCCCTATTACTTCACCAATTGCTTGTATTAAAGCTTTAGAATCACAAACATTCATATCTTTAATTATTTCGCCAAGTTTTCTATTTGGACTTTTCTTTTGTTCTAATAAAGCTCTTTGAACATCTGCCTCTGTAACTAATCCCCTTTTAATTAGTTCTATTCCAATTGGTTGACGTCTTTTAAATTCCATGTCTACCATTCCTTTCTTTTGTCTATATAATTCTATACACATTTACATATGATTTATTATTGATAATTATATCCACTCTTACTGTTTTACTATCTGTCATAGAAAATACACAATTATCAATATTTGAGCATATTTTTATATAATCCATATATATTGCATTATTTAAATATGTATATTGATGATTAGATTTTTCAAAAATAATATATGTTCCCCCTTCATCTATATCTTTAACATAATTTTTTTCTGTATTTATTTCTTTAGTAAAAAAAGTATTAAATCTTATAAATTCAGAATTAGAAACTGTATCTTCTGTTGTTTGATCTACATTTTGGTAAAAATATGCAGAAATTCTTGTAATAATTGCAACAGTAGCTGTTACCGCAAGTAAATATATAATTAATGTTACTAAAGATACTCCTCGATTTGATTTAAGAATTTTCATTTTATTAACATTCCTTCCTTATGCACAAATTCAGTAAAAATAATTGATTTTTTATAATAATTTTTTACATTTAGTCTAAATAAATAAGTTTATTATACTTATTGTAAATATAGTTATAATGTTACTTGCTCCCAAATAAAACCCTAAAGGAAATTCATCAATTTTTATTGGTTTATTTCCTGTTTTAGATTTAGTAATCTTTCTAATTGTAATATGAATTAAAATTTCTATTACAAAAAGAGTAAATATTATTAATGAAATTTTATAATCTACAAACATTATTATAACAGTCAAAAATAAATCTAAATTTATTAAATAATTCTCATCAGCATATTTTCTAAGTAAAAATGTATCTGTGGACATTAAAATAATATATATAGCTAAATATATAGCATATCTATAAATACTAGTAGGTTCTATTATGTATAGATATATCATATACATAAGAGATATGATTATTCCATATGCAAGAACCTTTTTATTAATAACCTTATATTCTTTATCTATTGCGGAAATTAAAATAACAGCTGTAAAATATAATATCATAAATCCAAATAATATAATTTTTTGCAAATTTAATGTATATACATTTATTTTTAATAAATTGGCAAGAAGAATAAACATTATTCCACTAATTATTTCTATTATTAAATATCTTGGTCTTATTTTTTGTTTACAATATCTACATTTTCCACCTAAAAATATATAGCTAACTATTGGAATTAAGTCAAATATTCCTAATTTATGATTACAATTAGGACAATATGAGTGTTTTTTTACAATATCAATATTTTTTGGTATTCTATATACTGCTAATGTATAAAAACTTCCAAACATAGCTCCACTAATAAAGATTATTGCATATAATAATATGTTCATTTTTTTGTTCTGTTAACTTTATTAAGCTAACATACCCCCTATTTTTAGTATATTTATTATTTTAAATATTTAGTATTAATTCAGGCATATACTTAATTTGTATATGCCTGATGTCTAAATTAGTTAGTTTTTAATACTGTTTTTATTGGTTCTACATATTTTACAGAACTTGTTGTAAACTCAATTTGAGCTACTAATATAGCATATTGGTTATCTATTGGATATTCTACTGTAGTAGCTGTTGTTGCAACTGGATATGTTGTTGCACTTGTTGGAACTGGTTGATAGAATGTAGCATCTGTATAAACAATTACAATTACAGGTTTATTTGCAGTTGTATAATCTATATATACATTGTATTTTCCTTCTGCAAAATCTTCTGGATCAGCTTTTAAATCACCATCTGGATCTGTTTCTATAATGTTTACATCATCTGCTCCAATATCTGATTTAATTCCATCTAAATATTCTTCAACATGAACAGATGGTTTGTATCCAACTTCTATTGCCATATTTGATGATGCTTTTGATCTTATATTATTGTATGCCATACCAATTTTTTCAACTACTTCTGCTTCTGAAGTTCCTGCTCTAGATCTTTGAGCATTTGTAATAATACCATTGTCTCCTCCTAAAGTTGCAATTGCAGCTCCTGCAATTATTAACATAACTACTATTGTAACAACTAATGAAATTAATGTTACACCATATTGATTTTTTTTCATAATTTTTCAAATCCTTTCTTTTATTTTAAATTTTATTCTATTACACTTTGAATTGGCTCTAAATAATAACTTACATCCTCTGTAGTTAATCTTATTTGAGCAACTAAAATTGGATAAGTTCCATATGTAATATCTGATACTAAATTATTTTCTGTATCATAATAAGCCATTCCATGGTTAAATGTATCATCTTTATATACAATTGTTATAAATTTTTCGCCTTCATTTTCCCCATTACTTAAATACACATGATATCCATTTTCAATGTCTATAAATCCACCTTCTTCTAATTTGAAAGAATCTAGATTTACCTCTGACATTTTATCTTTTGATTCATCTATAACATTTTCCCCAAGCTCAGAAACAATAATGTTTTTTAAATCAAAAGCTGTTCCTTTTTCTAAACTATCTGTATCTATATAAGTATAGCTTGGTTGATATTCATTAATTGTTGCCTTTTTTATAAGAAATTCATCTCTTATTTTAGAAAATGAACTTTCTATATTAGAAATTATTTTTTGTTCCTCATCCATAGTAGATGTGTTGACAAATTCTCCTTCTTCTGTTTCATTTTGACTTTGTTTTATTTTGCTTACTATAAGGATAAGAAGTTCAATTGCAATTATAATTGCAACTACAATAATAACTAGCTTAATTAATGAAATACCTTTATTTTGCTTCACCAAATTATCACTCCCTTCTTTTCTTATGTTAAAATAATTTTATATAAGTATTTTAATAACATGTTTATAATAAAGTGATTTATTTGCTATTTCCTGTTTCAAATAATGAGCCTCCACCTTTATTACTATTATTACTTCCAGAATTTCCAGTAGAATTTCCTCCTACTGATTCTCCTGTTATATTTCCTCCATTAGAAGAGTTTCCACCTTCAGCAGTTGTTTCATCTTCTATTGAAACAGGAGCAAATGGATTTGCTTTACCTGGTTTATATTGTTCTGTTTTTTCATATCCCTCTAAATCACTAGCTGTTATTTCATAAGTTTTAATTATTAAATCTTCTGTATCTTGTACATCTGTTCCAATTTCTTCTTTAACATCATCACTTACTTTATATGTAACTCTTTCAGGTACAATTTTATTATTTGGAATAAACTTATAAAATAAAGCACTTAATCCTAATATTACAGCTAAACATATTAGTAATGAAATTATTATTTCTCTAATAATTACTTTTGCCATAATTGCTCCTTTCCTTTTTTATAGTTTTTACAATTTACGCATCATCTTCCTCAGTACTATTTTCCTCATCTTCTTTGTTTGTTTCTTCTGTACCACTTTCCTCAGTTTCTTCTGTACCACTTTCCTCTGTTTCTTCTGCATTTTCTCCATCTGTAGTATCTTCTGGAACAGGGTCTACTATATTTAATCTTATATCTTTACATACAAAAGTTGCTGCAAGTTTATAGCTTGTTACTTCTGTTGTTTCTTCATTTGTTGCATTTTCTGATTCTTCAGCTGTATCCTCAGAGTTTGTTTCTTCACCATCTGTAATTGTCTCTGTAACTTGTTCACTTAAAACTAATTTAAAATTCTCAATATTAAATACTAAAGTATTATCTCTTTGTATATCATATAAGAAATCTGCAATTTGTATATATTCACCAACAACAGTAAAGTTCAAATCATATGTTTTTGCCACACTATTATTTACTGAAATATCCATTCTCAAATCAACACCTTGTTTATCTGCATAATTTCCAAGTGTAATCCAAATTTTTTCTATTTCATATTCTTGAATTTTACTTAATGGAATACCATTTTCGTCTACACCTAGTTCTAATAATTGTTGATAACTTGCTTTTTCGTTTATTAATGTATCATATGCTTGTTTTTGTTGATTTAAAGCATCTGAATATTTTACATCTTTGGTTTTAACTGCTGTATCTATTAATTTTTCTAATGCTGTATTTTCTGCAGAAATTTCTAAAAAACTATATATTGTAATAGGTCCAAGTGCTATTCCTCTAATTACTATCAAAACAGCTCCTGCCAGTAATAATAATGCTATTAAATATAATAATAATTTTCTCATGGTAAATCACCTTCTATCGTTACAGTTACAAAATCACCTTGCTTAATTCCACTTCCTGATACTACATTTTGAAGAATACCATTAATTTGTAATTTTCTCTTGAAATATCCTAATCCAGGATATTTTGGTGATTGAGCTTCAATAATTATATGTTTTCCTGTAGGGTTAGAAATAGATGTTATTTGCACACTTTCATCAATAACTGTCATAATTTGATTTAATAAATTTGGTATTAAATCTCTATTTTCATTAACCTCACTAATTTTATCATTTATAGTATTTAATTGTTCTATTAATGTTGAATATTCTGTTGATTTGCTATTTATTTTTGAAGTATCTGTAGAAACTTTAGTAATTTCATTCTGAATAGATGCTGTTAATGATTTAACTTCTGTTTCCTTGTCTTCAATCTGTTTCATTAATATAGATGAAAAAATTACATATACTATTATAAAAATAAATAATGCTAAACACATTCTAAAAACAGAAAATTCACTTTTACTCATTTCTGTTTTAAAACTGTCTAATCCTAATTTTAAAGAAGATTTTCCTCCATTTTTTCCTTTAACACCTTTATTTCTCTTAGACAATATGTCTGTTGTAACATTAAATTTATCTTTTAATTGTACTTGTTTAAAGTTAATTCCTTTTAAAGTTGGTTCTATACCTTGTAAAGCTAATGATATAGCAGAATTAACTTCTACATATTCTTTAATATTTACATCTTTAAAATTTTGTATAAAATAAGGTTTTAATACTTCACATTTTATATCAACTAAATATTCTTGAAAATATAAATCTATATTATTAATATTTGATAAAGTACCTGTTATATATACTTTTGTGATTTTGTCTAAGCTCTCACTTATTACACCTTGTACTGCTGCAACAATATTATATATTGTTGGAATAATATCATCTAAATATTTGTCACTTTCATTTTCTTCATCTGGTAATACTTGTGTATCACTTGTATATATTGTTGTATTTTGTAAAATTTCATATGATTTTGTATATGAATTTTCAAATTGTTCTATTTTCTCTAATATCTCATCACTACCAAAATCAAATACTTGTATATCATTTACTGTTTCTCCATACATTGTAGTAATTGTTGTTTTGTCTTCCATATTAACAATTAGAATATTCTCTTTTTCATTAAGACTAATTAAATTTGGCAAAATCATTGGTACTGGCAATATAGAATCAAGTTTTTTGCCAGCAAACATATCTTTTGTTTTATTTAAATCTACTTTATTTTCACAAATATTTATAACCTTAATTTTCTCTATGTCACTAATATCATCGACAAAAGCAAATTTTATATCAAAAGAATTTGCATTATATCCTTTTTCTGTACAATAAGCTTCAAACTCTAGTCTTACAGCCCTTTCCAAATCTTTTTTACTTAATTGTGCAAACATACTAAAATACTGATATGTTTCATCAGTTAAATTTACACTTATTGGAATATTTGCACTATTAGTTTCCTGAATAATTTGATCTATAGATGAAGAAATATCTGTATCTGAATAGAATTTTACTCCAAATGACTCAACTTTGATATTGTCTTTTTCTTTAGAGACTTTTGCATATTTAATTAACCCTTTACAAATATATAATCCCAAATTTTCAGCCATTTTATTCTCCTTACTATTTTCACATTTACTTTAATTTTATCTTTTTTACGTCAAAAGTCAATATATTTCGATAAAGTGTAATACAATTGTTTTATTTGTAACAATATTGTAATAACGTTGTAATATTTCTTTAATATTATTTTAATATTACACTGCATAAACTACTAGATTTTGGTAATACTAGTAAAAAATATTAATCAATAAATATTAGATATTATTAAAGTATAATTTTTGTTTTAATAACAATTCTTTACTAAAATTACTAAGAAATGGATAAATTTTATTAACTAATTAAATTTTCAAAAAAATGTCAAAAATATGTTAATAATATTTTTATTAAAAATGTTTAGAAAGGAATGAATTTTATGAAACCATTAGATTCTCAAAAAGAATATCAAGAATATGTTAATAAAAAGTCACCAAATTCCCCTATTTTAAAAAACTGTTTTAATGCATTTTGGGTTGGTGGATTAATTTGCACAATTGGACAAATTATACTAAATATATGTAAAAGTAGAGGTCTTTCACAAGATGTATCTGGAACAATCGTTTCAATAATATTAATTGGAATTAGTGCATTTTTAACAGGACTTAATGTTTTTAACAAAATTGGAAAATTTGCAGGTGCAGGGTCTTTAGTTCCAATTACAGGATTTGCAAATTCTGTTGTTTCACCAGCTATGGAATATAAATCTGAAGGTTATATTATGGGAGTTGGAGGTAAAATGTTTACTGTTGCAGGACCTGTTTTAGTTTTTGGTATTTCTGCTTCTATTATTGTTGGAATTATTTACTTAATATTTAATACTCAAGCAATTACTTTAGTTTAAGAAATATTTTTTATGATGAAAGGAAATTTTAAAATTATGGAAAAATTAGGATGTCAAACTATCAAATTTAATAATCCTCCAGTTATTACTTCTACAGCTTCTATTGTTGGACCAAAAGAATCAAACGGTCCTTTAGCACAATATTTTGACAAATGTCTAGAAGATGAATTTTGGGGTGAAAAAACATGGGAAAAATCAGAGAGTAAAATAATAAAAGAAACTGTAAATTTATGTATTTCTAAATCTGGAATTCCTTCTTCAGAAATTGATTATTGTTTTGCTGGAGATTTATTAAATCAATGTATTTCCTCTAGTTTTGGTTTAAGAGGATTAAACATTCCTTTTTTAGGAATTTTTGGGGCATGTTCTACTTTTGTTGAAGGATTAAGTTTAAGTGCAATTATTGTAGAAGCTTGTGCAAAAAATGCAATATGTGCTGCCTCTAGCCATTTTTGTAGTGCTGAAAAACAATTTAGATTTCCTTTAGAACTTGGAAATCAACGTCCTCAAACTTCGCAATGGACAGTTACTGGTGCAGGAACTGCAATTTTGTCAAAAACGGGAAATGGACCTCGCGTTACACATATTACAAGTGGTAAAATTGTAGATATGGGAATTAAAGATGCAAATAATATGGGGGCTGCTATGGCACCTGCAGCATTAGATACTTTGATTTGTCATTTTAAAGATACTGGTCGTTCACCAAGTTATTATGATGCAATTATTACAGGAGATTTAGGTTATATTGGAAAAGATATATTAATAGATCTTTCTGCAGACAAAGGTTATAATATAAAATCAAATTATAATGATTGTGGTGTTATGATTTTTGATAAAGATAAACAAGACACTCACTCTGGCGGAAGTGGTTGTGGTTGTTGTGCCTCTGTTTTTTCTGGCTATTTTTACAAGCTGTTCCAAGAGAAAAAATTAAAAAGATTGTTATTAATTGCTACTGGTGCTTTAATGAATTCTACATCATCTCAACAGGGAGAATCAATTCCTGGAATTGCTCATGCAATTAGTATAGAATTATAATTTAAAAAAATAATTTATTTATTGTATTTTTTATAGAATTACAATTATTCTTATAAAATAATATATTATTTACTATGTTACACTATAAAATTTTTGTTATATTTTAGAAAATATTTTATTTATTATGGCTTTATATAATTTCTATTATATTTATAAAAAACTCTAGAAAGGATTGAATTTTTATGGATTGGTTACAAAATATAGATTGGTTACAATTATTAAAATGTTTTGTTACAGGTGGTGCAATTTGTGTTATAGGTCAAATTTTAATTGACAAAACAAAGTTAACACCTGCTCGAATTTTAGTACTATTTGTCACAACAGGTGTTATACTTGGTGGTCTTGGTATATATCAATATATAGTAGATTTTGCTGGTGCTGGTGCAACTGTTCCTCTTACAGGTTTTGGATATAATTTGGCAAAAGGTGCTATTAAGGGAGTTAAAGAATTTGGGCTGATTGGTGCTTTTACTGGTGGTATTACTGCTTCTGCTGGCGGTATTGCTGCAGCTGTATTCTTTGGATATATAGCTTCTCTAATATCAAAGCCTAAAATGAAAAAAGAGTAATATCTAATTACTTATTAGGGTCGGTCCTTTTTGGCTGGGGGTTGGCTACTGGGGTCGGTCCCTTTTTGTGCTTGGCGTTGGCTACTGGGGTCGGTCCCTTTTTCGTTTGGGGTCGGTCCTAAATCATACCATTATATAATTGTTTTGCAATACCGCGTAAGCGACCAAATGAGCGAAGCGAATGCGATTTGGAGCAACCTACATATTAAAATTCTTTTATAGGTTGCGACACACAAGGTATAAAAAACAATTATATAATGATATGATTTAGGACCGACCCCAAACGAAAAAGGGACCGACCCCAGTAGCCAACCCCCAGCCAAAAAGGACCGACCCTAATATATTAATTTTTGTATTGACTATCAACTTCTTTTAGTATTACATCATGTGCTTTACCTTCTGCAATACTTACATTTGATACTAGTGTAAGTCTTGCTTTTTCATGTAATTCCTTTATTGTAATTGCACCACAATTACACATAGTTGATTTTATTTTTGAAATTGTTATTTCTAAATTGTCTTTTAATGGTCCTGCATATGGAATATATGAATCAACACCTTCTTCAAAAGATAATTTTTTGTCTCCTCCCATGTCATATCTTTGCCAATTTCTTGCTCTATTTGAACCTTCTCCCCAGTATTCTTTAACAAAGTTATTATCTATTCTAACAACTCTTGTTGGGCTTTCATCAAATCTAGCAAAATAACGTCCCATCATTACAAAATCTGCTCCTAATGCTAATGCAATTGTTATATGATGGTCATGTACTATTCCTCCATCAGAACATATTGGAATATAAATTCCAGTTTCTTCAAAATATTTATCACGTGCAGATACAACATCAATTAAACTACTTGCTTGTCCTCTACCAATCCCTTTTGTTTCTCTTGTTATACATATAGAGCCTCCTCCAACTCCAACTTTTATAAAATCAGCTCCTGCTTCTGCTAAATATCTAAATCCTTCTGAATCAACTACATTTCCTGCACCTATTTTTACAGAATCTCCATATTTTTCTCTTACAAATTGTATTGTATTTTTTTGCCATACAGAATATCCATCTGATGAGTCTATACATAATATATCTACTCCTGCATTTACTAAAGCAGGTATTCTTTCTTCATAATCTCTTGTATTAATTCCAGCTCCTACTATGTATCTTTTATTTTCGTCTAGTAAAGAATTTGGATTATTTTTTCTTTCTTCATAATCTTTTCTAAATACTAAATATTTTAAGTTTCCTTCTTTTGTTAATATTGGTAAACATTCTTTTTTCTTTTCCCATATAATGTCATTTGCTTCAGCTAATCCTATTCCTTCTTCTGCCCATACAACATTTTCTTTTGGTGTCATAAAATTATCAATTGGTGCATTCATATCATCTCTGGAAATTCTGTAATCTTTATCTGTTACTAATCCTAAAAATTTTCCGTTTGATGTTCCATCTTCTGTTATCATTACTGTTGAATGTCCTGTTTCTTTAACTAAGTCTATAACTTCTTTTAATGTTGTTCCACTTTTTACATTTGAATCACTTATTACAAAGCCTGCTTTGTGTTTTTTTACATGATAAACCATTTTAGCTTGAGATTCTATAGATTGTGATCCAAATATAAATGCAACTCCTCCTTCTCTTGCTAATGCTATTCCCATTTCTTCTCCTGATACTGATTGCATTATTGCAGAAACCATTGGTATGTTTGCAGAATATTTTGGTGTTTCTCCTTTTTTGAATTTTACAAGTGGTGTTTTTAATGATACATTTGATGGTATACATCTTTCATCTGTTAAATTTGGTAATAATAAAAATTCATTAAATGTTCTAGATATATCTTCTAATATTTTTGCCATTTAAACTTCCTTTCTAAGACACAAAGAGGTCTTATCTGATTTTATTTCAAATAAAGACCTCCTCTCTTTTTATTTAAATTAAGCATTTTTTGCTATTGTAGCAATTTCTGTAAATGCTTTTGGATCATTTATAGCAATTTCTGATAACATTTTTCTATTAATTGTTACATTTGCTTTTTTTAATCCTGATATTAATTTACTATATGTTGTTCCATTCATTCTTGCTGCAGCATTAATTCTTGCTATCCATAATTTTCTGAAATCACTTTTTCTATCTTTTCTTCCAACATATGCATATGATAATGATTTTAATACTGCTTGATTTGCATTTCTAAATCTATAATGTTTTGCACCATAATATCCTTTTGCTTGTTTTAATACTTTTTTATGTCTTGCTCTTGTTGTCATTGCTGATTTTACTCTTGCCATTATTATTCCCTCCTTAAATTCTAGTTACCATATGGTAATAATTTTTTTATTGTATTTTCACATGTTTTATCTGCATATGCTTTTGGACATCTGCTAGACATTTTTTGTCTTTTTGTTTTATTTGCTAATAAGTGTCTTCTATTAGCTGTTGTTCTTTTTACTTTACCTGTAGCTGTTAATGAATATCTTTTTTTAGCAGCTTTATTTGTTTTTAATTTTGGCATTGTAATTGCTCCTTTCAATTGTTTTTTTATATTATAAGCTTTAATTAGCTTTTTTAGCTAGTATAGTGAACATGTTTTTTCCTTCTAGTTTTGGACTTTTTTCAACAACTGCAATATCACTTAATGCAGAAATAAATTCATTTAGTACATTCTCTCCCATTTTTACATTGTTTAATTCTCTTCCTCTAAAACGTACTGTTATTTTTACTTTATTTCCATCTTCTATGAATTTTCTTGCATTTTTTGCTTTAAATCCAAAATCATGTTCTTCAATATTTGGAGTTATTCTTAATTCTTTAGTTTCTTGCACTTTTTGTTTCTTTTTTGCTTCTTTTTCTTTTTTGGCTTGTTCAAATTTGTATTTTCCATAATTCATTATTTTACAAACTGGAACTTGTGCATTTGGTGAAACTAATACTAGGTCTAATTTTTTGTCTTCTGCGATTTCTAATGCTTTAGAAATTGGTTGTACACCTAACTTTTCTCCGTTTTCTCCTATTAATTGAACTTCTTTTGCTCTAATTTGACCATTTATTGGTAATTCTTGTTTTATATAAAACACCTCCTAGATAATTTAAATACCTAACTTTTATTCTTATAAATATGAAATAAGAAAACTTTTTAATGTAAAATTTAAACTAATTTATACATTTAAAATTTGTTCTTTTTTCTTATAAAAACAAAAAATTTGACTTTGTTACAAGTCAAAATTCACACAATAATATGTACTTTTAAATTTTTTTATAATATAACATTAATTAATAAATATTATTTGTTAATTAAAATTATTTTCAAAAGTAATATTATATATAAATCTATTTTTCTAACCTTTTTCCACATAGATAAGGTGAGAAGTGGATAACTTCTTCTTGTAACGTTAATTATTATACTATACTGACAAAGGTTTGTCAATAGTTTTTTTGAATTTTCACTATTTCAATTTTTTCATGCTTTCCTGTAAATTTTTATTATTTCTCATAAGCAAAGTATAACTTTACTTATGTATAAAAAGACCCCTCTTGCGAGGGAAAGAAATATTTTTCTTTTTACGAAAAGAATTACGCTTTAAAGCTTTGTATTGCTACTTGGCTTTGTGCCTGCATCTCCAAAATGTTTCCGAGCAGTTCCTTTATTTTTGATTAATTCATTAAAGTTTCTAGCAAAAATTTAATAAAAATATATTTTCATTTATATTTTAAAATATTTTTACTTAAATTTTCAAATTCCCTTGAATTTATTTTATTTTTAGTATAAGATATAGAAAAAAGTTTTACATAGGAGGAGAAAAATGCCATCAAAAACAAATGAAACTAAAAAAGAGAAAAAAATAAAAGAAACAAACAAAAACACAGAAAAAAATGTAGTTAAAAATGAAAAAAAGTCAAATAAAGAAATATCTACACAATCAAAAAAGAATTCTACAGCAAAAGAATTTGCAGTAAAATTTGCAGAAACAATTAAAGAAGCTTCAAAAAAAATTATTGGTTCAAAACCTAAGGATGAAAATGCAAAAAAAGAAGTTGCCAAAAAAGAAATAGTACAAAAACAAGTAGCAAAAGCAAACTTAAAGAAAAGTACTGATGCAAAAGAGCCTAATAAAAGAAAAGCTTCATCAAAATCAACCTCAAAAAGCAAAGCAATTTCAAATGAAAAAAGCAAAAAAGATATTAATATTTCTAAAACTAAAAGTTCAAAAACTTCTTATAAAAACAGAAACACAAAGTCAGTAAAAACCACTTCCTTAAAGAAAACTAAGAAAAAAACTGAACCAGTAACAGTTTTAGAACATTATGATTTACCTTTTAGATACAATGAAACAATTGTAAAAATACTTTATCAAACACCAAATACCCTTTTTGTATATTGGGATATTTCAGATAAAGATAGAGAAAATTATATTAAACAATTTGGAGAAGACTTCTTTAATATAACATACCCTGTTTTAATTGTTCATAATGACACAATGAATTATAGTTTTGAAGTAATCATTAATGATTTCGCAAATAGTTGGTACCTAAGAGTAAATGATAGTAAATGTCATTACAGAGTAGAATTAGGAAGAAAATTAATAAATCATTTTAATATTAATGAACAAGAGGAAATTACTGTAGATAATACTGAAAATTTAACAGAAGAAAATAAAGCAGAATTAGTAAAAGAAAAAATAAATCATTTAAAAAATATTAGAGAAAAATTCAAAAATGACTATTTATTTGTTTCTTCATCAAATGCTATAGAATTACCTAATGACCATATATTATTTAAAACAAATGAAAACAATACAATTAAATATAGAAATGTTAAAACAAAACAAGAAAACAATATCTCATTATTTGACATTATAAAAAATCTTCCTTTAATAGATAAAGCAGAATTACCATATGTAAGTAATGAAATTTTAGAAGGATTGTATACAGCAATTTATAAAAATGACGACTTATCAGTTCTTGTTACACGTTCTAACTCTTCTTCTGGTGGATTATCTTCAAGCAGAATGCCACATAGTTAAATTATATTTTTTAATTAATGATACTTAAAATAATAATTTTACAAAAACATATTAGTTAACAAAATAATAGAATATTATGAAAAAAGTCGTAGGACTTTCCTACGACTTATATAATGAAAGGAATTGAACTAAAAATGCAGAAAAAAGGATATGTAAGTTTCGTATTACATGCACATCTTCCATTTATTCATCATCCAGAAAGTGATGATTATCTTGAAGAGTCATGGTTATATGAAGCAATCTCAGAAACATATATACCACTATTACACAACTTTCAAAAACTTGTAGATGAAGGAGTTAATTTTAGAATTACAATGTCAATGACTCCTCCTCTTCTTTCTATGTTAGATAATAAGTTATTACAAAAGAAATATATTAATTATCTAGAAAAATTAATAGAATTATCAGAAAAAGAAATAAAAAGAACTGCTGGAGATGACAGAATTAATAAATTATCACATTATTATTATGATAGGTATACTAGTGATTTACATTTCTTTAGAGATGAATGTAATTGTAATTTAATAGAAAAATTTAAACATTTCCAAGATATTGGAGTTTTAGAAATAATAACATGTGGAGCTACACATGGATATTTTCCAATATTATATGTTGATGAAGAAACTGTTAGAGCTCAAATTGCAGTTGGTGTGCAAACATATGAAAAATATTTTAAAAGAAAACCTCGTGGAATTTGGCTTCCTGAATGTGGTTATATTCCAGAGGCTGATAAATATTTAAAAGAATTTGGCATAGAATATGCAATTGTTGAATCTCACGGAGTTTTATACGCAGATCCAACACCCATATATGGAACATGTGCTCCTATTACCTCTCCTGGAGGGTTAACCTGTTTTGGACGTGATATTACATCATCTCAACAAGTATGGAGTTCTATAAATGGTTATCCAGGAGATTTTAATTACAGGGAATTTTACAGAGATATTGGTTATGATGCAGATTATGATTATATAAAACCTTATATTGCTCATAATGGTGTGCGTGTACATACTGGTATACGTTATTATAGAATAACAGGAAAAACAGAGCAAAAGGATGTTTATGATATACAGTGGGCAAAAGATTCAGCAGAAAGACAAGCTGGTCATTTCTTAAATTCTAGAACTGAGCAAATTGAAAATGCTTCAAAATATATGAATGTACCACCTATTATTTTATGTCCTTATGATGCAGAATTATATGGTCATTGGTGGTATGAAGGACCATATTGGTTATATATATTATTTAAAAAGATTTATTATGATGAATGTAATTTTGAATTAATTACACCTTCTGAATATATAGATAGATATCCAAATATTCAAGTTTGTCAACCATGTCGTTCTAGTTGGGGAGCAAATGGATATAGTGGTGTTTGGTTAAATCCAACAAATGATTATGCACATAGACATCTTCATAAAGCTGGTTCAAGAATGATTGAACTTGCAACAAATTATCCTGATGCCACAGGTATTGTAAAAAAAGCTTTAAATCAGGCAGCTCGTGAATTATTACTTGCTCAAAGTAGTGATTGGTTATTTATCATAACAAATGGTACTATGGTTGATTATGCTAAAAAACGTATTGTAAATCATATTGGTAGATTTACAAAATTGTATAATCAAATTAAAAATGGAAAAATTGATTCAAATTTCCTAACAGATATTGAAAAAAAAGATTGTGTATTTCCAGAAATCGATTATCATATTTATACTAAATTATAAATCTTAAAATTTGGGTCGACCCTTGCTATTAGGGTCGGTCCTTTTTGTTGTTGGGGTCGGTCCCTTTTTGTGCTGGGGTCGGTCCCTTTTGTTGTTGGGGTCGGTCCTAAATCATACCATTATATAAAGTATTTTGTAATACCTCGTAAGCGACCAAATGAGCGGAGCGAATGCGATTTGGAGCAACCTACATATTAAAATTCTTTTGTAGGTTGCGTCACACAAGGTATAAAAAATACTTTATATATTGGTATGATTTAGGACCGACCCCAGCACAAAAAGGGACCGACCCCAGCCAAAAAAGGGATCAACCCCAATAGCCACCCCTAGCAAAGTCAAACCTAACAAGAAAAATTTGTTGCACCCTCTCACCTTTTTTTATTATTTGAATATTATATCATAGTAATTGTATAAATTTTATTTTTTAGTAAATACTATACAAAACAATATAAAAATATATCAGATTATTTTAAACTAATAGTTTATAAAATTTGTTTTAAATTTTATAGATTTATAAAAGTATATTACAAGAAAGGATTATGTAATGAATTCATTATGTATAAAAACAAATAATGAAGAATTATTAAGTTATTTACAAAACGAATTTAAAAATTTTAATATGTTAAATGTTTTTTATTCATGTAATGAATTCAAACATTATAAAAACATAATAATTCACTATAAAGGTATAGATACAGAACTATTTTACACTAAACTTGCTACAATTTTTAGTTATTTAGTAATAGAACATTTTGAAAATAATATCATAAAAAATATTTTATTTTCAAATTATTTTTATTTTGAAAATTATGAATTAAAAAAAATTCAAAATTTGTGTGAAGAAAATATATGTGATGATAGCGAATTTTCTTTTACTAATAGACAGCTTTTACTATTTGAAGATTTTTATAATTATATTTCAACACATAAATCAATTATTTTGACTGGATTTATTAATTTTAGATTAAATAATTACAGAAATTTATTAAATGAATTAATAGATTTCTCTGTTAATGAATTTATTATAGAAAAAGAATATTTAGAATTTGTATCTTTATTAAAATTATATATAAATACACAATCTGCTTTAACTCCTATTATTCATATAATTTCTTCTGATTTTGGAATTACTCTATTAGACAAAGATTTGAATATAATTAAAATTAACAAGAATATTTTAGATACAAAATATTTATCTGATATTTCTTTTTCAGAAAACGATTATGTTTTAAATACTATTCTTAATTTATTACCAGAAAAAATATTTTTGCATTTGCCAACCTCAAATATCAAAAACTTTGAATTTATTAATACTCTTAAATTGATTTTTGAAAATCGCATTAATGTCTGTAATGATTGTAATATATGCAACTTATATAAAAATTTGAATACTTTTAAATCTAATTGATGGCTGGGGTTAGTTTCTTTTTGTGCTTGTTGTTGGCTACTGGGGTCGGTCCCTTTTTGTGCTTGTCGTTGGCTACTGGGGTCGGTCCCTTTTTTGATGGGGGTCGGTCCTAAATCATACCAATATATAAAGTATTTTGTAATACCGCGTAAGCGACCAAATGAGCGGAGCGAATGCGATTTGGAGCAACCTACATATTAAAATTCTTTTGTAGGTTGCGTCACACAAGGTATAAAAAACAATTATATAATGGTATGATTTAGGACCGACCCCAATCAAAAAAGGGACCGACCCCAGTAGCCAACGACAAGCACAAAAAGGGACCGACCCCAGTAGCCACCCCAGACGAAAAAGAAACCGACCCCAATCATCTAATTAATTTACAGCAAAATTAATTCCTCTGGCAACAATATCTTTCATATTTTCAATTAAATCATCTATTTCTTTAGGAGTTACTATCATATTATATTCTCCCACATTTAAAGCTTCCTTAACTTCTTCATATTTATCCTGTTTTTGTAATTGATTTAAATATTCATTTGACTCTGCTCTCTCTTGTAACCTATCAATAAAAATATCTATCCCATCAGAAACAAGAGTTGCCAATTCTACAACAGTTGGGATTCCCATAGAGATAACAGGAATTCCAAGACTTTTTTCACTAATTTCTTGTCTTGTATTTCCTACTCCAGCACCTGGAACTATTCCAGTATCAGAAATTTGTATTGTACTACTAATTCTATCAATACTTCTAGATGCTAATGCATCTATTACAATTATTAATTTTGGTTTTATATTTTGAACTATACCCCTTAATATTTCAACAGTTTCTATACCTGTTGTTCCTAATACACCTGGAGCAATAGCACTAACTGCTCTTGTTCCTTCTTCAACATATTGTGGTAAGTAATTTATTAAATGTCTTGTAACATCAATTTCGTTTATTACTTTTGGACCTAAAGCATCTGGTGTTACATAAATATTTCCTAATCCAACAACTAGTACTTCTCCCTGTTTATCTATATGAAGTTTTAATATTTCTTTTAATTCATTTGTAACAACTTCTGAAGCTTTTTGTATTTCTTCTTCTTCTGCTATTTTTAAATTTTTTACATCAATTGTTATATAATTTCCAATTGCTTTTCCTAATGCATCTTCACCATTTTTATTTGTAATTTTTACTTTTGATATTCTAATATTTTCATCAATTTTACTTTCTTCACATTCAACTCCTTCTATTTCATTCAATTTATTGGCTTTTTGATAAATATCTTTTCTTTCTAAGGCTAAATCCGTTCTAAAATTATACATAGGTAAACTCACCTTCCTTTCTTGCTAGGTTCAAAAGGGACATAATGTTTCAATTATTTCTTTAAACTAAATTTTATTTCTTTATTATTTCATTCCCTTTTTTATAATTGTTATCTTATAAGATTTTGCCCATAACTTAGTTTTTATATTCATCAAGATAATCATAAATTTTAATATAATTTCGATACTTTTTATTTTCTTCTAAAGTTATACACCATAATAAAACACATATTAAAAAATATGCTATATTTTGAAAATAAAATACTGCAATACTAAAAATAAATGATAATATTACCATAATTATGTTAGACATTATATACACAACTTTTTTTGCAAATTTATTTCCATATATAATATGTAAAGTACTTTTAACTATTCTTCCTCCATCTAATGGATATAATGGTATTAAATTAAATATTAATATAAGTATATTTGAATACACTGCATCTTGTTTTGTAATATAAATAGGGTCTATATATGCAAAAATAATTACTAATAAAAAACTTACAATTGGACCTGCTAATGATACTATAATTTTTTTTACTTCTAAAAAATTTCCTTTTCTTATTTTTTTATTTAAATCACTTGGATTTATCTTTAATTTTGCAGATAAACCATATGGCATAATTTCTATGCTTTCTGGTTTTAAATTTAATGCTAGTCCTGTTAGCAAATGTCCTAATTCATGAATAATACAAAAAAAGATTATTGTTAAATATATGTCTATTTGATTTGTAAGCCAAAACAAAACCAAAAACACTATTATCTTTAAATCTATCCTGATTCTCAATTTTTCCTCCTATAAATATATTTTTCACTTAATTTTGTTTATTTAAAATAGTTTATGATAAATTTAATATCATTTCTGGATCAACATATCTATTTTGATATCTTATTTCAAAGTGTAAATGTGGTCCTGTTGTGTTTCCCGTTGACCCTACTTCTGCTATTTCTTGCCCTTGTTTTATTTCTTCTCCTTCATCTACATATAAGTCATTACAATGTGCATAAACCAGTACAACTTCACCTGTTTGTATTTTTAAATGTTTTCCATAATCACCTTCAGATGATTTTAATATTACTTTTCCATCAGTTGCAGATATTATCTTTGTACCTACAACTGCAGCAATATCAGTTCCTTTATGATTTTTTGGTACTGATGGAGTTGTTGGATTTCTTAAGCCATATTTTGAACTTATTGTTCCATTTACCGGTTTTATAATACTTATATTTTCTTTTATATAATTTGCATCTTTTTCCATTTGGCTTAATTCTACTGTTTGTTCATTGTTTTCTGTCTGTTCATTTGTTGTTTCTGCAATATTACTTGCCTCTTGTTCTGTTCCATCTATGTTATTTACCTCTTCTATCGCACCACCTATATTTTCATTATTATTCTGTATATTTTCTGATTCATTATTTTGTAAATTTGCTGAATTATTATCTGTACTATTATTTGAATTTTCATTATTAGAACTATTTTCTGTATTCTGATTTTCATTATTTGTATTTTTTTCAATATCATTGTTTTGATTTTCTAATTGATTAAAAAATGTGTTCATATTACTTCTTAACATAGAAAACATATGTACAAAGTTGATATCTTTATCTAATATTTCCTTTGCTTTATTGGTAAAATCTTGAGAAAACATATTTTGATTTGAAGTAATTTGATAAAAAGCACCATAAATTATTAAGCAAATACAAATATTTACTATCAATTTTTTATATATTTTCTTTTTTATTTTATTATTTATATCTTTAAAATTTAGATTTTGATTATTTATATTTTTTTCTAAATCTTTAGTACAATATTTACTATTTTCTGTTCTATTTATATTTTCTTTTGTTTTATAATATCTTTCTTCTGCTCTTCTTATTCTTTCTTCAACAGATATTTTCTCCATAAATTCTTCCTTTCAGTATAAATATATTTTCTCTAAAAAGTAAAGTTTTAAATATTAAACTTTATTTTGTGTTATATAGCAAAAATTTTATAAAGTTTCTTATATAATAAAAAACTTTGAAATTTGCATTTTTTAAATATTTATGCAATTTCAAAGTTTTTATGTTATTATTTTTGATAAAGTTTTTTATTATCGCTTAGATAAATTGTATTATAAATTTTTTGTTATCTTTTAGATAAATTGTATTTTAAATTTTTTGTTATCTTTTAGATAAACTGTATTTTAAATTTTTTGTTATCTTTTAGATAAACTGTATTTTAAATTTTTTGTTATCTTTTAGATAAAATATATTATAAACTTCTTATTATCATTTAGATAAAGTTTATTATAAAACTTATTATAAATAGTATTGTTATAACAATACTATATTTTTTTAAGAAAATATATTTATCTCCTATATTTCTATCAAGAATATTTGTTTTTTTATTTGTTTCTATTTTTTTTATATAATCATTTACCAGCATTTCCGCTTCTTTTAAAATAAATTCTTTAGATTTTGTTTCTTTTGTACCTGTGTCCATTTTATGTAATTTATCTATTACTTCTTTTTCTTTAACTTTTTGAGACTTTTTAAATATAATTATCGCTTCTTCTACCATATTTGATGGTAAATTTTTTAATATAACCATATTTTTCATATTACTTGATTCTATCATATAATTAATCCTTCTTTTAAAATTTAGGTTTTATGGATTTACCTATAAACCTGTACTTTTTTGTAATAATATAATATTTTCAAAAATTTTTATATTTAGTTTATTTTATATTTAATTTACTTTCATTATTAAATTTGCAATTGAAAATTAGAAATTGCTTTTAATAATAGGTATTAAATATTAAATATTTTATATTTTATATTTTATATTTTATAATTAATATTTCTTATATTCTAATTTTTCCCATTTATATATACTTTATACAAAATCTATATTATAAATAATCATTTTTCAATTAATTCCTCTGCTTGTACACATCTTCTATATTCTGGCTCATTTTCTACACAAGTTATAAGTGTTAATATATTTTCTTCTGTATTCTCTAAGACTTCCCAGTTTGTATCTTTTATAATTAAAATTCTAATAACTTCATATGTTTTTTTATAATTATTATATTGATATATTATTTTGTCTCCTTTTTGCAATTCTCTTAATCTTGCAAAATAATTTACTTCATATCCTCTATTATGTCCTGCAAGCCCAATGTTCCCCTCTTCTTTTTGTGTTTCTTCAAAATGACCTACATATTTATTTAAAGTTTCTTTATCTGTACCTTCTTGAATGTTTGCAATTAAATTGATTTTAGGAATTTTAATTTGCCATCTCACATTTGTTATTGTTTTTTCTGTATTAATTTCTTTAACATTATTTGAATTTTTATATGAATTACTTATTTCAGAATAATCTGAATCTTCTTCATTTATTTCATCATTATTATTTGAATTGCTTTCATTGTTTGTTTCAACATTACTTTTTTTACTTATTTCTTCATCTAAAAAACTTTGTGTGTTTTTTCTAAGAATTTCTTTTCCTATTTCTGTATTAGATTTTAATTTTAAATGATATTTACTTATAAAAATTTGAATAACCACGAAACAAATAACAGATAAAAAAAATACAACAGAAAAAAAGCTTGTGTTCTTATTTTTCTCCATTTATTACATTCTCCTTTATATATTTTTTATTATGATTTTTATAGATTTAATACTTTTATATAAATTTGTTCATTGATTTTTATTTTATGGATTTAATAATTTCATATAATTTTATGTATTGTTTTTTATTTTATGGATTTAATAATTTCATATAATTTTATGTATTATTTTTTATTTTATTGATTTAATAATTTCATATAGATTTGTGTATTAACTATTATTTTACTTATTTAATAGTCTTTTATTATATAGATTATATTATTTTTTCTTTGACTTAAAATTTATAAAGAATCAAATCTTTGGAATTAACTTAATTATAATTTTTTATATATTAACATTATTGGTTCAATTTTGTCAACATTTTTTCATCGACATTATTCGACAGTAATTTATACTTAGTAAAAGTTTTTGCCCAAAACTTTATTTTTCTTTCTAAAATTATCTTTCTTCTTATTATTTTTCTTATTATTGTTTTCATATTATTTTTTCTTATTACTGTTTTTTCTATTATTTTTCATAAAATATTGAAGATTTTATAAATTAATGTTATTATTATTTTAGAATTTCTTAAGTGTTAATTTACTTTTAAATAAACATTAAGCAAAAAAGAAAGGAATTAATTTTTTATGGATGATTTCGAATACGAGAAAATCAAAAAAAATAATACTATAGATTTTTATGATAATACTTACTTAAAAGCTTCAAATTTAAATTCTTCTATAAGATACGAATTAGATTTATTAAATCATTTAGATTTATTTACAAGAAAACATTCAGAAAATGTTGCAACAATAACATATAACTTATGTAGAAAACTTCATCTTCCAAAAGGGTTTACAGAATATTGTGTTACATGTGCATATATTCATGATATTGGAAAAATGTTTATACCACAAGAAGTCTTACAAAAAAATGGAGCTTTAACAGACGAAGAATTTAATATAATAAAAACACATACAACATTAGGTTATAATCTATGTCAAACAGACAAACAACTAAAACCATACTCTGCTGGTCCTTATTACCATCATGAGGCTTTAGATGGTTCTGGATATCCTCAAGGTTTGACCAAACCAGACATTCCTTATGAAGCACAAATAATACGTGTTGCAGATGAATTTGACGCCTTAGTAAGCAAAAGACAATATAAATCTCATATTGATATATCAGATTCTTTAAAAATAATTATAGAAAATACAAAACCTTCTTCAAATGCACCTCAAAACACAAAATATTCAAAAGAAGGAAAAAACAATAAAAAAATTGTAAAAAAGCTAATTAGTGTTGTAATTGATGATACTAATTATGAAATATCTTGTTTAATGAATTATATTGATTATCTAAAAGATGAAATAAAAAGATTTGAGAAAATAAATTCTCTTGTAAAAAAACGTGATTCAGCCAAAAAAGAAAAAGATTATGAATATTATACAGAATATATTAAATTATATTTAAATAAAAATGAACCTATTGAAAAAATATCTGATATTTATAATGATTTGTTGTTTTCTTATAATGAAAAAAATAAACATTTAAATAAATTATTTGATGAAATAAAAATTATCAAAAATTTAAAAGTATAGTTTAACTGGGGTCGGTCCCTTTTTGTGTTGGGGTCGGTCCCTTTTTGTGTTAGGGTCGGTCCCTTTTTGTGTTAGGGTCGGTCCCAACACGAAAAAGGGACCGACCCTAACACAAAAAGGGACCGACCCCAACACAAAAAGGGACCGACCCCAACACGAAAAAGGACCGACCCCAAATTATGATTATTTGATTAATTTTTCAACGATTTTTTCTAAAAGACTGGTATCATCTTCTTTTATTAATTTTTCTTCTTTTTCCACATTATCTGCTCTTTTTAGCTCTACATTAATCTTAGTAGCTTCCCTCATTCCTAGCTCATTAGTTGCTTTTTGTTTTATAGTGTTCCAATCTAATTTGCTTTCTTGGCTTCTTATATCTTTTTCTACTTGTCCATTTTCTTTTTCAATAAGAGCCAATTGATTTTCCATATCTTTCTTATTATTAAACATTTCCATTATGTGAATCTCTCTATAACTTACAGCAAGTAACATGCCAAACAAAGATAAAACAATTAATATTTGTTTTGCATGATTTTTTCTCTCAACTTTTTTCTTTTCTCTTTGAAGTTGATATTTTGTTTTTACAGTCCTTTTTTGAATAGAAATATTTCTTTTTTTATTAGTTGCTTTTTTTCTAACTGGCTCATATTCTGGCTCAATTTTTCTTGGACTTGTCTCATATTGATATAAACTTCTTGGCATATTACTCACCTCCTTCTTTTGTGTTTTATCATGAATTTAATATATAAATCAATTTTTTTTAATTTTATTCTTTTATAAAACTTTATTATTATATTTAGATAAGAATCATATCATTTTCAGCTTTTATAAAAATTACTTTTTTTCGAAAATTCTAAGTTTAGCACTTTTGGCTCTTGAATTTTCCTCTTGTTCTTCCTCTGTAGCAATTATTGGTTTTTTATTTATAATTTTTCCTTCAGATTTTGCCCCACATACACAATATGGTAAATCTTTAGGACATGTACATTTTCCTTGAGCATCTACAAACGCATTTTTTACTGCTCTATCTTCTAATGAATGGAATGTAATAATACATAATCTTCCACCACTTTTTAAAAGTTCTATACATTTTCTAACTGTATTATATAATGGTTTTATTTCATTATTTACTTCTATTCTAATTGCTTGAAATGTTCTCTTGGCAGGATGTCCGTCTTTTTTTGCAAATGCTGGTATTGATTTTTCTATTATATTAACTAATTCTTCTGTTGTTTCTATTTCTTTATTTTTTCTTTCTATACAAATATTTTTGGCTATTTGTCTTGAAAATCTTTCTTCTCCATATTGATATATTATATCGGCTAATTCTTCCTCTGAATATGAATTTACGACTTTTTTCGCAGTTAAACTTTGAGTTTTGTCCATCCTCATATCTAATTCATTATTACCTAAATAACTAAATCCCCTGTTTCTTTCGTCTAATTGATATGATGATACTCCTAAATCTAATAATATTCCATCTACTTTTTCTATATTTAAATCTTGTAAAATTTTTTCTATTTCATCATGATTTCCATGTACAAATTTTACATTTGAATATTCTTTTAAATTCTCTTTTCCTGCTTTAAGTGCTTCTTCATCTCTATCTATTCCTATTAAAATTCCTTTTGAAGATAGTCTTTTTAATATTTCTTTACTGTGTCCAGCTCCTCCTAGTGTTCCATCTACATAAATTCCATCTTCTTTTATCTTTAGTCCTTCAATAGTTTCTTCTAATAGTACTGGTTTATGTTTAAATTCCAATTTTAGCACCTCACTATTAAATTCCTAACATTGTCATATTTTCTGCAATTTCATCTGCAGATATATTTTCTTCACATTTTTGCCAAATTTCTTTGTTCCATATTTCTAGTCTTGTTCCTACTCCAACAATCATTGCATCTTTATCTAATTTTGCTGATTCTCTTAAATTTGCTGGTATTAAAAATCTTCCTTGTTTGTCTATTTCACATACTGTTGCTCCTGATAAGAAAAATCTTACAAAGTTTCTGGCATTTTTGTCTGATAGTGGTAGTGTTTTTAGTTTTGTTTCGAAGTTGTTCCATTCATTTTGTGAAAATACAAATAAACATCCGTCTAATCCTTTTGTGATTATAAATGATTCTCCTATATCTATTCTTAATTTTGATGGCATTATTAATCTGCCTTTAGCATCTAGGGAATGCTCATATTCACCAATTAACATTTGGATGTTCTCCTTTCTACTTTTCTACCACTTCGCTCCACTTTTCACCACTATGTATAAATAATAATATATTTTTTGTTTTTTTTCAAGTACTTTTTGTAAATTTTTTGAAAAAATTTTATAAACAAAAAATTTGTTCTCCTTAGAAAATAGCTTATTTAGAACTTTTGTTTGTTTTGAAACTTTTTTCTTTTTTTTCATATAATAAATTGGGGGTGAAATGGAAAATTATGAATACTATCTATTTTGATAATGCTGCAACAACAAAAATAAAAAGTGAAGTTTTTAATGAAATGTTACCATATTTAAGTACAAACTATGGTAATGCTTCTTCTTTATATAAAATTGGAAAAATTTCAAAAAATGCTATTGAAAAATCTAGAAAACAAGTTGCTTCTTTACTTAATTGTGAGCCAGATGAAATATATTTTACAAGTTGTGGCACTGAGAGTGATAATACTGCTTTAAAAGGATTTGCATATGCAAATAAAAATAAAGGCAATCATATTATTACTTCTAAAATCGAACATCCTGCGATTTTAGAAACTTGTAAGTTCTTAGAAACTCAAGGTTTTGATATAACTTATATACCTGTTAATTCTGATGGTTTTATAAATTTAAAAGAATTAGAAAATTCAATTAGACCAACTACAATATTAATAAGTATAATGTTTGCTAATAACGAAATTGGAACTATTCAACCTATTAAAGAAGTTGCAAAAATAGCCCATAAATATAATATTATTTTTCACACAGATGCAGTTCAAGCAGTTGGTAATTGTTTAATTGATGTAAAAAATATGCAAATAGATTCTCTTTCACTTTCAGGTCATAAAATTCATGCACCAAAAGGGATTGGAGCACTTTATGTAAAAAAAGATATTGATTTTATTTCTTTTGTGAATGGCGGACATCAAGAAAATAATAAAAGAGCAGGTACAGAAAATGTTGCTGAAATTGTTGGTTTAGGCAAAGCATGTGAAATTTCACAAAAAAACTTAAATTCTCATATGCAATATCTTTTAAAATTAAGAAATTATTATTTAAAATGTTTAGAAAATAATTTTAAAGGAAAATATCGAATTAATGGTTCTTTGGAAAATAGACTTCCTCGGGAATTTGAATGTTTCGTTTTTAAATTTGAATTCTTCTGATTTAATTTTAAAATTAGATGAAAAAAATATTTGTGTTTCTGCAGGTTCTGCTTGCTCTTCATGCCAACACTGTAATGCAAATCCTTCTCATGTTTTAAAAGCAATTAATGTTCCAAATGAATTTATTAATTCCGCTATAAGAACTTCCTTTTGTGATTTTAATACTTTTGAAGAAATTGATTATTTTGTTAGTATATTAAAAAAATTTATTATATAATTTAAGCCGTGGATGTTACAACATCCACGGCTATAAAGATTAGTTATTTACTTTTGGTCCTCCTTATCCTCTGCTTTTTTGTCAGCCTCGTCGGCAATTTCTGCGAGTACTGCGTAGTACTCCTTTGCTGTGTCGTTTTCTCCTCCGTCTTCAGGGCAGTCGCACTTGAACATCTTAGCAAAAGGTGCCTCAATAACACACCTTTCGTCGTGTCCACAAGAATCGCAGCAGAAGTGAATGCGAACCTTTTCACCTTCCTTTAATTGCATCTCCAAAGCTCCATTAAGAGCAGCCTTTTCCCCGGTCCAGGTCATTCCCAAACCATTGTACGAAGTATCAATGTAGGCTTCTCCAGCCTCATTGGACACTTCGATAATGGCATGCTCTTTGTCCTTCCGGAAAATACCACAACCACTAAGGGCAGAAGTGGTGCAAACGATGGCAATGATGGTGGCGAACAGTTTCATCTTTTTCATAACGTTACCTCTCTTGATTTTTGTGGCAATCAAATTTGATTACCATAATTGGTTAACTTACAATATTATTTTAGCACATATATTATATTCTGTAAAATTAATATTTTTAATGTACATTATTAGAATTTCTTATAACTAAACTTTTTTTCCATAATAACTATCTAATAGCATTTGTTTTATTTCAGAAATTAGAAATTCTCATAACTAAACTTCTTTTCCATAATAACTATCTAATAGCATTTGTTTTATTTCAGAAACAAGAGGTACTCTAGGGTTTGCTGTTGTACATTGATCTTCAAAAGCTCTATCTGCTAATAAATCCACTTTTGCTAAAAATTCTTTTTCATCTAATCCTGCATCTTTAAATGATTTAGGAATATTTAATTTTTCATTTAATTTTTGAACTTCAGTAATTAAAGAATTAACTCCCTCTTCTACAGTATCTGCTTTAAGTCCTAGTTTTTTAGCCACTATTGCATATTTTTCATCTGCAATATAGAATTCATATTTAGGCCAAGAAACAAATTTAGTTGGTTTTGTTGCATTATATCTAATTACATAAGGAAGTAAAATTGCATTTATTCTACCATGTGGTAAGTGGAATTCTGCGCCTATTTTATGAGCCATTGAATGACATACTCCTAAAAATGCATTTGTAAATGACATTCCTGCAATTGTACTAGCATTATGCATTTTCTCCCTTGCAATTTTGTCATCTCCATGTTCATATGCTTGTATTAAATATTTATCTACTAACTCTACAGCTTTTTCTGATAATCCGTCTGTATAATCTGATGCCATAACAGATACATATGCTTCTAATGCATGTGTTAAAACATCCATTCCAGTATCTGCTGTTACAGATTTTGGTAAACTCATAACTAAATCTGGGTCTACTATTGCAACATCTGGTGTTAATTCATAATCTGCAAGTGGATATTTTTTATTTCTAACTTTATCTGTTATTACTGCAAATGAAGTTACTTCTGAACCTGTTCCAGAAGTAGTTGGGATTGCAACCATTTTCGCTTTTGAGCCCATTTTAGGAAATTTATAAGTACGTTTACGTATGTCCATAAATTTTAATTTTAGACCTTCTGGGTCTGCATCTGGATTTTCATAAAATAACCACATACCTTTTGCAGCATCTATTGCACTTCCACCACCTAATGCTATAATAACATCTGGTTTAAATATGTTCATTGCAGATAAACCTTTATTTACTGTTTCAAATGATGGGTCTGATTCTACTTCGCTAAAAATTTCGCAATGTACATGTTTTTCTCTTTTTCTTAAGTGATATAATATTCTATCTACATATCCTAATTTTACCATTCCTGGGTCTGTAACTATAAATGCTCTTTCTATATTTGGCATTTTTTCAAGATATGATATTGAACCAGCTTCAAAGTATATTTTTTCTGGAACTTTAAACCATTGCATATTAACTCTCCTTTTTGCTACTCTTTTAATGTTTATTAAGTTAACACTTGATACATTTGCAGTTGTAGAATTTCCTCCAAATGAACCACATCCAAGTGTTAATGATGGCATATTTGTATTATATATGTCTCCTATTGCACCATGTGTTGATGGAGAATTTACAATGATTCTTCCTGCTTTCATTGTTTTTGAGAATTTTAATATTGTTTCTCTGTCTTCTGAATGAATTACTGCAGAATGTCCTAATCCACCAAATTCTAGTAATTGTTCTGCTTTTTTTATTCCTTCTTCTGAATCATTTACTATATAATATGTTAATACTGGACTTAGTTTTTCTTTTGAGAATGGATATTCTCTACCTATTCCATCTTCATATACTACTAATACTTTTGTATCTTCTGGTATTTCGAATCCCGCTTCTCTTGCAATTGTAGCTGGGCTTTGTCCTGGAACATGAGATTTTAATTTATATCCATCTTCATTTAATGCAAACATACTATTTTTTAATTTTTCTTTTTCCTCTGGATTTACAAAATAACATCCAGCTTCTCTCATTAATTTTTCAAATTCTTGGTATATATCCCTATCTACTATAACTGCTTGCTCAGATGCACATATCATACCATTATCAAAAGATTTTGACATTACTAAATCATTTACTGATGTTTGTAATTTTGCAGTTTTATCTATATAACATGGTACATTTCCTGGACCTACACCTAATGCAGGTTTTCCACATGAATATGCAGATTTTACCATTCCAGTTCCACCTGTTGCTAATATTAAATTAACATCTGGATGGTTCATTAATGTTCTTGTTGCTAATATAGATGGTTCTTCTATCCATAATATACAATTTTCTGGAGCTCCTGCTTTTATTGCAGCATCTCTCATTATTGTTGCAGCTTGGACACTACATTTTTGTGCTGATGGATGGAATCCAAATACAATAACATTTCTTGTTTTTGCAGAAATAATTGATTTAAACATTGTTGTTGATGTAGGATTTGTTACAGGTGTAACTCCTGCTATAATTCCTATAGGCTCAGCTATTTCTACATATCCATCTTCACTATTTTCTTCTATAATTCCTACTGTTTTTTCATGTTTAATACTGTGATATATATATTCTGTTGCAAACATGTTTTTTGTTATTTTATCTTCATATATTCCTCTTCCTGTTTCTTCTACTGCCATTTTGGCTAGTTCCATATGATGTTCAAGACCTGCCATTGACATTGCTTTTGTAATATTATCAACTGTTTGTTGGTCTAATTTTAAATATTCTTGTGATGCTATTTTCGCTTTTCTCATTAATTCATCTATCATTTGTCTAACTCTTATTTCTTCTTCAGGGTTTTGATTTTCCATTTATCTTCATTCCTTTCCATAAGCTTTTGTCCTAAAATATGTATTTTTTGAACTAGCTTATATCTTTAGTTTATCCATTACATTATATAATATGATATATTTTTGTCAATATTTCTGTCCTAATTAATATTATTAGATCCACTCTCCATATTTTTTAATATAGAATTTTTTAGCAAATACTGCTACAATACAATATAAAATTGGTACACCAATAATTACTGTAAAATGTATAGGTGCTAAAGGTGCAAGACCTATTGCTTTTCCTATAAATGTGAATGGGAATATCATTGCTATTATGCTTAAAGCAATAGATGAAGCATATACTGCTTTTGATGCATGACTTTCTTTAAATGGTACTTTAGCTGTTCTAATAACATGTAATCCAACTAAGTTAGATACTACACTATAAGAGAACCATATACTTTGGAATACTGCAACTTCATGAATTCCAAAAGTATACCAAACAATCGCAAATACAATTAAGTCAAATATTGAGCTTAAAGGTCCCATAAATAACATAAAGTTTTTTAATTGTTTTATATTAAAAGATTTAGGTTTTGTTAAATATTCCTCATCAACATTATCTAAAGGTAAAGTTAATTGTCCAAAATCATATAAAAGACCTTCAACTAGTAATTGTATAGGTGTTTCTGGTAAGAATGGTAAAAATATACTAGCAATTATTACAGATATAACTTCTCCAAAGTTAAAACTTGCAGCAAGTTTTATATATTTCATTAAATTTGCAAAAGTATGACGTCCTTCTTTTACTGCGTCAAGTAAAATGTGTAAATCTTTTTCTAGTAAAATTATATCTGCAGATTCTTTTGCTATATCCACAGCTGTATCAACAGATATTCCAACATCAGAATTTATTAATGATGGACTATCATTAATACCATCTCCCATATATCCAACTGTATTACCATTTGCTTTTAAAAGTCTTACTATACGAGCTTTTTGTATAGGAGAAAGTTTAGCAAATATATTACATCTTTTTATTAATCTTCTTAAAGCATTATCAGAAAGTCTATCTATTTGGCTACCTGTTGCAATAACTTTAGATTTAATATTTACTTTATCACAAATACATCTTGTAATTTCTACATTATCTCCTGTTAAAACAACTACTCTAATACCATTTTTGTTTAATTGTTCTATAGAAGATTTTGCACTTTCTTTTGGAGGATCTAAAAATCCTATAAAACCTATTAATACCATATTTTTTTCATCTGATACAACAAAATGCTCATGTTCAAGTGGTACATCTTTTTTGCAAACAGCTATTACACGTAAGCCCTGTTTATTTAATTCTTTTGTAAACTCATGTAAATTGTCTTTTATTGCATTTGTTATAGGTGTTATTTGCCCTTGATATTCAACCATTGTTGATATACTTAATATTTCTTCTAGTGCTCCTTTTGTAACCATTTGATTTTTGTTTCCATCACTTACAATAACAGATAAGCGACGTCTTGAAAAGTCAAATGGAATTTCGTCAACTTTTTTAAATTGAGAAGCATATTCTCCAATTCCATGTTCATTAACATGTTTTATTACTGCTTCATCAATATTACTTCTTAAACCTGTTTGATAATATGAATTTAAAAATGTATATTTTAAAACATTTAAATCTGTATTACCTGTTATGTCTAAATATTTTTCTAAAACTATTTTATCTTCTGTTAGAGTACCTGTTTTATCTGTACATAAAACATTCATTGCTCCAAAATTTTGTATAGAATCCAATTTTTTTACAATTGTTTTCTTTTTGGACATTTTTAATGCACCTTTAGATAAACTTGTTGATAAAATTACTGGAAGTAGCAAAGGTGTAATACATATTGCAATTGCTACAGCAAATGTAAATGATGTTATAATACTATGTTTTTGTACTGTAAATATAAATACTATAGGTATTAAAATAAGCATAAATCTAATTAGAAGTTTACTTATATTTTCTATATTTTTTTGGAATATTGTTTTTGGTTTTCCACTTGTTAATGTATGTGCTATTTTTCCAAAATAGGTGTCATCAGATGTTAATGCTACAACACCTTTTGCACTACCACTAATAACATTTGTTCCCATAAAACATATAGTATCTATATCTGATATGCTATCAATTTTTTCATTTGGGTCTAATTCTGTTTCTTCTACTTTTTTTACAGCATCAGATTCTCCTGTTAAACTAGATTGTCCAACATATAAATCTTTAGATTCTATAATTCTTAAATCTGCCGGTATCATATCTCCTGCAGAAAGGCTTATTATATCTCCTACTACTAATTCTTTAAATGGAACTTTTTGTTTTTCTCCATTTCTTATAACTGTTGCAGTTGTTGCAACTAATTGTTTTAATTTTTCTGCTGATTTGTTTGACCTATATTCAGAAATAAAGTCTAACAGTGTACTTACTATAACTAGAACACATATTACTATAATATTTGCATAATTAGGATTTTCTGCTAAATATATATCTGTGTAGCATAATACAAATGCAATTCCTATTAATATACTATTAAATGGTGTAAATAGACTTTCTAAAAAGTAATGATACCACTTTTTTGGTTTATTTTGTGTTACCTCATTATATCCATATTTTTGACGTCTCTCAAATACTTGTGCATCTGTTAAACCATTTTCATTTACTTGATATTTTGAAATAAATTCTTCTTTTGATTCATGACATAATTTTCCATAGATTTTGTTAATGTTTACATCTTCTTTTTTTTCATTTGCCATTTTCTTAAGTTCCTTTCCTCTTTTGAAAATTAAATTTATTATATATATTATGAATATATTTAATAAATTTAAACATCTTTAATATATCACTATAAAAATAAAATTTCAAGAATATAAAAAAATTTTGTTATATTTTATAATTTATATTGACTTTTTTTTTAAATAGTATATACTATGTATATACGAAAGGAGTTGATTAAAATGACAACTACTATTCAAAAATGGGGAAATAGTCAAGGAATCAGAATACCTAAAATGTTATTAGATAGTGTAAACTGGTCTGAAAATGAACAAATTGAAATTAAAGTAGATAATGGTAAATTAATTATAGAAAAAACAAAAGACAGAAAAAGAAAAAATATAAAGGAATTGTTTAAAAATTATAAAAGAAATTATGAACCAGAAAAGATTGACTGGGGAGAACCAAAAGGAGAAGAAATATGGTAAAACAAGGATCTATTATAAAACTTAATTTTAATCCACAAAAGCGGGCATGAACAAGCTAGATATAGACCAGCAGTTGTAATAAGTAATAATATATTTAATGAAAAAACTAAATTATCTATTGTTTGCCCTATTACTAATACAAATAATAACTTTCCTTTACACATTCCATTAGATGATAGAACCAAAACAACTGGAGTAATATTATGCGAACATTTAAAGGCATTAGATTTAAACAGTAGAACATATCAAGTAATAGAAGAATTGCCAAAAGATATATTAGAAAATGTCATTGATGTTGTTTATTCTGAAATAGAATATTTAATATAATTTTTTATATAAATTTTTAAAGAATTTAGCTTTATAAAAAAACTTTGTAAAGAAAATTTTGTAATTTTTAAAGTAGGCTTTGAAATGTTATATGTTTATAGCATTTCAAAGCCTGCTATTGTTTTTAAAAAAGAAAATCAAAGATTTTCTTTTTTGTTCTTATTCTACAATTTCAAAATCTATTTGTCTTAATAGTTTATTTGCATTTGCAACTCTAATTTTAACTTTATCTCCTATTTTATAAATTTTATGAGAATTTTCTCCTATTGCTTCTTTTCTTTCTTCATTATAAATAAAATATTCATCTCCAAGTTTTTCGTATCTAATTAGACCTTCTATAGTATTGTCTAACTCTACGAAAATACCAAAATTTGTAACAGATGATATAATTCCATTATATTCTTCTCCAATTTTATTTTCCATATATTCAGCTTTTTTAATATCTTCTGCTTCTCTTTCTACTTTTGTTGCCGTTCTTTCTCTTTCTGAACAATTTTCTGCTCTCTTTTCTGCCCTTTTTTCATATTTCTTTTTCCAGAAATCTTTTACCATGTAATCATCTTCTAAATATTTTGATATTATTCTGTGTATAAACAAATCTGGGTATCTTCTAATTGGTGAAGTAAAATGGCAATAGTATTTGCTGGCTATTCCAAAATGACCTTTATTTATTGCTTCATATTTTGCAACTCTTAAAGTTCTTAATATTATATTTGATACTACTTTTTCTTCGTCTTTGCCTTTTACATCTTCTAATATTTTAGAAAATTCTGTTGGATAAATTATTTCTTCTTTTGATATTTTTATTTTATAACCAAAATTATATAACATTTTATTTAATTCTTTTACTTTGTCTACATCTGGTGCTTCGTGATTTCTGTAAATAAATGGTGCTTGTAACCAATAAAATTTTTCTGCTACTGTTTCATTTGCTATTAGCATAAATTGTTCTATTATTTCATTTGCAAAATATGTTTGGTATTTTTCTACATTTATTGCATATCCATTTATATCTAGTGTTATCTTGCTTTCTGGTATATCTAAATTTAAATATCCATTTTCTTGCCTTTTATTTTTTAGTATTGTTGCTAGTTCTGCCATTAAGTCAAAATGTGAAATGTATTTTTCATATTTTTTTAATACTTCTTTATCTGATCTATCTAATATTTTTTGTACATCTGTATAACTCATTCTTTCTGTTACTCTTATAATTCCTTTATATATATCAGAAGATACTATTTTGGCTTTTGGAGTAATTTCCATTGAACATGATAAAGTATATCTATCTTCTCCTGCATTTAAACTGCAAATTCCATTAGAAAGTTCTCTTGGTAACATTGGAATAACTCTTCCTAACATGTAAATACTTGTTCCTCTTAAATATGCTTCTTTATCTAATTCTGTTTTTTCTCTTACATAATAACTAACATCTGCAATATGAACATCTAATTTATAATTTCCATTTTCTAGTTTTTCTACATGTATTGCATCATCTAAATCTTTTGCATCTTCTCCATCTATTGTAAATATTATGTCATTACGTAAGTCTTTTCTGTTTTTTATGTCTAAATTATCTATTTTATTTCCAAATGCTTTTGCTTCATTTACAACTTCTTCTGGAAATTCAGCTGGTAGTTCATATTGTTTTATTAAAGATAACATATCTACCCCTGCTTGATTTACTCCACCAAGTACTTCTATAATTTTTCCTTCTGCATTTTTTCCTCTTTCTGGATATTTTAGTATTTTTACTAAAACTTTATGCTTGTTTCTTGCTTTTCCCCAATTGTTTTTGGAAATAAATATGTCTGTTCCAAAATTTTTGTCATCTGGAACTACAAATCCAAAATTTCTGTTTTTTTGGAATGTTCCTACAATAGTATCTTTTTCATGTCTTATTATTTTTATTATTTTTCCTTCTTGCTTTTTGCTTCCTTTACTTATATCATCACTAATATTGCCTGTTTTTTGTTTTTTTAAATTCTCGTTTTGGTTAAATCTTAAATTTGGATTTTCTTGTTTTTCTCCTATTATTTTTATTTCTACTGTGTCTCCATTTAGTGCATTCATACAATTGTCTCTTGATATAAATATTTCCTCTTCTTGATTTTCTAATTTTACAAATCCAAAACCTTTTTGATTTTTTCTATATATGCCTATTAAATTTTCCATCTTTTATTTATTTCCTTTCTTATTGTATAAAAATAAAAAGCGACTCTTTTTAGTGAACCGCTTAAAATACTATGCTATATAAATAATAGAAAGTGCAATTGTTACAATAACAAATGCTATTCCTAAAATAATAGACCATTTTTTTTGTTTTCCTTCTTTTGTTCTACCTTTATTTTTTTCGAAAAAATTATTTGAAGAAGAACCTGTTATTGTTGAAGATAGTCCTGCATCTTCTTTAGATTGAATCATAGCTAGTATTGTTAATGCAACACATATTATTAAATCTACTACTATTAATATTATTTTTACTATTTGCATTTAGTATTCCTCCTAACAGTTTTTTTATTCTATTTTTATACCTTTTGGTGTTAAAAAATAAAAACATTTTATTTTGCTTTTTTGCTTGTACTTGGTTATTTTAACATAAATTTATTAAAAAATCAATGCCAGAAGATTAAAAATTACAACTTTTGTCATAATTTTAGTAAATAAATTAACATTTGTTGACTTTATAATCTCTTTATTTAAATCTTTAAATCCTTTTACAATTTCTTTTATTTCTATTTTATTTGATATATTTTTTTCTTCTAAATATTGTTTTGCTAAATATTCTGCTTTAATCATTGCATCATTTTCTAAAAATATTCTAATCGTATAGTAAATAAAACTTAGAATTAAAAAAATATTCAAAAATAATAATTCATTTGGTAAGTATTTTAATATTATTAAAATGCAACAAATTATATAATATAAAAAATATATATTGGAAAATACAAAATTAAAAATTAGTAGTTTTCTATCTTGTACAGAATGTAAACATTCATGTGCAATTGTTTGTATTCTTGTAAAACTATTGTGCATATTTCCTATTAATATTTTATTTGAAATTGCAATATATAATGTTGTTTCAGAATTAACATTTTCTTCTATTTTTACATTTTTATTATCTACTTTTTCTAATAATTCTTTACATATTTCTATATTTGATGGATATTTTTCTGTTAATTTATTTAATTTTTCATTTGTTGCTATTTCTTTCATCTTTTTTATATTAGATGACATTAAAATATTTAAAATAATTATAGAAATAATTGATATTATTATAATTATTAATTCCATTTTTTATCCTTTTTATATGTTATTTCATTGTTATTATTTGTTTTTTGTCTACCTTTAATTTGAAGAAATAATTATTTTTTTAAATATATATTTTAATTTAAAATATATAAACTTAATTTTTATTGTAATTCTATATTTAAATTGAAATTTTAATTTTTATTTTAATAAATCTTGTACGGTTTCTCCAATTATTTTGTTTACATCAGCAATTAAAACATTAAATCTTATTTCTGCATCAAAATATTTACTTGCCTCTTCATTTTGAATTAGTTCTCCATACAATTCTTGAACATGTTTCATTTTATTATCATCATCTTTTCCTGTTTGTAATGCTATTATTTGTGCTTCATATCTAGCTTTTTCAAATTCGTCTATTTTATTTTTTAATTCTAAATTTAAGTTTATTGCCTCTTTTGCAGTTTTAAATGTAACATATTCTTGAGATTGTTTTATTTCTTGTGCTAATTCATTTGCTAAGTCATATACTTTCATTAAAATTTCATTCCTTTCTAAATTCATTTCAAATTAATTATATTTTTTTATATATATTTAAATATATAATAATTTTTTAATTATACTTCTTTTAAAATATATAATATTTTTTTAATTATACATCTCTTAAAATATATAATAATTTTTTTATTATACATCTTTTAAAATATATAATAATTATTTAAAATTTATTTTTTAATATTGTGATATTGTCCAATTTTCTGTATCTACTTCATACCATAATTGAACTATTGTACCTTTTTTTACAGATATATAATATTTATTTCCATCTTTTTGTTCTATTGTATAGTCAACACTTGTGTCTGTTTCTCCCCATTCTTTTTTTGCTAATTCGATAGCTCTTTCTTCTTTAGATTTAGTTTCATTACCTGTACTGTCTTGTTGGCTATCAATCTCTTCTTGACCTACTGTAGCTGTTGTATTTTCAGTATTTTCTGTAGGAAGTGTTTGAGTTGTTTGTGTAGATTGTGTGTTTTCTGTACTTTCTGTTGATTGTGTACTTTCTGTTACTGGTGTTGTATTTTCTGTTTTAACTTCTGTAGTACTTTCTGTTCCATTATTAATATTTTCATCTACTTGTTTTTTTACGAGTTCAGGATAAATAATATAAGATAAAATTACTATAATAGCTATAATTGATATAATTATAATTATTGTTAAAAAATTTTGTTTCTCCCTAATTCCCATTTTAATTCTTCCTTTCTTAAGTACAAAAAAATACATTTTTATTTATTTTAAAAATTATATTTTTATTCATTAAAAAATCATATCTTTATTTGTTTTAAAAATTATATTTTTATTCATTAAAAAATCATATCTTTATTTATTTTAAAAATTATATTTTTATAATATTTGGGCTTCTTTTTTTCCATCAGTAAATCTAATTGATATAATATCCTTTTTATTAATTTGTTTTACACTTTTTACAATTTTACCATCTTTTTCTGTTAAACTATAACCTCTAACTAATGTTTTTAAAGGGCTTAATGTATCTAATTTAGCAATTAATTCTTTATATTTATTAGTTTTGGTATTTTGTAAATCTTTAATTGTTTTTTCTAGTCTTTTTACTAAATTATCTAATAAAATAGAATTGTCTAATATCTTTCTTTTTGGGTCTGTAAATGCACGTGATTTCATTATTTTTTCAAGTCTAAGTTTCATAACTTCTAATTTCTTTTTTAGAGCTATTCTATATCTATTTTGATAATTTTGTATTTTTTGTTTTAATTCAAAAATATCTGGAACAGCTAATTCAGCTGCTGCAGATGGTGTTGGTGCTCTTAAATCTGCCACAAAATCTGCTATTGTAAAATCTGTTTCATGCCCAACTGCAGAAATAATAGGTATTTCTGAATTATAAATAGCTCTTGCTACAATTTCTTCATTAAATGGCCATAAGTCTTCTAAAGAGCCACCACCTCTACCTATTATTAAAACATCTGCTAATTTTTTGTCATTCATAATTTTTATTTTTTCTGCAATTTGCTCTCCTGCCCCTGGTCCTTGTACTGGAACAGGTAATAATCTTATATATACATTTGGATTTCTTCTGCTAGATACATTAATAATATCTCTAATAACTGCACCAGTTTGAGAAGTAAGTACACCTATAACTTTAGGAAACATTGGTATTGGCTTTTTATGTTGTGCATCAAATAAACCTTCTTCTTCTAATTTAGCTTTTAATTGTTCAAATTTTTCGTGTAAATCTCCAATTCCATCTTCAATCATATTTTTAGAATAAATTTGATAAACACCATCTCTTTCAAATACAGAAACAGTTCCAAATACCATAACTTTCATTCCATCTTTTGGTTTAAATTGTAACTTTTCTGCATAACTTTTGAACATTATGCATTTTATTAATGATGTTTCATCTTTTAATGTAAAATATAAATGACCTGTATAATGATTTTTAAAATTAGATATTTCCCCTTTTACAAGTATTGCATTTAAATTTTCATCTTCATCAAATCTATCTTTTAAATATTTATTTAATTGTGTTACAGTTACTGCATTATATTTCATTAGTACCTCCACAGAAATTGTTACATTTTAGTTTGTTTTATGTATCTAAAAAAATCTAATTAAAACAAACAAAATAAAAATTGTTTATTTAATTCTATTTTTATTGTTCTTTAACAATACTTGCTAATATACCATTTACAAAGTTTTTGGAAGTTGCTTCTCCATATTTTTTAGCTATTTCTAAAGCTTCATTAATTGCAACTTTAAATGGAATTTCTTTATATTTAATTTCATAAATAGCAAGTTTTAATATACTATAATCTATTTTAGAAATTCTTTCTAAAGACCAGTCAGCTTTTAGATTTTTTCTAATTAGTTCATTAATTTCTTCTTTATGTTCATTTATACCTTTTATTGCATCTATTATATATTCTTTTGCATCATTTTCCACTATATTTTCACATTCAAAATATAATTCTATTTGTTCATCAATATCTTCTGCTTTTTGAAGTTCTATACTATAAATTAATTTGAATGCAAGTTCTCTAATTGCTGATCTTTTCATTTTTTTATATGTTAGTTTTACTAACATTCTCCCTTCTATATAATCTTAATATTTTATAATCTATCAATAAAGTTTTTTAATTTTTCTTTAACAACATATTTGTTTTGTTGTACATAATTTCCTATAAAAGCTCCTAATATAATAACAACACAGCCTATAATAAAATCATATAATTTTGTACATAAAATTAGTATTGCTACAATTATACCTATAATTGCCCCCATATATTTTGTTATAAAATTTTTGAATCCATCCATAATTAATCTCATTCCTTCCTAATGCTAAAATTTGGTTGGAAAAGATTTATTTTTAATCTTTTCTCTTTATTTTTAAGTTTTATTATTCAGCTTTTGTATTTTTCTCTTTTTTGTTTAAATCAATAACTTTTATATTTACTTCTTTTACATCTAAATCTGATGTTTTTTTCAATTCTTCTTTTACTCTTGTTTGTAAATTACTTGCTAAATCTTTTAATATTACATTATTATTATCTATTACTATTTGTAATGTTATTGATATTTCATTATTATCATTTACTGATATTTTAGGTGTACATTCTTGTATACTATCAAATCCATATACAACTGATTTTACCATATTATCTAATGTTTCTTTTGTTATTAAAAGTTGTCCATTTTCGTTTTTTAGTAAAATTCCATTTGATTCTTTTTCGATTTCTTTAGAATGAGAATCAAAAAATATACATTTTAAAGAAAGTAACATGCATATAGCAGATACAACTAATGTAACTTTTGATAAAGTTTCTTCTTCTACTAAATTTTCAAGAATATTTGTTGCAACATCAAATGGCATCCATCTAAAAATTAATAAACACAACATTACTGCTAGTAATAATATTATATATGAATAAACTACTAATACAATTCTTTCTAATAATTTCATTATTTTTACTCCTTTTTTTCTTAATTTGTTCTCACCCGATTTGAGTTTTCGACTAAAAGGAAAAAAACTCAAAGGGCTAGCAATTGTAGCTTTTTATACAATAGGAAAATTATATTTTCCTATTGTATTATAAAAAGGCATGATTCAGTTTTGATATTTCCTTCTTTCATGCCTATCTTTAGAATCTTCTATTGTTGCATTCCTATATCTTCATTTGTTTCTTCTTTTGGTTCATCTTTTTCTTCTGTTTCTTTTTCTGTTTTTACTCCTTGTACATGTACATTTACTTCTTCTACTCTAAGTCCTGTCATATTTTCAACTGATTTTTTTACTCTTTTTTGTATTTCATATGCTACATCTGGTATTCTAGAGCCATATTCTACAATTATGTTTACATCTATTTTAACATCTTTGTCATCAGCTTCTACTTTTATACCTTTACTGTAATTTTTCTTTCCACTAAATACTTGTGTAATTCCATCTGCAAATCCTCCTGCCATACTTGCAACTCCTTGAACTTCAGCTACTGCAATTCCAGCAATTACAGATATTACATCATTTGCAATTTTTATACCATTGTTTCCTTCATCAATTTCTTCAATTGGTACATTTGGTTCATTGTTTTGATTGTTTTCTTCCATAATTACACACTTTCCTTTCTTATTTTTATTCAAGATATACTCTTGCTTTTATAAGTATATCAATTTTTGGATTTTTTTACAACTATTTTTTTATATTTATTTAAATTTTTATTCTTCTAATAAGTCATCAATTACAATTTGTCTATTAGAATCTAATTTGTATTTTGGTAATTTAGGTAGTTTACTTAAATCTGAATAACCAAACATTTTTAAAAATTCTGGAGTTGTTTTATATGTGGTTGGTCTTCCTGGTAAATCAGCTTTTCCTGCATCTTCTATTAATCCATATTCTAATAATTTATAAATTGTTGCATCAGAACTTACTCCTCTAATAGCATCTATTTCTGGTCTTGTAGCTCTTTGGTTATATGCAATTATTGCTAGTGTTTCTAATGCTGCATTAGATAAATTAGGTTTTGTTCTATTATCTATTATTGGGTATATATATTTATAAAATTCTGGTTTACTACATAGTTGGTATCCTTCTTCTACTTTTATAATTTGTAACCCTCTATCTTCATATTTTCTTTGCATATCACTAATAATTTCATGAATTTTGTCTCTACTTATTTCTAATGTTACCATTAGTTCTTTTTCTGTTACTACTCTACCTGCTGAAAATAACATTGCTTCTATAATTTGCTCTAATTTTTCCTTTTCCATTTTTTACTTCCTCTCACAAGACCATACCATATTAGTTAAAATTAAATTTATTACTAAAAAATCTAACACATTTTCAATTTAGACCTTAAAATCAGTTTAAATCTTTAAATTATTCTAAATTAATATCTTTTTTTGTATCTTTCATTTCTTTAATTTTTTCTATTACTTCTTCTATTTTCATAGTCTTTTTTTCTCCATCTTTTGTTCTTTCTATTTCAACAAATCCGTCTTCTGTATTATTTCCCATTATTGCTATATATGGAATTCCTAATATTTTTGCTTTTCTTATTTTCTCTCCTATAGAGCCTTTTACATCATCTAATATAACTTCTACATCTTTGTCTAAAAATTGATTATATAATTTTTCTGCTACATCTACTTTTTTATCATTACTTATAATATATAAATAATATGGTGTTACTGATAATGGTAGAGAATATCCTACAACATTTCCATTTTCTTTAATAATATTGTTTTCATAAATTAAACCTAATACTCTGCTTACTCCTATTCCATAACATCCCATATAAAAAGGTTTACGATTATTTTGGTCATCTATAAATTTAATGTCCATTGATTCTGAATATTTTGTTCCTAATGCAAATATATGTCCTAATTCACATGCTTTTTGTTCTTTTAGATTTTTTATATTTTCAATATTATAATTTTCTTTTAAATAGTTCTCAGCATCTTCTTTTTCTAATACTTCTACATTTAATCCTTGATTTGTTTGTTCATCATATAAAATTGTGTCTTCTCCAATTTTTGATAATGCCATAATTTCTTCTGAGTTATTTCCACCCATTGTTCCATTATTAGCGGCAACTGCAACAATATCTAGCCCAATTTCTTTAAATGTTTTAAAATATGTTTCTTTTACTTTATTATAATTTTTTAACATTGATTCTTCATCTTTATCAAATGTGTATAAATCAAACATTAAAAATTCTTTTCCTCTAAGTAAATATCCTCTATTTCTTATTTCATTTCTAAATTTTGGTCCAATTTGGTAAAAACCTACTGGCATTTGTTTATGAGAAGTTATTCTGTTTTCTGAAAATATTGTTATTGCTTCTTCTGCTGTTGGAGCTAAACAGTATGTTCCTTTATCTGTTTCTGAAATCATTGTAACTCCTTCTTCTAAATATTGGTCATATCTACCAGATCTTTTCCATATTTCATCTAATTGAATTATTGGCATTTGTACTTCTATATAATCTGATTTATTAAAATTCTTTTTTATTATTTCTTCTATATTGTCTTGTACTTTTAGTGGTATATTATCATATGCATATACTCCACTTCCATATTGTTTTATTTGTCCTGTTTGCATTAATATATCTTGTGCTGGATACATTTCATCTAAATTGCTTAATTTTATATTTTTCATTCCCATTTTTGATGTTCTCATAAAAACTTCTATTCCTTTCTTTAAGGTGTATATTTTTATTAAATAAATAATTTTATATCTTATATTTCAATATTTTACATTATATACTCTTATCCATTTTACGTCAAGTATTTTAGGCAAAATTAAAAGCAATACTTATTAGTATTGCTCTTATTTTTATTATTACTATGGTTGTTTTGGTGTTGCTGTAATTGTAACTGTTAAGTCTGCAGGGTCTAAATCTTCAATTACTGTTTTCTTTAATGTTACAGTAACTGTTAATGTTGTAGTATCTCCTGTATCTATTGATGTCTTACCAAAAGAATAGCTTATATCAAAGTATTCTGTATTTGTTATACTTGCTTGTGCTGTTAAATCTGCTGATAAAGCTTGACTTTCATTTTTTATAGTATATGTAGCAGATGCTTTTTCACCAGCTGCTGATAATCCTTCTACAGTCATTGTAGCAGTAGTATCATTTACAATATCTCCTGATGTTGTACCTTGTCCAGCTGTAGCTATTTCAACAGAATCATCAAATTTTACAACAAAGTCTGTTGTATCTCCTGTTGCTGAAGCTGTACCAGAAATATTTAAGTTTGTTGCTGATATTGTTGCATATCCAATTCCTATTACTACAACAGCTAATAATAATGTTACCCATATTATTGTTTTTGTTTTTCCTGAATTTTGATTCATGTTCTTCACCTCCCTTTTATCTTTGGTTTTTTTACAAATTTTAAAAATTTATAAAACCTTAGTTTATATATAAATAAATATACACTTTTTGGTGTATGTATATTTATCAAAGTTAGTAAAATTGTTGTAATTGTTCTATATTTTTATTTAGTTTGTTTTTATACTAAAATTTTTTCAATTTTTAATTTTATTTTTTCTTTTTTTGTGCTGCAATTTTTCTTAGTTCTTCTCTTATTTCATTAGAACCTAATATATATTTATATAATAGTCCATCTTTTATTATTGTAAAATATGTTTTTCTTTCATTTTCTACTGTATACATTAATATTGGTGATTGTATTGTATCTCTTAATCCAATCATTTCATTAAATGTATTTATTTGTATTACTTTATAATCATTCTCATTTACTTTATTGTTTGTTTGCTGTATAAAATTCTTATAATTAAACAATATCATTTTTAATTGTTGGTCATACATTGTTTCTGCACTTCTTGTTTCAAATAAGTATTTTATAAATTTTATAAAAATTAAAATTCCAATTAATTCTATTATTATTCCAATTACTAACAAATATTTTACATCTTCTTGTGAATATTCACCTTTTTTTGATAGTATTTGCCCTTCGTCTTGTATTACATTTTGTCCTATACTAATATTTACAGTTTTTGTTGTTAATGGTATAGTTAATGTCATTACATTTTTTTCTTTATTTATTTGTGTTCCATCATATTTGTTTATTATTTTAACTTCCATATTCAATTCTAGCATATTATTAGTTTCGTTTAAACTGTAAAGTTTTACAAATTTACTAATTTTATCATTATATTCATCATAATTTATTTTTATATTTTCAATTATATTTAAATTTTCTGAATTAGAAGTTTGCTCTTCTTTATTTACTAATTCATCTGTTGTTTCATATATTGTTGTACTATCATCTTCACTTTGTACTTTTGTTTTTGCTGTTATTTTATAACTATATGTATATTCCTGTTTTTCTTCTAATTTTAAATTATAATTAAAATTTATATTTAAATTATTTATTAGTGTTGCTATTAATGTATTATTTTCGAATTCATAATCTTCTGGATAATAATCATTTTGCTTTAATTCTACATCATAATTTACATTTGCATTTTCGGTATATTTATTATACTCGTTTGTATTTGTTTTAAAATAGCTTAAAATTATTAGTGCTCCTAAAACTATTAATATAATACTACTTAAGCCAAGTTTTATTTTGTTATTTCGTCTTTTTCTTTGATGTCTTAATATTTTCTTCTCTTGACTATTCTTTTCCATTATTTACTTCCTCCCAACAAATCATTAATCCATAATGTAAAATAACCTATATATGGTATTCTTAATTTTACTTGTCCATATATATCTTCATATACTCTATAGCCTTCATCTTTAGTTTGATTAGCATCTCCTTGTGTGTAATATATTAGTTTTCCTCCTACTGTTTTTTTGTCTATTATTCTGTGTATAATTTTTGTGTCATCATTATTGAATACTATAACACTTCCTACTTTTACTTGTTCTTCTTCTTCATATTTTTCATATATAATAATATCTCCTTTATTTATTGTTCCTGTCATACTTGCTGAACCTACTACTAATGCTCCAAATTTAAATTTGCATGATACTAACATTATTATTAGAACTATTATTATTATACTTATTATTAAAATTACAGTATCTCTTCTTTTATGTTTTGTTGAAATTATTTCCTCTTTTTTTCCATAAAATGTTTGTACAATTGCATACATAATATATGGTAATATTAGTTTAAATACTGATTCTAAAAATATGTATATATCTGGTGTTATTGGTATAAAATACATATATAATGTTGTTATTATTTTATATATTATTATAGCTGTTGCATTTCTGAATTTTTTTACACTGTAATTAAAAAATATGTTGTTTGCTATTGATGTTATAATTATAAAAGTTACTAGAGTAAAATAGTCATTTACACTATCTAAATTATATATATTTGTATTTATTACAACATCTAACATTACCATTGCTATAACTATTATATATTGTGATATCTTGTTTTCTCTTAATAATAAATTTTTTCTTGTTATTTCTGATGATATTATAATAATTATAAATGGTATTATATAATTGGCTATTGACCATAATGTTAATTGTACTGTAGAACGATAAAAGCCTGCAAATATTCCTAAGAAATATAAAAAGCCTACATATACTAGTCCAATTATTGTTAACATTATTGTAAAATTTCTACTATTAGAATAACCTATTTTATCATTTTTGACAAGTACTTTATTTAAAATCGTATAAATTAATAATATTATTGCTAAAATTTGTCTTGTTATTATTTTATTAAAAAACATTGCTGATATTATTATTAATAATAATATTACTTCAAATATTATTAATCTTTTATCTTTTTTCATATGTTTCCTCTCTTTTTTAATTTTATCTTTGGGTAGTGTAAATTTTTTTATTTACACTACCTTATCTTTTTATTATTTATATTTATTGTTTATCATTTATATTTGTAAAATATCCTGGTTCTCCTGCTTTATCTATTCTAGCATATGTTGCATCTATATGCGTAGAATCAAATACTGTTCCATTTCCTCCTACTAGACTTGTACAACCTGTAAACATTCTATCTGAATTTACAACATTTTTTGTTGTCCAGCCAGTATCTGTTGTCTCATCATATTCACTTACATATATTGTTTTTAGATTTGTGCAACCATCAAACATATAATTAGTGTATTGTACTTTGCTTGTATTAAAGCTACTTATATCTATCTCTTTTAGTGAAGAGCATCCCATAAATAAACCATCTATATAACCTGCATTATCTGTTCTAAAGTTCTTTAAATTTAATTCTGTTATATTTCTGCAATTTATAAACATAAATTCTGCACTTTTTAAGTTTTCTGTATCGAAATTACTTATATCTATATACTTCAAATTAATACAATTAGCAAACATCCCTCCCATGTCAGTTACTTTATTTGTTTTAAAGTTTTCTAGTCCTTTGATTTCTGTTATAGACATTATTTCTCCATTCATAGTTACTGTTCCAAACATTCCAGTCATCATAGTAACATTACTTGTATCAAAATTACTTACATCTATGCTTTGCAAGTTTGAGCAACTTGCAAACATAAAAGACATATTAGTTACATTACTTGTATCAAAATTACTTACATCTAAACTTTGCAAATTTGAGCAACTTGTAAACATGCGAAACATAACAGTTACATTACCTGTTTCAAAAGTACTTATATCTAATTTTGATATTGAAGCACATCGATTAAACATATAGCTCATATCTGTTACTTGACTTGTATCAAAACTACTTAAATTTAGATTTGTCAAATTTCTACAACCTTCAAACATAGAACCCATATTCGTTACGTTTCTTGTGTCAAAATTACTTAAGTCTAAATTTGTTACACTTAATCCACCAAACATTACTTCCATATTAGTAACATTACTTGTGTTAAAATTACTTACATCTAAAACTGTTAATTCATTGCATCCAACAAACATATAAGACATATCACTTGTTCCTTTTGTGTTGAAGTTTTCAAAATCAATACTTTTTAATTTTGTTAATCCTCTAAATAAATTACTAGAGTTTATATTTGCATAAATTGTGTCTTTACTTACAAATGTTAATTCATATAAATTATTACCATCTGTGTCTGTATAATATCCTGTTATACTTCCATCTTGTTTTTCTGAGGCATCAAATTGTGATATAACTCCTTCACTAGGTACTTCTCCATATTTAAAGCTTACTGTTTCAATTTTGCTTTTTTCTACTCCACTATCCATAAAAGTTGATGATTGATAATTAGAGTATTTTAATCTGTTTTCTACAGGATTTTTATTTGTTAAGTAGCCTGGTTCTCCATATTTATCTATTCTTGCATATTCTTTGTCTATATGTGATGAATCAAATACAGTTCCAAATCCTCCTACTAAACTTGTACAGTTTGTAAACATATATTCTGAATTTGTAACACTTTTGGTTGTCCAACCTGTATTTGTTGATTCATCATATTCACTTACATATATTTTTTCTAATTTCATTGCTGTACCATTACATCCAAACATTCTGCTCATATCCGTTACTTTTGATGTATTAAAATTACTTAAATCTAATTGTATTAATTCTGGGCAATTCCAAAACATAGCATACATTAAAGTTACTTTACTTGTATCAAAATTTTCTAATCCTTTTATTTCTTTTAACTTCATATAACCCGTATTATTATCTCCCGAAAACATATAATTCATTTTCGATACATTTTCTGTATTAAAATTACTTACATCAATACTTGTTAATTCTTTACAATAACAAAACATTTCGTCCATGTTAGTAACATTTCTCGTATCAAATTTTGTTACATCTAAATCTTTTACAGAAATACATCCGCTGAACATTGCTTCTAATGTAATTGCCTGACTTGTATCAAAATTACTTAAATCTATATTTGAAATACTTTCACAGTTGTAAAACATATAGCTCATATCTGTTACATTACTTGTGTCAAATGTACTTACATCTATATTGGTTATTGATTGACAATTATCAAACATCGACTCCATTGTTACTACATTACTTGTGTTGAAACTACTTGAATTTAAATTTATTAAATTTCTACAATAAGCGAACATAAAACTCATATCTACTACCTTACTTGTATCAAAACTACTTAAATCTATATTGGATAAAGTATAACAAGAGTCAAACATACTAATCATATTTGTTACTTGACTTGTATTAAAACTACTCAAATTTAAGTTTTTTAGAAGACCACAGCCATAAAACATCCATCCCATATCTGTTACTTGACTTGTATCAAACTTTTCTAACCCTATTATTTCTTCCAGTAGCATATCTTTATATTCCCAATAATTTTCTTCACTTAATGCAAACATTGCTTGCATATTTGTTGTTCCTTTGGTTGAAAAATTATCAAAATTTATTGTTTTCACATTTAGTAAATCATAGAATAAGTAACCTGAATTTATATTTGCATAAATTGGTTCTGTACTTGTAAATGTTAGCTCATACATTCCATTTCCATCTGTGTCTGTATAATAGCCCCATATGCTTTCATTTCCTTTTTCTGATGCATCAAAAAATGATATTACTCCTTCATTTGGTAATTCTCCATATACAAACCTTATATTTTCTATTTGTTCTCTTGCTATTCCACTGTTTAAATATGTTCCATCATTTTGATTAGCTAACATCAATCTATTTGGATTTCCAAACTTAAAGTTTATATATGAATTTAATATATTACTTTCTGGTATTACTCCATCTTTATATTTAAATTTTATTGTAAATTCTTTTGTTTCTTTTGGTGCAATCTCATCTTCTACAGAAATTCCTTCTACTTCAAAAACTATTCCTAAGTTATCATAAAATTCTTCGTCATATAATGCTCCTAAATATGTAGAACTTTGGTCTCCTCTATTATATACTGTTACTTTATACACTATTTCTGAATTTGGATTTGTTGTAGAAAGTGCTACTGTACTATTCATTGTTGTACCTATATAATTGTTTATATTTGATATTCCTGTATCTGCATCAACTTCACTTACTAGTTCAATGTCTGTTATAAATACTCCTTCTTGTGCTTCTGCTGATACTGTTACATTTATTTCTCCAGTTACAGAATTTATTGCTGCATATCCAATTCCCATCAATATTGTTGAAGCTACCAAAAGAAACAAAAGAATTATATTGTAGTTCTTTATTTTTAATTTCAAAATCTTCTCCCCCTTTTGTTCTCTTTAGTTACATACACAAAAATGTATTCAAGAAAATTTAATTACTTAATTTATTTTCATGGATACATTTTTATTGCTTATTTTTTTGATTTTTTTGTTATTTTTTTAGATATCTTTTTTTCATTTGGAACAATTATTTTTTGGTCATTTCTTTTTCCTTTTGGTTTTACATCTTTTATATGATTATACACTGGAGAAATATTTAATGTAGAACCATCACCATCTACAACTTCTAATTTTTTATCTTCTTTACTCATTTTTATTAGTTTTCCTCATATATTAATTTAGGTTTTTTATAAAGGATATACCTATAAACCTTTTTATTATTTTACTAATAAATTCTATCTATTATTTTAGTTATATTATTTTTTAATTTAAAGATTGTTGTAAGTTTATTCCATAAGTTTGATATATCCAATTATAATAATCAAATGGTTCTAAAGTTTCTGGCATACCATAATCAATTCCATATGTTTCTACAGATACATTTGATATTATTACATCTGTAACTGGTGTACTTACTTCTGCTTGAGATTCTGTGCTTTTTGATTCTGTTGATTCCTCATTTTCTGCTGTTTCATCTTCTGCTGCTTTTACTTCAACATTTTCTATTGCATGTACAACATCCATTCCTTCAATTACTTTTCCAAATACAGCATAACTTCCATCAAGAGATGAATTATCAACTGTATTTATAAAAAATTGTGAACCTGCAGAATTATAACTTTCTGTTGTTAATTGTGATGAATATGATGTATAATCTGCTCTTGCCATTGATATTGTTCCTTCTTCATTTTTTAATGTATTTTCATATCCATTTGCAAGAAATTCTCCAGTTATACAATATGTTCTATTATTTGCATCATCTTCTCCAACTAGTCCTAAATCACTTAATTGTGGTTCTCCTGTTCCATCTCCATTTTTGTCTCCACCTTGTATCATAAAGTCTTTTACTACTCTGTGGAATTTTAATCCATTATAAAATCCGTTTTGAGCTAATGCTATAAAATTAGCTACTGCTTCTGGTGCTTCTTCTGGATATAATTCTAATTTTATTACTCCATAATCTTGTACTTCCATTGTTACTATTGGATTTTTTACTTCCATTGTTACTTTTTTATAATATCCATAAGATACTGTTCCTATTAATACTAATATAATTATTAATGCTATTATTGTTAAAATGTTAGAAAATTTTTTCATGTTCTTATCCTTCCTTTTGTTTTTTATAAATCAAAATTATTATATATTAAAAAAATTTTTTATACAATATATTTATATAATTTTCTATAAATATTTAATTATTGTTTCATGCCGCATTGGCTAATGTGCTATATTTCATCTGCAATTAGATAATGTTCTTAAAATAACTATTTATTAAAATTTTATTGATTTTTTATTTTAATGTCTTTAAATATAATTATCAAATGCAAATTGTTCTTGCATTTTTCTTAAATATTGTTTTATTGCTTCTGCTCTTACTTCTCCAATTCCATCTACTTTATCTAAGTCACTTGTTTCTGCTGCAAGTATATGTTGAAAAGATTTAAATGCTTTTATTAAATTTTCTATTATAGTATTTGGCATTCTTGGTATTTTATTTAATATTCTATATCCTCTTGGATATACTGCTAAATCTTCATAATTTTCAAAACTTTCATATCCTAATATTTTAGCAATTGTTGTTTGCTTAATTAATTCTTCATGACTTAAATTTTGTAATTGTTCTATTACATCTTCTGGAGTAGCATCTGAAACTATATAATCTTTTATTATCTGAATTTCTTCTTTTTCTAGTCCTCCAATTAGTTCCTCTAATTGCATATTTACTAATCTGCCATCATCACCTAATTCATATATTTTTTTCTTTATTTCTTCTACTATTTTCATTACCATTTCTGCTCTTTGTATAACAGAAAGTACATCATCTAATGTAACTATATCATTTATTTCATACTCATTTAATATATTTAGTTTATTATCATATACTTTTCTGTATTTTTCTAGTGTTTGTACTGCTTGATTCGCTTTACTTAATACAATATCTGTGTCTTCTAATATATATCTACTATTTTCTTTAAAGATTGTTATTATATTTCTTCTTTGTGATATGCTTATTACTAGTTCTCCTGTTTGTTTTGCAGTTCTTTCTGCTGTTTTATGTCTTGTTCCTGTTTCTAAAGATGGTATTTGATTTGATGGTATTAGTTGTGCATTTGCAAATAATATTTTTTTCATGTCTCCACTTAATACTATTGCTCCATCCATTTTGGCTAATTCATATAATTTTGATGATGAATATTCTTCATTTATATGAAATCCTCCATCTACAATTTCGTTTATAACTTCTTGTTTATCTGTTATTAATAATAATGCTCCTGTTCTTGCTTTTAATATATTGTCTAATCCTTCTCTTATTGGCGTTCCTGGTGCTATTTTTTTTAATACTTCTGTAATAGGGTCTTCTTTTATTTGTCTCATTTGCCTTTTCTCCTTTTAAAGCTTTTATTCTCTATTGTTTTTATCCCTAGTTTTTGTGTTTTTTCTTATAATTATAAACTTTTATTTTCTACTGTTTTATCTCTAGTTTTTGTGCTTTTTCTTATAATTATAAGCTTTTATTCTCTACTATTTTTTATACCCAATTTTTTTAATGCTTCACCTATATTTGATACGCCTATTATATCTAATTTAAATTTATTTTTCAAGCTTTTTTTATTGTTTTCTGGAATTATACATCTTTTAAAACCTAATTTTTCTGCTTCTATTAATCTTTTTTCTATAAAGTTTATTCTTCTTACTTCTCCTGTTAGCCCAACTTCTCCCATAACAACTGTATCTTGTGGAATTGGTATATTTTTATATGCTGATGCTACTGTTGCTATAATTCCTAAATCTGCTGCTGGCTCTGTTAGCTTCATTCCTCCTGCTATATTTAAATATACATCTTGTCCTCCTAAAGCTAGTCCTGCTCTTTTTTCTATTACCGCAATTAATACTGCTAATCTATTATAATCTAAACCATTTGCTGTTCTTTTTGGTATTCCAAATACAGATTGTGATGTTAATGCTTGCATTTCTACTAAAATAGGTCTTGTCCCTTCCATACTTGCTACAACACAAGAACCTGACGGATTATCAGCTCTTTCTGTAATTAATATATCTGATGGATTTTTTACTTCACACATTCCCTCTTGCTTCATTTCGAACATCCCTATTTCATTTGTTGAGCCAAATCTATTTTTTACTGCTCTTAAAATTCTATATGTATTATATCTTTCTCCCTCTAAGTAAAGAACTGTATCTACCATATGTTCTAACACTCTAGGACCTGCAATATTCCCTTCTTTTGTAACATGTCCAATTATTATTGTTGTAATTTGATTTGCCTTACATATTCTCATTATTTGAGATGTTATTTCTCTTACTTGACTTACACTACCTGCTGCAGCAGTTATTTCATCTGAATACATTGTTTGTATAGAATCTATTATAACAAGTTTAGGATTTGTTTGTTGTATTGCTTCTTTTACAATATCTATGTCTGTTTCTCCTAAAAATAATAAATCTTCATTATTTATATTTAGTCTATCAGCTCTTAATTTAATCTGTTCTGCAGATTCTTCTCCAGATACATATAATACTTTTCCTTCTCCTTGTACTTTTTGGCATAATTGGAGTATAAGTGTTGATTTTCCTATTCCTGGCTCTCCTCCAAGTAATATTAAAGAGCCTTTTACAAGCCCTCCACCTAATACTCTATCTAATTCTTCATATCCTGTAGATGTTCTATTCTCTTCTTTTCCTATAAATGTATTTAAAGGTTTTGGTGTATTATTTATCTTTTTTTCTATCTTATTTTCTTCTGAATATTTTTCTACTTTTTGTTCATAAAATGTGTTCCAACAATTACATGCTGGACATTTTCCTAACCATTTTGGTGATTCATATCCACATTCACTACATACAAATATTGTTTTTGCTTTTGCCATATTTTATTTAATCTACTCCTTTCTTGTTTTTTTATTTTATTATATTTTTTATAATTTATCAAGAGGAACAATAGCGTACATTTTTAGATATTTTATATGTTCATAACATTTTCACAAAAAGGCACAAAAAGGGACCGACCCCAACGTCATTGGGGTCGGTCCCTTTTTGGTCCAACTATGCTAATTATATCATATTTTACTATTTTTCAACATAAAAATCGTGAATTAGAAAAAATATTTTCCAATTCACGATTTTTTGAGAGCTAATTTTTAGCTACTTTTTCAGCAGCCTCGCACTTTTTTACTTTATTTCATTAAGTTTAGTGAATCTAGTGGATCTTCCAAGCCTTCTAAATTATAATATGAATCTGGTATGTTTCCAACTATTACATTTTCTGCAATTATAAATTGATTTATAATATTTTGTGAATAATTTTTCATAGGTGTTACAACAGACATTTTACAATCAAATACAACATACACTCTATGTAATGTTTGATTTATTCCTTTTGATATAAATTCACTTTTAACTTCTGTATCAACTGTTCCTGTCATTTCTACATTAATTGGAATTTTAGGTCCAAATCCTGATAGTAAATAATTTCCTGTAAGATTTCCTAATGTTATTTCTATTTTTTCTGATTTGATATTATCAAATTCATGTTGTATATTTTCTGTTAAATCAGAAATTAAATTGTTTATTGGTGTTACATTAGATTTTATTAATGTAACATTTCCTTTTGTATCTTTTTCTACAGTAAATAACTCTTCATATTGATATTTGTTCATAAAAATTGTTGATTGCTGATTTGTTATTATTGTGGCAACAGATTTTGCTTTTTCATTACATAATGTTTCATATACTGGTTGAATATATTCTAAGGTTGTTTTAAAACCATATCCAATTATAAAAACTAATGTTACAAATTTTATTATTTTTTTCTTTAGTTTACTTTGTTTTGAATTTTTACTTTTGAATATAAAAGGCTTTACTATAAACCTTCTTCTTGAATATATTTTTCCCATTTTATATTACAATTGGCTCTTTTGCTCTTTTTAATACATATTGTGGAATATATATTTTTTCGCCAACATTTATTTTTTCTGGCCTTTCAATTCCATTTACTCTTACTATATCATCTATTGTACTTCCATATCTTTTTGCAATCTTCCATAATGTATCATTTGGTTTAACAACATAAATAATAACACTATAATCTTCCATATCATCCATTTCTTCTTCTGTTATGTTATTTATTGCTGGTATGGCTGTTTCTATATATGTTGTTGTTTTTAATTTTAAATCTATATTTATAGATAAACTTCCTCCTTGATTAATTATTTCTTGCATTGCTATTTCTATCTCTGTATTAGTTTTACAATTATTGTCAATATCATCAATAGATTGTTCAAATGGAATTTCAAATTTTTTTGTATTAATTCCAACACTTGATATATCTAGAAATATAACATTAATTTCTAATTCACCTTCAATTACTAATTTTCCATTTAATCTATTTTCTTTTGTTATATTTGCTTCTACTGATGAATTTATAATTTCTCCATTACCTATCTCTGGTAAATTAACTTTTTCTCTTATTTGGCATAAATTATCTTTTATTTTTCTATTTGAAGCAGTAATTATTTTTTTTAAATCGAAATTTATTTTTTCTCCAGGGCAATACATATCTTCTATTACACTTACTTCTTTTTCTTCATAACATTCACAACTTATTTCTACTTCCATTTCTAAATAAACAGAATGTTCTTCTATTTGATTAGGTTTTATTATCACATTTTTTATTAAATAACATATATCACATATATTTTCTTCTTTTATGTTTTGAATATCTATAAATCCTACTAATGGAACTTTTCCTATACATGAGGTTATTCTTCCATCTTCAGTTAAATAAATAATTTTTAATTCTACTTCTGATTTTGCAAGTATTTTGTTATAACTAATTTTTATATCTTTATCTACTAAATTAATTGTACATCCTAAAATCTCTGCTAAATTATCATTTGTAGGAATTGATATATTTTCTTTTACATATGTTTTAGTTATTCCTTCACCTAATAATGAACTTATTATTTTATTTTGACTTAAAACTTGAATATTTTCATCTTTAACATTTGTTACAATTTCTGTTTCTTCTTTTGAACAAACTTTTAGTCTTATTTCCACATTTGCCTTTATACCAATTTTTCTTCCATTTAATACTTTACATTCAATTAATTTTATTATTGGATTTATTTCAACACTCATTCCTATTTGCAATTCTGGAATAACTATTGTTTCAGAAAAATCAAGTGTTGTATTTAACCCTCTTATACTGTTTTTTTCGTCATCTGCTAGATACATTATATATGTTAATATATTTCCGTCTATTCTTATTTTTCCTTCATTTATTTCTTTTTTGTATATGCTTATATTTCCTGTTGAGTTTATTGTGTTTAATATGTCTGGTTTTGCATCTGGTACAATCATGTCTCCTTGTACATTGATATTTTCTTTTTTCTCGCAAATTACTTTATTAATCTTTACAGTTTCTTTTGTTATTTTCATAATAAATTCCATTCCTTTCTCGAAGGTTTTTATAGTTATAAATTTGTTTCTTAACTATGACCTCCTATAATTTTTTCATTGTTTAGATAAAATTTTATAATTTATTTTTATTTATCTAATTTTTATTTATTAATTTATATGATATGTAGTTAATTTTTATTACTTATTATGAAATTTTATAAAATTAAAAAGAAAAGTTAATATATAAATTTTTAAAGATATCTCCTGCTCATTACATTCAAAAAGAATTCATAAGACTTTCTCATGAGCCTCTTTCACTCCGACCCTCTCGTAAACTCGAGTACCGTGAACATCCCTCATTCGAAAGTCTAATGAATTCTAATTTTCATTTCATTCGAGCGTTAATATCTTTAAAAATTTATATATTAACTTTTCTTTTTCGCAATCTTTAATAATACGAATATGTAATTTACATAAAATTTGTTGATTTTTTCCAAAAATTGTAGTATAATATAAGTTAGTTCGATTTTAAACACAGTACAACTAAAGTAGGAGGTCACATCATGTTAAAACTTTCTGTTCGCAGAAAAGTCTTGCCTTTTCGGTTTGTTTCTGTTCCTTTTCTCTTCTTAGATGAGGAGTGGAACGAAAACGAAATCGTCTATGTAAAAGACGATAGTGGAATGTTTATTCAAATTCAAAGAAAGGATGATAAAGTATTTGTTATTGGGTATAACATCTCGCTTGACTTTTATAAGTTCAAACACGTTTTGAACAAACGCAAAGCAAGCATCACTGACTTGCTTAAGGAAAGCACTGATGTTCTGGCAATCTGTTCGGACACAAAAGAAGCCGAACTTTATGCCAAACAAGCCAATCTGCCCTGGGGTATTATCTCAGGTCATAAAGGAGCTAAAGTAGGCATCATCCTTTCCGCAAGAAGTGAAGATACTTCAGACACCTCTAACTTCATGTTAAAATATGCTTAGCCAAAAAGGAGGTTGACCTCTTATTTTAAAGAGACGGGTACAAACTAGTACCCGCCTCTTTTATTTAATTAGGACGCAATATAAAACTTTAAATTACTTAGGCTTAAAAGGAAAATATAATTTAAAATATAAAAATTTTATTTTCAAAAGAAATAATATGAAACTTAGTGAAAAATCACTTTTTTCTATTCATTTATTTATTTCTATCTTTTATATAAATTGCAAGCTCTTTTAAGAATTTTGATTTATCTCCATAAGCTTCAACTATTTCTACTGCTTCTTTAGTAATTTCTTCTAATTTACTTTTTGCTCCTTGTAGTCCAAAAGTAGAAACATATGTGCATTTATGATGTTCTTTATCATTTCCTACAGGTTTTCCAGTAATTTCTGGATTTCCTTCTTCTGATAAAATATCATCTTTTATTTGAAATGCTAAACCAATTTTTTCTGCAAATTCTGATAAATTTTTAATATCTTCTTCACTTGCATTTGCAAGAATTGCACCCATTCTTACACTAAGCTTTAATAATGCTCCTGTTTTATTTTCATGTATATATTGAAGCATTTCTGTTGAAATATTTTGACCTTCTAATTCTGTATCTAAATATTCTCCGCAAATCATTCTTTCAACTGCTTTTGAAAATTCATTAAATACTCTTAATTTATTTTGCAAATTATTGCTATTTTTTAAATCTTCACTAATTACCACATATGCTTGATTAAATAATAAATCTCCTGCAAGCAGTGCTGTTGGATGATTAAATTTCTTATGATTTGTTGGTTTTCCGTGTCTAAAATCATCATTATCTACTTCTGGTAAGTCATCATGTATTAATGAAAAATTATGTATCATTTCTAATGCTATCGCATATGGCATAGCTTCTGTAAAATCGTTTTTAAACATTTTATATACAACTAAAACTAATATTGCTCTTAGCCTTTTTCCTCCTGCCATTAAACTATATTCTACAGAATCATTTAGTACTTTTTCTGGACATTCTTCTTTTTTTAAGTATTCTTCTAATTCTTTATTTACAATTTCTTGGTACTTTTTTAATTGTTCTTTAAATTCCATTTTTATTACATCCCTTTCTCAAGGTATAAATTATAAGAAAATATTTTTGTTATTATATTATCTTCAAAATATGAGTTTTTTACATTACATTTTTATTGTATTATTTTTAATAATATATATTATCATTTGATATTTTTATTAATTTACATTATCTGTATTATTATTCTCTTTTAACCTTTTTACTTTTTTTGTAAGTGCTTTAATTTTTGCAATATTATTTTTTACATCTCCAAGGAAGTATGAGAATATAAACCCAATTATTACTAATATAATTGCAAATACAGAACTCATGTTAAATCCTAAAACACAACTACTATTTAATACATTTGGTATTATTGATAAAAATAGTCCAAATATTATAGAAAATGTTACTGTATAAAATTTACTTAATAATTTATTCATTAAGAAAGATATAACTAATACACCTATTCCTAATCCAAATGCTGCTGGTATTAATATTGCTAAATTAAAGTCTGCAATTGAACCAACATATAATTCATATAATCCTAATGTTGATAATATAACTGCACTATCTACTCCAGGTACAATTGATGAACCTGCTACTGCAAATCCTAATAATACTGATTGGAATAAGTTTGGATCTGTTATTACAGGGAATAAATCTTTATTTAATGAAAATAGTGCTATTCCTGCTATTGCAGATATTAACATTACTATGTAATATTTTTTATTAAATCCTTCTTTTTTTACTTCTTTATAAAATAATGGAATTGTTCCTAAAACAAGACCTAAAAATGTGAATCTTGTATACATTTCATAATTTTCTAATAAAAAATCTACAATTTTGCTAAATATTATTACTCCTACACCAAAACCTAAAAATAATGGAAATAAAAAAGCTACATTTTTCTTAAAATCTTTAAAAATTGTTCCTATTGCATTTATTGTTTTTTGATAAAGTCCTAAAATTACTAATAATACACTTCCACTTAATCCTGGTGCTATTCCACCTATTCCAACTATTATTCCTTTTAAAAAGTTACGCATATTTTTTATGTATGATAAATTTAACTAATCATACTCTCCTTTCCTTAAATTTTATTAAAATGTTGGTCTTATTATACTTTAAATATAAAAATTAGTCAATTAATTACTATTTTTTATTATAGTATATGTTACAGTTCTTTGATAAATTTATGAAATTATTTATATATCTAAAATTCTCATTAAACTGTAACTAATATATTAATATTTAATTAATCTACATTTATTAATTCATATTCTCTTGTTCCAAATCCAAGTTCTTCAGCAGCTTCTATTGTATGAATACCATTTTGTCTTTCTATAAAATGATTTTTTCCTGAATCATTAGAATTATATACTAAATCTATACAAGCTTGGTCAATTGCAATTGGGTCTAAACTTGCTAAAACGCCTACATCTTGCATACATGGGTCTTCTGCTACAGCACAACAATCACAATCTACTGATAAATTTTTCATAACATTTATATATACAATATTTCCTTTAAAATAATTATGAACTGCTGATGCAGCATCTGCCATAGATTCTAAAAATTTATTTTGTTCTGGTAGATTATCCCATATTTTTGTTTGGTCTTTACTCCATCCAGCAGAGTGTATCCAAGATTTTCCTTCTGAAGAAGCAATACCTATTGATAATTGTTTTAATGCTCCTCCATATCCTCCCATTGGATGTCCTTTAAAATGTGATAAAACTAGCATAGAATCATATTTAGTTAAATTTTTTCCAACAAAATCTTGTTTAATTACTTTTCCATTTGGAATTTCTAATACTAAATCTGGTCCTTCTGCATCCATTAAATCTACTTTAAAATATTTATTCCATCCATGGTTTTCTATTAATTTTTTGTGTTTTTCTGTAGAATTTCTTTGTCCTTCATATGCTGTATTACATTCTACAACTGTTCCTTTTACATGTTCTACAATTTTTTGTACAAATTCTGGTCTTAAATAATTTTGATTTCCTTGCTCTCCTGAATGTAGTTTTACTGCTACATTTCCTTGTAATTTTACTCCTAATTCCTCATACATTTTTACTATTGATTCTGGAGTAATCTCTTTTGTAAAATAAACTTTTGATTTTTCCATTTTTATAATCCTTCCTTTCTTTCTAAAAGATTTTATTAATTATAAATTTTTAACTATAATTTGAAAATTTACTTTGTGGTTTTAATTATATAATCTTTGCAAAAAAAAATCAAATTAATTCAAAAACTTTTTTATTAAATTGTAGTTCCAGTTCAGCGAGAAATTTTGATATATTAATAATAAATAAATTTTGAATACGATTGGAGGAAATTTAGAATTTCTTAAATTAATTTT
>CALXHG010000003.1 GCA_944388045.1 uncultured Clostridia bacterium | reverse complement strand
ATCTCATTTTTAAAACCTTTGATGGTTGTTTCTTCATTTGTAGTATCTATTCCTGAAAAATTAAATTTTAATATGTGGTATTTGTTTTTTTGTTTTGTTGGATTTTTTCCTATATATGTATTTTTAAACAACTCATCAAATTTATCTGCTTTTTTTATATCATAATAATTTTCTAATGTGCTTGTAAATAATGTTTTTCCAAATTTTCTTGGTCGTAAAAAAATTATATATGGTTCTGATAAATTTTCCAGTTTTTCTATATGCTTAGTTTTATCTACATAATAATATTCATTTTCTATCAATCTTTGATAATCACTTATTCCATATGGTAATTTTTTCATATATATCACTTTCCTCATTTAAATATATTTAGTTTTTTCAAAGGGTTCCTATAAACCTTTATAAATAATTATATTTTTTCCCTTATATTTTGCTTTTTTCATTATATCATAATTTTTTTGTTTATTACAATATTAAATAAGCATATATAAAATTTTTTTCATGTCTTTATCCTGGTTTTTATTTTTTAATACTTGATTTTAAAATTTTTCTAATATATAATCAAATAAGTTTTTATTGATATTGTATTTTTTCATATATTAGAAACGTATAACTTTTTTTGAAAATAGAATTATAAATACTGAATTTTATTTTCAATTTGAGTTTCAAAGCATAAAGTTTAATATTATTTATTATTCAATAAAAATAAAGCTTTAGAAAGGTAAATATGATTTTTATCATATAAGGTATTTTATGTTTGCTTATATAAAAGGAATTCTTGAAGAAAAAGAAAATAATTATGTTGTTATAGATATAAATGGATTAGGATATAAAATTTTTATGTCTCAAAATAATATAGATTCAATTGGTAATATTGGAGAAGTGGTTAAAGCATATACTTATGTTAGAGTTAGAGAAGATGATATTAGCATTTATGGTTTTTTAACAAAAGAGCAATTAAAAATGTTTGAACTTTTAATTTCTGTAAGTGGTGTTGGTGCAAAAAGTGCTTTAGTTATGTTATCTTGTATTGAACCATCAGACTTTGCTCTTGCAGTTATCTCTGGGAATGTAAAAGTTTTAACAAAAGTTCCTGGAATAGGAAATAAATCTGCTCAAAGAATCATTTTAGAATTAAAAGATAAATTAAAAGAAGAACAGCTTGAAGAAACATATTCTAATTCTTCAGCTCAAAAAGATAATAGCGAAAATATTAATGAAGCAATTTCTGGATTAATGGTATTAGGTTATTCTAGAAAAGATATTGAAAAAGCTTTTGAACATTTAGATATAGATAATTTATCTATTGAAGATTTAATAAAAAAAGGACTAGTTCTATTATCGAAAAAAGCATAAAAACTTGCTGTGGTTATTGGGGTCGGTCCTTTTTTGGTCTGGGGTCGGTCCCTTTTTTGCTTGGGGTCGGTCCTAAAATCAAACCCAATATATAAATTGTTTTGTAATACCGCGTAAGCGACCAAATGAGCGTAGCGAATGCGATTTGGAGCAACCTACTTATTGAAATTCTTTTGTAGGTTGCGACACACAAGGTATAAAAAACAATTTATATATTGGGTTTGATTTTAGGACCGACCCCAGGCAAAAAAGGGACCGACCCCAATAACCACCACTGGGCAAGAAAAGGACCAATCACAAATAGACCAGCCCTATCATTACCCACTGTACAACTTTTATTCTCCAGGTTCAATTCCTTTAGATTCATTTTCTTTTTGTTGTTGATTATCGTAATAATTTACAATTGAATCAACCACTTGTGGATTAACATATTTTTCTAAATATTCTTTTCCACTTTCTTTATTATATTCTTCTCTTAAATTTTCAAGTTGTTGCATTGGATTATATAAATCTTGTAAAACTTCACTATTCTCTTTTGCCAAATACCAACTATTATCAGATTTTACATTTACTCCATTATTAACCTGTTCAATAATAGAATTTGTTGGATTATCAACTGTTTTAATTGTTCCATCTTGAGTAAAAATAATTCCAAAATCATTTAAAATTTGTCCTGTTTCTTTAGTATATTCTGTTTGATATAAATTTTTCATATAATTAAGCACATCTTCTTTTGTTTGAAAACCTGCTATATCATTTTTTATTTGTTGTATCATTTCTTCTCTTTTTTGTTGCTCAACTTCTTTCATAGCATTTTCATTAGCTTGTTCTTCAATTGATCCAATATCAATTTTTAATCCATTTACAAACATTTCTCTATCACTTTGTCCTTGTACATGTAAATTAGTACCATTTTCTAATTCAGAAGTATCTACAATAACATTACTATTTTCATCTTGTGAAACTCCTTCAATTCTACCTGAACCTTCTCCTAATTTATATACTGCAGAGCCAAGCATAAATGTTGCTCCAATTCCTGCAACAAATCTTAAAGCATAGCTTTTTAAAACCTTATTTTGTAATTTTTCACTTTCTTGTTTAGTTAGTTTTCTTCCTAATTTATCTTCTAAATCATGTTTTCTTTTATGATATGTTCTTGTAAAAAAGCCTACATTTAAATCATGTTTTCTTTTATGATATGTTCTTGTAAAAAAGCCTACATTTCTCTGGCTTTTTTGTTTTTTTCCCATATTTTTTTCCATTGTTAATTAACCCTCCAATAATATTATAACAATTTTAAAAAAGTAAGTCAATAATTTTGAATGTATATTTTTAGTCTTGTTGAGTACACTAATTTTAAAAATTTTCTTGCTATACTCAAATAAATTGAATTAATAGAGGTGATTAAAATGTATCTATCTGATGCTGTAAGAGAAAGGATTAAATATTACCAAAAGAAAAAACGGAATGAGTCTATGGGCATTATTTAAATCATCCGGAGTCCCAATGTCTACACTTGCTGCATTTATGAGTAAAAGAACTGAACTTATTAAACTTGATACTCTACTTCATATTTGCGAAGGTTTCCAGATTACTATTACAGAATTTTTTGAAGATGATATTTTTAAAGAAGTAGAACAAGATTAAACAGTAATCACTAGTTATTTAAACTTTGAATAGAAGCTAGATTTTTTACAAAAAAATCTAGCTATCTTTTTTTACTTAAAAATATTATTTCCTTTTCAAGAAATTATTACTATATTACAAAACATAATGTAATTATGTAATATAGCTTTTTCTCAATAAAAATTGTTTTTATATCATGAATTGTAATATTTTTGTAACACAAACTTAATATTATTGTAATACACTTTTGAGACAATTTATTGTATAATAAATTTGACGAAATTGATAAAGATATGTCAAAATAAAGAACTGGAGGAAAGCATGAGCATTGAATCTGACTTAAGAAAAGATGGTATAAAAATAGTTGATATATTAGATACAATTACAGTTAATAAAATAGCTCACAACATTGCTTCAAAGCTTTGTGAAACATTTCCAGAACTTTGTTTTAATGAAGCTGACTTATATTCAAAACTATCTAGTTTAACAATGTATCGAGCTACTATGCCAGAGGGAATGGCAGAAGCTAATTATTTTTATAAAAATACATCTATATATTTTAATGCAAAAGTTGATACTGAGGATTTAGAAGAATTTGCAATTCATGAATGTATCCATTACATACAAGAAATTAAAGATAAAAAAAATAATTTAATCAGAATGGGATTATGTAATTTTGATGCATTAAAAATAGTAGGAATGGGATTAAATGAAGCAGCAGTACAGTTTGCTACATCTAAAGTTATTGGGATAAAAAAAGAAGCTGTAAAATATTTTGGAGTTTCTTTTGAAACAACAAGTCCATCATATTATCCATTAGAATGTAATTTAATTGAACAATTAGCTTATTTTACAGGTGATACAATATTATTTGATAGCACTTTTACAAGTAATGATAAATTTAAAGAAGCTTTTTCTGAATTAACATCTTCTAAAACTTATCATGAAGTTGAATTATGTTGTGATCAAATTTTAGAATTAGAAGAAGAAATTTTAAGATTAAATAATAAATTTAATTCTTATGATGAAAGAAGTTCTAAAGTTGATAAAATTGTTGCAAAACAAGATACATTAAAAGAGAAAATAGCTACCTATTATTTAAAGGCACAAAATGCTATTATGAAAGGATATTTTGATAAAGCTTTTAAAACAATTACCAATCTTGAAGAATTAGATAATTATAGAAAAAAACTAGATCATTATGGAGAGTTAATTGGAAGAACAGATGATTACACTTTCTTTGATGATTATTATACAGAAAAGATGTCACAATTAGAACACAAATCTAACGTACTTGAAAATGGTGGCACAGAAACAGCTCTTGAAATTAAGAAACCAAATAAGGTTGTTTCTTGGTTCAGAGCACTCCTAAACTTCGTAACAGGAGATAAAATAAATAATTAACAAAAGATTTTAAGTTACAAAAGATTAAATTTTTAAATATACAAAAGATATTTATATACTAAAGATAAAATTTTCGAAGTTTTATAAAAATCATACAGAAGAATTTTATATTACACAAATGAAGTTTTTAAGTTTTACTAAAGATTTCATACACAAGATATTTTTAATTTATATACAAAAGATGTTTTTATATATATTATAATACTAAAGATTTGTATATACTAAAGAATTTGTACTAAAGATAATTAATTTTCTACAAAAAAGATATCCCTATCTTTTTTACCCAACACTTAAAGTGTTGGGTTTTTAATTTTAAATTAATAAAATAATTGGATAAGTAGTCAAAAGTAGCAAGCTAGACTTGCTATTTTTTGTATTTTAAGTTAAAATAATTTGAAAGACAATAAATTTATTAAAAAGTTTTTAATTATAATATATAATATTTATATAGTAAGGAAAAGTCAAAATTTTTCTTATGTATTATTTGTTCAAAAATTTTTAAGAGAGGAATTATTAGAATTGGAAATAAAAGTAGGAACAGATATAATAGAAATTAGTAGAATAAAAAAAAGTATAGAGGACACAGATAATAAGTTTATAGAAAGAGTTTTTACAAATAACGAAATAAAATATTGTGAAAGTAGAAAATTACAAAAATATCAGCATTATGCAGTTAGGTTTGCTGGAAAAGAAGCTGTATTTAAAGCAATATCTAGTTTATTAAAAAACAAATTTGATATTGATTGGAAAGATATTGAAATATTAAATGATTTAGAAGGTAGGCCTTATGTGAATATTTTAAATTCAAAAATTGATAATATAATAAATATTGATATAAGTTTATCTCATTGTAAAGAATATGCTATTGCAAATGTTATTGTTTATTTGTACTAATATATAATTAAATAATAAAATTCAAGGGTTATAGGACCATTTTTAAAAACCTAAATAAATTTTATAAGGATTATAGTTTAATATGGAGTTTTTTGATTCACATTCACATTATAATGATGAGAAATTTGATGAAGATAGAGAACAAATTATAAAAGAAACATATGAAAATGGAATAACTAAATTTGTTTGTGCAGGATATAATATAAAATCATCATTATTTTCTTTAGAACTATCTAAAAAATATGAATATATATATTCTATTATTGGAATATCACCAAACGATATTCCACAAACAATGGAAGAATTGTGGAAAAGTATAGAAGAAATTTCTAAAATTGCGAAAAATAATTTAGATAAAAAATTAGTTGCAATAGGAGAAATTGGATTAGATTATTATTGGAATACAGAAAATAAGGAAATACAAAAATATGCATTTATAAAACAGATAGATTTAGCAAATGAATTAAATTTGCCTATAGTAATACATTCAAGAGACGCCTCAGTAGATACAATTGATATAATCAAAAATAATAAAGTAAATAAAGCTGGAATTTTCCACTGTTGTCAATTAAATCAAGAAATGATTAGACAAGCACTAGAACTTGGATATTACATTTCTTTTGCTGGACCAATAACATTTAAAAATTCCAAAACTGCTATACCTGTTGTAAAAATGGTACCATTAGATAAAATCTTAATAGAAACAGATAGTCCATATTTAAGTCCAGAACCTTTACGTGGAAAAAGGAATGATTGTAGAAATGTAAAATATGTTGCAAAAAAAATTGCGGAAATAAAAGAAATGTCTATAGAAGATATAGCAAAACAAACTTATTTAAATGCAATGAAGATATTTGAAATTAAATAGATTAAATTATTTTTGAAAATATCATAATTAATTTAAAAATTAATTATATAAAATATATTTATAAGATATATATAATAATTTTTTCAATTATATAAAAATTATTATATAATCTATAATTAATGGAAGTGATAAATAAAAATGTTTAATAATTGGGAAGAATTAGAAAAAGAAGCTAATATATGTAAAAAGTGTAGATTATGTGAAACAAGAAAAAATGTTGTATTTGGTACAGGAAAAAAAGATGCAGAAATAATGCTTATAGGAGAAGGACCTGGAGCAGATGAAGATGTACAAGGTGAACCTTTCGTTGGAAAAGCAGGAAAGCTTATGAACATGGCTTTTCAAATGCTAGGAATAAATAGAGAGAATTTATATATTGCAAATATTGTAAAGTGTAGACCACCACAAAATAGAAATCCATTAGAAGATGAAGCTAAAGCATGTCTTGATTATTTAAGAAACCAAGTTATATTAGTAAAGCCTAAGATTATAGTTTTGCTCGGAAGTGTTGCATTAAAAAATATTTTAGGACAAGAATATGGAATAACTTCTAGTAGAGGTAAATGGATAGAAAAAAAAGGTATATTATATATGCCAACTTGGCATCCAGCAGCACTTTTGAGAGATGAAAATAAAAAAATAGATTTTATTAAAGATTTAAAAGAAGTACAGAAAGTTTATAATGAAAATATTAGATAAATTAAAATTTTTTTAATTTACAGTTGAAAACTAAAATTAGACTATAACAAATAAAAATAAATAAAAAATAAGGAGAATTATATAAAATGGAGGAAATAAAAGAGAAAGTAAATTATTGTTTGAACTGTCCAGTAAAACCATGTTCTAATAAAGGATGCCCATTAAATAATAATATACCAGAATTTATAAAAGCAATAAAAGAAGATAATATAAAAAAAGCATATGAAATCTTATCTGAAACAACAGTATTAGAATCTGTATGTGGCAGAATTTGCCCACATATGAAACAATGTGAGGGGTCTTGTGTAAGAGGAATAAAAGGTAAACCTGTTAGTATTGGAGAGTTAGAGGCCTATGTTGGAGATTATGCAATAAAAAATAATTATGAGATTTCAAAAGTAAATACCGAAAATAAAGATAAAAAAATAGCAATTGTAGGAGGAGGTCCTGCAGGTTTAACTGCTTCAGCATTTTTATTAAAAAAAGGTTTTTCTGTAACTCTATTTGAAAAATATAATTATCTAGGTGGACTTTTAGTGCATGGAATTCCAGAATTTAGATTACCTAAAGATATTGTAAATAAAACAATTCAAAAAATTTTAGATTTAGGATTAGAAGTAAAATATAATTGTGAACTTGGAAATAACATAAGTTTAAAAGATTTAACAAATAATTATGATGCAATATTTTTAGCATATGGTGCAAATATAACTACCAAAATGGGAGTTGAAGGAGAAGAGCTAAAAGGAGTTTACGGAGGAAATCAATTATTAGAATACAAAAATCATCCAGATTATACAAATAAAAAAGTTGCTGTTATTGGTGGTGGAAATGTAGCTATGGATTGTGCAAGAACTATAAAAAAATTGGGAGCAGAAGAAGTAAAAATAATATATAGAAGAGCAGAAGAGCAAATGCCAGCAGAAACAAAAGAAATACAAGATGCGAAAAATGAAGGAATAAAATTTTTATTCCAAAATAATATTGTAAAAATTATTGGTAAAAATAAAGTTGAAAAACTTGAATTAATAAAAACTGAATTAGTTCAAAAAGAAGGCGAAAATAGAAAAGTACCTGTAAATATTGAGAATTCAAATTATTTAATAGATATAGACTATGTTATAATGGCTTTAGGTTCTATGCCAGAAAGTTTTACAATCGATTTAGGGCTTACTTTAAATAAATATGGATATATTTATATAGATGAAAATTATCAAACCTCAAATAAGAAAATATTTGCTGGTGGAGATATTGCAGGATGTAAGAGTACCGTAGCTTGGGCAGCTCGTTCTGGAAGAAATGCCGCAACTAAAATTTCAGAATTTTTAGTTGGATAGTTACTTATATCAAAAATATAAAAGTAAAACTTTAGAAGTAAAATTTTACTTCTAAAGTTTTACTTTTATATTTTGTTTTAAAGAAATAGTAGGGATAGAAAACTTTAAAAAGCTTTTTATCCCTACTATTAATGTTTAAACTTTTATATTAGTTTTTTTCATTATCCTATTTATTCAAAATTTTCTTTTTAATAAATAGTACTCCTGCTACTACGAATATTAATCCAGCTCCTGCTGTTGTTATATATAGAGTTTTTGATATTATCACACCTGTTGGTGGTGTTATTGTTGTTCTTACACTATCTTCATCATCTTCTTTTGCTTTTTCTGGTATTAGATTTCCTGGTGTTGTATCATTTACCCTATTATATGTGTTTTCTGTTTTGTCTTTATTTTGGCTGTATCCTATATATTCTAGTATTTCTACATCATTTGTATATTTCATTTCATCACTTGTTGTTAATAGTTTACTTACATTGTATTTTATTGATTTTGTTTCCCCTATTTTTACTAGTGAATCATTTTCATCTGCAAATGCATCTGTTGTGAACATTATATATTTTCCATCTTCAAGTTTCTTTTCTACTTCTTCTGTTATTAATCTATATGTCTTCTCTCCTGAAACTTCTGTTGTTTTATGTGCTGTTAAATCTTCTATTTCTACTACTTCCCATCCATTTCTCTTCATTTCATCTAAGTCTACATCTATTTCTGGTGTTAAGTAGTCTACTAATGTTCCTACTCTTACTGTTACTGGATTATTTCCTTTTTCTCCATAATAGTAATAGTTTCTTTCATTTGCTACATCTGTGTCACTTGTAATTTGATAAATTGGATAATCTAATTCTGAATTATTTATTACTGAAATTGTGTATTCTTGTCTTATTGTAGCTCCTTCTGTAATTTCTGTATCCATTTCTATTGGAACAAAATCATCTATTCCTGTTCTTACATATGGAATTTCTGCATCTGGGTCACTTGGGTTTCCTTTTATTGGCACTTGACCATTAGCTAAAGTAACAGACAAATCAGTAATTTGTTTATCAACTTGTAAATCAACTATTGGTCTTTCTATTAATCCAAAATCTACATTTTGTAATTTATATTCATAATCTATTGTTCCATTTTCTTGTGTTGTTAATGTTGCATCAATATTTTGGTCATTAAATTGTTCTACACCTAATCTGATATATGGTGTATATGCTTCCATTTCTGAATATGCATATTTTGTACTATCATCTAAGTTTTCATTATTCAATTTTGCTGATTGTTCAAAATATGCTCTATATTCTACATCATCTACTGCATCTGAATATCTTGTTCCCATATTATCATTTAAGAACCATGATGGAGATGTATTTCCTTCTGCCCAATCTCCATTTAGGTGTGGTATTCCATCTGTTGATGTATTTATTGCTTTTCTTATATAATCTGATGTGATTATTGTTGACTTATATTCTCTTGCTTTTATTGGTTCTTGTTTTACTTGTTGACCGTTATTATATATTAATGTACTCTTTCCTTCTCCACTTATGTTTTCTCCATATGTATATCTTATTACATAATTATCTGCTATTACTCCTTCAAATGTGAAGTTACCATTTTCATCTGTATATGTTACCGCATCTGCTATTTCTGCATTGTTTCCAGTATTATCTGTTTTATATAATTTTGCTCTTTCATATGTATGTTTAGATGTTACATTGTCTCTTGCCATTGTTGAATCATACATTTCATTTGCATCTACTGGAACTAATAGTAATTCTACTTTTACATTTGCCATTACACTCTCATTTGAATCATAGATACCATTTCCTAGTCTTTCATTTTCTGCTAATTTATCTGTTTCTGCTCCATCTTCATAAACTGTACCAGATATAGATGTTTGACTTCCTTTTGTTAAGATAAATGTTGGTGCTATTGTTGTATCATTTTCAAATGTATCTGTTTTAAATCTATTACTATCATTTGAATCTGTTTCAACTCTTGCATTTCTTGGTGCAGAATTACTATCTATACTTGCATATGGATATAATCCCTCTCCTCTTTCAAATGGTACATATTCATTATTTGCAAGTGTTGAATATGATTTAATTTCTGCCATAAAGTCAAATTTTATTCCTTTTACTTCTGCACTTCCTGTTTTTAAAGCAACTGCATCATTTAATATTTCTGCTATTACTTTTGCATCAGCTCTTAATGTAACTTCTAAAATTTGTCTATTTTTACTTGAGATAGTTTTATTTCCTAATTGGTTTAAATCTAATGTAAGTTCTTTAATTTCTCCAGTTCCTCCTGGGTCTGTAACTGCAACTGCTGGTTCACCTTCAAAATTATATGATATACAAGATAACTGACTTCCATAATTTATTGTTATTTGATTTATATTTGCTGATAATGTATTTGATTTGTTTTGTAAGTATATCTTATATGTAATATCAGCATATACATTTCCATTTGCTCCTGTAGTTCCATCATTTGCACTATATACTATAGTAGACTCATGTAATGGTCTTTCATAATAACTTTCTTTTAATGCTTTAAGTTTTACTCCCATTTGTTCTTCACTATTTGGATCTACAATTGTACCATATTTGTATATATGATGATAATTATTAATAGCTAAATCAAATCTTGCAACATCACTGTCTAATCCAAGGTCTACTTGTTCTCTTGCATATAGTCCTAAATTTAGTCCTTCTATTGTTGTTGTATGTGTAATATTAGTTCCTCTAACAGACATTGTTAAATCTAGCATATTTTTAATACTACAATTTTTTAATGTTGTTGCTGTTATATGGTAAATATCTTCCCCATAAGATTCAGGACTTCCATAATTTACTTTTGATTCATAATCTCCTGATTTATTATATGTTATAGTTGCAGAATTTACATTACCATTTTCATCTATTACTTTACTTGTTGAGTTTCCATTTGCATCCATTTGAGTATTTGATGTTATTGTACTAAATCTTTCATTAAATCTTTGTCTCATACTTGAATCTTCATCTGAATTTCCATCAGATATTTCTTCTGATGCTCTAGAAACATCTAATGAACTATTTTCTTTATTCAACTCAACATTTCTGTATTTTACACCATTATATTCAAATTCAAGATAATATTTGTCTAGATCTTCTATCCTTAAAGTATCTCCTGTATATGTTAAATCTGCATTTCTTGAGCCAAATGAATATTGTCCATTTGAGTCTGTATATGTACTATAATTTGTACCCTTTACAGTATCATATAAAGTTACTTTTACCCCCTCGACTCGTTTATCAGTTCCATCTGTATATACATGGTCTAAGTTATTGCTCTTCGAGTCTAACATATCTTCCCATACATATCCAGTCAGGTTAATAAACTCTTTCTTATTAGCTAAATTTACAATAACTACTATATCTCCAGAATTAATTGTTACTTCTGCTATCTTTTTATTTCCTGCTCCAGTATTATAATTATCTTCCCATACTCCATATCCATAAGCTGAATCTATTTCATATATTACATATGTTCCAGCATGTAAACCTGTAATTGGTTCTCCAACTCCAACTTCCCATACTTGACCATCACCTTCAACTCTAAATCTAAATTCAGAAGCTTTAGGGTCATTTGGATCATATAATTTTTCTCCTGTTTCTTCATCATATTTAAAGATTGTTAAACTTTTTGGTAATTCTTCTGGTGTAAATGTTAGTGTTGTATCAAAATTTTCTATTAATTCAATAGTACTACAACCACTATTTGGAAAAGCAAGATGTTGGTTTCCTTCAGGTCCTGTTGCACCACAACCAGGACATGAGTAATGTTCTGTTACAGCAAATGTATCTTGCCATGCAACACATACAGTTATTGATATTTTAATTTGTCTTGTAAGTGTAACTGATAAAGATGTTGCACCAGAAGTATCTTGACTAAATTGCACACTAGTACAACTAGCATCTAAACCTGTTCCACCTTTTATCATACTAGTTATATCACCAGCATCATATGATGTTAAATTATTTGGATCTATTTTACTATCAATAGCTTCCCACATTGCTGCTGATTCTTCTGCTGTAAATGAACCTGGTATATCTCCACCAATACTAAAATCTAATCCTTCATTTTTCCAAGTTAAATTTGCATCTTCTGGAAAATCGTCTCCTTCAATTGTAATTGTTGTACTCGTAACTTCAATTCCATCTGGACCAGTATATTCAACTTCAACTCCTGATAATGAATAGTTTACTTCAGTTTTAGTTTCAACATTATAACATTTTTCTGCATCTGGATCATCCTCGGTTGGAGCTGGCTCACATTCTGTATGATAGTCTATGTGAAAATGCGAACCTGGATCTGTACAACTTCCGGTATTAATATAGTTTCCATTTGCATCAAATAAGTGAAATTTTCCTGTTCCTTTTCCATTCCAATCATCCAGTATTACATAAAATTTTGCTCCATCATATTGTTTAGTTGCTTCTGCTACAATATTATCCACCATTCCCTCTGCTTGTTCTAGTGCATCTGCCATTGTACCATCAATTGAATATGCATATCCTTTTGTATTAAATGCAAATATTGAAGTTGCAAATATTACCATAAATAAAACAAATAATTTTTTCTTCATTATAATTTTCCTCATAAATAAAATTAATAATGCAATACATATTATTCCTAATATTGTACTTCCCATAACTCTTAATGCTATTTGTAAACCTGTAGCTACACCTATTATAACTTCAACTGTAGCCGTGTTGTTTTTTGCATTCATATCTTCTGTATGTTTAGAACTTTCTGTTGCTCCTAATTTTGCAACTGTTTTAATATTTCCAGCTGTATCATTATCTAATTTTTTGCTTAGAGTAATTACTGCTTCTATACTTTCTCCTGGTTTTATATCTCTATTTGCAAAACTTATATTACTATATGTATTTGCTAAAGACATTGTCCAACCATTATTAAGTTCTGAATGGAAATCTAATTCTGATGGAATTTCTTCAATTATTTCATATACTTTTCCATCTAGGTCTCCAATATTAGTTACTCTAATCTTATATTCAATAACAATTGTTGAACCTACGTATTGTTTTGAATGAATTTCTATTTTTGCAAAATTTTTGTCATTATATGTGTATTCTTTTGTTCCTTTGCTATTTGTAACAGTAATTTTTTGTACAAATTGTTCAATTTTTAAATCAAATGTTTTCTTCTCTTTTAGTCCTAAGTCAATATTTGTGTAATTTGTATTTAAATTTATTGTATTTGTAAGTCCAACTGTTTTTACTTCTCCATTGATATTTACTTTTTTTGTTATTACATCATTATTTTTTGAAGAAGATACATCTGCAATTTGATAATCAGTAATATTATATTTTTCCGTATCATATTCAAATAATACATAATATTCTCCTCTAGCAATATTAGTAAAAGCATAAGTTCCATCTTCTTTTGTTTCTTGTTCTATTTTATCACCTTTATCATTTGTTACAAATTTTTTATTTGTTATGTCATATAAAGAAACTTTTATTCCTGCTATTTTGCCTTCATCTTCATCTCTTATACCATTTTCATTATTATCTATCCAAACCAATCCTGATATTGAATAATTTCCACTTGTATTATCTCCTGATGGAACATTAGGTTTATTCTCTCCATCTGTAATATTTCCTTCAGAATCAACATCTATAACATTTGTTGTATCTGGATGATATAATGTATTTTGTATAATATTAGATTGTTTTGTTTTTAAACCTTCTCCACTTACCAAAGCAGAATTTGCTATCTCAATATTATCTTTATCTCTTTCTAATGCTCTTGTAACAGTTTTTATTCTTATCTTTATTGTTTCACCATTTTTTATGTTTAAATCTATTTTTATTCTTGCTTTACTTGTATTATCTCTAGCATTGGCAGAGCCAATTTCAATCATTCCCCAATTTCTATTTTCTTCTGTTATTGTATATTCTCTGCTATTTCCATCATATTCAGGTATTACTTTAAAATTATTAAATTCAACTTCTTGAATAGAAAGTTCATTTGGTAGATAATCTTCAAATGTAATAGCAGAATATCCTCCCCATTCATCTGTAACATAACCTGTATTTGTTATTTCAAACATATATGTTATTTCACTAAATTCTTTTATTTTTTCTCCATTAGTTTCTGAACTTTGTGTAATATTTACAGCTTCTATACCTCCTGTTGCAACACATTCATTAGATCTATATGTTTTTGAGTTTGAATCAGTAAAATTAACTCCATATAGTCTTTCAAACATTGGTTCTTCAGTTTCTTCTATAATATTAATTTTTGTTTTTATTCTGAATGCTTTAAAAGATTTTGCTTCAATACCATCACATTTAATTTCTATTTTTCCATCTTTTATCTCATATTCTGCTTTAGCACCATTTGAATAAAGGGCGTCAACAGATACTATTTCAGCATTTTCTGGTATATTAAATACAATAGTTCCATTTTTAACTTCATCTGATAAATTTTTTATAATTATATTATGTTCGAATGCACTTCTTTCAGTTCTACTACTATATTGTCTTATTCTAACCTCAATTTCACTTGGTTCAAGTACATTATCTATTGAAAAAGTATAAATATTATTATTGTTTTGTAAAAAATCTATTTTTGTTTCAATATTAGTATTGTTTTCAGCAATTGCTTTTACCTCATAAAAAACTGATTTTGTCTCACCTGCTTGAATTGTTCCTATATCAATTTCTTTCGTTTTTAAAGTTTCATCAATACTATATTGATAAGTATCATCTTGCCAATATACTCCATCAGGATTAGGCACTTTTGTTTCTAAAACTGTATAAGTTTCATCCCAATATCCAAAGTTTTCTTCTAAGAAATCAGCATATGCCATACCTTCTGGAATATGACCATTAATTTTTATATTACTAATTGGATTTTGTGTTGTATTTGTAATATCTATTTCATATTTAATAATCTCATTCCTATATATAATTTCTCCATTTTCTAAAGTCTTATCTCCATGAATTGGTCTTATATCTAATTTTAATCCATTTTTTTCTATAGTTGTTGGTTTTAAATCTTCTGTAGGTGTTGATGGGATTAATTCTTCTGAATTTACAACTTTTATTGGAACCTCACAATTTAAAGTTAATGGATTCTGTTTTGGTGCTCCATCTTCACATATCATTTTAATACTTGTATCTTGTGTTTCTATATCTTGTTTTAAAATAATATTAGCAGAAATAACTATATTAGTTCCTTTAGTTAACTCATCTACCTTGGTTTCAGTTTGTTTTCCAGCCAACTTAATTTTAATTACTTGATTTCCGTTTTCATTTGTTTCTACAAGACATGTATGAATTTTTAGTTCATTATCATAAAGCAATTGCTTATTATTAACAACTACTTTTTCTACTTCTTTTGGAAATTCAAAAGTAATTAAAGGATTTTCATATAATATTGAATTTTCCGAAGTCCTTTCTAATATTCCGGTTATTGTAAGTTCACTTTGTGTCTTATTAGAAAATTGAGTTCTATCTAAACTCATACTTATTTTGCCTTGTATTTCTTGTGTTTCATTATTAGTATCATTTGTTGCTTCTGTTGCCAATGATACTAATGTTAATAGTGAACTGTTTAATAACATTACTATTAAAATCAAAATACTACATATTTTTTTCCTCATAAAATACTACCTCCTCGTTCTATTTATTTTTATGCACTACTTTTATTATACCATATAATGCCTTATATTTCAATATTTTTATTCATTTTTTAATAATTTTAAAACAAAAAGAAAATTTTATTTCTTTTTGTCTTAAGGATACTTGATTTTTGCAAAATATTACATTTGTATTAAATTTTTGCTATTTTTTGTAATATTCGGTCGAATTTTATCAAATTTACATAGGGAATATTTACTCTTTCTATTTTATTCATAATGTGTAAATAATTTCTATCTTTTTATAATAATATTATATTTTTCTTTTATAAACAAAATAAAAAACTCTAAACAAAACATAAACAACCTCAAATATCTGTTGTAATATTTGAGGTTGATATCTTTCTTATATTCTTATTACTATATAATGTTTTTTTATCTTATTTATTTAAAACTCTCTTTTTAATAAATAGTACTCCTGCTACTACGAATATTAATCCAGCTCCTGCTGTTGTTATATATAGAGTTTTTGATATAATCACACCTGTTGGTGGAGTTATTACTGTTCTTACACTATCTTCATCATCTTCTTTTGCTTTTTCTGGAATTAAATTTCCTGGTGTTGTGTCAAAAGATCTATCATATACATTTTCTGCCTTATTTTTGTTTTGACTATATCCTATATATTCTAGTATTTCAACATCATTTGTAAATTTTAAGTTATCTTTAGAAGCTAATAATTTACTAGCACTATATGTTATAGATTTTGTTTCTCCTATTTTTACCAATGAATCATTTTCGTCTGCAAATGCATCTGTTGTAAATAAGAAGTAATCTTCTTTAATTAATGCTTCTTCAACCTCTGGTGTAATTAATCTATATGTTTTTTCTCCTGTTGATTCCATTGTTTTATGTGATGTTAAATCTTCTATTCCAATTACATTCCATCCATTTCTTTTCATTTCATCTAAATCTACACTCATATCTGGTGTTAAGTAATCAACTAATGTTCCTACTCTTACTGTTACTGGATTATTTCCTTTTTCTCCATAATAGTAATAGTTTCTTTCATTTGCTACATCTGTGTCACTAGTTATTTTATAAATTGGATAATCTAATTCAGAATTATTTGTTATTGAAATAGTATATTCTTGTTCTAGTTTTGCTCCTCCTATTAATTCTGTATCCATTTCTATTGGTACAAAATCATCTATTCCTGTTCTTACATATGGTAATTTTTCTGTTGAATTATTTGGATTTCCATCAATTAATACTTGATTATTTGCTAATGTTACATTTAAGTTTGAAACACTTTTATCAACTTGTAAATCTACAATTGGTCTTTCTATTAATCCAAAATCCACATTTTGTAATTTATATTCATAATCTATAGTTCCATCTTCTTGGGTTGTTAATGTTGGTGCTACATTTTGATCATTAAATTGTTCTACACCTAATTTTATATATGGTGTATATGCTTCCATTTCTGAATATGCGTATTTTGTACTATCATCTAAGTTTTCGTTATTCAATTTTGCTAATTGTTCAAAATATGCTCTATATTCTACATCATCTACTGCATCTGAATATCTTGTTCCAAGATATTCATTTAAGAACCATGTTTTTTCTGTATCTCCTTCTGTCCAGTCTCCATTTAAATGTGGTATTCCATCTGTTGATGTATTTATTGCTTTCCTTATATAATCTGATGTTATTATTGTTGATTTGTATTCTCTTGCCTTGATTGGCTCTTGTTTTACCTGTTGACCATTATTATATATTAATGTACTTTTTCCTTCTCCACTTATATTTTCTCCATATGTATATCTTATTACATAATTATCTGCTATTACTCCTTCAAATGTATAATTTCCTTTTTCATCTGTATATGTTACTGCATCTTCAATTTTAACTTGTTTTCCTGTTTCATCTGTTTTATATAATTTTGCCCTTTCATATGTATGTTTTGAGGTTATATTATCTCTTGCCATTGTTGAATCATACATTTCATTTGCATCTACTGGTACAAGTAATAATTCAACTTTTACATTTGACATTACACTTTCTGTATCATCAAAAATACCATTTCCTAGTCTTTCATTTTCTATTATTTTATCTAGTTCTGGTGAGTCTAGAAAAACTGTTCCAGATAGTGATGTTTGACTTCCTGTTGTAAACACTATTGTAGGTGCAATTGTTGTATCATCTTCAAATGTATCTGTTATAAATCTATTTTGTTCATCTATTTCTACTTGTGCATTTCTTGGTGCTGAATCTACATCTATACTTGCATATTCATATAATGTATTTTCATCTCTTTCTAGTAAATCTTCTTCATTGTTTGAATATGTGCTATATGATTTTATTTCTGCCATAAAATCAAATTTTATTCCATGATATTCTGTTTCATCTATTTTTAATACAACATCATCTTGTAACATTTCTGCTAAAACATTTGCTTGTGCTCTAAATGTAACTTCTAGCACATTATGGCTTTGATTATTTATTACTTTATTTCCTAATGCTCTTACATCCAATATTAATTCTTTCATAGTTGAATTAATTTCTGTCCCATCTTGTTGTATTGCAATAGGATTTTCTCCTTCATAGTTATATGAAATACATTCTAATTCTGTATTATAATTTATTGTAATTTCATTTATTATTGCTTTTAAATTCACAGATTTATTTTCTAAAAAAATTTTATATGTTATATCAGCATATACATTTCCATTTTCGTTTGTTGTTCCATTATTTTCACTATAAACAATTGTTGATGAATGGACCATTCTTTGATAATGTGAATCTTTTATGTTTTTAAATCTTTCTTCTAAATTATCATCATCACTTGGTTGTATTATTGTAGCATATTTATAAATATTGTGATATCCATTTACACTCAAATCGATTCTTGCTAAATCACTTTCTATTTCTAAATCTACTATTTCTCTTAAGTATAATCCAATATTAACGGCTTTTATCTCTTCTGTATAACCTGTTGTATTTAAGACTGGATCATAATATGTTTTAAAATCATAATTATTTAATGTTGTTGCAGTTATATGATAAATATCTTCACCATATGATTCCGGATTTCCTTCTATACTTTGTATATTTTTTCCATAAACTATTTCAGATTTGTAATCTTCTGATTTTTGATAACTTATTTCATCTGGATATTCTTCACCTTCTTTATTTATAACAGTTCCTGTTGTTTCTCCATTTTCATTTATTTTTTCTTTTGCATCAATTTTTGTAAATGTTTCATTAAATTCAATTCTTTCTGTAGCATCTTCATTTGTTGTTTTTGAAGCAATCTCTTCTGATGCTTTTGATACATTATAAACTGTTGGATCAGCATTTAATGTAACATTTCTATATTTTACCCCATTATATTCGAATTCTACATAATATTCACTTGCTCTTCTTAATAATACATGTGTATCTTTATAATTTGCATCATCAGATCCTGGCATTGTTCCAAATTCATATGTTTTATCAGTTCTTATTCCAAAAACATAATTTCCATTTTCATCTGTCCAAGTCACATGTATAACTTGATTTATTGGATCATATAACTTTACTTTTATTTTTGGTATAACAGTTTCATTTTCATCTTTTTGATTATTTCTTGCATCATATTCTCCATCTTCCCATACTGTTCCTGATACTTTTGCATATTTCATTTCATTTTCTATTGTATATATATTTTCTTGGAATTTATTACTTCCTTTTTGTTCCTCATTAGGATCTGTTGCTTTTATTACAATTGGATATACTTCTCCATATATTTCATGTTCTATTGGTTCTATAACATTTCCATCATTATCCACTACCTCTATATCTAAATCGTTCATTTTCTTCGCATAAACAGTTACATCTTGTGTATATAAAAAGTCTGGAATAATAATTTGCCCATTATCATTTGTTATATATGTTACTTTATCTGTAGAAACTTCTGTAGTATATGTTTTTCCGCCAATTGTTTGACTTGAATCTTTACGCATTAATCCAACAACTTCAAATGGTAAACCTTCTATTTTTCCACCACTTGATTTTTCTGTTGCTTCTAATAATATTTTTCCTGTTTCTGTACTTTCTTGTCTTTTTACTAATACAGGATATACAACTCCATATTCTGGATGATTAATTGCATTTTGACTATTTCCTTCATTATCTATAACAATTCCATAGTCTGTATCATCTACTACATATCCATTTGCTGGATTATATATTTCTTTTATATAAAATGTTCTTTCTTCTGTGTCTTCATCTAATAATAAATCATATACTCTTATTTCTCCATTTTCATCTGTCGTATATCTTACAACTCCATTTTGTCCATGTTTATCCTCTGGTAATAATCCCATTACATCAACAACTACTCCAGCCAGAGGTTGTTTTGTTACCATATCTATTAACTTAAATAATAAATTTCCAGTATTTTTCTTGTTTGTTGCCGATACAGTTACTAATGTATCATTTGGATTAATTTCTACTTGATATGTATTTCCTTTTTCATAATTATATCCGAATGGTGTTTCAATTTCTGTTAATGTATGATTTCCAACAAATATCATATCAATTTTTTCCCCTGTTGCAACTGTTCTTCCATCTATTTCAAATACTGCACCTGGTAATATATTTCCTGTATCCCAATCACATTTATTTAAATAAATCTTTTTAGGAAAATTTTCTGGTCCAAAACTTAGACTATCATCCCATATATATGTAATAGGAATATCAACTCTTACTGTACTTGTTGAAGAACCTACAGACCCTAATCCTAAAGCTGCAAATACATATCTATAGTGATCTGCACTGTGATCAGTCCAATGATGTGTAGTTGTACTTGTCGTCCCATCTTCATTTGTTACTGTTTCTGTTTCTGACCTTTCAACATCTCTACAGTGACAAAGTACAGGATTAGATGCTGTACAAGGATATGGACTTGGACTATGATCGTCATCATAATGAACTGCTGGTACCCAATCAAAACTTGTTGTCATTTGAGTTACTTCAGTATAAAATGTTTCACAAGTCTTTACTGCTTCTATTGTTGCACCTAATATAAATTCTGCACCAGAACAATTTATTGAAACAGAACCTCCTCCAGCAGGTACTACTCCTGAGCCACCTCCACCTGTACATGATACAGTTATAACAGTATCACCTGGAGCTTGTGTTTCATCATTTACTGTCACATGTGCAATAAATGTAGATTGGCTTGTAATTGTTAAACTAGCAGTTATACTAATATCTCCTTTTGGTGTTCCATCTGTATTAATAAAGTCTTGATATTCATTCCATGGTTGTGATGATGATCCACTTGAAGAAACACTATGTCCACCTGGACAAGGCTTTGTAGCTCCAGAAATGAATCCCTGATTGTCTAACTCATGTAATTGATTTATAAATTCAGGTGTATACTGATCTGGAGAAAGTGGTTCATTTGTTGCTCCAGTAGCTCCAGGAAGTGAAAAATTATGATCTGCAGAAGCATATTGCCCATTATAACTTGCAGCATTTACATTTTCATTAAAAGATATTATCATTAACATCATTATTATAAATATAAAAATCTTTTTATTATTTTTATTTAAAATTTTATATAAAATAAATAAAATTATAATAATTCCAATTATTATACAAGTTATTCCTACTATAGTTTGTGTACCTGTAGAAACTCCTATAATAACTTGTGTACTATCTACATCATTTTCTTTATTTTTATCTTCGATATGTTTTACATTTTCACTTATTCCTATTTTTGTTATATTAGTAAATGTTCCTGCAGAATCATCATCTAAAGTTTTTGATAATATTAATGTTGCTTCTATACTTTCTCCTGGTTGTATTTCTTTTGTTCTATAACTTACATTACTTAAATTATAAGACATTGATTTATTCCAGTCAGTATTTAATTCTGAGTGGAAGTCAAATTGTTGTGGTATTTCTGCTATAATTTCATTTGCATATCCAGCCATCTCTCCAACATTTGTTATTCTAATTTTATATTCAATAACAACTGTTGAACCAACAAATTGTTTTGAATGTATTTCTATTTTTGCAAATTTTTCATTGTTATAATTATATTCTTTTGTACCTTTTTTATTTGTTACTGTAATTTTTTGAACAAATTGTTCTATTTTTAAATCAAAAACCTTTATTTTTACTAAACCTAAATCTATATTTTCAGTGTCTTTTATTAAATCTACTGTATCAGTTATTCCTACTATTTTTTGTCCTTCTGGAAGTTTTACTTCTTTTTGAATAAAATCACAATTTGTTAATTCACTTACATCATTTTTTTGATAATCAGTTATGGTATATTTTTCTGTATCTATTTCTATAATTACATAATATTTTCCTTGTGGTACATTTTCAAATAAGTATTTTCCATTTTTATCTGTTTTTTTAGTTATTAATTTTCCATTTTCATTTTCAAAAAATTGATTTGTTTCTACGTTATACAAATATACTGTTAATCCTTTTTCTCCCCCTTCTTCTTCATCTAATTTTCCATTTTCATTTTCATCTAGCCACACCATTCCACTTAGTGTAAATTCTTCTATTTCTGGTTCTTCTGGTTGAACAGGTATTGTAGGATTTGTTGGTTGGGTTGGTTTATCTGGATTATCTGGAGTAACTACTACGTCTTTTTCCCCACTTTCTTTATATATAACATTTGTTATTATATTAGATTGTCTTGTTTTTATTTCTTCTCCAGATATTGTTGCATAATTTTCTATAATTTCATTATATTCTTCTTCTTCTATTAATTTTACACTTGTTTTAATTTTAAGTGTTATTGTTTCATCATTTCTTATATTTAAATTTAATTTTATTCTAGGCTCTTTTTCACTATCTTTATCATTGGCATCTTTTAATTGTATACCATTCCATGTTCTTGTAACTGGTGTTACTACATTAACTGCCACACCGTCAATAATTTGAATTCTAACATCATTATCATTATATTCTACTTCTTCAATTTTCAAACTATTTGGTATATAATCCTCAAATATTATTTTAGTATATCCACCATGACTTTCAGGTGCTTTTCCTATATTCTCAATTGTAAAAATATATGTTAATTCATCCAATGACTCTAGTTTTTCTCCATTTTTATCTGATGTCTGAGTTATTTTTACTGCTTCCCTTGAACCTTCTATTATTGTTTCATTTGATTTATAAACTATTCCACTATCAACTGTTACATTAGCAGCTAATCTTATTTTATATGAATAGTTGTCAATGTCTTCTATACTATTTATTGCTTTAGCAACAAGTTCTAATTGATAAATTTCATCTATATTTTCTACTTTAATTACTAATACTCCATCTTCAGTCTCTTCAAACTCTAACTCTTTTCCATCATCATTTAGTGAAAGTACTTTTTCTATTTTTAATATTTCTGGCAATCTTATTGAAACTGTAGCATTGATATAATTTTCTTCTGTCTCTTCATGTTCATTTATCCTATATAATGTTAAAAATAAATTCCAATTATTTCTTACCGCACCTGAAGCAACACTTGTTAATATTGCATTTATTTCATTTATTTTTAAACTATGTGCAATTTTATAAGTACAAATTATTTCATCTTTTATTAATACATTAATTTGTACCTCTACTTTTTCAATATAATTGGGGTTGACATCTGTATCTACTATTTCTCCAGCATTTTGTGTATATACTTTATCTATTACATAGTCTATTATTTCTGTAATTTCTTCCTCTATTATATTGGGTTCAATTTCTATAGTAATATCCCTAATTACTTTTTTTCTCAATTCCCACTTTTCTTCTTCTGTCATTTGGTCATAACCTTCTGCTCCCATAACTTTTTCTGCTACAACTTCTTCATATTCGCTCATTACTTTATCTTTCAAATCTCTTGTATCTAAATCATCAGAGGCTTGTAATTCAAAGTAATATTCTTGAGTTTCTTCTGGTTCAATACTTTCAACTTTTATTTCATGTTGTTTTGTATCTGTATCTGAATAAAATCCATATCCTTGTTCTCCAGGCTTATATGGTACATAACCCATATGTTCTGGAATATTTGTAATAATTTTTATATCATCAATTTTTTGTTCCGTAGTATTTGTTATTTTTATTTCATATTTTATTATCTCATTTTCGTAAATAAAATCTTCATTATTTAATAAACTATCTCCTCTTATGACTTTAGTTTCAACAAGTAAACCTTGAGCATAAGTTTTATTTCCTTCCATATCATCTATTTTTTCTAGTGCTTTGATATCTGTAGAATTTACAACTTTTATTTTTTCTTCATATTTAGCTTCTCCGCATTTCATAATAATGTTTGTATCTGCAGATTTTATTTCTTGTTTTAACATAATATTAGCAACAATTCTAATATTAGTACCTTTTACTATTCCATCTGTTTGATGTTTTGTTTGTTTTCCAGTTAAAGAAACTTTTATTTGTTGATTTCCATTTTCATTTGTTTCTACTTTATATTCTCCTAATGTTAATTCTTCATCATACAGTATTTTTATATCTTTTATAATTACTTTTTCAACTTCTGCAGGTAGTTCAAAATATATAGTTGGATTTTCAAACAATTTACTATCTTCTGTGTCTGTTTCCAAAACACCTGTTATAACAACTTCATTTTGTACTTTATTTGTAAGTTGATTATAACTTAAATTCATACTAATTTTTTCTATTTCAGCTGAATTTGGGCTTGCTAAAGCATCAACTGTAAGTAGTGCAATTGTGAAAAAATTAGTATTTAAAAATAATGCAATAAGCAACAAAATTGCAAATATTTTTTTAATAATTTGTGCATTATCTTTTTTCTTGATTAGCATTTGCTTAAACCTCCTTTGAGAATTCATAGTTACTAGAACTACATTTAACTATTATTTCTTTACTTTACTTCATTTTTACATATAATATATTTCATGTCAACATTCGACTATTTCTAAGCTTTTCTATTCACCTAAGGATGTACCTTTTACCAATTTTTATTACATTTTTATTAATTTTTTGTTACATTTTGACAAAAAAAATCCCATAATTTCTAAAATTGCTAGGGATTACTAACTAAACTATCATTTAAAATTCACAATTTATTCGCAAAAAAAATATAAAAATATTTCCATCAAAAAAAATATGGAATCTGTTTATTAGACTCCATATTTTTTTATTTGTTAATCTATTAACTTGTTTTCTTATAATTTGTAACATCTTTTTTTAGTTATAGCACAAATTTCTTAATTAGTATAATTCCTACTAATACAACTCCTAATAGTCCTAGTCCTAAACCAAAGAATGTTTTTGCTATACCTGTTGAAACTGCTAATATAACCTGTGCTGTATCTATATCATCTTCTCCTGGTACTTGATTATCTGGAGTTGAATCTCTATCTGGAACATCATGTTCATTATCATCTTCAGATATTTCTGCTGTATTTGTTTTTAATGCTAAGTTATTTTCTCCATTTATCCATGTTAATATTACTTCTACTGTTGCACTTTCTCCTGGTTGTAATAATGTTCCTTCAAGTAGTCTTGTAGAAATAACATTGTTTCCTTCATCTGTCCATCCTGGATTGTCTGCAGCTTCAAATCTTAAACCTTCTGGTACATAGTCTGTTATTTCTGTTGCATATCCTGCAATATCTCCTTCATTGGTTATTTTTATTCCAAATCCGAATTTTACTACTACATCACTAAGTTTCTTTCTGTGTAATTCAACTTTTACAAGTGGTTCTGGATCTTCTGTTCCATCATAACCTGTTTCTGATATTTTTTCTTGACCATCTTCTATAACAATTACTTTTGTTACATATTTTAGTAATGCTAAATCAAAATATTCTACTTTAACATTTTCTATGTCTTGGTCATCTTCTCCTTCATTCCACTCATCTGGTGTTGAATCTTCATCATCTATTTCTTCTCCATCTTCATCTGTATCATCAGATATTTGTGCATGGTTTGTTATTATATAAGAATTTGAGTTAGGGTCTTTTACTTTAAATGCTATTTGTACATCATGGTATGATAAATTATCTATATTTCCATCAAATGCGTTTAGTAAAAATTCTCCTTCTTCTGATTCATTTTCTTTTGATAAATATGTTGTTTTTACTTTTACTGCTTCATCTACATTTTCTGTTTCATTACCATTTGCATCATACATTTTCCATAAATATTGAATATTTGTTTCATGTTCTGGTAAATATTCTAAATATTCTGGTATATCATCAGTTATTTCACTTGCATAGCCTGATGTTTCTCCTTCATTATATACTCTTATTGTATATGTAACAACATCATCAACATGTACTAAAACAGGTTCTTTTGTATGTTCATATGTTATTTTACCATCTTCATATTTTACTTGTGGTACTCTTGTTGTAACATCAGTTTCCCCAACTTGTGTGATGAATTTTCTTAATGCTAAATCAAATACTGGTACATAAATTTTTTCAAAATCATCATCATCTTCATTTCCTGGTACATAGTCTTTATCTATTTCATCATCTTTATATGTTGGTAAGTCACTGTCTTCTGGTAAGTATCCATCTTCTTCCATGTTGTCTGATTCTGAATCTACATCTTCTTCTATTATTGTTTCTCCATATTTGTATTCAGATATTTCTGCTATATTTGTTAATTTATCTCCTTGTTGTACTTCTTCTGTTACAATACATTCTATTTTTACATCTGTATAGTCTAATTCCCCTGATGTTTTATCAAATTTTTCTAGTTCTGTATTTGCTGTATAACTTGTTATTACTTTTCTACCATCTTCTGATACTGTCCAGCCATAATCTTTGTTTATTTGACTGTTTTCATCAAATTGTAAATGTGGTGGTAAATAATCTGTTATTTCATTTGCATATCCATCTATACTTCCTTCATTATATACTCTTATTGTATATATTACATGATCTCCAACCTTTACTTTTAAAGGTTCTTTTGTATGATTATATATTGCCGTTGTTCCTGTTCCATCTACTAATGGTGTTACATCTACATCTGGTTCTCTCGTATATGTTCCATCACTGTCTTTTAGTTCTTTATCATTTACTGCTGTAATGAATTTTCTTAAACTTAAATCTAATGTTGGAATATAAACTTTTTCAAAGTCGTCATCATCTTCATTTCCTGGCACATAGTCTTTATTTATTTCATCATCTTTATATGTTGGTAAGTCACTGTCTTCTGGTAAATAATCATCTTCCTCCATATTGTCTGATTCTGAGTCTATATCTTCTTCTACAATTGTATCATCATATTTATATTCAGATATTTCTGCAATATTTGTCAAAATATCTTTTGGTTTAACTTCTGGTGTTACTATGCATTCTATTTTTACATCTGTATAGTCTAATTCTCCTGTAGTTTTATCAAATGCTTTTAATTCTGTATTTGCTGTATAATTTGTTACTACTTTTCTTCCATCTTCTGATACTGTCCATCCATAGTCTTTGTTTATTTGACTGTTTTCATCAAATTGTAAATAAGGTGGTAAATAATCTGTTATTTCACTTGCATATGCATCTATATTTCCTTCATTATATACTCTTATTGTATATATTACATGATCTCCAATATCTACCTGTACAGGTTGTTTTGTATGGTTATATATTGCTGTTGTTCCTGTTCCATCTACTAATGGTGTTACATCTACATCTGGTTCTCTTGTATATGTTCCATCACTGTCTTTTAGTTCTTTATCATTTACTGCCGTAATGAATTTTCTTAAACTTAAATCTAAATATTGTAGTTCAACTTTTTCTATATCTTCATCATCTTCACCTAGCCATTCATCTGGTGTTGAATCTATATCATCTATTTCATCACCATTTTCATCTGTATCATCAGAAATTTGTGCATAATTTATTAATATTCTATCAGATGTCTGTGGTTCTACAACTTTACAAAGTACAGGAACATCTATGTAGTCTGGATTTTGTTCACTTATATTTTCATCTGGATTTAATGCTTGTAATAATGCCTTTTCTCCTTTTTCTTCAGCCATTCCATCTTTTTTGAAATAGTCTGTTGTTATTACAGTTTTTCCTAATGAATCTTGATAACTTTCTACATTCCACAAATAATCTGCATTTATATCACTATCTACAACATATTCTAGTCCTTCTGGAATAGAGTCTTTAATTAAACTTGCATATCCATTAATTTCGCCATGATTATATACTCTTATTATATATAATACATAATCCCCATTTTGAACTAATACTGGAGTTTTATCATGGTCTTTGAACATTACTGTATCTGTAATTTGTTCACCATTAACTGTTGTTCCAACTTGATCTCTATGATATATTCCGGTAACAATTGGTGCTCTTGTATATGTTACACCATCTGATTCTAATAAATATTCATCATCTTCAATTGTAGGTCCGTCATGACTTACGGCTGCAATAAATTTCTTTAATCCTAAATCAAATATTTTTTGTTCTGGTAATAATTCTAATTTTTCAAAATCATCGTCATCTTGTTCACCTTCATAATATTTATTGCTATCACCTAATTCATCTCTTGTATAATCATCTTTTCCAGTATATCCTACATCATCACCTTTAGTATTTAATGAACTGTTATTTACATTTGGTGAATTTTCTGGTTGAGAATCTCTATCATCTATATTAGAATCATTTGAATCTTGTGCTATCCAAGCAACATTTGTTAATGTTATTGTATTTTCTTTTATTTCATTTTCATCATCTGTTGATATTACAGGTGTTTCTTGAGTAACTTTACATTTAAAAGTAATTGTTTCCCAGTCTAATTCCTCTCCAACAACTGTATGTGCTTTTAAATCATTTACTTCTACTGAATCATCTATTGTAAATAAAATTGTATTTGGCTTTAATGTTGTTCCACCTGCTACTAAACTTGAAGATGTTGGATTATAAGATGATTTATATGTATTTGTTTTTCCATCTTTTCTTGTTGATGTATATGTTCCATTATTTTCTTCTACAAATTGTAAACCATCTGGTAATTGGTCTATTATTTCACTTGCATATCCATCAATTAATCCCTCATTATATACTGTTATAGAATATGTTACTATATCTCCTGTTTTTATTGTTACAGGGTCTTTTCTATGTGCATAATGTGCTGTTGTTGATGTTGTATCTAGTGGTGTTACTGTAACTACAGGCTTTCTTGTATCTATTGTTACTTTTTGCCCATCTCTTGTAATTTCTGCTATGTTTTTACGTAATGCTAAATCAAAATCTGTTGTATCTGCTGTAAATTCTACTTCTATTGTTTCTGGTTTTCTATTAATTTCTACTAATGGTTGTTCTCCATCAAGTGTTATTTCTGTATCTGTTTCTGTTCCTCTTAGCCATAATGTTTTTTGTGTAGTTGTATTAGTTAAATTTATTGAGATATTTACTTTATTATTATTGCTTTTATCAAACATTAAGTAAAATCCTTCTTCTCTATTAACTAATGTATTGATATCTGTTGTTAGTTCATTTCCTTCAGCATCTGTTAATTTATAGCTAACATTTTGATTTGAAGCATTTTGCATTATAAGTTCTACTTTATAATCAGTTGTTCCATTGCCTTTAAGTTTTATAGGTCCTACAAGGTAATTTGTATTTTTTGTTATCATTGTTAATTTATATTTACCATCTTCTTGACTTAACCCACTTGTATCTACACTTACTCCAGTTTCTATTGTATAATTATTTTCTTCTGTATAAAGCTTTGCTCCTTCTTTTGCAGAATCTACTAAATAATTATATAGTTTAACTATTTGGGCATTCTTGCACTTTCCTTCTTCTCCATCACCTATATTTGAATACATATCATATGAATTTCCTGAATCTGTTGTTATAGTCATCCATTCTGGATATATTGTTTCTTCTGGAGAAATTCCTTCTTTATAATTATTATAAACTTCTTGATTTCCTAATAAATAATTAGTAAAATACCATACAACTGCTTTTTGTACTGCTATTATTTCAGATTCTATTAGTGGAGTTGGTACATTATACATTGCAAAAAAGTTTTGGTCTATTCCTGCTTTTGCTAAGTAAGTTGTTATATCTGTTTCTCCTGATATATAGAAATTATCTAACAACCATAATAATTCTCGATATACAGGTCCACTTGGATCTAAAAGTTCTTTTATTAAGCTGTCGTTTCCATTATCTACTAATTTATCTAATAAGCTTTTTCTTTCTTTTTGTAAATCATAATATAAATTATATTCTACAATCTCTTCTGGAGTTCTTCCATTATCCCAAGTTTCTCCATAGTCTGCTTTAATACAATATAGGTTTCTTGGATGTGTCACTTTATCTGATGTACTATTTGAATTATATTGATTAAGCTCCCATATGTATTTTCCATTAACTTGAGTTGGGTCACCTATTCCATATCCTATTCCAGAATCATTTGATTTTCCTAGATTAACATATATTGTAGCATCATTTTTAGCATAACTAATTACATATGTTAGTGATACACATATTATTGCTATTATAGCTACAAAAAGCCAAATTTTTCTTTTCATAATCAATTCTTCCTTTCTTGATATCTTAAACTATATTTTTTTTTGAAAATAAATTTTTTATATTTTACACTTTATTTTTACTTTGTATTTTTTAAAATATATATTTCATATAATTTTCTATAAAATATAGTTAGTTTCATACATAATATATTATACTTTATTTTGTCAATAAAAGTCAATGGAAATTTGAATATTTTAGGACTTTTTATTATATTTATATATAATTTTTTCTAACTCCAAAAAAAATTCTTTAAAACTACTTATATGTCAAAATTTAATATAATATGTTTTATATATAAAATCTAAATTTGTAACGAATTTTTTACATTATTCATAATATATTTAATAAGAACAATTATTGATAAAAACTTATCTGTTTAAAAGTATTTTTTATATCTATATTTAATATGCAGACTAGCCAAGAAAGAAAGGAATGATTTTTATTATGGACAAAAATATGAATAATTTAATTGATAATGTAAAAAAAATGATTGATAATGGAAATATCCCTCCAGAATTACAACAAATGATAAATAATTTTCAAAATCAGCCAAACAATATTTCTCAAGGGTACAAAAATTCTATTCAAAATAATTCTGTAGCTCAAAATTCTAATCCTGACAATAATAATTTTGACATAAGCTCTATTATGAATAAAATTCCGCCCGATATGCTTAATAATTTAAATTCTATGTTAAATTCAAGCAATTCTAATAATTCAAACTCTACACTGAATTCTAATAATAATTTTCAAAATAATTCTAGTAATAATAATAATTTAAACATAGACATAAATACTATAATGAAAATGAAATCTATTATGGAAAAAATGAATAATAATGATGACCCTAGAGCTAATTTATTATATTCTTTAAAACCTTATTTACGTGATAGTAAAAAAGAAAAAGTTGACCAATATGTTAATATGCTAAATATAACAAAAATAGCTGAATTTATGAATAATAATGATGATAAAAAGAAATAACACTTAAAATTATGGTTTTAATAAATTAAGAAATTAGTTTTAAAAAATTTCTTTTATTACCATGTTTGACTCGGAAAGGAATGTGAGTTTTTATGCCAAATTATTATAGGTTTCATTTACCCTTTCAAAATTATAGACCTTATAGAAAAATTGCATATTATCCTAATCAACATCAAAATATAAATTCTTTTATTAACAAAGATAATGTTTTTCATAATTATTCAAATAATTTAAATAATAATTTTAAAAATAGAGTAAATATGAATAATATTAACAATAATAATATCATTACATCTAATAATTTATATAATAAAGAAATAAATTGTGACACTTTAAAATCTAATTCAAAGTTTTTTTCTAATAATGAAAACACAGAAAAAGGTAAATTCTCTAAGAATTTACCTCCTAATTCAGATTTTGTATTAGATTTATTTGGATTGCATTTATATTTTGATGATGTTCTAATTTTAGGACTTTTATTCTTTTTATATAAAGAAAATGTTAAAGATGAAGGATTATTTTTAGCTTTAATTATGCTACTTATTAGTTAATAACTTGTTTTTACCATGTTTCTATTTCTATTTTACTATCTTTTACACATATATATGCTCTTGGAACTGATAATTCTTCATTTTTATCAATTTCTCTAACAATATTTGATATTCTTACTTGAACTGCATCTAAAATTCCAGCAGTAACTATTGCACTTTTATTTCCCTTTGCTCCTGCATGTGCCAACCCTCTTAAGTTACCTTGAACAATTATATTATCTCTTGCAATTACCTCTGCTCCAGCATTTACATCACCTATTATTACAATGCTTCCTTCTGATTCAATTTTTTGACCAGAACGTAGTGAGCCTGTATGATAAATTGTTTCTGAATTATCTATTTCTTCTTTATAACTTCTTATTATACTATGCAATCCTAAACTAGTTGGTGTATCAAACGTTACTTGTACATCTAAAATTTCCTTCATATTTTTTTTAACTTCTAATAATTCATCATCTGATAATATTTTTCCAGTTACTCTAACAGGAATTTTTTCTTCTTTATATAATTTTGCTAGTTCTGTCATCTTTTCTTTTAGTTCTTCTAATATTTCTTCTTTTGTTGCATTATCCTCAATCTTAATTAAAGTTTCTTCTTTTTTTAAATTAATACTAATACAACTCATTAAACTTTCCTCCATCAAAAATATGTCTTATCTCATTTGTTCTGTATATGGAATTGCTGTTAAACTTTCTTCTACTGATGTTGTTTCATTCATTCCAAAATATTGATCTAGTACATCTCTTGCTACTTCTGCAGCATAATTTCCATGTCCTCCATTTTCTACTAATACAACTACTGCAACTTCAGGATTCTCATAAGGTGCAAAACATACAAACCAAGCATTAACAATATCTTTTTGGTTTTCATCTTTACCAGCTTCTGCTGAACCTGTTTTTCCTGCAACTTCTACTTTGAAATCTTTAAATCTACTATATGCTGTTCCTCCTGCTTCACTTGTTGCCATCCTCATTCCTTCTCTTGCAATTTGTATACTTTCAGGATTAATTTGAATTCCATCATCAGTATTATCTATTCCTAATTTTTGATTTATAAAATTATTGATTTCTTCTTTTGGAACTTCTGTTCCATCTGCATTTAAAATAGTTTTTACAATTGTTGGTTGAACAACTGTTCCTCCATTTGCTATTGAAGATATATATTTAGCAATTTGCACAGGTGTAAAGCTATTATCACCTTGTCCTATTGATGCATTTAGTGTATCTCCTGGTCCCCAGCCATCTTTCCTTTGTGCTAATGTTCCTGTTTGTTCACTTGGTAGTTCTATTCCTGTTTTTTTGCCTAGACCAAAGTGTAACGCATATTTAGCAATTGCATCTATTCCTGTTCTATCTCCTGTTTCATAGAAAAAGTAATTACAAGAATGTTGTAATGCTTGTGTTACATTTACATATCCGTGTCCTCTGTGATAGCTTGTATAATACCAACATTTCATGTCAAGTCCATATTTTTTATATACCCCTGTATCATTTATTTTTTCTTTTGGTGTAATTGTCCCAGATTCTAATCCTGCAATTGCTGTTATCATTTTAAATATTGAACCAGGTTCATATGTTCCTTGTATTGCTTTATTTAATAATGGATGTGTTTTGCTATCATTCATGTAATTCCATTTATCTGTTTCTAATTTTCCAACAAACCATTGTGGCTCATATGATGGGTAACTTGCCATTGCTAATACATCTCCTGTATTTACATCCATAACAACTGCAGATCCACCTCTTGCATCATATGTTTCTGCAAAGCCACCTGATTTTATTTTTTCAACACAATTAGCTAATGCATCTTCTGTTACTTTTTGTAAATTGGAATCTATAGTTAATACCACATCACTTCCTGCTATTGCATCTTTTGTTGTATATTCACTTGTTATTGTACCATCAACAGCCATTTCTACTTGTTTTTCCCCACTCGTACCTTTTAAATATTCTTCAAATACTGCTTCTATTCCTGTTTTCCCTATTATATCATCCATTTCATAAGTATCTTTTCTTTGTTTATATTCTTCATCACTTATTGTTCTCGTATATCCAATAACATGGGCAGCAAGTGTTCCATTATTATATGTTCTAATTGATTTTGTATCTATACTTATTCCTGGAAATTCGCTATTTCTTTCATTTATTTGTGCAACAACTACATCATTTACATCTTCTGCAATTGTTATTGATTTTGTAGCACTGTATCCTGTTGTTGCAATTAAATATCTAATTGAAATTATTTTTCTTACATCTTCTACATTTTCATTTGTTATTTGATATTTGGCTTTAAATTTGTTAAAAGTTTCTTCTGCTGTTGCCTCTTTATCTATTTTATTTTTTTCTTTCCAATTTTCTAGTTCTTCTCCAGATATAGTAAATTCAAATGGATTTATTTTTATTGGAAAATCATCTTTATAACCAACTTGTTGCTCATTTAATAGATTGACTAAATTTAATATGCATTTATTTAAATCTTCATCAGAAATATTTGTTTTTATTAATTCTATATTATTTACAGCCCTAACCCCAGCAAGTTCATTTCCGCTTCTATCTAAAATTGAGCCTCTAGATGAATCTATCTTTATAACTCTTGACAATCTGGTATTTGATTGCTCTCTATAAGATTCTCCATTTACTATTTGCAAATTAAATAATTGAGCAATAAGAATTATTCCAATTGCATATACAAGAATTGCAATTATATTAAATCTTAAATTAATTTGTTCAACACCTACTTCTCTTTCCCATGTTGTATCTTTATCAAAACTAACTCTCTTGTTCAATTATTTCCCTTCTTTCTAATTATGGTTTATTTTGGTTTTAATCTAATTTTTTTAATAAAACAAAAATCTTAACTAAATATTGATATTTATGATAATTCTATTTTAATTTTTATATTAAAAATATCTAGTTAAAATCTTATCTCCTTTTATTTCACTTTCTACTTCATATCCAAAGTTACGTATTAATGGATATAATATAATTATTATAAATATATTATAAATTGTTTCTAATGAAAGTATTTTTATAAATGCTCCTATTTCTATATTTATATCAAAAATAATTATTTGCAAAGCATAAACTGCAACTTCATAAAAAATTGTACATACTGCTCCTACAAAAACAATTATTAATCTATTGTCTTTTGAAAAGTTTTTATCAAAAACTCCTCCTATAATTCCAACAAGTGCTAAACAAATTGAAGTTATTCCAATAGTTTTTCCAATCCATAAGTCTATTAAAATTCCATATAAAATACCATAAATTGTTGCTGTACTCCTACCTGTATATAATCCAATAAATAAAATTAATATAACAAATAAATTAGGCATTACTCCAGCTATTGTAAAATTTGTAAAAAGTATAGATTGTAATAAATATATAAAAATAAATGTTAAAATTAGAAACATGTGAATTAAAAATTTTTTCATCTTGTTATCTTCCTTTCTTTTATTTTATTATTACAAGAACTGTTTCTAATTTATCAAAATCTACAGCTGTTTCTATTACTGCATATGAATCTATTTTATTTGTTCCTTCTGATACACTTTTTATTCTTCCAACATGTATTCCTTTTGTATATATTCCTCCCATGCCAGATGTTTCAACACTGTCACCTTGTATTACATTTGCATCAATACTTAGGTTTGTTGCTCTTAATGTAGAATCATTTTCTATTGTTCCTTTACATACCATGTTCTCTCTTGTTGTACTTGTTAAACAACTTGTAGAACTAGCACTATCTACTATTGTTTGTATTTTTGCTGTTGTAGGTGTTGTAGAAACAACATATCCAACTAATCCTTCTTCAGCAATTACTGTCATTTTTTCTTTTATTCCATTATTAGACCCTACATTTATTAATAGTGTTTTAGAATAATTACTTATATCTCTAGATATTATTGTTCCAGGAATAGTTGTGTATTCTGTATACTTTTCTGCTAAATTTAATTGTTGCCTTAATTGTTCATTTTCTGTTTTCATTACTTCAAATTCTCTCAAACTTTTTTCTAGTTCACTATTCTTTTGTTTTAATTCTTCATTTTCTGCCTTTAAATTATCTATATTTTCAAAAAATTTGTCATTATTATTTATTTTATTTTTTAAATACGTTAATCCATTTTGAACTGGTACAACCACAACATTTGCAATATTTTCAATTATAGAAATGTTTTCTTTACTTTTATTTGTAAAAATAACAAGTAATACTAATATTATTATTGTTATAACTACTCCTATTGCACCAACATTTTTGTTTCTTTCCATACTAAAAAATCATTCCTCTCTCAAGGCATAAATTGGTTGGAAATGAATATTTTTCAACCTTCTTCCTTTTTATCTTTTTCTTGCATTTTTCAAAACTGTTCTTAATTTTTCAATTTCTTGTAGTGTTTTACCCGTTCCGCGAACAACACAATCTAATGGCTCTTCTGCCACATATGCAGGCATTCCTGTTTCTAAACTTATTAATTTATCTAAATTTTGTATTAATGCTCCTCCTCCAGATAAAACAATTCCTTTTTCCATTATGTCAGAAGCTAATTCTGGTGGCGTTTTTTCTAAACTTAATTTTATAACTTCTACAATTTGAGCTATTGATTCTTTTATTGCTGTTTCTACTTGGCTAGAAGTTATAATATCTGTTCTTGGCAAGCCAGTAGATATATCTCTTCCCTTTATTTCCATAGTCATTTGTGTCATCAAAGGCATTGCACATCCTAATTCTTTTTTTATTTGTTCTGCTGTAATTTCTCCTATAATCATATTCATTTCTTTTTTTACATAGTTAATAATATCTTCATCTAATTCATCTCCAGCTATTCTTATAGAATTGCTTAATACTGTTCCTCCTAAAGATATAACTGCAACTTCTGTTGTTCCTCCACCTATGTCTACAATAATATTTCCACTTGGTTCTTCTATTTGTATTCCTGCTCCAATTGCTGCAGCCATAGGCTCTTCTATTAAGTATACTTCTCTTGCACCAGCATGTATAACTGTTTCTTCTACGGCTCTTTCTTCTACCTCTGTAATTCCAGATGGAACTCCAACAATAACTCTAGGTCTTATTGCATTATATTTTTTACATACTTTCTCCATTATATTTTTTAATAATAATTTTGTAGCTGTAAAGTCTGCTATTACTCCATCTTTTATTGGTCTTATTGCACTAATTTCTTTTGGAGTTCTTCCTATCATTTCTTTTGCCTCTGTTCCTACGGCAATAACTGTTCCTGTGTTATTATCTATTGCTATAACTGATGGCTCTCTTAATACAATACCCTTTCCTTTGATTGTAACTAATATATTAGCTGTACCTAAATCAATTCCTATATCTTTAGAGTTAAATGATAAAAAACTCATTTTAAACATTCCTTCCTAGTTCTTCAATTTTTGCAAAAATACTTATATAATTATAATTTCCAATTATTATATGGTCTAAAAATTGTAATTCAAGCATTTTAGATGCTTGTATAATTCTTTTCGTAAATTCTATATCACTTTGGCTTGGTGTAGTATCTCCTGATGGGTGATTATGAATTAATATAAATTTTAAAGCTTGTGTTTTTAAAATTTCGTGAAATATAATTTGTATATTTGCAGTTACAAAATTTCTTGCCCCTTTAGCAACATCTTTAATTTTAAGTAATTTATTTTTATTATCTAATGTTACAACTTTTAATATCTCTTGTGTCTCGTATCTCATTTCTTCAAATAATAAATCTCCAATATCTTGTGTTTTTAAAATTCTTGTTCCTATGAGTTTGTCTGTTCCATTCATTCTAGATGCTAATTCACACATTGCTTTTATTTGTATTGCTTTTACTTTACCTATTCCTTTAATTTTTATTAATTCCTCTATTGACATTTCTCTTAAAAAACTCAAATTATTTTTATCTTTTTTATCACTTAATGTAAGTATTCTTTGAGCTAATTGTATTGATGACTCTTCTTTTGTTCCATTTTTTATTATAATAGCTAATAACTCTGCATTTGTTAATGTTTTTTCTCCATTTTGTTCTAATTTTTCATATGGTCTTTCTGTAATTGGTAAATGTTTCATTTTAATTGACATATAAAATATAATTCCTTTCCTTTTTATTCCTTATTTTTATGTCAATTGTCTTTTTGTGTTCCTTACGGACTTCCCCAATTATTGTGTTTATATTATACATTGCTTTTGTGTTTTTTTCAAGTATTATTGTATAATAAAATATTAATTAATTTCTTAAAATAATAGTTTATTACTTAATTGGAAATAATTTCACTTTAATATAAACATCTTTTCATAGTATAATTAATATATATTTACTAATAATGAAAGGATTTTAATATTAATGAGAATAAAAAAAATTACTAATAATAAAATAAAAATTTTCTTTACTTTGGATGATATGAATACATGTCATATTTCTAAAGATTTACTATTTTCTGATAATTACATATCACAAAATTTGTTGCAACTTTTTTTAGATAAAGCTGAAAAAGAACTAAATTTTACAGTAGATGAAGAAAACCTACTTGTTGAAGTTATAAGTTTAAATAATGGTTATGTATTTACAATTACTCGAATAATCTCTGATTCTAATTTTGATAGTAATACATATGTTTTTTATAAGTTTGAAAATTTTAATAACTTTGTAGCTTTTTGTGCGTATATAAAAAATATGAACTGGTCAGTTTTCCAAAATTTTCAACTATACATTTATAATGATTCTTTTTATTTAGTAACAGATTATAATTTGTCTAAAGAATTTCATATGATATTAAGTGAATTTGGTATAAGATATACCTATTCACAACGGCTTTTATGGATTTTTAAATGAATATGGAAAAATTCTTTTTAATACTGATGCTATTAATAATTGTATAAATTTATTTTTGACAACTTAAAATTTGAGCGAAACTCTTTTCTTGAATAGGAAACAATATGAAACTTTAGGTTTCTCAACTCAAAGTTAAAATAAAATTTAAAATATAAAAATTTTATTTTCAAAAGAATAGCATTTCCTATTCAAGAAAAAGATTCTCTATATAATTTGAATATAGAAAATCTTTTTTATTTTTTTAATATAAATAGTTTTGTGGGTTATATGCAACTCCATTTACTCTAATTTCTAAATGCAAATGATTTCCAGTACTATTTCCTGTTGATCCAACAGCTGCAATTACTTCTCCTTGTTTTATTTGTTGACCAACTGTTGCATATAATTTATTGCAATGTCCATAATATGTTTCTACACCATTTCCGTGAGAAATTACTATTAATTTTCCATATGAACCCTTTGTTCCAGAAAATGTAACTGTTCCAGATGCTGCTGCTTTTATAGGTGTATTTCTTGGTGCTGCAATATCTAACCCTGTATGTAAATTTGACCTTATTCTACTATCTGCTGCAAATCTAGATGTTATTACTCCTGATATTGGCTTTATTAAATCTATTCCTAATGGTACTTTTTTATATGATATATTAAATGATGTATTAACTTTTCCAGAACTTGCAGTTACTACTGGCTTTTTAGGTTCTTCTACTTTTTTAACATATAAATTTGCTACTACTGTATCTACTTCTGTAAATTCTTTTAATTCTACATCATAAATTTCTGTAATTGTTATTTGGTCTATATTTGTACTTTCTTTTTCTTTTAATTTATTTACAACTTCTTCTGCTTTTGCAAAGTCTGCTACATATGCCTTTTCTTCTTCTCCTAATAATATAGCATAATATTTATAATATTTTACTCCTGATTGTTTTACTTTTTCTAGTATTTCGTCATCATTTGTGACAACATTTCTTTTTAATAAACATAATTTATATTCTGGTAACGCTTCTATTTGCACAAATGCTAAATTTGCATCTCCGTCTCCATTTTCCATATAATCATTTATATTTTTTTGTAATTTAGTTTTATTTTTACTATATCCAATTTGTTCTCCATTTATTGAAACAGTATATATAGGTTTAAAAAATAAAACTACTGCACATATTATTAATAATATAGATATAAATAGCAATATTGTAAGTTTTATAGATTTTCTTGCAAATACTAATATATTTTTTACCATTAATTTTTTCTCCTGTTCATTTTTTTACATTTGATTGTATTTTATACTATTTTTTATATTTTTTTCAATTTATCATTTTTGCTAATTTATACTTTATACTTTTTATTTTCTCTTTTTTATTCTATTTTTCTTTTGTTTTCTCTTTTTTCTGTTTATAGTATTTGTTTTTTTATTGTTTCTATTTCTCCTGTTTCTGCTTTTTCGTTTGTTACTATATATCCTTTTAGTTTTGCTATTTTTACTAGTTCATATAACATACTTTCATTATTATTTCTTATTTGTTGAACTATTTGTCTTATTCCTATATTTTCCGCTTCGCATATTGTATTTTCATACATATTTATATCAGATTTTAAATTTAAAATTAAATCATTAATCATTATTTTTTCTTCCATGTCTTACCTTTTAATAAAAACTTTTTTGAGTCTTTTAAATTATTTATAAATTATAAAAAGGCTCTAATTATACATTTTTATTATTTCCTTTATAATATATTTAGATTTTTAAAAAAGGATATATCTATAAACCTATTTGTTTGTATAAAATATATTATTAATACTAAAGTATTTATTCATATTCTAACTATTTAAAAAACTAATAAATTGCTGTTTTGTATTTAACGAATCTTGTGCTATATTATTTAATAATTGTTGAATCTGCACATCTTTTATTTGTGTTAAATAAAAATTAACTTTTTGATATTTATTTTCATTTTCTAAAACAATTTGCTTTATTCGTTGTAACTCAATTTTTGTTAAATCTGTCATAAAAAAATATTCCTTTCTAAATTTTATATTATCTCCTATTCAATAAAAAAGAAGTTGAAAAAACATTATTAATTCAAAAATTTTTTAATCTTTTTCCAACTTCTTTTTTATTATTCTCAAATTTTATTCTTTTATTCTAAAATTTCTAAATTTGCAAATTTTGCCATTAATCTTTTATGTCCAAATTTGTTAAAATTAATATCTACTTTTAAGTCATCACCTTCTGGTTCAACATAATTAATAATGCCCTCTCCAAATTTTTTATGATATACTTTTGTTCCTGTTTTATATTCAGAAAAGTTTACAACTTGTTTTTCTGGCTTTTTATTTAGACTATTTAAAAAGCTTTCTGCTGTTCTAAATGCAAAATTATTATTTTTGCTTCCATAACTCCATGTATAATTGCTTTCTTTAAATTCTTCACTTTCTTTATTGTTTTTCTTTCCAATAGCTTCTTCATAGCCATTTAACATGGTTTCTGGAATTTCTGTTAAAAATCTAGATGGTGGATTATATGTTGTGGAACCATATGTTGTACGTTGTTTACTTCTTGTTAAAAATAGTCTTTCTTTTGCTCTTGTTATACCTACATAGCATAAACGTCTTTCTTCTTCTATTTCTTTGTCTTCTCCTATAGCTCTATATCCTGGAAATACTCCTTCTTCCATTCCTACTAAAAATACTACAGGAAATTCTAGTCCTTTTGCACTATGTAATGTCATTAATGTAATAGAATCTTCTGTTTCTTCCATATTATCTAAATCACTTGATAATGTTATTCCCTCTAAAAATTCGCTTAGTGTATTTTCTGCATTTTCTTTTTCAAATTCTATTGCTACATTTAAAAATTCTTCTAAGTTTGCTATTCTATTTTTAGATTCTTCTGTATCTTCAACTTCTAATGCTTTTAAATATCCTGTATTTTCTAATACTTTTTCGATTAATTCTGATAATTTTAAATTATCTTTTTGTTTAAAAAATTCTTCCATGCAGTTTATAAATTCTCTTGAATTTGAATATACTCTATTTAGTCCGTAAGTTTGAGCATTTTTTATTATTTCATACATAGATGTGTTATTTTGTCCTGCTAGTTGCTCTATTGCCTCTATACTTGTTCTTCCAATTCCTCTTTTTGGTTCATTAATTATTCTATTAAAACTTAAATTATCTGATGGATTTTGTATTAATCTTAAATAAGATATAATATCTTTTATTTCTTTTCTTTCATAGAATTTTAATCCTCCAACAATTTTATATGGTACCATTTCTCTTCTTAAAATATCTTCTATTGCTCTTGATTGGGTGTTCATTCTATATAATACAGCAAAATCTGAATATTTATATTTTTCTTGTCTTCTTAAATGTTCTATTTGTTCAACTATATATCTTCCTTCATCATATTCATTATCTGAACAATATATTTTTGGTAATTCTCCTTTTTCGTTTTCTGTCCATAATTTTTTTTCATATTTTACTTCATTATTTTTTATTATTTCATTTGCTACATTTAAAATATTTCCTGTGCATCTGTAATTTTGCTCTAATTTAATAATTTTTGTTCCAGGAAAGTCTTTTTCGAAATTTAATATATTTGTTATGTCAGAACCACGAAAACCATATATACAATTATGAACACAAATATTATTAGCAAAGTATTGTCTATATTCTTGTATATTTAAATCATATACTTTCCCTTCAAATTTCTCAATTTCAACTTTTTTTACAATATCTTCTTTTAGTTTTCCATTTTCATATACTACAACTACCATATTTTCTTTTATATGTGATAATGGCATAAATTTAAAAAATTTATGTTTTAATAAATTTATTTTAGAAGAGATAATAATGTCATTAGAAATATTACCTATATTTTCAGCAAATTCATAAGCATCTTCATATTTAGCTCTTTCAATTTCCACTCTCCATGTTGATGCTTTTCCTTTTTTAGTATTTAAACCTTTTTTTATTAATTGTTTCTTAAAATCTTCATCTGAAGAGTTTATATAAACTCTGTGTCCACATTTTCCATCTTTTCGTTCTGTTCCGGCGAAATATGCTATATTAACAGTTTTTCGCTGTGTGCCTCCTCTAATAGAAGCTTGTGGTACAATTAGTGGATATTCTTTAAAAATCCCTAAATCTTGCATTAATTTTTCTGCTCTAGATTCTGTATCAATATTATTAAATAATTCATTTATATTTTTTTGTGTCCAATGCATCTCTCTTCCTACTGGATGAAAAACTAGTGTTGGTATTCCATATAGAAAAGCATAATAAGACTCAAAGTATCTTGCTTCTTGTATTGTTTTACAAGTTTTTATTAACCATATTTTATCTCCCTTTTCTTGTCTCATTCTAACACTCAAACCATTTTGAATTTCACTTTTGTCATTTTTTCTTACTCCACTAGTTTGTCCAATTCTATACCCTAATCCTCGCTTATACATTAAATACACATAAAAGTTGTTATTGTCTGGAGCCAATTTTGAAAAAATTATATGATTTGATGTCCCTTTTATAATATTTCCATTTTGTGTTGTGATTTTTATTACATCACCCTTATAATCTCTTACTTTTTTACTTTCTACAATTCCTTCTTTTATGTTTCCATTTCCTGAAGCACATAAAACCCTTTCTCCCTCTTCTATTTCTTCTATATTTTTTGTTCCAGAAGCTGTTTGTATTTCCGTATCTCCCACAAGACATTGATCGTTATCACCAACCGCTGTAATGTTTCCATATTTTGAAGCTAACATTGTAACTAGTGTAAATTGAGATTTATTTGTATCTTGATATTCATCAACCAAAATATATTGGAATTTATTTGTATAATATTCTAATACATCTACATTTTCTTGTAATATCTTGATTGTATAATTAATTATATCATCAAAATCTATTGCATTATTTTCTCTTAATTTTTGTTGATATAAATCAAATACTTTTGATATTGTTTCTCTTCTAAAGTCTCCTTTTACTTTTGCTTTATATTGGTCTGGTTCTAGCATATCATTTTTTGCATTACTAATCTCATATAAACATGATTTTTCATTTAAGACTTTTTCATCTATATTTAGTTCTTTTAAACATCTTTTTACTAAATTTTTTTGGTCTGTTGTGTCAAAAATTATAAATGATGAATCAAATCCAATTCTGTCTATAAATTTTCTTAAAATTCTTACACATATTGAATGAAATGTTCCCATCCATATATCTTTTGCAGAATCTCCTACTAGGTTTGCTATTCTTTCTTTCATTTCATTTGCTGCTTTATTTGTAAATGTAATAGCTAATATATTCCATGGTAATACATTTTTTGATTTTATTAAATATGCTATTTTGTAGGTTAATACTTTTGTTTTCCCGCTTCCTGCTCCTGCTATTACTAAACATGGTCCCTCTGTATTTATAACTGCTTCGTATTGTTTATTATTTAATCCTTTAAGTATTTCTTCTTCCATTATTCTTTTTATGATATATTTAATATTTTATATATCATTTGCTCCTTTCCCATATAAAATTTTTATAATTTTATATGTATTTTGATAATACTACATATACATTTATTTAATTATAACAATTTTGATATGTTTTTTTATTTCTGTTTTGTTCGAATATCTGTTTGTGATTATACTATATATTTTTTATTTTGACAAGAGTTATATTATCATTTTTCACATTTTTTTTAATATAATTTTAATAACTATTTTTTGCGAGAAAGGAATAGAATTTATTATGAATAATATGTTAAGTACAATTTTTATTGGATTATTTTTTGGAACAATTGGTACAACAGTTGGTGGAATAATAGGTTGTTTATTAAAAAATAATTCTAACAAACTTTTAAGTTTTACATTATCTTTTGCTGCTGGCTTAATGATGTCTGTTATATGTTTTGATTTAATTCCAGAAGCTTTAAATTTAAGTAGTTTAACTAATGTAATTATAGGTATTATATTAGGTCTATTTACTATGATATTTTTTGAAATTTTAGTTGATAAGAAATTTAATTCAAATAAAAGCACAAAAAGTTCTATGACAAATAATTTATTAAAAACAGGTATTGTTGTTAGTATTGGTTTAGCAATACATAATATTCCAGAAGGTTTAGCTATTGGCTCTGGTTTTGAAGCTTCAACTAAATTAGGTTTTTCTCTTGCTTTGGCAATTTGTTTTCATGATATTCCAGAAGGAATTTCTATGGCTCTTCCTATGAAAGCAGGTGGAATGAAAATTTATAAAATAATGTTTTATGTTATTTTATCTGGAATTGCAACAGGCTTTGGGGCTTTTATAGGTTATATAATTGGAAACATTTATTATCCAATTATTGCTACATGCTTAGGCTTTGCAGCTGGTGCTATGCTTTATATTGTTTCTGGTGAATTAGTTCCTGAATCAAATAAATTATATACTGGTAAATTATCAACAATTGCAAATATTTTAGGTTTTTTAATTGGAATTTTTGTAAATAGATAAAAAAATTTGAACTACTTTTTGTAGTTCAAATTTTTTATAATCTTATTCTTCTTCTCCTTTTAATCTTTCTGCTCTATCTGCTGCAATAAGATTATCTATCATTTCATCTAAATCTCCATTTAAGAAATTTTCCATTTGGAAAATGCTCATTCCTATTCTATGGTCTGTAATACGTCCTTGAGGATAATTATATGTACGAATTTTTTCACTTCTATCTCCACTGCCAACTTGGCTTTTTCTTGCATTTGCTATTTCTGAATCTTGTTTTTCTTTCTCCATATTATAAAGCCTAGAACGTAACATTTTCATAGCATATTCTCTATTTTGTAGTTGTGATCTTTCTGTTTGACATTCTACTACAATTCCTGTAGGTTCATGTATAAGTCTTACGGCGGAAGATGTTTTGTTTACATGTTGTCCTCCAGCACCTGATGCCCTAAACACTTCCATTTTTATATCTGCTGGATTTATTTCTATTTCTACATCTTCTACTACAGGTAATACGGCTACAGTTGCTGTAGAAGTATGTATTCTTCCACTACTTTCCGTATCAGGAACTCTTTGCACTCTGTGAACTCCACTCTCAAATTTTAGTCTACTATATGCTCCTTTTCCAACTATCATAAAAGATATTTCTTTATAACCACCTAATTCTGTTTCATTTTCATTTAAAATTTCAATCTTCCAGTGCTTTCTTTCCGCATACATTGAATACATTCTAAATAATGTTCCTGCAAATAATGCTGCTTCTTCTCCACCTGCTCCTGCCCTAATCTCACAAATAATATTTTTTTCATCATTTGGATCTTTTGGAATTAATAATGTTTTTAGTTCTTCTTCTATATGTGGAAGATTTTCTTTTGCTTCATAATAATCTGCTTCTGCTAATTCCTTAAGTTCTTTATCTTCCATCATTTCTTTAGCTTCTTCCATTCTTTGTTTTTGTTTTTTATATTCCCTATATTTTTGTACAACTTCTTCTATTGAACTATGTTCTTTTATTAGTTTTTGCCATTCAGCTTGATTTGCTATAATTTCTGGATCACTTATTAATTTTGTTAATTCTTCATATCTTTTTTCTACTGCCTCTAGTTTATCAAACATAAATATTCTCCTTTTCCTTTTTTTAACATATAATATTATATAATAAAATATCATTTTTTTCAAGTATTTTTAGAAATCCTTATATTTCTAGCTACAGTTCAGTAAGAAATTTTTATATATTAATAATTGCATAAATTTTTCGACTCAATACGGAAATATAAGAATTTCTAAAATAATTTTATGGCACCCTTTCACTTAGTCCTCGCTAACGCTCGACGCGAACATTTTCCATAAAATTAATTTAAGAAATTCTAAATTTCCTCCAATCGTATTCAAAATTTATTTATTATTAATATATAAAAATTTCTTACTGAACTATAATATTTCTTATAATTCTATAAATTTAAAATTAATTAAATTTTGCTCTAAAATTAATTTTTCTCTTTTAGTACATGTAAAAATAATTATTTGTTTATTATAATATTCTTTATCTAAAAATAATAATATATTTTTTAATCTTTCATCATCAAAATATGCAAATGTTTCATCTAAAATTATTGGCATATTTTCTTTTGTAATTTCATCTAACATTGCTAATCTTAAAGAAAGATATAATTGGTCAATTGTACCTATGCTTAATCTTTCTGCCGGAATATAATTTCCATTATCTAATTCTACAATTAATCCTTGTTCATCATTAAAAATTAATCTATTATATTTATTATTTGTTATTTTTGAAATTATAGTAGATAATTTATTTGTAAATTCTGGGCTAATATCATTTTTCATTTTTTCATATGCTTTTTCAAATAAATTTTTTGCAAGTTCAATTGATTCATTTTCTTCATTTAATTCTGATAGTTGTTGTAATAATATCTCTTGTTCTTCCTCTAAATTTGATAAATTTTCTAATTCTTTTTCTATATTATCTTTTTTAAATTCTAATTTATTTAATTCATATTTTAAATTATCAATTTCATTTTCAATTAATATAGTATTTTTTTCTATATTATTATAATTTATTATTTCATTTATTTCTTCTTTATTTAATTTTATTGAATATTTTTTTATTAAATTATTTTTTTCTGAATTAAATAAAAATATATTTTTATTTTTTTCTTTTTCTATTTCATTATTTATTTTTTCAAAATTTTCATTAATTAATTTATATTGATTATTTAATTCATTAATTTCTTTTTGATTATTTTCTAAATTATTATTTATATTATTTTTTATTTTTTTTATTTTTTTATTTATATTTATTATTTTAAATAAATATATAAAAATAATTATTAAAATTGGCAAAAATAGAATATATTTTAAATAATTTATTTTTTCTGGAATAAATATAAAACCAATAATATTTAATATAATTAAAATAAATAATATTAAATTATATTTTTTATATATTTTATTTTTTATTTTTTTATTTTTTTCTAATAAATCATTATTATTTTTTATATCATTATTTTCTAAATTTTTATTATTTATTTTTTTATTTAAATCTATTTTCTTATAATTATTTTCTTCATTTATTTTTTCTTTTATTTTCATTTTTTCTTCATTTATTTCTGTTTTATCATAAATATTTTTTATTTCTTTTAATAAATTATTTTTTATATTTTCTTTATTAATTTTATTTTCTATTTCATTTATTTTTTCCTGAATTTCAAATTGAATATTTTTATTATTTTTTAATTCTTCTATTTTTTTATTATTTTCTTCTAATTTTTTTTGTATTATATTTATTGGCTTTTCTCTGCTTCTTCCTGTTCCAATTTTCTCTAATTGTATTTTGTTTAATTTGTCTATCGTCTTTTGGTATGATACATTATCCTCCCCTGTTCCCAATAGGTTTGAAATTTTCTGAATCATCATATATTGATTCTCTCTCCCAATTTTTACCTCTTGTTGTTGAGAAACAGCTGTTGATAAATACATATTTAGATTAAAATTAGTTTGCTCATAAAAAAATTCGCTTCCATTTTTTTTATTTATATTATATTCATCAGAAATTTCGTTTCCTTTTTCGTCAAATATTTTTGGATTTTTTTTATTAAATTCTCTAAATATTTCATATTTATTTTTATTTTCTAATTCATAAATTATTTTTCCAGAATATTCTGTACTATCCCATGGTGCATATTTATCAAAATCAGAAATTTCTTTTCCATTTTTATTTTTAGAAATTCCAAATAAAATATTATTTATAAAATTTACTATTGTTGATTTTCCACTTTCATTTTTTCCATAAATAATATTTAAATGATTTTCTAAATTAATTTCTTTATTTTTTATTTTTCCATATGAATTTATTTTTATTTTATTTATTTTCAAAATAAATCCCTCCATATTTTATTATAATATTTTTTTATTCTAATATTTCCATTCCTATTTCAAATGCTCTATTAATTATATTTTTATTATATGGATTATTTTCTAATTCTTTTAATATTTCTTTTGCAAATAATCCTCTTAAATTATTTTCTTTTGATATTTTTTCTATATTATAATTAATTGTTGTTTTATTTTTTATTTTTATTATTTTTTCATCTAATTGATATTTATATATATCATTAATATTTATTTCAAAATTTCTTTTTCCTGTTAATATTATTTCATATAAATTATTATTTAAAAAAGTTAAGAAATTTATTTTTTCAATTAATTCTTCTATAGAATTAATTTCTGTACAATTTATTTCTATTTTTTCAAATTGAATATCATCTAGTTTAATGAATTTTAATTTATTTTTTTGTTTTGTTATTTCTCCAGTAACCATTCCATGTTCGCCTAATTCATCAAATCCCATTGCAATTGTTGAACCTGGATATATTATTTTTCCATTTTCCTCGAAATTATTTTTATGAATATGTCCTAAAGCAATATAATCAAAACCTTTTCCTTCAAGACTTTTTTTACTCATAGAATTATATTGCATATCTTCTAGATTTGCTCCATCTAAAGTTCCATGAATAATTAATATATTAATTTTATTTTTATTTTCTATGTTAAGTTGTTTTAAATTTAATCCAGAACAATAAAAATCATTAAATCCAAATCCATATATATCTGCTTCTTCTGTTTCTACTTTTTGTAATTCTGAAGTAAATATATGTACATTATCATTCCAGATAAAATTATTATAAAAAGAATTTTTTAAAAATGGGTCATGATTTCCTGGTGAAATAAAAATTTGTGTTTCGCCTATTTCTTTAAATAATTCATTTAAATATTCGATAGTTGATTTTCTTACATATTCATGTTCATATAAATCTCCAGATATAAAAAAATATTTTATATGGTTTTCTTTTATATATTCTATTATTTTTTTTAATATTTTTCTTTGGTCATATCTCCTTTGTTCACCTATACCATTTTTATCTGAAAGCATTTTAAATTGTGCATCTAAATGCATATCTGCTATATGTACAAAATTCATTTTTATTTTTTTCGTATAAATTTTTATATAGAAATATTTTATATGTAATATTTTTATAAAAAATTTTATTATACGATTTCTCCTTTCTTTTGTTTATAATTATATTTATTTTATTGTTTATCACAAATAATCTGAAATATATAATTTTTTTGTAAAAAATTATAGCTATATTTTACAACATTTGTTCTGTTTTTTCAATATTTTAGTAATAAATTTATATAATTTTAGTTACTGTATAATGGTCTTGAATAAACTATAATTAAAAAATTAAGCTTTTTAAAAGGCTACTTTACAGTAGCCTTAGTTAAATTAATATCTTATTCATTATCATCATCTATTGGTCCAAATAATTCATCAAATTTAGCTTCTAATTCTTTTTGTAAATCATATGTATCTTCTTCATCAACAATTGGTGCTTGTTTTGGAATTTCTCCTTGTTCTATATCTCCAAATGCATCTTCAGAAATCGTTGCAATATTATTTGTATTTTGTTGTTCTTTATTTTTTGAATTTACATTTAAGTTATTATTTTCTGCTTTAATTTTTTGAACATTATTTGGTACTTCTTCTTTTTGTTTTGATTGTTCATCCTCAAATAAATCATCTAATGATTCTATTTTCATATCTTTAACTTGATTTTCTGTTTTTTCTTCAGTCCATGGATTATATGGATTAAATTTTCTCCATGTTCCACGTTCTATTTGTCCTATATCATTATGACTTATTTCTGCTCTTCTTAAACTGTTTTCCATATTTTTATGTTTAAAATAATAAAATTTATTTGCTTTTACTGGTTTTATTCCTTTTTCAAAAATAATACATAAATCATTATCTAATCTTCTTAATTCATCTGGTGTCATAAGTGCTCTTGCCATTACTTGGTCTGAATCACTTGTTCCTGTTCTATGATGTTGTTTATCTCTATTTATAGATATACTTTCTCTTTCAATTGTTTTTTCTCCTAATGCTTTTGAGAAATATTCTACTGTTTTATAAGAGTTACTTCCTAAAAATACATGTGTGTCACAGTTACCTATTATTGTTTCATATGATTTATCATATATTGCTTCTAATTGGTCTAAGTTTTGTAATATAACACTAAATGATATTTTTCTACTTCTTGATGTTGATATTTTTTTATCAAAATCTGGAATTTTCCCTATGTTGGCAAACTCGTCTAATATAAAGTATGTTGGAACTTTTAATTTTCCTCCATTATCATCTGCAAAATTATATAATTGTTGTATCATCTGTGCAAAGAAAATTGTTAGTAAAAAGTCATATGCTGTATGTGTATCTGAAGATATTACATATACAGCCGTTTTTTTACTTCCTATATCTTCAAATTTAATAGTATCTGTTGATGTTAATTCTGCAATTTCTTTTGAGTCAAATTTGCCTAATTTTGATTGTAATGTACTTAAAATTGAACTATATGTTTTTTCTGGAGCAATTTCTATTGATTTATAATTCATTCTTGCTGGATGGTCATATGGTAATTTACTCATTAATTCTGTTAATAAGTTACTTCCACCATTAGAATTTGCAGCTCTTACTAGCTCTGCACAACTTGCTAAGTTTTGCTCTTCTTCTGGTCTTGTTGCCATTAAATAATAAATTAATGCTTTTAATAACATTTCTGCAGAATCATCCCAGAATGGATCTGATCCTCCAGAGTCTGTTTTTTGACCTTTTACTATTGTATTTGCTATAACATCTACATCTATTTCTGAAGAAATATGCATTAATGGATTATAGCCATCACTATTTTGTGGTTTAACTAAATTTAAAACTTTTATTTCATATCCATTTTGTTTTAAATATCCAGCTGTTCTATCATATAATTCTCCTTTAGGATCTGTAAATACATATGACCCTAGTTGTTGAAAAGCATTAGGTATTGAATATGAAGCTGATTTACCAGATCCAGAACCTCCGACTACTAATACATTAACATTTCCTCTTTTATCAACTGGTAAATAGTTATCTTCTGCAAGAATTATTCCTTTTCTATTACTTAAAACCTGATATTGTTCTCCATTTCTACTCCAATCACTTGAACCATGTTCCATATCAGTATATTCATTTTTTGGTGATGATTTAATTAGTCCAATAACCATTAATATCGCATAAAGAATAGAAAATAATCCAACATTTTTTAAATATTGTACAAATAACCCGTTTGTGAATAAACTACCAAAAGATTGAAATATATGTTGCATAGAATTAACTATTCCTGTAAAAAAAGCTTCAAAATTGCCTTGTGTTTGTGCTTCATAAATTCCAATTGTCACAGGCATAATCAATACTATGGATAAAAACACCCATAGTATTGCAAAAATTATAAAATATTTTCTTGTCCTTCTGATTGCTCCTGAAACCTTGTAATTCATATGTAAATCACCTTCTCTTTAGTTTTATTTTATTTGATCATCATCTTTGTTTTTTGCAGTTTTTTGTATTTTAGGATTGCTTAAATTTTCCTCTTTTACTTTATTTGAATAAGCTTTAATAACTATATATTCAGTAGGTATAACTTTTCTATATAGCTTTCCTTTTGATTCTAATTCAAAAATTTCTGTTGTTTTTTCTTCAGCTTTTTCTCCTATTTCTTTTACTTTCTGATTTATTTGCATCCCAACTATAACTGTTTTATCATTTAAACCAGCTGCTTTTTTCTTTACTGTGTGATTCCCCATAGTAAAATATCCTCCTTAATTATTCACCTCTTACTTCAAAAGCGAAATAAGATTTATATGGTTTTAATTTACATTTTCCCTTTACTTTATTTTCTTTTTCATCAAAATAAAGCCTTGGTTTTATTTCTTCTGTAGTTTCAGGATCTATAACACATATATCCCTTTTCAAATTAGGGGTATAATTAAAGTCTCTAAATTCCTGTTCTTCTTCTGAATATAATGTATCAAATTTAAATGCCGAAGGATTTTTTGCAATTCTTACTTCATCATCAATCAAAATGCCAGAATTTATAATAACCTTCTCTCCAGCAAAAGAAAGAATTGCTAATTGGTTTCCTTGTGGTTGCGGATTATCTACATAAAAAGTTTTTCTTCTAGAATCTCCTCTAATTTCCTCTGTATATTCTAATCTTTCAACAGTATATCTAGGATATTCTTTTAAAAAATCCTTTTCAGTTTTATTAATTTGATAAATAACTGTATTAACACCTTGTGGATCTGTTATACTAAAATGTTTTCCTTGTAACATATCCATTTTTTTATTTTCCTCACTTTCCATGTTAACCCATAGAATTATCTTTTGTTCAGCAAATCGCCAATATTAATTATACCCTATTTTACTGAATTTGTCAATATATTTTATTGATTATGTTAAACTTTCTACAATTAGACTCTTCTTGGATTAAAATTTGATATTTCTTTTAATTTTTTAAAAATTTCTTTTTCTTCTTTAGATACTTTTTCTGGAACAACTATCTCTATTTTCCCTATAAGGTTTCCTCTTTCTCCATTTTGTGTTTTATAACCTTTATCCGGAATTTCAAAAATTTGTCCAGATTGTACTCCATTTGGAACATAAATTTGTGTTTCAGAATCATCAATTGACCTTACCTTTAATTTTGTTCCAAGTACTGCTTCCCATGGTGTAATTGGAATAACTGTATATAAATCATTATTTTTTAATTGATATTTTTTACTATCTTCTATATTTATTTTTATATATAAGTCTCCATTTTTCCCACCATTTTTCCCTGGTTTTCCTTGACCTGCTAGTCTTATTTTTTCTGAATTTTTAACTCCTTCTGGTAATTTTACTGTAATTTTTTTGTTTTTATTTTCAATATCTTTTAAAATTATTGTTTTATTTGCTCCAAAAAATCCTTCTTCAATAGTAATATTTATTTCTGTTTCTATATTTTCACCATTAATTGCAGGCATTGATGATTGACCAATTTCTTCTTTCATCTCATTATTTCCAAAAAACATTCCAAAAAATTCTCCAGCCATTTGGCTTGTTGTTTTTACATTATTCCTTTTCCTTCCTATTGCATAATTCCATGTTCTATCATATTTACGTTTTGTAGATCTTTCTGAAAGAATTTTATATGCTTCATTTATGTCTTTAATTTTTTCTTCTGCAAGTTTATTTCCGACATTAACATCTGGATGATATTTTTTTGCTTGTTTTCTATATGCTGATTTTATTTGCTCTAATGTAACTCTATTATCTTCTAAATCTAGTATTTTATAGTAGTCTTTAAATTTCATTTGATATCCCCCAATACAATAAAAAATTGGTACACTTATTATACCAATTTTTTTTCAAAAAATCTATAGTTTTTGACAAATTTCGTAAAATTTCATTGCATTAGATGCTTTTATTAATACTACATCTCCTTCTTTTAATATTTCATTCAATTTCTCTATAATTTCTTCATTAGAATTTACTTGTATAATCTTTAAATTATTACTTTTTTTAGCTCCTTCAATTATTTGTTCTGAATATTTTCCTCTACATATTAAAATATCAATATTATTTTTTGCAACTTCTTCACCAACTTTTTTATGTAGTTCTTCTGAAAATTCTCCAAGTTCTAACATATCTCCTAAAACAGCAATTTTTCTTAAATCTGTACGTTTTGACAGATACTCTAGACTTGCTTTCATTGATTCATAACTTGCATTATAACTATCATTTATAATTGTAGCCCCATTATTCAGATTTTTAATATCCATTCTTTTTTTTGTTAACTCAAATGTAGAAATACCATCTTCTATTTGTTTATCATTTAATCCAAATGTTTTTCCAACAGTAATTCCACATAATGCATTATATATAAAATGCTGTCCTCCAACAGGTACATCAATATTTATATTTTCTTTATTATCTATATTAGCTACAAATTTACTATTTTCTTCCCCTAATTGAATATCTTGGGCCATGATTCTACTTTTATTAACAATGCCATATGTATATATTTCAATTTTATCTTTATTTTTTTCATACCAATTATGTAACAAATCATTATCATTATTAATAATTATTTTTGGAATAGCCATTCCTTCTAAAATTTCAAGTTTTGCTTTTAAAATATTTTCTCGTGAACCTAAATTACCAATATGTGATGTTCCTATATTTGTAATAACAGCTAATGTTGGTTTTGCAATTTTCGTTAATAAACTTATTTCTCCAAAATGATTCATTCCCATTTCTACAACTAGAGCCTCATGATTTTTTAATTTTAAAATTGTCATTGGTAACCCTATATTATTATTAAGATTTCCTTCTGTTTTTAATACTCTAAATTTTTGACTAAGTACATTAGCTATAATATCTTTTGTACTAGTTTTTCCTACACTTCCTGTTATAGCTATTACTGGAATATTATACTTATTTCTTTTATATTTAGCTAGTTCATATAATGCTTTTAAAGTATCTTCTACTATTATTATTACTTTATTTTTATATTTTTCTTTTTCTTCTTTTGTTATATCTATTTGAGATACAATTACAACTTTTGCTCCTAAATCTAATGCTTGTTTCCAAAAATCACTACCATTAAAATTTTCTCCTTTTATCCCAATATATACATCATCTTTTTGGATTGTTCTTGTATCTTTTGAAAAATTATCTACTTCTGTTTTCAAATCTCCTAAAATTAATTCACCTTTTGTTACATTCAAAATTTCTTCTATTTTCATAATTGTTCTTAATCCTTTCTTCTCCATATTATATTATTTAATTATTAATATTGCAACTATTCAAAAAAGATTATTAGCTAAATATATTATATTTAACTAATAATCTTTTAATTTACAATATTTTTATTATCTAAAAACTATTTTGTTTCTACTGCTCTATTTGCAATTTCTATAGCTTTTGAAACAATATTACCACATGTTTTGGAAGAAACATTTTCCCAGCTTCCTCCATCTTTTTTTACTTGATCATAAACACCTAATTCTTTTGCAATTTCTGTTCGTAAGTTTTCAGATATTAATTTGCTATTTCTTGACATGATATAAAGTCTCCTTTCAAATTTCAATCTGTTTTTTACGGACCGTTTTGAAAATATTATTTAATATTTTCAATTTTATTATCTTCAAAAAAACTTTTTTTATTATAAAAAATTTTTCCATTTTTCTTGTTTAAAATTCTATAAATCAATTATAATAAAGCTAATTTATTGAATAAATATTAGAAATTTTAAAATATTTAAATATTATTCTGTTAAAGTTCCATTTTCTGTATTAATTAAAATTAATGTATCTTCTTCTTTTCCTGTTTGTGCATTTATATATGTTAAAAATTCTATTTCATTTATTTTTCCCTTTATTTCATAACATAATATTTCTGTATTAAATTCTGTTGGTATAATTGCTAAACCTTTTACCTCTTTTTGTGTATTTTTAGAAATATCTTTTATTGCTTCTTCTTCTGAAATTAAGTTTGTTGGAACTTCTCTAATATTATGATTATTTAAATATCCCATTGTCTCAATTCCTATAATTTCTCCATTATCTAATGCTATCTTTACTTTTATTAAATCTGGATATATAATAACATCTTCTTGTTTATATGCATAATTTATAGTTATAAATCCACTATTTTTAATACTATATGTTTCTTGCATATTTATATATCCTTTTGAGCCTAAAAAATCTTTTCCTTTTTGAATCGCTTCTTGTTCTGTAATATTTTCTCCAGAGATTTCTCTATCATAATTCATAAAAACTATATGACCGCCTTTTTTAGAAATAGAGATTCCAATTGTTTTATCTTCATTTGTTATTATTTCAAATCTATAAACTGGAATATTTCCATTTTCTACAAAACCATTGTTTTTTGTTTCTTTTATTTTATCTTTTCCTATAAATTCTTCTGCAATTTGTTTTGCTTGTTCTTCAGATATTTCTTCTCCTGTTAATCCTTTTCTTTCACTATTTGTTAAATGTTCTGAATATGCTCCATCATAAATTAGACCTGTATATTCATGAAAATTTTCTTCAACAATATCAAAATTGCTTACTTGAGATATTTCTGAATCTTCAGTATTGTTTTTTAAATCTTCCCAATTTAATGTTCCATTATTTAATTCATCTAGCATTTCGGTTAATGTATTCGATAAATCACTTGAATAATTATATAATTCTTGAATTTTTGCCATATCTTCATCATTTAAATTTTCTCCATTCATGTTTTTATTAAATAATGAATAACTATATTCACTTACTTGATTTAAAAATTTTTCTGTATTTTCTATTTCTTGACTCTCTATTGGAAGCATAACTAAATAACACATTGCTAAATTTGCTTCTCTCCAGATATTTGAAAGTGTTTTTAGTCCATGTGTTGCATCTTTAGAAATTAATGCTTTTGCTAAATATATTTTTGTATTTTGTACTCTATCTACAATTTCATATAATGCCTGATTATTATCATTTTCTACAACTGTTGCATAAGAAATATTTTTATTATATAAATTTACTGCTAGTATTATAGAAACAATTACTAGTAAAATTGTTATTGCACTCCAAATTTTATTCATTCCTTTTAATTTACTCATTTAAATCACATTCCTTTCTATTTTATTGGGATTAGCCTATTCCCTTTAACCTATAATAACTATTTTTTGTATTTTTAGATTTTCTTTAATTTGCAAATTTTTAATTTTTTCTTATTTTTGCAAATTTTTGAAAAATTTATACATTTATTTATATATTTATGATAAAATATTAACAAATAAAAAGAAGATACTAGGTTTATAGGTAAATCCTTTAAAAATCTAAATATTTATACAAGGAATGGAATAAATTATGAAAGTACTTATTTTTTACGCAAAATATGGTGGTGGGCATTTATCTGCTGCTCGCTCTATTGAATCTTGTATTAATGAAAATTATAAAAATATTGATGTTGAATTAATAGATTTTATGGAATATGCTAGTAAAGAATTTAATAGAATTACGACAAAAGCTTATTCTGAAATGGCAAAAAAAGCACCAAAAACATGGGGGCATTTATATTGGGAATCACAAAAAGGTCCTCTTGCCCATATAAGTACAACTTCAAATAAAATATTATCTATAAAATTAAAAAAACTAATAACAGAAAAAAAACCAGATTTAGTTATATCCACTCATCCTTTTTCAAGTCAAATATGTGGTTTCTTAAAAAAGCATAATAAAATAAATTGTAAAATTGCAACAATCATAACAGACTTTGCTTCACATGACCAGTGGTTAGTCTATAGCAATTATATTGATTATATTTTTGTTGCTTGTAATGAAATGGAACAAGAACTTTTTGAAAAAGGTTTAGAAAAAAACAAAATTTTTGTTACTGGAATTCCTATTTCAAGTAAGTTTTCCGTTAATTATGATAAAAAAAATATTTTAAAAGATTTTAATTTAAATCCAAATAAAAAAGTTATACTATTTTTTGGTGGTGGAGAATTTGGATTAGGTAAAAACTTTACTTTACAAGTTTTTCAAGCTTTTGTGAAATATTCAAATAATATACAAATTATTGCTATATCTGGTAAAAATCAAAAATTAAAAACAGCTTTTCAGAATATTGTTTTAGAAAATCATTCTGAAGAAAATGTTCAAATTTTTGAATATACTAATAAAGTTCCAGAATTAATGAGTATTTCTTCTTTAGTTGTAACAAAACCTGGTGGTTTAACATCTTCTGAAAGTCTTGCTTCTGGTCTACCAATTGTAATTATAAATCCTATTCCTGGACAAGAAGAACAAAATGCTGAATATTTAGAAAAAAATAACTCTGCAATTTGGATAAAAAAAGATGATGATATTAATTCTATTGTAAATAACCTTTTATCTGATTCTAAAAAACTAAATGAAATGAAAAAAAATGCAAAACTTATTGCAAAACCAAATTCTACATATAATATTTGTAAAATTTTATTTAATAATCAATAATTTAAAATGCGAAATTAAAATTTTAATTTATTATAAATTAAAAAATTTTAATTTCGCATATCTTTTTATATTAATATAAATCAAATTACGAATTTTTTCACCTTAATATTAATATAATGATTAAAATTAATTATTACATTTTCTTTTTAAGAAATTTATAATTCTCTTCTTCCTTCTAACGCTTTTGTAAGTGTTATTTCGTCTGTATATTCTAAATCTCCACCTACAGGTATTCCATGTGCTATTCTGGTTACTTTTACCCCTAAAGGTTTTATTAATTTGGATAAATACATTGCTGTTGCCTCTCCTTCAACCCTAGGGTTTGTTGCTAATATAACTTCTTTAACATGTCCATCCATCAATCTTGATAGTAGTTCTTTTATTTTAATATCATCAGGTCCTATTCCGTTCATTGGAGAAATTGAACCATGCAAAACATGATATACACCCTTAAATTCATGTGTTTTTTCCATTGCAACAATATCTCTAACATCTTCTACTACGCATATTTGACTTTGATCTCTTTTTGGATTTGAACATATAGGACATGGATCTGTATCTGAAATATTCCAACATTTATTACAATATTTTAAATTTTTCTTTGCATTTACAATTGAATTAACAAATTCATCTGTTTCTTCTTGTGAAGCATTTAATATATAAAAAGCTAATCTTGCTGCTGTTTTATTTCCTATGCTAGGAAGTTTTTCAAAACTTTCTATTAATTTTTCTATTGATGGTGAATATAATGACATTTATTTAAGCCTCCCTTATATATATGAATAATTTTTAAAAAATAGCAGAGGTATAAACTCTGCTATTCTTTTTACATTATACCTGGTATATTAAATTTCCCCATAGATGCAGCTTGTGCATCATCTACTTGTTTAAAAGCTTGATTAATACATGTAACAATTAAATCTTGTAACATTTCTACATCATCAGGATCAACAACCTCTTTTTGTATATTTAAATTTAATATTTGTTTTTGACCATTAACTTTTACACTTACTGCATTTCCGCCAGCAGAAGCTTCAAATTCCTTTGTTGCTAATTCTTGTTGAGATTTTTCCAAATCTGCTTGCATTTTTTTTGCTTCTTTCATCAAGCTATTAATATTCATTCCTCCAAATCCTCCCATTCCTCCTGGGAATCCTCCTCTTTTTGACATCTTTATATTCCTCCTTATAAAAATTTTATTCTACTACATCAAATGGAATATCATATCCACCTGCAAATTTAGATAATTCTTGTTCTTCATTTGTCACTAGTTCTTGTGGTTTAGTGTCTATATATTTTATATGCATTTCTTTGCCATAGGCCATTGAAATCTGCTTTGTTAATTCCTGTTTATTTTCTGGTCTTTCTAAAACTGTTTTTCCAAATGATGTTATTCCTCCTGGAAATTGAATTCCTAATGTCATATCATTAATTTCTACGGCATTTGTATTTATTAAATTAGTATATAGAACTATTTTTCCATCTTGTTTTAGATGATTAACTATATCTTTCCAATTATGTGATAAATTTGTTTTTTCTATTTTTAAATTACTGGAATTTTCTATGTTCTTTTTTTCAGAACGATTGCTCATATAAGTATTTTGTACCCTAGGTTTTACATTGGTACTTCTTAAATAATTTTCTATTTTATCAAGTCTTTCATATATATCTTGGTTTATATTTTCAGCATTAATATTATTTCCGCCTCCGTTTGGTGTACCATTATTGTTCTCTTTGTCACATAATTTTATAATTCCCGCTTCAAATACTATTGTTCTTTGTGTTGATGCTTTCATTTTAGTATCTAATAAAGATAATTCAGATATTAATTTTATTGCCCTAGATTTTGATGTTTTTTCTGCTAAATCTTTTAATCTAGAAAAATCTTCTTCATTATAAATTGTTAATTTTTGATTTGTTTTTACCATTAAAATATCTTTTATATATTTAATCATTTCCCAAAGAAGATTACTAATATCTTTTCCATCTTCTATTATTGCTGTAATTACTTCCATTGCTTTATCAATATTATATTCTACAATTGCTTGTGTAATTCCATGAATATAATCTAATTTTGGAATTCCTACAAGTTCTTTTATTTTATTTTCATCAATTTGATTTTCTCCATCTTGTGTACATCTTTCTAATATAGACAAAGCATCTCTCATTGCTCCTTCTGATAATTCTGCAATAATATTTAATGCTTGTTTAGTTGCTTTTACACTTGTCTCTTCACATACTTGTTCAAGTCTTTTTATAATATCTTCATTAGATATTCTTTTAAAATCAAATCTTTGACATCTAGAAAGTATTGTTGCTGGTAACTTTTGTGGTTCCGTAGTTGCTAAAATAAATTTAACATGTTCTGGTGGTTCTTCTAATGTTTTTAATAATGCATTAAATGCTCCTTGTGATAACATATGAACTTCATCTATTATATAAACTCTATATTTAGCCTTAGTTGGTAAGAAATTTACTTCTTCCCTAATAGAGCGTATATCTTCAACACTGTTATTAGATGCTGCATCCATTTCAACAATATCTGTTAAAGAACCAGAAAGTGCTGCTTTACATATTTCACACTCATTGCAAGGTTCTCCATCTTTAGGGTTTAAACAGTTTATAGCCCTTGCTAAAACTTTTGCCGAAGTTGTTTTTCCTGTACCTCTTACTCCATTAAATAAATATGCATGTCCCACTCTGTTGGCTATAATTTGATTTTTTAAAGTTCTTGTTATGTGTTCTTGACCTACCATTTCTGAAAATGTTTGAGGTCTAAACTTTCTATAAAGAGCTGTGTACCCCATATTATCACATCCTTTATAATAAATAATGGTGTGACTCCTAATCTCTCTATGGAAAGCAATTCTCACATAAAAGTATCTACTTATTGCTGCTTCCTCCCGGACCTGACAAGATTCATAGGCTTCTATTGAGTTTGCTCTCCATACAGAGGTCAGTTATCATACCATTACTATTATATACTGCCTTGAACATTTTTGCAAGCAAAATATTATTTTTTTATGAATATATATTTTTTTGAAAAATCGCTATTTTGTAACAACACTTAAGTAAATATACTAATCCAAATATGTTTTATCTAACAAATTTAATTTTTTATTCATTGTATTTAAATTTTAATTATCAATTCTTTTAAAGACTAAATCACTAAAATCCGTAATTTCTATTCCATTTGTACCTTTTTCTATAACATCTTTAGCAGGAATATCTAAATTAATATTTGTTTGATATTTTTTTCCTGTTGTTAAATTTATAATTATATCAAATGATATTGTAGTTTTTATATCATCTTCAACTATATTTGTTAATTGTAATAATTTACTATAATCGACTTCTTCACTATCATTTGATATATAATTTGATATATTACTAATTCCATATCTAAATGCAACTATACCGCCTTGATTAGAAATTTTTTGTTCTTTTATATTAGATTCTAAATCTCCTATATATGTAATTTGAGTAATTATATTTTCTTCCAAATTATTAAACATTGAATTTTCATCTTGTATAGGTTTATAACAATTTGGTTCACCTTTTGTATTATTTTTATTTATTACTATATTATTAATATTTACACTTTCTATAATTTCTGTTTTATTATAATTAGAATTTTTTTCTATATATATATATATATCGTTATTTTCTGATACTAAAAAGTTCCATCTTTCTGGTTGGTTTTCTTTTTCTATTCCTTCAACATTTTGTGCAATAATTATTTTTGTAATATTAAATGGTAGATTTGATTCTCCTTTTATTTGATATCTTAATATATATAATCCTATTGCACATAATATTGCAAAAAATATTATAATTATAACAATTGTATTAATTATCTTTTTCTTTGTACTTTTATTATACATTTTTACTTTCTCTTAACTCCTTAAAAAATTGTTTTAACATGTTTTTACATTCATCCTGCATAATTCCTTTTTCCGCTTCTACTTTATGATTAAAAGTAAAATCTTCAAACAAATTTAATACAGATCCAACAGCTCCTGTTTTTTCGTCCATTGTCCCTATATATAATTTCTTTATTCTTGAATTTATAATTGCTCCTGCACACATTGCACAAGGTTCTAATGTAACATACATTTCACAATCAATTAATCTCCATGCATTCAATTTTTTACTTGCTTTTTGAATTGCTATTATTTCCGCATGTTTTGTGGTATCTGCTTTTGTTTCTTTTAAGTTGTGCCCTCTTGATATAATTTTGCCATCTTTAACAATTACTGCACCAACTGGTATTTCTAATTTTTGATATGCTTTTTTGGCTTCTTTTATTGCTTCTTTCATAAATTTTTTTTCCATTTTATTATCCTTTCTAAAAGCATATTTTAAAATTTATTATAACTGGTGTTCCCAGGCGGACTCGAACCACCATCGGTCGCTTAGGAGGCGACTGCTCTATCCTGCTGAGCTATGAGAACAAATCAATTTTTTCAAAAGATATTATAATATAACACTCAAAAAAAAGCAAGAATTAATATTAGTAATTTAGTTTTAATTTTACAATATTGACAAATATGTTATAATAATTATTATATAAAAATTATTTTATTTTTCTTTTATATTAGAATAATTTTTATAAATATATAATATCAGAAAGGAGTATATGATTATTTAATTATTAAATATATCATAAAATATTTATGCAACATATTTTAAGTAAAATGAGAAAAGCAATAGAAGAATATAACATGATTGAAAATGGAGATAAAATCGCAGTTTGTTTATCTGGCGGAAAAGATTCTATAACAATGTTAAATGGATTAAAAGCATTACAACGCTTTTACCCTAAACATTTTGATTTAATAGCAATAACAATAAATCCTGGTTTTGAGAATTTTGATACAAATATTATTCAAAGTAACTGCGATGAGATTGATGTTCCTTTATTTATAGAAAATAGTCATATTAAAGAAATTGTTTTTGATATTAGAAATGAAAAAAATCCTTGCTCACTTTGTGCAAATCTACGTAGAGGAATTATTAATACAATTGCAATTAGGGAGAATTGTAATAAAATAGCACTTGGTCATAATATGGATGATGTTATAGAAACATTTTTATTAAATTTGAAATATGCTGGTAATATTTCTACATTTTCTCCAAAAAGTTATATGGATAGAAGCAAAATTACAATGATTAGACCATTAATTTTTTTAACAGAAAAAGATACTAATCATTTTGTAAAAAAATATAATAAAAAAGTTCTTCCTAAAGTTTGTCCTATGGATGAAAATACAAAAAGAGAAAAAATTAAAGAAGAAATATTTTCTTGGCAAAAAGATATCCCTACAATTAAAGCAAATATTTTTGGTGCAATTTCAAGAAATCTTCCAGAATGGAAAAAAGAAACGGAAAAATAAAGAAAGAAAGAATCTAAATTATTAGCTCAAAGTCTAATCATTTAGATTCTTTTTTACTTTCTGTTTTTTATTACTTTGTACTAATAGAAATACTTTGTAATTTTTTATTAATAAAATTTTACAAATTATTATTTTAAATTTTATATAATAAATTATCTAATTTTTATATTTATTTATGCATTTCTTACTAATTTATCCATTTCTATTTTTAAATTATTTAATTTTTGCACTGCATCTTCTTCATCTTTACCTTTTACACCCATGTAAAGTTTTATTTTTGGCTCTGTTCCTGATGGTCTAACACAACACCATGCATTGTTTTCCAATTCATAGTATAATACATTTGATTTTGGTAAATTAGCTTTACTTTCTTCTCCTGTAAGCATATTTTTAACATAATCTCTATTTATATCTTTAAAAATATTAACTTTATAATCACCTATTTTTGTTATATCTTTATTTCTCATATTTGTCATCATAGATTTTATTTTCTCTGCGCCATCTGCACCTTCTAGTACAATTGATATTTGGTCTTCTTTATAAAATCCATATTTCTCATAAATTTTCATCATTTGATCCCATAATGTCATTCCTTTAGATTTATAGTAAGCAGCTGCTTCGCACAAAGACATAACCGCTGAAATTCCATCTTTATCTCTTGCATAATCTCCAATTAAACATCCATAGCTTTCTTCAAATCCAAATACATATGTTTTATCTTTATTTTCTTCAGCTTTTTTTATTACTGCTCCTATATTTTTAAAGCCTGTTAAAACCTCTATACATTCTAATCCGTAATAATCAGCTATTGCTTTAGCCAAATCTGATGAAACAATTGTAGTAATAAGCATTCCGTTTTTTGGTAATAATCCTTTTTCTTTCATTTGAGAAATTCTATATTCTGCTATTAATAATGCTGACATGTTTCCTGTATATGTCATATATTCACCAGTTTTTATGTCTTTTGCATAAATTCCCAATCTATCTGCATCTGGGTCTGTAGCTAATACAACATCTGCATCAACCTTTTTAGCTAATTCTAATGCTAATTTAAATGCTTTTTTATCTTCAGGATTAGGGTAATCAACTGTTGGAAAATTTCCGTCTGGTTGTTCTTGTTCTGGAACAACATATACATTTTCAAATCCTATCTCTTTTAATAATCTTGATGCAACTGTATTTCCTGTACCATGTAAAGGAGTATAAACAATTTTTAGTTCTTTTCCTTCTTTTTTTAATATTTCTGGATTTAATACTAATTTTTTTAATGTGTCTATATATTTATCATCAATTTCTTTTCCTATAATATTGAATAATCCTTTGTTTATAGCTTCTTCTTTACTAATAGTTTTTATTTCTTTAAAATCTTTTATTGCTCTTACTTTTTCAATTATTTCCTTGTCTCTCGGTTCAACTATTTGTGAACCATCATCCCAGTAAACCTTATATCCGTTATATTTAGGTGGATTATGACTAGCTGTTATCATTATTCCTGCTGTACAATGTAGTTCTCTTACTGCAAAAGATAATTCTGGAACAGGTCTTAAATTTTCAAATAAATATGTTTTTATTCCATTTGCATTCAAAATTAATGCTGTTTGCAAACTAAATTCATCTGACATTTTTCTTGAATCATAACTAATTGCAACACCTTTATCCTGTGTTCCCTGTTCTATTATATAATTTGCTAATCCTTGTGTTGCTTTACCAACTGTATATTTGTTCATTCTATTTGTTCCCATTCCAATTACGCCACGAAGTCCTGCTGTTCCAAATTCAAGCTCTTTATAAAATCTATCTTTAATTTCTTCATCATTTCCTTTTATTTTTAATAACTCTTCTTTTGTTTTTTCATCAAATGCTGGATCTGTACACCATTTTTCATATTCTTCTAAATAATTCATATCTAATTCCTTTCTAATTTTATTATAAGAACAATAGCGGGCTTCTTTTAACATTTTATAAGTTTATAACATTTCAAAGCCCGCGTTATTGTTCGCGCGCCAAATTTTACAAAGTAAAATTTGTGTGCATCCGTTTGAGCGAAGCTCTTTTCTTGAATAGGAAAAATCGATTTTCCTATTCAAGAAAAATAAATAGCTACTGATTTTCACCAGTAGCATTTTAAATACTTTATGATAAATGATTAAACTTTCTATATAATTCTCTTGCTGTTTCTGGACTATCTGTTCCCGTAGCATTTTTAACAGGAGCAAATTCTTCTTCTCTTTTTACTCTCATAATTGCCATATCATCTAATTCTCCAAAAGCATCAAATAAGAAAGCTTCAAATTTATAAGCATTTGGTCCATCTGGTACTATTTTATTTCCATTTTCATCTATATAAGTTGCTTTTTTAAATGCTGTATGGTAAGGTAAAGGTTTACTTCCCATTCTTTCTATTGCATCAATATTAAATAAATTGCATAATATATGTGACTCTCCATATACAAGTTCACCATTACTGTCAACTTGTTCTGCCATTTCTTTTGGTATTTCCGTATATTCTATAACAGATGGTCTACCATTCTTTTTACAGAAAACTCCTACCTTTTCTTGAGGGTTTGCTTTTACAACTGATTTTCCTGCGGCTGTAACATGTTTATCAATTGCTATACCCATTAATACTGGGTCTACCATTTTTACTAAACAATTATCAACTCCACCTATAAATACCCATTCTGCACCTAATTCTCTCATTTTTTTTGTCATGCCATTTTTTACAAGAGCTTGATATATTCCTCCATGTCCATTTGCGGCTTCTTTAACTAGTCCATCTTCACCTATTAGAATTTTTCCTTCCATATCCATCATTGGTAATTCTTCTTGTTTAAAGAAAAACAAATTTTTATCTTTTTCATATCCAAAGTTTCTATTTTTTGCAAAAAATTGTACTGTTTCATCATTATTTTCTTTACTTGTCATAATAAACCATGGAATTGTAACACCATATTTATGACCTTGTTCTTTTAAACCATCACTTAATAATTCAAATAAAGATTTATGTGATTCTAACCCAATATCATATGTTCCTTTTGGTCCTTTATGTCCAAGTCTTGTACCTTGTCCACCTGCCATTGTTACAGCTACTAGCTTTCTATTTTTTATTGCTTCAATTCCAATTGCTTGATATTTTTTATAATTATCATATAATTTGTCTTTATCAACATAATCTATTGGTTTAATACTAAAGTCTTCTACTTTTGTTTCTTTTTTTGTGTTTTCATACAAACTTTTCATAAGGTCAAAATCAATATCTTTTATTTGATGTAATAATTCTTTTTGATTTTTTTCACTTAAATTATCAAATCCATTTAATAGGTGTTCTTGAGAGTATTTTTTTAGTGTCCATTTGATTTCATCTAAATTTTCGTCCATAGCATTCTTCCTTTCTTAGTTACATAAGTTAAATATATACTATTTTGGCGAAAATATCAATACTTTATTCAAATTTTTTTATTTATTGTAGAATTTTGTCGTTAAACTTTAGTAATCCCTAGTGTATTCAAATTTTTATCATGTGTTAATACTATTTGTTGAATATCTTTTTCAACTTCTTCTAAATTATAACAATCAATAATTTTTAGGTTTTCTATATCCATATCTATCAATTTGTTTTTATTTTTCTCAATAAAATTTTTCGTTCCTATTAGTATGACATTTGAATTATTTTGAATATCTTTAATTTCTGATGAATTCCATTCTAATTTTAAAATATCTTTTTTAATATTATTATCTAAATTTACTTTTGAAATAAGTTCTTGTATTGATTGATTTAAATTTTTTTCACTAATTATATTTATTGGTTCTTCTTCTTTTAATTTCTCACTTAAATATGGAACCAATATCATTTCTAAATGAAACTCGCTTACATAAAAATTACATATTTTTTCTATTTTTCTATTTTTAATAATCATTTTTTTATCATCCTTTCAATTGATGTATTATTGATTACTGGTAAATTTTACCATCTTTTAATTTTTTTGTCAAGCATTTATTATTAATTTGTATAAATTATATTTTTTGGGTAAAACTTAATTTAAAGATATTTTTTTACAAATTTGTTAATTTAAAATTAAGAAAGGATACATTTTTATATGAAAAGATTTATAAAAAATAGTTTTATAATTTTATTTTTACTTTTTCTTTATATATTGATTTCAGCTCAAAATTACTCTTTTGCAATTTCTTCAGATTTATCACAAGCTGTATTTAGATTGCATGTTATTGCAAATAGTAATTCTAAAGAAGATCAAGATTTAAAATTAAAAGTTAGAGATAATTTACTTAACTATATGAATAATATTTGCTCTGATTGTAAAACAAAAGCTGAAGCTATGAAAATTGCAAATGAAAATAAACAGATTTTTCAAGAAATTGCAGAAAAAACAATTAAGGAAAACGGTTATAATTATGATGTAAAAGTTAATATAAATAATTTTTATTTTCCAACAAAATCTTATGGTGACATTTCTTTACCTGCTGGATATTATGATGCATTAAGAGTAGAAATTGGTAAAGCAGAAGGTCAAAATTGGTGGTGTGTTATGTTTCCTTCTTTATGTTTTATAGATATAAGTTCCGGAATTGTTGATAAAAGCGGAAAAGAAAATTTAGAAGAAAATGTTGAAGATGAATCTTTTAAAATAATTTCCCAAAGTGAAAACAACTCTAGTATTAAATTCAAATTCAAAATAATAGAATTTTTCGCACAAACAGGACTATTTACCGCAAAAAATTAAAAAACTATTGTAATATTTACTATTTTATGTTATATTTTAATTGTTAATTTATATACATTATGGGGGTGAATACATTTGGAAAAACTAGTAATAACAGGACAAACTCGTCTTAAAGGAGAGGTTTCTATTAGTGGTGCCAAAAATGCTGCAGTAGCTATTTTACCAGCAACATTATTAATTGATGGTATTTGTACTATAGAAAATCTTCCAAATATAAGTGATGTAAAAATGTCTTGTAAAATATTAGAAAGTTTAGGTGCAAAAATAACTTGGAATAATTCAAATGAAATAACTATTGATACTAGAAATATAGAAAAAACGATTGCCTCAGAAGAATTAACCAGAAAGTTTAGAGCATCTTATTATATAATAGGTAGTATGCTTGGACGTAAAGGAAATATAACTGTTGGTATGCCTGGTGGTTGTAAACTAGGAGCTAGACCTATTGATCAACATATAAAAGGGTTTGAAGCATTAGGTGCTAAAGTAGATACTTCTCAAGGCAAAATTACAGCAAAAGCTTCAAAATTAGTTGGAACTTCTATTTATATGGATGTTGTATCAGTTGGGGCAACTATTAATGTTATGCTTGCTGCAGTTCTTGCAGAAGGAACAACTATTATTGATAATGCTGCAAAAGAGCCACATATTGTTGATGTTGCAAACTTTTTAAATACTATGGGAGCAGATATTCGTGGTGCAGGAACAGATGTTATAAAAATAAATGGTGTAAAAAAACTTGCTGGAAATAGTACTTATTCAGTTGTTCCAGACCAAATAGAAGCAGGTACATTTATGTTAGCAGCTGTTGCAACTAGAGGTAATATTTTAATTAAAAATTGTATAACAAAACATTTAGAATCAGTAACAGCAAAAATTACAGAAATTGGTGGACAAGTTGAAGATTATGGAGATAGTATTAGAGTAATTTGTAATAAACGTCCTTCTAAAGCGATTATAAAAACTCTACCTTATCCCGGTTTTCCTACAGATTTACAACCTCAAATGGGTGTTGTTTTATCTATTGCTAATGGCACAAGTAGAATTATTGAAAGTATTTGGGAATCTAGATTTCAATATACAGATGAACTTAATAAAATGGGGGCAAAAATTACAGCTCAAGGAAAGTCTGCATTTTTTGAAGGAGTTGATAAATTATATGGAGCTCCTGTATATTGTACTGACTTGCGTGCTGGAGCAGCACTAATTATTGCTGGAATTGCAGCAAAAGGAAAAACTGAAGTTTTCAATTTAGAACATATTGATAGAGGATATGAAAATATCGAAGAAAAATTTAGAAATCTTGGAGCCCAAATTGAAAGAGTTTCTGAATAACCCATACACTTTAAAATAAAAGAAAGAAGAATACATATGTTAAATTTTTGTAGTTTATATAGTGGCAGTAGTGGTAATAGTATGTTCGTTGAAAGTGAAAATACAAAATTACTTGTTGATGTTGGAATGAGCTGCAAAAAAATTGAAGAAGCTTTACAATCAATTGATAAAAATTTAACTACAATTGATGCCATCCTTATTACCCATGAACATTCTGATCACATAAAAGGATTGTCTACAATATCAAAAAAATATAATATACCTGTTTATACAACTAAGAAAACTTTTGATGCAATGCCTACTCAGCTAGAAGAAATTTTAAATAAAAATTGTCATTTTTTTAATGTAAATGATTCTTTTGATATAAAAGATATTAAAATAAAACCTTTTTCAATTCCTCATGATGCTGCTGACCCTTGTGGTTTCAATATTTGTAATAAAACTCATAAAATCAGTATTGCAACAGATATTGGACACATGACCAAAGATATAGTAAATAATCTTGAAGGAAGTGAATTAATTTTATTAGAATCAAATTATGATGTAGAAGTTTTAAAGTGTTGTAAATATCCATTTAATTTAAAAGCACGTATTGCTGGAAGTAATGGACATTTATCTAATACAATTGCAGGAAAAACAATTTCTTATTTATTAAAAAATAGTAATTTACATACTGCTATTTTAGGACATTTAAGCAAAGAAAGTAATTTTCCAGAACTTGCTTATCAAACAACTGTTGATGAGCTTATTAGTACAGGTTGCAATACAGATAATATTAATTTATCCGTTGCTAATAGAGATTTTCCTGGAAACTTTATTAATCTATAAATAAATATTATTTAATTTTAAAAAGACATAGGTTTAATATTCCCTATGTCTTTTTAATATATATAATTGTAAAGAGAATATATAGGAACAATTAATAATAATTAATCTTCTTTAATAATAAAATAGGGGCCTATTATTGAAGAAAAAATTTTTGACTTAAATAAGGAATCTTTTATTTTTATTAATCATTGATTTATGGGGGAAATTTATATATTCCCTTTACAAAATTAAAAACATGAATTAAAATTTATATAAAGATATAACTAATTATAAAATAAAACAAATATTAAATTTAAAAATACATATTTGCTATTTAGCTATATCTTAATCTATAATTTGTGATTTGTCAAGATAAATCGTTCGACATAATTCGACATATAACAACTTAATAATCAATTATATACTTATTCATTAATTAAATAAAATATTACATATTAAAATAGATACAATAATACCTGTTATATCAGCTAATAAAGCAGGTATTATAATTTTTCTTGTGTTTTTAATTTTTATAGAACTACAATAAACAGCTATAGTATATAAAGTAGTCTCTGTAGACCCCATTATAACAGATGCTATTAAACCTATATTTGAGTCAACTCCATTATTTTTTATAATATCTGTTGCAAGAGCTAATGATGCACTTCCAGAAATAGGTCTTAGCAAAGCAAGAGGCAATATTTCCTTTGGAAACTTAAAAAATTTTAAAATAGGCTCAATTAATTTAGTAATATAGTCGATGATTCCAGAATTATTTAATAATCCAATAGCAAAAAATAAACCAATTAATGTTGGGAATATATTAATTGTTATTTCTAATCCCTTTTTTGCACCATTTAAAAATAAGTCAAAAACACATTGCTTTTCTTTTACTCCAAATAAAATAATCATAAGAATAGTCAAAGGCATTGCCAATATTGAAATATAATTAATAAATTTTATTTTAATCACTTTCCTTTTCAATTTTTATCTACTTTTATTAAAAATTTTGTCATAATAATTCCCACACAACCTGCACAAATTGTGGAAATCCATACAGGAAAAATTATTTTGGTTGGATTTTCAGAATTTAAAGCAGTTCTTATTGCAATTACTGTTGTAGGAATAATTTGTAATGATGCTGTATTTAAAACAATAAGCATCATCATATTATTATTTAACTTATCTTTTTCAATATTATCTTTTTGTAATTCTTTCATTGCCTCTAATCCCAGTGGAGTTGCAGCATTTCCTAATCCTAAAATATTTGCAATAATATTCATAATAATTTTCTTTTCTGCTTTTTCATTTCTATCAATATTATAAAATATTTTGTTTATAATCCTTTTTAATAATTTACTCAAGATGTTTACTACTTTAGTGTTTGATGCAATTTCCATAATTCCACTCCATAAACACGTTGTTCCTACCAATGTAAGTGTTAATGATACAGCACTTTCTGTTGAATTTGTTATTGCTTTATTCAAAACATCTAAATTTCCATTTGTTATAGAAAAAGTAATTGATAAAATAATAAATATTGGCCATAATATATTTAACATATTTTTCCTTTCATAATTAATAAATACTATTATAAAATTGTACAAAATAGTACTTATAAAAAAAGTTTTTTTATATGGTACCAGCAAAAAATTTGTAAAAATATAACAAATTTTCAAAAAAATAATTGACGTTATTAAAATTTTATGATATTATATACATGAATTGGAAAAAATGTTTAAGGAGGGCAAATTATGAAATCAACTGGTATTGTTAGAAAAGTAGATGAACTAGGAAGAATAGTTATTCCAAGAGAAATTAGAAATAAATTTGAAATTGCCGAAAAAGATCCTTTAGAAATATATGTTGATGGAACTTCTATTATACTAAAAAAATATGAGCCAAATTGTATTTTCTGTGGTAATTCAAAAAATCTAATTACTTATAAGGATAGATTGGTATGTCCAAAATGTATTGAAAAAATATCTACTTTAGAAGCTACTTTAAAAGAAGTTGAATAAATCCAAAAGTACTTTTGTTTTTATGAACATCAAAAATATGAGATTACAAAATGTTGTAATCTCATATTTTTATTATTAAATTATTTTTTATTTTATTTATTTAAAAAATACATATAAATTTCATTTTTATTTAAATTTCTATCTTTCGCAATTTTTTTTATAATTTCTTTTTTAGATAATCCATTTTTTTCATAATAACTATAATGTTCTTCTAATGATAATTTATTTAAAAAATTCTCATTATTTATATCAGAATTCCCTTCAATTATTAATATCATTTCACCTTTAATCTTTGGTATTTCATCTATTAATTCTTTAATATTTTTTCTGATAAATTCTTCATGAATTTTTGTTAATTCTCTAGCTAAAACAATATTTCTATTTTTTAATATTTTTTCTAAATCTTTAAGAGTTTGTTCCATTTTATGTGGAGCCTCATATATAATAATTGTTTTATCTGAATTTGCAATTTCATTTAATTTTTGATTTCTCAATTTTTTATTTAATGGCAAAAAACCTAAAAAAGTAAATTCTTTTGTACTAATTCCAGAAGCAATTAGTGCATTAATCATTGCACAAGCACCTGGAATCGGTATTACATTTATTTCATTTTCAATAGCTTTTTTTATTACCTCTTCACCAGGATCACAGATTCCAGGTGTGCCAGCATCTGAAACTAATGCTATATTCTCTCCATTTTTTAGTTTTTCAATTAAAGTTTCACTTTTTAGCTCTTCATTATGCCTATGATAGCTAATTAATGGTTTATTAATTTCAAAATGATTTAATAATTTTAATGTTTGCCTTGTATCTTCAGCTGCAATTATATCTACTTCTTTTAATATTTTTAAAGCTCTTAATGTTATATCTTCTAAATTTCCAATTGGAGTTGCTACTAAATATAATTTTCCTATCATTTAAATCCTACCTTTCTAATTTATTTTATCATATTTTTTATTTTTTTTAAATATATTTATTTTAATAATTTTTTTATTTTTTAACTCATTAATTTAACTTAAATAATCATTTTATTATTATTAGTCATATTATATATTATAAAAATAAAAAAGGAGTTTATTATGCATAACAAAAAAAATTATTATCCTTATGAATCTCAAAGCATTGAGACTTTAAATAGATATAATATGAGGAATTTAAATAGCAAAAATTTTCCAAAAGCAGAAAAAAGCAATATTAAATTTATACCAAAAAAGGTTTGTAATTCTTTAAATGAAGTAGAATATTTTTTGCAAAATTTTTCTTCTATTTTTAAATATTTAAAAATATATTATTTAATAAAAAAATAAATAAAATATTATTTTTAATATTTTATTTATTTTATATATTTTTTATTTATTTTCTTTTTTTATTTTTTCTATTTATTTTTTTATTTATTTCTTTATTTATTTTTTTATTTATTTTCTTTATCTATTTTTATATTTATTTTTTATATATTTTTTAAATATATCTCTGATAATTTTTCATTTTTTTCTCCATTTATAGAAAAAGTTATAGAATTTATTTCTTTTAAATTGGTTAATGTATTTACAATACTATTTATTATTTTTAATTTTTTTTCATCACTTTCAAAATTTAAAAATTCTTTTGAAAAATTTATATTTGCACATCCATTTTCCACTTTTATATCATTTAATATTGTACCATCTGGAATTAATTTATTCAAATTAGAACTTTGTGGTCCTTTTATTAACAAATTAATCATTTCTTTATATGGTTCATTTAATAATGTCTTAGCATCAACTATTTGTGTTTCAGTTTCAAGCTCTCCTGTTTCTTTATTTTCAAAATATAAAATAATTTTTGTTTGTGTATTTGATTCTTCTATTATTTCTTGTTCAGGAATATAATCTTGATATTCATCTTCTACCTTTTTAATTTCAATATTTTTAAATAAAAAATATACACCTAAAATAATTAAAATAAAAACAATTATTGTTATTACTCTTTTTTTATTTTTCATATTCATGTCCTCCTATCTCATAATGAAATATATTTTTGTTTTTATTTTTTAGAACTTATTTAAATATTATTTTTGTAAAAATATATTTAAATAAATATTATTTAAAATTTTTTGTATTTTTGTAGAAAAATATTAAAATAATAAATTTATTAATTATATAGTATATTTTTTATTGAATTAAATTTTTCACTTTTAAGAATCTGTTAGAAGAAAGAACAATAGCGGACTTTTTTAGACATTTTATATGTTTATAACATTTTAAAGTCCGCGTTATTGTTCGCGCGCCAAATTTTACAAAGTAAAATTTGTGTGCATCCGTTTGAGCGAAGCTCTTTTATTGAATAGGAAAAAGCAATTTTTCCTATTCAATAAAAAAAGTTGAAAAGAAAAACTCTTTTTATATTTTCTTTCTCAACTTTTTTTGTTTTATTTTTTCAAATTAATTATTTAAAATAAAATTTAAAGTTTGTATCTTTCTCTAAAATTATAATTATATTATTAAAGTTGTATTCCGAATCAATAGAACTTTCTTTGTATACTTTAACTTCTACTGTAAATTTCTCATCTTCAGTAATTATTTCTTGAATTTCATAAATATTTGAATTATAAAAATGTTGTTGTATATAATTTATAAAATTATTTTTATTATTAAAATTGGTTTGTTTATATGTTTCATCTAATAAATTGTATAAATTTTCATAATCATAATTATTTATCATTTTCATTATTTTATCTACATTAGTAGATACTTTTTTTATGTCACTTGCAGATTCATAAGTTTGTTTAAAAGAATCAGTTATTATAGTATATTCATCTAACTGAACTGTAAAGTCCATTGGTATTTCTGCTTTAATAATATATCTATTATCATTTTGTGTTTTTATTAAATATTCATTATTAGTATTATATTTTGTAATTTCTGTGATTTCTGTATCAATTTTATTATTGTTATTCATTTGTGTTATATAGTTTACAAAGTTATTGTAATTGTTAGAAAATCTTAGCTTTTTATATTCTTCATCTAGCATCTCATATGCTTTAGGTAAATTATTTTTTAATAAATTAATATAAACTCTAGCATATCTTTTAAATATACTATCTGTTGTAAAACGTTGAAAACAAAAACCATTATGATTATTTGATTTTATTTCTTTTAATTCCTCTTTAGGTTGTATTTGATTTATATCTGTATAATTATATTGGTACAATGGTGTTATACTAAATGTATTATTTAATAAATCTAAATCAAATATATAATATTTTTCATCATTAAATATATTATCATCTTTTACACCTTTTACTATATATGAATATAATGTTTTATCCCTAGTTTCATATATTTCTGTTGCAATAAATTTATAGCTTTCTTCTATATTTGATAATACATTATCTATTGTTAAATTATTTTCTGAAATATAATCTACATTTAAATAATTTAAAACTTCAGCACCAGATTTTACACTTATTGCATCTAAATATTGGTTAATATACTGTTCTATACTAAAAAAGTACACTTCATTTTTTAGTCTATCTTTTTCAACCATTGCATCTTTATCTGTATCTCCAAGAGACTCTTCAACTTCTAATACATTTCCTTCACCATCAATAATATGGTCTTTTAGAAAATTATTTCTAACAATTAGAATTATTATTAGAATTATTATTACTAAAATAATTAATGTAATTATACTAAATAAAATTTTTTTATTTTTCATACTAATTCCTTTCATAAAATTTCAAATATAAATAATTTATATTACTCTAATACCCCCATCGTAGGTTTTTTCACTCTAATAATATAATCAAATTGTCCAAGTTCCAAAATTCTACTTGTTCTAACATTAGGATAGCTTATTTTTCTTCGTATTGCCCTATCTCCTCCTGCACCATATGTTCCAATACCATCTCCAACAAAAAGTTCAACATGTCTAGATATGCTTGATTTAAATAAAATATCACCCGGTTGAGGAGTTTCATTTTTAGTACTAGCCCACTCCCAACCATATTTAGACAAATCGTAATTAGCATTTTCTGGTTTTCCCATTATCCAATAATAAAAATCACTCGTTGATAGCTGATAATTATTAATAAACTCTGTATATCCATATTGTATTAATATCCATGTAATAAAGGTACTACAATCAATTCCTTTTATTGTATTTATTTCATCATCAGTAACACTTTCTTTTAAACCGCTGAGAATATAATAATTCTGGATAGTTCAAATAATTTCCTGTATTATATATATAATTATGAGTTGCTATTACATTGTGTACTTCTTCACCTATTTTAACCATATCATCAGTTGCTGTAATAGTAAAATTTCCTCCAATAGGCATAGTATTTTGGTCATATAGAGAAGCAATTTCTGATGTAGAAACATCTCCACTTTCCATATCTAGCTGCAAAATATTTGAAAAACCTCCAAATGTTTCCCTAAGATATGCAACTAGAATTATTGTGAGAATAATTACAGCTACTATTAAATTAATTGGAAAAGTAACAGCAATTATTCGTATAATATTTACAGCTATCTTAACTAATATTTTTGCAATTGCTTTTACAGCCTTCATTGCCATATTTTTAACTAGACGAGTTAAATTATTTGCAAGGTTTTTTACCTGCTGTGCAGTTTTATCAAAAATTTTAGCTTCCATTTGCGATACAGGATTATTCTCTAAATTTGCTTGTTGTTCATTGCTATTATTTTCTTCATCCATATAATACCTCCTTCTCTTTAGAAGCTAAAGGACATTTTAAAACCAGTTCCTTCTTCTAATTGCATAACTATTTTCATATCCTTTGCATCAGTCCCATTTTTATCTTTTATTGTAACATCATACATATAATAACTTCCTTGTTCTGTAAAAATTGAAAATTGAATTTCATTTTGGTCATAAAAATTATTTTTTAAATAATTTTCTATATCTGTAACTGTCGTTAAATTATTAATATTTTTAAAACTATCTGCTAATAATGTAGAAACATAATAATAATTTTTATCATTTATACCCATAATAAATTTATTTATATTTAATCCAACTTTTACTCTTACATCTGAAGTCTCATATTTAGATACAAATTGTGGAATATCTACTATATATTGATCTAATACTAATGTAAAGTTCATTATATCATTTATTGTAAATATATAATAATCTTCTTTATTAGAATAAGCTACATATTGTGTTATTCCATCAATATAATTAATTTGGAATTTTGATAATTCCATTGTTTCAAATTCTGTTAAATTGGTTTGTATATATTGGTTAAAATTATCATAATTTTCAAATCTAAGTGATTTGTATTTTTCATCAATTAATGAATATGCTTTTTCAGGATTTGTTAAAAGTAACATTTTATAATAATTAAAATATCTAGTTACTGTTTCATTATCTGCAATATCTTCTTGCAAAAATTCTCCTGTTAATTGTTCATTAATAATATATTTTTGTTCACCTGTTGTAGCAATTTGTTCAAATTCTGTTAAATCTATATCTGCTTTTTGTTGACTTATTTTATATGTTCCTTGTACAGAATCAAAATCTATTGCATAAAAATAATTTTGATCTGTTTTATTATTTATATTAAAAATTTCTCCATATATATATAATCTATATGCTTCTCCTGCATTTGTTTCTTGGAAATATATTTTATTAGCATAAAATATATTTCCATTTTCCAAATGACTATCAATTATTTTTTCTGCCATACAAAATGTATTCAATTGTTTAATTTCTTCTATATCTTCATCTATTTCTAATAGTGGTATATCACTTTCTTTATATTCTTCATCTTCATTTGTACTATTTTCTGTTGAATTTTTCTTCACACTAAATAACACAAATACTATAATTATTAATATTAATACTACTAAAATTATTAAATATTTTAGAATTTTATTTATTTTCATGTATTCAACCTTTCTTTTTTTATATTTTTAATTACCTGTTTTAAATGTTCTTAAATCATCTGCATATTCTAATACAGTATCTATATCTATATAGTTTTCTGTTCTAGTAGCTTTAGAACTTCCTGGATCTAATACATATACTAATGTATTACCTGTAAATTTAATACCAACAATTGCTATAAAATGTCCTCCACTAGTATTATAAGGGTTATTAGGGTCAGAATTTTTCTTAATATGTATAATTGCAGGCTTTCCTGAACTTAAATGTTCTATCAATTTAGTCCTAATATTATTTGTATATTTTGTAGCAATAATTCTTCCTCCTGTTCCACTAAGTGAAGTAGACCAAGAAAACCAGTTATTTGTATTTTGTGGACTAATTTCTGTAGGAGTATATGGCTCTCCTGTAGAAGGATTTACAACACCAAGTCCACTCAAACATGTTGCTAATGATGTTCTTCCACATATATTAGTACGAGCACCTTGTTTAAAATAATGATATTCTTTTCTACTAATAAATTCTCCATCTTGATCTGTAGTTGTAATTGTTGTAACTTTTTCTAAATGCCATGCGGTTCTTCCTGAACCTCCAGATTTCTTTGATGTAGATTTACTATCTGCTGTTGAATCAACATTAACAGATTGATTAGTTGTAGAACCATCATAATTATAATTATACATATCATCTATTGCTAAACCAATAGAAAAATTATATTCCAATTCTTTATTATCATCTGTTAAATAATCATATCCACTTAATTCAGCAAGTACATATCTCATATAACGTTCTAATTCTTGTGTATTTCCATTTTGTTCTAATAATGAGAATAATAAATATGATGCTGTTGACATATTGTTTTCAACTTGAGGATATTCTTTTATTAAATTAATTATAAAATCTATTTTATAATTTCCATTTACAATTGAATATACATGATATTTATTAGTCCATTTTGCATAATTTTCATAAATATAAAAATGTGTATTTCTCCACTCATATAAGTAACTATAATGATTTGCATCACAATCATGTCTTCCTATTAATCTTTCTAGAAATGGTGTTAATCTTTCTACATATTCTACCGGATCTGGCATGCAACATACTTTTTTTGAACTTTCTGTTCCAGAAAAAGGTCTTTCTATGTCTCCAACTTTAGGTATTAATTTATAATTTAAATTCCATGTGTCTGCCTCTATTAAATATAAATCTCCAGTATTTTTTATTTTAACATTCAAAAAGTCTTTTAATGTATAACCAGCATATTTTAAGCAAGTTTCATATACTTCACTTTCATTATCAATATAATTTCCTGAATAACTACCAACCATTTCTTGTCCAGTATGAGGTTCATGTGTTGTTTCAGAAGTTTCTTCACCTGTTTCTGGATCTGTAGAAGTTGTTGTTGTATCTTTGCAACAATCCCATCTGTTCCATATATCTACAGTATAACTACTTATTGTTCCACCTCTTATTTGGTCTTTTTCATTTGTTCCATAATTATAATGTATAAATTCACTTTCTGTAGATTCTAATAAACCTAATTCTATATATGTATTTTCTTTATTACACTCTTCTAATATATCATTCATAAAATCTACATCTTGACTTATCATTTGCATAGCAATAAAGAAGTTGACAGGAACTGCTGTTTGCTCTAATAAATTTAAGTAATTATATTCTCGTATTTCAAATGTAGACTTTACTAAAGAAGCGGTTGAATAATAACTTGGTAATAATTCTACTTTAGCAGGGTCATTGGTTCCAGCATCATCTATTGCTCTTTCTGGGGGAATATTATTATATGACCATATATATTCTTCTTCAGAAACTAATATACATAATTTTAGTCCTTTAGGATTTATTGAAAAGTACTTTAAATATTGTTGAGTTTCTTCATAAGAAGTAGCTGTTTTTTTAGACATTTCTACGAATTCTTCATATGGAATATATTTTAATTCTATTCCTCCATCAAAATCTGTTCCTCCCTCAACAGCTGTTTCAAACTCATCTGAAGCATTATATTTACCGAATTTAGATGTATATCTCTTTATTTTTACATTACCATTAATTGCTGTTTTAGCATATTCACCTATATCTGGTAACATATTTTTTAATTCTGCTCTAATATATTTATCTATAATATTAGTTAGTTCTTCATCTTTTTTATATGTTTGGCTTGTATCATCAGTTTCAAAAACATCATAGTCTTCTTCTCTAAATCCAAAAGCAAGTGTATTAACAGATTGCTCTTCTAATGCTCTTAATATTCTTAAAGCATAATTTGCATTTACTTCATAACCATTTTCTGTAATACTTACCATGTTTAGCACATCTGTAGATGATGCTTCCAAACCGGCTTTAATACTTGTTGATGTACTTATACCTATATTTTCCTTTTTTTCTTCTTCCTCATCTACTGTTCCTCCCATAGAACTAGAGCCTGGTACAAATAAATCCATTGGACCTGCTATTAAAAATGAATCTTGTGCCAAAACTTGTCCAGGAAAAGAAAATAACATTATAATTAAAAGAATTGCTACAATTATTTTCTTTATTAAATTCTTCTTTTCTTTCATAGGCATTTCCCTCCTTTAATTATAGTTTACTTCAATAGTTGTAAAATTTGAATAACCTGTTCTATTATGTGTATTTAAATAGTCTTGATAATCTAATATTACCTTACTAAATACAATTTTTGTTGCATTATTTGAAGCACTATATAATTTATTAAATCTAACTGTAACTTCTTTTGTTTGATTTGGCTCAAGTAATACATCTCCTTCATCAAAAATACTATTTATAGAAGAATATACTGTTTCTTCACTATTAACTAAATAAACACTATTATTATTTTCATATCCTAAAAAGGCTATTGTTTTATCTGAATTATTTTGTATTTCCATTGTTATTTCTTCATATCTACTATATACATCAATATTATCAATTTTAACATCTATTTTGTCAAAAACATATCTTGTATTTTTGGATTCACCATAAATATAATTATTTACATTAATTTTATAGCTATTATCTTCTTGTTTAATAAATGTATAATATTCTTCATTAGCTGTAAATTTTGCTCCTCCTGTTGCTAATAAATCTCCATTAAATGTTATTTTACATAGAGTTTTATTATTTTCTGCAGACATTTTTAATAGTGTATATTCTTGTGGCTCTTTAAATCTTAAGTCTATATAAAATTCTTTAAAAATATCTGCACTATCATATTTTAAAGCTTTTTTACATTCATCTGTTATTAAATTATATGCATTTACAGCATCTCCTGTGTTGCAATAATTAACAAACAATTTCATTGTATTTTCTATTGAGTCTTGTTCTAAGTTTTTAGTTTCTTCATCCTGAATATTATCCATTGTTACATTTATTCCACTAGAATAATTATTACTTCCTGTTTCAACACCGTTTTCACCTACTTGTTTTTGATTTTCTTCTTCCCTACTTTTATAATAACTATTTAAACCATAAATAATTAAAATACCAAATACTACTATTAATAGAACATATATTATTACTTCTTTATTTTTATTAAAAAAACTTCTTAATCTATTAATATTAATCACCCCTTTCAATTTAAGAAATCATATTCTTCATAATCTTCAACTTTTTCAAAATCTGATGCATTATCTAACATTGTAGAATAATGTCTTGCAATTTCTTTAGCTGTCTTTTTACTTCTATTTTGGCTTACCATTTCATCTATAAATTGTTTTCTTGCACCTTTACTTTCTGGTATACCATATGTATTATCCATTTTTCTCTTAAACTTAAATACTTCTACAGCTTGTTTATCTGCTTCTTCTTCTGAAAAGTGACCTTTTTGCCTTCTTAAATAATTTGAATATCTAAGTATTCTTTTTTGATCATCTATATCTGTAATTCCTTTTGGTACAAATCTATCTCTCGCCCTTCTTAGCATTTCTTTTGATTTTGAGCCATAATAATCATCATATGCACTTTTTACATCATCTCTTTCTGCCCAATCTTTTGCAATTTGTATTTTTCTAGTTTCTTCTCTTCCATATCTTGTTTCTCTAACCATATCTTTAACAACTTTTTCACCTTTATTATAAAGTTTTCCTCCTAATGCAACTCCTCCTGCTAAAGAAGCACCAAATTCTTTTGATGTATATTTTCCATCTGCAGCACTAACTCCAGCTTGTACTGCAACTGTAGTAACTCCAATAATTGTTTGTAAGGTTCCTTTTGCTAAATTTCTGCCTAATCTGCCAAGATTTTCTCCAGCATTTCTATCTGTATCCCATATTGGTCGTACAGCACTACTTGCAACAGCACCTAATCCACTAATTGTTCCTCTTCTCATTCTATCAAGTTTATCACCTAATGATTCTTTATTATATCCAACATTTGTTCTATTTTCTTTTAATCCTTTATCATCAATTTGTTTTGATTGACTTTCTGAATTATTTGCTTCAGTCTCTTTAATATTTTGATTTGTTAATTCATTGTTATTAGATTGTTGATTATTTTTTTGTACTTCATTATTTTCTGCAGAACTACCTGCTGTTCCATTTAAATGTGGTTGACTTTCATTTGAATGTGTTAATCTATATTTTTCTATTTCATCTAATTTTTTGTCATATAATGAATAATCTTTACTCCTTAATGCCATTTCAGCTTCACACTCTAACATATCTTCTTGATTATTCTGTGCTTTAGCTTCTTCATATCTTTGTTTTAATTCATCATCAGATAAATTATAATATTTTCTTCTTGCAAATGCTTCTGGTCCTTTATGTTTCATAAAGAATTTGTTTTCTAATAATCTTCTATATAAAGCATCATAAGTTTTTCTTGCTTCTTCTAAATCGCCATTATTTATACTTTCTTTCATTTTTTCAAGTAACTGGTTTGAACTATATTTTGAATATTGATCATTATATTGTAATGCCATATTAGCTTTATCAAATGGTTCTTCACTTTTCCTAATAATAGATCTCATTTGCTTAAATTTTCTTTTAGCCATAACACTTTCTTCACCATTTTTCCCACCTTTAAATCCATTATATTTCAAAAAATTAAATGCATTTTCAAATTTTTTATTTTCTTCTTTATCTTCGTCTTTATCACTTTGTAAGTCTTTATCTGTTAACTTATTTCTAGTGTTAAATATATTCTTATCAACATCAAGAGTGTCTGATTTTATTCCTCTTTGACCATATTTCTTTTCAAATCTTTCATCTTCTTTTTCTTCTTCTTCTTCAAAGTTGTTACTATTATCTTTCTTTAAATCATTTTTTGAATCTGAAAAATTATTTGAGTTTGTTCCTCTATATGAATGTATTATATCTCTTATTCCACCTCCGACAGCTGATCCAAGAGCTAATGCACCTACAGTACCTGCTAATCCCCCTACTGTTCCTCCTCTTGATCTTCCAAATCCAAAAAGTTTTTTCATTAATTTTTCTGCCTCAGTCAAAAAGAATAATGCAACAATAGTATAAACAGGATTTTCTGTTGCCAATTGTACAGCAGAACCTATTAAAAGATTATATAAAAGAAGGTGCATAAGTTGTAATAATGCATTATATATATATTCTTTAAGCCATAATCCAAAAGCTTTTGATTTGCCACCTTCCAGTTTGTCTAATGGATACATCATAGCAACTAAAGGTGAGATTAATGTTAAAAATGCCATATTTATCATTCTTTTGAAATATATAAATGTAAATTTAACGGTAAGAGATATAAAGCAAACATAAATCATTAAAAAACCTAATTTATTAATAAGAGAATTTTGTTGTGATTGGAATCTTGCAAGTCCCATAAAGTTTGTTACAAAAACTTTATCTCCAAAAATAACTCTTACATTCCCTATACTTTTACTTATTAATGTAGTTACATTTTGAATTACAGATATAACAAAAGCCATAATATAGTGCATTGTAAATATTAAAAATAATGCAATAAACCAATTTACTAAACTTTTTTTATATTCTGCTTTTTTTCCTGCACTAGAATTAATAATAATATTAATTCCTATGTATATTAATATTGGTAACAGTAAAACAAGTGCAACTATTCGTAATGTTTTATACCATGATGATATTGTTAACCTTAGTGCATTCCAACCATCTGATTGATTTTTTTCTTCTACACCATTTTTTACTACGTTTCCACCAATAAAATCTATTCCAAATAAATCTATTTCGCCTTTAAAAATTTCTTCTGGTGTATATTTAAAAGAAGGATATTTTAATTCTGGTACATTTCCTTTATTATTTTTAAATTTATCAATTTCTTCTTGAGTAAATGTTTTAGTTGTATTTCCTTCTATAACATTTGAAGTATCTAGTTTATCCCATTTTACCATTACTTTTTCATTTGTAGTTCCTAGCATACAATTAGAAAATATTGAAATTAATGCATCACAAACAGACATTAAAATTTCAATTAAAACTTGTAAAATTACGCCTGTATCATCATCTACATCAGCAGATAAATTTCCATCATCAGTAGTAGTATAATCATCATTGGGATTTATATTTTCATCTGCCTCTTGCATAGGATTTTGTTCTGTTTCAGTATTAATCTGATTTCCAAATTCATCTACTGGAACTGCATATATTATATTAACATAAAAATATGGAAATATAATACAAGTTATAAGAACACAAACTAAAATTTTAATAAATACATTTTTAAACACTTTTTCACCTCTTTCCTATTCTATTTCTGAAATTTTTTGGTCAAAAAATCTAATTGAAGCACTTATTGTTCTTTCTTGTTTTATTGTTTTTTTTGCATCTTCTGGTTTCATTCCTTGAGTAACAGATTTTAAATATCTTTCTTCTTTTTCCTTATTATATGTGATAGAAGATGCATGAATTTTTTGCCTTTTCTTCTTTTGAGACATAATATACATTGCTATAACATCTTGTTTGTCTTTTTCAACTTTTAAAGTCTTATTTTTCTGATTTTCATTTAAATATGTTCTACTATTATTTACTTCTTTAGAAATTTTATCTGAATACTTAATTCCTTGCTTTATTTCATTTAAATCTATAAAGCCTCTTGTTACATAATTATCAATAATTCTTTCTCTATATTCTTTCCATTTATCACCATAATTTTCTTTACAAAATTGGATAACATCTTCCCTATTTTTAAATTCTTCTTGATAACTTTTCATTTTTTCTTCTTTTATAAGTACTTCTTGATACCCTTCTTGAAAAGTATCTACAATATTTCCAACTTGCCTTCCTGCCAATGCATATCCCGCTGCAAATGAACCTATAGCTTCCCTTGGATTATATTTCCCATCAGCTAAACTAATTCCAGCTTGCACAGCTGCAGCAGTAAGTCCAAAACCTACTCCAATTGATCCAACTGCTACCTTTCTAACTAATCTTTTAAAATTATACTTTCCACTTCTATCAACATCCCAAATTGGTCTTAATGCCCTTTTACCAATTGCTCTAGTTCCCCTTCCAATTTTAGAATTTGCAAGTGCTGTTGCATTTTGTCCCAATTGAGTATTTTTTGCTTTTTCTGCTAATTTATGTATTGGTTCTAGTTTTGATTGAATTTTATCTAACATTGTTTCTTCTTTTTTATTTGGGATAATTTTTCCTAGCAATCTAGGTCTTCCAATTGGTACAAAATCATTATTTGAATTTTCTTGATTATTTGAAGTATTAGTATTATTTTGATTAGTAGAAGAATTTTGTTGATTTGTAGATATGTTTTTATCTTTTTCCGCATCTATTGCTCCCAAGCTATTATTACTTGAATCATCATCATTATTAAAATCAGTTTCTCCTCCTTGAGGAAGATAATCTTTGTTTTTATAATCCTGATTTACAGCTCCTGGATAGTTTCTTGTAGGTGATTGTTGATTGTTTTTTCTCATTCCAGATAATTTTTTAGCTCCTTGCACAAGTGCAAGTCCAGATAAAGCTGTTCCTAATCCGCCAACTGTTCCTTCTCGAGCTTTTTCAAAACCAAATATTTTTCTTATTAATCTTTCTGCTTCCGTCATAAATGCCAATACAGCAACTGCATACAATGGATTTTTTATAGCAATTTCTATTGATGAACTTACCATTACATAATATAATAAATAATGCATTGGTTGTAATAAAGCATTAAAAAAGAATTCTTTTAACCACATAGAAAAACCTTCTGCTTTTCCATCAAGAAATTTATCTATAGGATAAGTAAATGCTACAATTGGTGCAATTATTGTTAAAAATGCCATATATATTACCCTTCTAATATATACAAAAGTAAATTTTAATGTATAAACAACAAGCATAATATACATAATCTCAAAACCTATTTTTAACATAATAGTATCATATTGTGTGCAAAATCTTACTAAACCAATAAGATTTGTACTAAATGATTCAAAACCATTTCCAGCAGCAACTCTTATAATCGGCATAACTGTTATTAAATGATTATTTAATTGATTTATTGCTGAAATAATAAATGCCATTATAAAATGCATTGAATATAACATAGCAATTCCAATTAACCAATCTATTAACCATTCTTTATATTTTGCTTTGTCACTTGAACTAGATGTAATTATAATTTTAATTCCTATATATATTAATACTAATAGAAAACCTACAGTTGCTATTAATCTTAATACATTATACCATGTTGCGATAGTTTTTCTTATAACTCCTAAACCTTCTGCTTGTCCTTCTCCTGATATAAAATCTATATTTAATAAACTAATTTGTCCAGAAAAAATTTCTTCTGGACTATAATGAATATGTGGGTATTCACTACTTCCTATTTTTTGATCTGTAAACAACACATAATTTATTTGATTTTGTGATAATTGGAACATTGGATCTATATTCCTACTATCTACAACCCTAAGTTTATCAATATAATTTTCTTTTACATATGCTGACAATAAATTTAAATCTGATACATCAGAATACATTACTTGTTGAACTCTAGCTAATATAGTATCAAATACACAATTTACTAAAAAGAAAATCGGTTTTAATATAACTCCACCTATATCCCAATTTGTCTCTCCCTTTACAATCATTCCATTAATAACAAGTTCATTACTAAAATTTACAGAATTTGAATTTGAATCTTCTTCATTTTTTTCATCATTATTGTCTTCTCCTGTATTTTTTATAACATTAATATCACCTATAACAATTTTTGTATATGCTCCTTCTGGATTTGATATTGATGAAGCAAGAGAAGAATCTGTTCCTGTTTTTATGTTTATATTAAAACCCAATATAATTGTAGTATCATCATCAATTTTAATTTGTTTTCCTTCAGAACTTAGTTCTGTTCCCGCGGTTCCATCTGTTAAATCTATTTCACAAATCTCGGCTAATTCTTCAACACTACCTTGATAATTATATTTTTCCTCTAATTGTAATCTAAGTTGTTCAACTGCTTCTTTTTTTAATTTTATATATATAGGTTGTCCAACGTTGTTTTCCTGAATTTCAATATTTTCTAATGTTTCTTCTGTACTATCTGCAAATACAATATAATTAAAACACCAATTAAGTAAAATGATTAAAATAAGATTAATTATTAAAATTTTATTAAAAATAGTTTTTTTCATTACATCACCTCTTTTTACAAAGTAACTTTTTTAATTACACTCTTTTTTATAAAGAGTGTAATTCCTAAAAATCACTTTTTAGTCTTTAACAATACTGTTATAGTATCTAATTGCTGCATTTTCAGTTCTAATTCTATTTGCTAATTCTGTTGGATTAGAAGAATCTTGTGTTCTAGCTTTAATATATTCATCTTCTTTATCTCTATTATATACTGTTGACATTGATCCTTCATTTATTTTTCTTCTTTGAACATTTTTTATAGACATTGCAGCAATATCACTCTGCAAAATTTTTTCTTTTCTTTGTTTGTCTGTTAATCCACTTACATCACCTGTAATTGCATTAGAATATTTAATCATTTCTTTCATTTCACCTAAATCTGTAAAACCTCTATAAACATAATTATCTGTCATTCTATCACGGTATTGTTTCCAATCATCTCCATAAGTTTGCTTACAAAATTCGATAACATCTTCTCTATTTCTAAAATCTTCTTGATATGCTTGCATTTTTTCTTCTTCAGTAAGTCCTTCTTGATATCCCTCTGAAAAAGTATTTGCTACTCCGTCAAAACCTCTGCCACCTACTCCAAATCCTGCAGCAAATGAAGCTAATCCTTCTCCTGGATGATATTTTCCATCAGCTAAACTTATACCAGCCTGTACAGCTGCTGCCGTAATTCCTAATCCTGTTCCAACCACACCTTTAGCAACATTCCTAATTAACCTCTTGCCATTATATTTTCCAGTTCTATCAAAATCCCATATAGGTCTTACAGCTTTTTTACCAACATTCTTTGCTGTTCTTAATGCTTTTTGTCTAATAGATAATGGTTTTTGTCCTTCTTTGTTTGCATTTGAATTTACTGTTTGTGTTTTTTGATTATCTTCTGTTTGTCCATTAGTTTGTGAGCTAGAATCTCTTGAATTATTTTCATTTGGATTAAGTGTTCTTGTGTTATTATTATCAACACTTTCTGCTCCATTACCACTAGAATCTGAGTCAGAATTTCTTTGATTTCCTCCAGAATCAGATGTTGGCTTTTCTTCTGTTCCACTTGTTAGTTGAGCCGCAGAATTTATATTAGGATTATTCATAGCAATACCATTTTTTAAATCATCCTTAAAACCTCCTGGTGCAGTCATTTTTCTTTGTGTTGAATTCTTTTGCCCACCTTTAGACATAAGTCCTCTAAGACTTGTTGCAATTGTGGCTGCAGCAAATGCATCCTGCATTCCTTTAACAGTACCACCTGATGCTTTATCAAATCCAAATATTTTTCTTAACAATCTTTCTCCTTCAGACATAAAAGCTAATACAGCAATTGCGTATATAGGATTTTCTGCTGCTATTATAACTGATGAACCTACTAAAATATAATATAGTAAAAAGTGCATTGGTTGTAATAAAGCATTAAACACATATTCTTTTAACCACATATTAAAACCTTCTGCCTTTCCATCAGATAGTTTATCTAATGGATATGTAAAAGCAACAATTGGTGCAATCATAGTTAAAAACGCCATATTAATAACCCTTTTTAAATATATAAATGTAAACTTTGCAGTATATGTCGTAAGCATAATATATAAAATTAAATATCCTACTTTAAATTGGGGTACTGATGATTGTGCGCAAAATCTTACTAAACCTATTAAATTGGTATTAAATGCACCCGATTTATCATTTATTGCAAAACTCTTTTCTGCATAGTAAGAAGAAATATGTATGTATTGCATAGATTGTGACAAGAATTTATTAAACTGTTCAACTATAGTTATAATAAAACTCATAATATAATGCATAAAAAATAATATTGCTATACCAATCAACCAATTAATAATCCATTCTTTATATTTTGCTTTATCCTCTGCTGTTGAACTAATCATAATTCTAATTCCAGTATAAATTAAAATAGATAAAAATCCAACTATAGCCATCAATCTTAATGTTCTATACCATGATGATATAACGGTACGTACACTTGCCAATCCTTCTGATTGTCCCTCACCAGAAATAAAATTTATATTCAATATTCCAATTTTCCCAGAAAAAATTTCTTCACAGCTATAGTGAATATGTGGAAATTCAAGTTCTTTAAATTTTTGTAATATTCTAACTTTTAATGCTGTATTATTAATATTACCATTATCAAATTCAGCATCTTCACTTTCATCAGACATAATAGTAAAAGAATCTATTACCGTAGATACTATATTAACTATAAAATTATTATTGCTCTCATCTGCAAGCATAACCTTCTGAAAAATAGCATTAACAGCATCACCTATTAGTAAAGCCAATTCAAAAACTGCATTTAAAAGTATTCCACCTTCAGCATCACTATAAGCATCTATTCCTCCATCATAAATATCCTCATCCCCTTCAGCTACATCTGAAAGAATAATAATTCCGACCATTTTCTGTAATTTCAAACCAAACAAATTTTGCTAGTGCTAAATTTGGCATTATTAAATTAGAAATTACAATTGCAATTATAAATGTAATTATAATTTTTTTAAGTATTTCTTTTTTTAAAATTTTCTTCATTCATTCCCCTCCTTCCTACTAAAATTAAATATTATATTTATTATCTCTTATTTTCTTGTTCTTCTTTCTGGCTTTTTGCCATCAATTTATTCATATTAGTTTCAACAAATTCAAATTCTTTTCTAGTTGGTGTAATTTGAATAATTGTTGTATCTTGTCCTACTTTTAATAATCCTTCACCTTTTGTACATGTAACAAGAAATGATGCTTCACCTTCACTTAGTTTAAATACTTCTTTTAATTGTTGTATTTCTGATTTATCTTGTGCTAAAAATAACTTTGTATCAGATGATGTCAAAACAGCTTGTGCTTCTGGTTTCTCATAAAAGTCTTGGAATCTTTGAGAAATAATTGCAAGAGAAACATTTCTTTTTCTAGCACGTCTTGCCATTTTGTTTAAAAAGTCTACGGCTTCTGGGAATGGAAGTAACATCCATGCCTCATCAACAATAACTCTTTTTTGTCTTGCTTTTTTTCTATCTTCACTGTTTTTCTTAACAAATTTTTCCCAAATCCATGACATTAAGATTTGTTGTGCAAGAGGTCTCGCAAATCTTTCCTCCAATTGTGAAATATCAATATTAATAAGAGGTGCTCCTTCCATTAAATCAAATGTTGATTGCCCATCAAAATATGCCATTTGTCCATTATATTCTCTTATATATTGTTTCATTACTTTTAATAAATAACTGTAATGGAACTCATAGTCTTTATTTTCATTACTTTGTGCTATTTGTCGAATACGTTTGTACCAAGAGCCTATTGTTGGCATTTCTTTTTTTCTTCTTTCAAATACATTTCCTGAATTTGTACTTTCATATAAACTTTGCGGATTTGATGTTATTCCTCTTGATGCATATTCTTGAGAAACAGCTTCTGCTATAATTTGTTTTGTTAATTCATTTACTTCTTTAGTTCTAGTACTTCCTTTTGCCATTGTCATTAATGCCTGTGTAACATCTTCAACTTTACTTTCTACATTTAAAGTATCTCTTTCTCTTCCAGTTATTTCATCTTTTGTCCTTTCAACTTCAATATCAAATAAATTAATAATTGTCTTTGAATTTGGACTTATAACAACATTAATTCCTCCTAAAGCTTCTGCAACAACAGAATATTCACCTTCTGCATCAAGTGTTAAACTTTCAATTCCCATTAAAACAGATGACCTAGAAATTAATGTTTTCATTGTTACTGATTTACCAGCACCAGATTTAGCAAATATAACCATATTATAATTTGTTAAGGATGAATGGAAATTATCAAACAAAATTGGTACTCCTGTTTGTTTATTAATTCCTATAGGAACTCCTGTATCATGCCCTATATTTGATGTAGTAAAAGGGAATATTGTTCCCATTGAAGGTCTATCAAATGTATGTATTTTTTTTATTTTATCGTCCATTAAAGGTAATGCTGATTTAAATCCATCTTCTTGAATTGCCCAAGCACTTCTTATTCCAACTAATGATTTTGCCATTTCAGATGTCAACATCTTTGATAATCTATCTAAATCTTCTTTACTATAAGCAAATAATGTTGAAACAATTGATGCTTCATATAATTTATTAAACCCTGCAGCAATCTCATCTCTTAATTGTTCTGTTTCAAATCTTTTTTGAGTCAATAAACTTTCTCTATTTATATTCCCCCTATCATTAGCAACAATTCTTTCTGTTTCAAGTTCTGTAATAATTTTATTTAATTCATTTTGTGAGTTAGATTCTTGTATAGGTTTTATATATATTGAAGTATTTATATCTCCAAACATGTAAAGAGACCTGAATAATTCTGGAAATATACATGTTCTAGGTAATGTTGCAACATAAAAACTTCTTGCATATCTTTTAACATTAGAAATAATTTCTAAATGGTCAATATTTGAAGCATCAATTCCAGAAGGAGCAATAAGTTCTTTTATACTTTTTTTCCTTAAAAAAACAGGTTCTCTATTATTTTGTTGTTGTAGTTGTTCTTTTTCTTCTTGTTGTTTTCTTTTCTTCTGCTTCATCCTCATTACCTCCTTCTTCCGTAGCTTTATGTTTTCTTCTAACTTTTACTTTTGCATCTTCTGCTATATCTTTTCCTAAAAATTCTTCATTTTCAGAAATTAATTGTTCAGCAAAATCAAATATTAAGTTTTTAGCATTTTCTTCTCTAATCCTTATCATCATTTCTTTATCACTTCTTGCTTCATTAATCGCTTCATTTGCTACTTTTAATCCTTCATCTTCTATTTGTTTATTTATTAATTTCATTCTCTTGTCTAGTACATCTGGTGCTGTAGAATATAATGCGTCAAATCCAGCATTCATAGCCATTTTTGCACTAAACACGTCAGCATCTTCTCTATTATATGCATTATATAATAATTCAACTAATGCTCTAGAATCTAATATTTTAGTATTAACTTCACATCTTGTTAATGTTCTCATTATTGATCTTGCTCTTGTATATAATTCATTAAATATCATATTTTGAATTTCATCTTTTGAATAATTCTGAGTATTTACTTCATCTTCATAATAAGCAATAATTATATAATATTTTTTATGTAATACATTACTATTTAAACTATTTTTTTCTGTATCTGCTATAATGTCTTTTGTATACTCATATTTGTTTCTTTGTCTTACAAACTCTGTATATGCTTTATATATGTCTTTTTCAGAATAAATTCCTGGTTCTGCTTCTTTCATTTGTAAATATTTGTTTTGCAATACATTATATTTATCTTCAATATCTCTAAATTTTAGTTTGTATTCTTGCAAGCTTTGTTCTAGATTAACTGTTCTTGTTTGAACATAAATTTGTATTTCATATTTTAAAGTATTTAAAAATTCTATAAATCCTTGTTCAACAGAAGTCATTTCCATTTCAGACATTAAATCGAAATTTATTCCTTGACACTCAATTACCATCAAATATTTACCATTTTTTTGTATTATCATATTATCTTCAACTTTTTCAAATTCCATGAAATTCATTATAGAATTTATATTATATATTCCATTAGTATCTACATTCTCATTTTCTTTATTTTCTTTGGATTTTCTCTTTTCTTTAGAAACTACAAAAATCCATACCCCTAATAATATAAAAATAACAATTACTAAAACAACAGCAATTCCAACTAAAATTGGTATAAGTTGTTCTGGATTACTCATTATCATCTCCTCCTTTGTTGTAATGATATAAATATATTTTCTTTCCTTGTTTTTTAAATTTAATAGCTCTCATTAATATTTCATCTATATTTTCTCCTCCAGTTTTTCTAAATATCTCAAAATTGGTTGAATTAGGTACTTTTAATGTTGCTATTAAAAATCCAATTAATCCAAATACAAGTGTAACTGCTATTCCTATAAATGGATGTTGTAGAATCATTCCAATAGGTAAATATCCAACAAAAAGACCTACTGCAGAACTAGCAATTGTCCATAAAAAAGATTTCTTTGTAAATATTAATAATATTCTACCTTCTCCTTTTGTATTTCTAGGTATTGTATATGCATATCTTGCCATATTTTTTCCTCTCTTTCGTTATAAAAATATTTATTCTATTTTATTATAACATAAAAGAACAAAAAAGAAAACATTTTATGATAAAATTTATCATAAAATGTCTTGTTTTTTACTTTTTTATACCCCCATAATTCCAAGTAATAATTTAGCAATACTTGTTGCAGCAAATACAATTACTACACCAATAATTAATGGGATAAATTGTTTTTGAACATCTGCTTTTTCATTAGCTGATCCTAATAGCATTTTAAAACCTAAATATGCAATTAAAATAACTGCTAAAATAGCTGATAAAATTTGTAATAATCCTAAAACTCTACTAGCTATACTTTTCATTCCAGATGCATCAATTCCTTGTGTATCTCCCTCTATTCCAGTAATAATATCTTGTGCAGAATCTGCAAAAGCTATATTAGATACTGTAAAAATCATAATTAAAGCCATTGCTATTATTGCAAATACTTTTAAGTATTTTGTCATATAATCTCCTCCTTTTTATTTTTTATATTATATTATAAAATTTTATAAACAATTTAATTACATGTTTTGGAAGAATTTGATTGTAATCTCCCAAATAGTAAATGCTCCAAAAGAAACCATTATTCCAATTATCCATGGTACCATTGCTTCCTTTATTTTTGCTTTATCTTCAATGCTTTGTGTTACAAATTTTATTCCTAACACAACTCCTGATATAACTGTAACACCAATTGCTATGGAAAGTAAAACTCCTGATATAAATTTAGATAAACCTTGTAAATCTCCTTCATCTATAGTGTTCATAGAATCATCTGCTGCATTTAAAAAATCATTTCCACTTTGTATAATATCATCCAATGTATCTTCTCCACCATTAGCCCCTAATACAATCGCTGGTTGCATTATATACATAAAGATTAAAAATATGAAAAAAACAATTATGTTTTTTTTCGAAACTTTTAAAACTTGTATCTCTTTCATACCATTCACCCCTTTTATTCAACAGCAGAAATTATTAATTTAGCAATTGTTGAAACAGCTGTTATCATAATGGCTCCAAATAATATGCCTATCGCTTTTCCTTTTCCCTGTGCTTTTTCTTCTGCTGAACCTAGCATTGTATTAAATCCAACTAACGCAATTGATAGTACTATTGCAATCATTCCAATTATCTGTAAAGCTCCAAAAATCTTACCAATCATAGAATTAGCTTTAGTATTATTGGTTATTTCTGGTTTATAACTACCTGTATCAATTTTTCCAGAATTGCCTGAACTTGTAGAGCCTCTTCCTCCTCCAGTTGCAGCTATTGCAACTGAAATTTTAATACTAGAATTTATAATATATTTATCAATTGCCTTTACTTGATTAGGAAAACTATTTATTATACATACAAAAAAAGTAAAAACTATTAATATCTTACATAAATACTTTTTCATATATTCCCTCCTAACCACAACAATCTTAACTTATCAATTTAATTATAAATTATTTTTTTTTTAATTGCAATACTTTTTTTACAAATTTCTTATTTTTTTCTTAATTTTTTGCTTTTTTACTTACTTTTTCAACTATTTTTTTAATTTTATTGTTTATTTTTGTTATTCATTATGCAATTTGTATTTATTCAAGTATTTATTATTATTAAAATTCTTTCCTATATAATCTTCAATATCCATTAAATTATAAATATAACAAAAAAGAGAATAGGGCTGGATTTTAATTAATCACCAACCCCTCCTCCTTTTAGCACATTTATCACCGTTCCTTTACGAATAGCCACAGGCAAAATCCTAGTACGACTACAGGCAAAATGCCTATCCATTCAATAAGCACAAGCAGTGCTAGCGCTAAGAATAGCGGTGACAGAAAAGGAATCAGGCATGCTAATGCCAACAAAATCAAGAACAGTTTCCACATACTCTCTCTCCTTTTTTCACTTTCAAACGAGTACATTCTTTGTACTTATATTTATATTATACTATATATTTCTATATATTTCAAGTTTAGCTATTCTATAACAACACTTAAATATATTTTTTATTGATTATATTTTATGCTAATTTGTCTTTTCCATGTCATGTAAAAAGTTGATTCTTTATTTTCAGTAAAAAAAATATAAAGTAAAAATTTACTTTATATCATTTTTTGGCGTAGGTGAGAGGGTTCGAACCTCCGCGCCACTTACATGACCTAGCAGTTTAGCAAACTGCCCCCTTCACCACTTGGGTACACCTACATTTTTTATATTATTTTAATATTATTTCTAATATTTCTAATATTTCTAACTATTATTTATATAGTTTTAATTATATAATACAATATTATATACAGTTTAAATATCTTATATAAATAAAAGTTAGATATCTTATATCTTCATATTATATCTAACTCTATGTTTTGTTTGGCGGAGAGGGTGGGATTCGAACCCACGGTACGCTACAAACGCACGCCAATTTTCAAGACTGGTGCCATAAACCAACTCGACCACCTCTCCATTTTGTCTTAACTTTCACAGTAAACAGTATTTATATTAACATAGAGTTAACTCTTTGTCAATAGTATTTTTAATATTTTTTTTAATTTACAGCTAAAGAATTTTATTTACTACTCTTAACTTTTTTATTTTATTTGTATCTTATTTTTGTCTACATATCACTAATATATAAAAATATTTTTATTACAGTTCACAAAAATAGTGAACTGTAATTTATTATTTATTAATTAGTCCTAATATTCTTTCTAAATCTGCATTTCCATCATATTCTATTATTATTTTTCCTTTTCTTTTTCCTTGGTCTAGTTTTACTTTTGTTCCAAAAAATACTTGAAATCTATCTTCTATGTCATTATATAACATTTTATATTTAGGGTCTAAAAATTTTTCTTTTTTTACCCTTAAATGTTTTTGTTCTGCTTGTCTAACAGATTCTCCCCTTTCTATCATCCTTACTGCTGCTTGATATTGTTTTTTTGGATCAATTATTGCTGCTAGTGCTTTACAATGTCCTTCTGTTAGTTTTCCCTGTTTTACAAATTCTAATACATCTGGTGATAAATTTAGTATTCTTACTGTATTTGAAACTGAACTTCTACTTTTTCCAAGTCTTTTTGATACTTCTTCTTGTGTTAATCCATATTTATCCATTAAGCTTCTTATTCCTAATGCTTTTTCATATGGATTTAAATCTTCTCTTTGTATATTTTCTATAAGTGCTATTTCTCTATTTTTTTGTTCGTCATCATCTCTAATAATTGCTGGTATTTCTTCTAATCCTGCTAATTTTGCAGCTCTCCATCTTCTTTCTCCAGCAACTATACCATAATATCCATCTTTTTTTGTTACAACTATTGGTTGTATTACACCATATTCTTTTATTGAATTTGCTAATTCTTCTAATGATTCTTGATTAAATTGTTTTCTTGGTTGATCTCTATTAGGTTCAACTTCTGTCATCTTTAAGTTTCTTAAATTGTCATCATCTCTAATTTCTTCTTCATTAAAATCTATTTCCTCTTCTTTATTAATAGTTGGTCCTCCAAAAAGAGCATCTAATCCTTTTCCTAAGCCTGTCATTTTTGGTTTTGCCATATTATTGCCTCCTTTTTGTTTTTATTACTCATTTTTCTCTTATATTTTAATTATTTTTTAATAATTCTTTTGCAAATTTTTCGTATGCTTTTGCACCTTTTGATTTAGGATCATAAACTGTTATTGGCATTCCATAACTTGGAGCTTCACTTAGCCTTACATTTCTAGGAATTACTGTTTTATATACTTTATTTTCAAAATATTTTTTTACCTCTTTTACTACTTGATTTGAAAGATTTGTTCTAGCATCATACATTGTAAGTAATGCTCCTTCAATGTCAAGGTTTTTGTTTAGATGCTTTTTTACTAAATTTACAGTATTTAACAATTGTCCTAATCCCTCTAATGCAAAATATTCGCACTGTATTGGAATTAATACACTGTCTGATGCAGTAAATGCATTTAATGTAATTAGTCCTAGTGATGGTGGACAATCTATTAAAATATAGTCATATTTATCTTTTACTTTATCTAATTTAGTTTTAAGTCTCTGCTCTCTAGACATCATTGGTACAAGTTGCACTTCTGCTCCAGCCAAACTAATGTTTGATGGACATATTTTAAAATTTTTTATTATAGTATCTTGCAATGTTTCTTCAATTTCAGTTTCTCCAATTAAAACATCATAAAATGAAAGTTCAACTTCTTTTGTAACTCCTAATCCACTTGTTGCATTTCCTTGTGGATCAGCATCTATTAATAAAATATTTTTGCCTCTTTTTGCTAAAATAGTACTTAAATTTACTGTTGTTGTTGTTTTTCCAACTCCCCCTTTTTGATTGGCTACAGATATTATTTTTCCCATTTTTTATTCCCTTCTTTCTTGCACTATTTTATTTTTTTCTTTTGCATAATAATGATATAAAAATTTTAAGAATAAGTCAATGTTTTTTTTATATTTTTAAGAAAAAATATTTAATTTTTGTTCCAGTTCAGTAGGAAATTTTGATATATTAATAATAAATAAATTTTGAATACGATTGGAGGAAATTTAGAATTTCTTAAATTAATTTTATGGAAAATGTTCGCGTCGAGCGCCAGCAAGGACTAAGTGAAAGGGTGCCATAAAATTATTTTAGAAATTCTTATATTTCCGTATTGAATCAAAAAATTTATGCAATTATTAATATATCAAAATTTCCTACTGAACTGGAACTAATTTTTTAGTGTTTTATATAAGAAAATACCCCACAATATATGTGGAGCATTTTTTACTTTATAGGATCTTTACTTGGTGTTCCTGCTTTTCTTGGATATTTATTTGGAGTATTTTTTGTTTTTGTTATTGTTATTATTGTTCTATCTATATCACTTTGTGGTAATTTGAATTTTTCAATATCTGTTACTTCTCCTCCCAATACCTTTATTGCATTTTGAGCTTGATTTAATTCTTCCTCAATATTTGATGCTTTCATACAAATACATTTACCATTTACTTTTACTAATGGTAAAAGATATTCTGATAATGTAGATAAATTTGCAACAGCTCTTGATGTTGCATAATCAAATTTTTCCCTATAATTTTTTTTCTGTCCAATTTCTTCTGCTCTAGAATGAATTATTTCTATATTATCTATTTTTAATTGGTTTTTTACTTCTGTTAAAAATATTAATCGTTTATTTAATGAATCATTAAGTGTTATTTTTAAATTTTCATCAATAATTGCTAATGGAATTCCAGGAAAACCTGCTCCTGTTCCCACATCAATTATTTTTGCTCCACGGGTTAATTTTTTGTAAATTGTTAAAGAATCTATAAAATGTTTTAAAATTATTTCTTCCGGAATCGTTATTGCTGTAAGGTTTATCTTATTGTTCCATTCAAGTAACAATTGCATATATTTGTAAAATTTTGTTTTTTGCTCCACGGAAAAAAAAATATTTAAAACCTCTCCTTTTTCTTGTATTTGATTAAAAAATTCTTTTTCTTCCATATTTATTTTTTATCTCCTTTTTATAATAATTTATTTATATTATTAATTGATTTCAAAATTAGTATCTAAGCTTTAATGTTTTTTGGTTTGTAAATATACTAATAATACAGAAATATCTGCTGGTGAAACTCCTGATATTCTTGAAGCCTGTCCTATGGAATGTGGCATATGTTTTTTTAATTTTTGTCTTGCTTCTAAACAAATTCCTTTAACATCATCATAATTTATATTATCTGGTATTAATTTTTTCTCCATTTTTTTAAATTTTTCTACTTGTTGTTCTTGTAATTTTATATATCCATCATATTTTACTTGAATTTCTACTTCTTCTCTAACTTGTTCTGGCAAATGTGGTCTATCTTTATCTATTGTTTCAAGTGAAGCATATGTTATTTCTGTTCTTTTTAATAAATCTGCTAATTTACATCCTGTTGTTAATTCTGATGTTCCAGCTTCTTTTAAAAATTTATTTACTTCTTGTGTTGGTTTTACAATTGTTTTTTGTAATCTTTCTTTTTCTTCTTCTATTTTTTTCTTTTTTTCAAGAAATTTTTCATATCTTTCATCAGAAATTAATCCAATTTCATGCCCTTTTTCTGTTAGTCTTAAATCTGCATTATCTTGTCTTAATAATAATCTATATTCAGCTCTTGATGTCATCATTCTATATGGTTCATTTGTTCCTTTAGTAACAATATCATCTATTAATACACCAATATATGCTTCTGTTCTATCTAAAATTAAGGGGTCTTTACCTTTTATTTTTTGTGAAGCATTTATTCCTGCAATTAGTCCTTGACATGCTGCTTCTTCATATCCTGATGTACCATTAGTTTGTCCGGCAAAAAATAAGCCTTCAATTGTTTTATATTCTAATGATAATTTTAATTCTGATGGATCTATGCAATCATATTCTATTGCATATGCTGGTCTTGTAAATTCACAATGTTCTAATCCCGGTAGAGTTCTATACATTGCAATTTGCACATCTTCTGGCAAAGATGAGCTCATACCTTGTATATACATTTCATCTGTATCTAATCCAATTGGTTCAACAAAAACTTGATGTCTTTCTTTATCAGCAAATCTTACAACTTTATCTTCTATTGATGGGCAGTATCTTGGTCCTGTTCCTTCAATAACTCCTGCAAACAATGGTGATCTATGTAGATTTTCTCTAATAATTCTATGTGTTTCTTGTGTTGTATAAGTCAAATAACAATCAACTTGGTCAAATTTTTGCATTTTATCTTCAAAAGAAAATGGTATTATATTATCTTCCCCTTTTTGAATTTCCATTTTTGAAAAATCTATACTTTTTTTATTAATTCTAGCTGGTGTTCCTGTTTTAAATCTTATTAGATTAATTCCATTTCTTTTTAAAGCTTCAGAAAGTTTATTTGCAGGAAATACTCCATCTGGTCCACTTTCTCTAGAAAATTCTCCAATAAAAATTTTTCCTTTTAAATATGTTCCACTTGCAACAATTAATGTTTTTACATTATATATTGCTCCAACATCTGTTTCAATTGATTTTATTTTATTATTTTCTATTTTTATGTCAACTATTTCTGCTTGTTTTAAATCTAAATTTTCTTGTTTTTCTAATGTATGTTTCATTTCCATTTGATATCTTTTTCTATCAGCTTGGGCTCTTAAAGAATATACTGCTGGTCCTTTTGAAGTATTTAACATCTTTATTTGTATCATAGTTTTGTCAATATTTTTTGCCATTTCACCACCTAAAGCATCTATTTCTCTTACTAAATGCCCTTTTGAACTTCCACCTATATGTGGATTACAAGGCATATTTGCAACCGCCTCCAAGCTTATAGAAAAAACAACTGTTTTCATTCCTAATCTTGCTGCTGCAAGACCGGCTTCACATCCTGCATGTCCTGCTCCAATTACTGCTACATCATATTCTCCTGCATAATAACTCATTTATTTTTACCTCTTTTCTTTATTTTCCTAAACAGAATTTTGAAAAAATTTCATTAATAATATCTTCTGTAACAACTTCTCCTGTAATCTCTCCTAAATCGTCTAAAATCTGTTTTATATAAATAGATATGATATCTATAGGCATATTATCTAAAATCGCCTTATTTGCCAATTTAACACTTTCTATTGCTTTTGATATAATATTTTTATGCCTTACGTTAGTAATTAATACTTCATTATCTAAATTAATTTCATTTAATTGAAACATTTCTGTTATTTTATTATATAATTCTTCTAATCCTGTTTTATTTAGCGCAGAAATTTTTAAAATATTTTTAGATTTATTTTTTAATAAATCATTTTCTTTATTTAAAACATTTTTCAAATCACTTTTATTTAACAAAATTATGGATTTTTTATTTTCTATTAATTTTAAAATTTCTAAATCTTCCTTATCTAATTCTTTAGAACAATCAAATATAGCAATAACCAAATCCGCTTCATTAGCTTGTTCTATAGATTTTTCAATTCCTATTTTTTCCACAGAGTCATTTGATTGTCTTATTCCTGCAGTATCTATTAATTTTAATGTTATTCCATTTATTGTAACATATTCTTCTATAGTATCTCTAGTTGTTCCAGCAATGTCTGTTACAATTGCTCTATCTTCTTTTAATATTGCATTTAATAATGAAGATTTTCCCGCATTTGGTTTACCTATAATAGCAGTTTTAATACCATCTTTTACGATTTTACCATTATCAAATGATTTTTCTAGCTTAGTTAATTTTTTTCCAATATTTTCAAGCATGTCTTTTATTTCTTTTTTTTGTACTTCTGGTGTATCATATTCTGGATAATCAATAGTTACTTCAATATTTACAAGTACATCTAAAATATTTTGTTTGATTTCTTTAATTTCTTTTGATAAAAATCCTTCTAATTGTTTTACCCCACTTTTAGCTTCTCTATCAGATTTTGCATTTATTATATCAATAACAGATTCTGCTTGGGCTAAATCAATTCTTCCATTAAGAAATGCTCTTTTTGTAAATTCACCTGGTTCAGCCATTTCTGCTCCATTTTTTAAACAAATTTCTAAAATCTTTTTTATAATTAAATTTCCTCCATGGGAATTTATTTCACACATATTTTCCATTGTATAACTTTTAGGTGATTTAAAATAAGAAACTAATACTTCATCAATTATTTCATTATTTTCTATTATATTTCCATATTTAATTGTGTATCCTTTTATATCATTTATTTCTTGTTTATGCTTTGGTACAAAAATTTTATCTAAAATTTTAAAAGTATCTTCTCCACTCATTCGTATAATCCCGATACCACCTATCCCAGGTGCTGTAGATACACCTACAATTGTATTCATTTTTGTTCCTCCTTTTTTATTTTCCATATTTTTCAAATATATTTTAAATTTCATTATATTTTTGTTTAAATTCTATTTAATTATTTATAAAATTATATAATAAAATATTTATTATTTATATAATTATTTAAATAAATTTTTTATTTTATTATAATTTTTAATATAATAAATTTTAATTAATTATTTATATTATTTTTTTATAAATTATTTTATATTATTTTTTTAATAAATTATTTTTTATTTTATTTAACAAATTATTTTATATTATTTTTTCAACAAATTATTTAATATTTTTAATTATTTTTTTATTATAATATTAATAAAAATAATAATATTATTATTAAATTATTTTTTATTTATTTTATATTTATATTATTTTTTTCATGTTGTTATTTTAATTTTATTTAAATTTTATTTTTCTATCTAATTTGATTTAAAAGAATTAATAATGTAATTTTATATTTTATATATATTTTTTTATATTTTAAAAATATATTTTATAATAATTAATTATTATATATAATTTATAAATAATTTAACTATTTTATTAAAAATAGAAGTCAAAATTTGTTTTTAATCTTTTGATTAAAATCCGAACTTTGACTTCCGATTTATAAATTTATTAACTTTCCTTTTTTGTAATAACTATTCTTCTTCTTGGTTCCTCACCTATACTTCTAGTTTCTACATTACTATTTTCTTGTAAAACAGTATGAATTATTTTTCTTTCATATGCTTTCATTGGTTCTAATGTTAAAGTTTTTCCAGTTTTTACAACTAAATCAGCTTTTTTTAATGCAAATTCTTTTAATGTTTCTTCTCTTTTTTGTTTATAATTTTCTATATCTAATCTTACAATAACTCTATTTTCAGAATTTTTATTTGCTATTGATTTTAATATATTTTCTAAGGCATATAATGCATCTCCTCTATACCCTATTAAATTTCCAATATTCTTTCCATTAATTGATACATATATACACTTATCTTTTATTTCAACATTTGATTCTGCATCAATTTTCATTTTTTCAAAAAATTCTTTTAAAAAATTTTCAATATTATTTTTTGCATTAATTAATTCTTCTTCTGTTGTAATAATTTCAATTTTTTCTGGCTTTTTAGCTTCAATTTCTTTAATTTCAACTTTAACTATTGTTGGAGCTAAGATATCAAAAAAACTTTTTTTATTATCATTTAAAACTTTTATTTCACACAATTCTTTTGGTAAATTTATTGCTTTTAATCCTTTCTCAATTGCTTCTTGTTTTGTTTTACCTTCTGAAATAATACTTTTTGCCATTCTTATTCCTCCTCATCTTTTAATACCTTATTTAAAGTTAACTTTTCAACTATCATTAAAAGACTGTTTGTTAACCAATATAAAGCTAAACCTAATGGTGCAATTAAAGCTACAGATAAATACATAATTGGAAATATTATATTCATATTTTTATTCATTTGTACCATTGGATCAAATTCTTCTTTATTATTATCTTTATCATCATTTTTCTTTTTATTTTTTGTTGGATTTGTTAGTCTTAATGAGATTATTGATACAAGTACATATAATAATGGTATTATATAAGCTTTCCAGTCAGTTGTATTCGTAGGAACTTGTGCAAGATTTAATCCTAAAAATTCCATATTTATATTAAGTGAATCTAATTCTTCATCATTTATTTCTGTAAAATTTATTTTTTCGTCTTCATTTTGAGAATTTTCTTCAACTTGCTCACTATTTTCCTCTGTTCCATCTTGTGCTTGTTCCTCTTTTGTTCTTAATTCTTTTATTTTATCTATATCTCTAATAATTTCAATTTCAGGATATGCACTACTTGTGGTTAGTTCATTTTGTTGCATTATTTTTGTATATTTACTAATTACCTCACTATCAACTTTTTTCATATAAGTTAATGGTGATCTAACAAGGTAAAATACAGCAAATAATAAAATAATTTGTACTATTGCACTAAAACAACCACTAAAAGGACTCATATTTTCTGACTTGTATAATTCCATCATTGCTCTATTTAAATTTTCTGGATCATTCTTATATTTAAATTGGATTTCCTTCATTTTATTTTGTATTTTTGTAGTTTTTTTCATTGTTTTTTGCTGTTTTATAGATATTGGAAGCATAGCTAATTTTATTAATATTGAAAAAATTATAATTGCTATACCATAATTATTAACTACATTATAAATAAAATTTAATATATATCCAAATAAATTTGCAAATGGTGCTATCATCCCTATACCCCTTTCTATTTTAAAGGATCATATCCTCCCTTAGAAAAAGGATTACATTTAAGTATTCTTTTTCCTCCAAGAAATATTCCTTTTATACAACCATATTTAATTATTGCTTGTCTAGTATACTCTGAACATGTTGGGTAATATTTGCATTTAATGTTTTTTTCATCTAAAAATACTGATATATGTTTTTGATACCATTCAATTAAATAAATACATATTTTTTTCATATTTAAATTTTACCTTTTCAATTAATCTTTAATATATAAAATTTGAGATTTTTTTAAAGTATCTTTTAATTCATTTAATATATCAATAAATTTTAAATCTTTTAAATTAATATCATTTTTGATTAAAATTACTATAGTATAACCATTTTCAATTTTTTCTTCAAGAATCTTATAGCTTTCTCTTATCAATCTTTTTGCTCTATTTCTTTGGTATGCTTTTCCATTTTTTGAGCTTATAGCTATTCCAAGTAATTTACATTTTTTTCTATTTTTAAAAATAACAACTTTTAATTGTCTTCCAATGAAAAAATGACCTTTTGTTAGAACATTTCTAAATTCATAATTTTTTTTTAGCATTTCTGTTTCTTTCATTTTCTAACTTTCTTTCCTTTCACAACCTATAAACTTATAATAAGTATATAGTTTTTTATTCATTAAAGGTCAATTATTTGTTTAAATTCTAGGATTTCTATCCTAGAATTTAGTAAATTAAAATATTATTATGCACAGATTTTTTTTCTTCCTTTTGCTCTTCTAGCTTTTAGTACATTTCTTCCAGCTCTAGTTGACATTCTTTTCATAAATCCATGTTCTCTTTTTTCTTGTCTATTTTTTGGTTGGAATGTTCTTTTCATTATATTGCACCTCCTATTTATTTCTTTTTATGTTAATTCCATATAAGGAAATTATTGTTACAAAATAACAAGTAAATCGATTATACATCAATATATAGGCATTTGTCAATAGTTTTTGGAAATTTTAAATTTTTTTTAAAATTTCCCTTTAACTTCTTGCTTTTTATACAAAAATATAGTATAACGTAAAAACAAAAGCTTTTTTGTAATATTTTTGTAATATTTAAGATTTTTTTATAAAAATTTTAAAGTTATCCACAATTTTTTAAAAATTATCCACAATTCTATTGACGAATTTTGTAATAATTTGATATTATAAAAGAAGCTTATAAAAATCAAACATTATAATTAAATCAAATAAATAAATGTTTGTAAAAAAAACTAAGATTATTTCATAATTATTACAAAGTTATCCACACCTGTGGATAACTTTGTGGATAACTTATGTAATATAAATATTTTGAAAGGATGTTTTTGATATGCAAAGTGATTATGAAGAACTTTTTAGACAAGCTAAAGAACTTATTAAAGATGAATTATCCTCAATTGCATATGATACATGGATTTTACCTTTAAAATTAGTATCTATTGATGATGAAAGAATAACAATAAAATCAAATACAGACTATAATGCCAATTTTCTAGGTAAAAGATTTGGAGATTTAATTATAAACACTTTCAAATACTTAACTAATAAAGAAAGATCATTAACAATTATTTACAATGATGAAAAAACAAATATGGAAATGAAAGATGATGTTATTCCATCAGATTCAGAAAATGAAGAATTAGAAGGAGAAATAGAACTTTCTAATAAAATTTTAAATCCAAAATATACATTTGATACTTTTGTTGTTGGAAATAATAACAGATTTGCACAAGCAGCAGCATTAGCTGTTGCGGATAAACCTTCAGAAGCATATAATCCACTTTTTTTATATGGTGGTGTAGGATTAGGAAAAACTCATTTAATGCATGCAATAGGGAATAGAATCTTAAAAAATTATAGAAATTATAAAATTTTATATGTAACATCTGAAAAATTTACAAATCATATGATTAATGCAATAAAAGACAATAAAATGGAAGTATTTAGAAACCAATATAGAAAAATCGATGTATTACTTATTGATGATATACAATTCATTGCTGGAAAAAAACAAGTTCAAGAAGAATTTTTTCATACATTTAATGAATTGTATGAAGAGAAAAAACAAATTATTATTTCAAGCGATAGACCACCAAAAGAAATACAACTTTTGGAAGATAGGTTAAAATCCAGATTTGAATGGGGATTACTTGCAGATATTTCTTGTCCAGATTATGAAACTCGTTTAGCAATATTAAGAAGAAAAGCTCAAGATGAAAAAATATTAGTTGATGATATTATATTAGCAAATATTGCTACAAAAATAGAATCAAATATTAGAGAATTAGAGGGTGTTTTTAATAAAATGATTGCAAGAGCTTCATTAATGCATACTCAAATATCTATTGAATTGGCAGAAAATACCATAAATGAATTTAAAGCAGAAAATGAAAAAGTATTATCATCAGATTATGTAAAAGAAATTGTTGCAAAATATTTTAGTGTTGATAAAAATGACTTATCAAGTAATAAACGTTCAAATGAAATAGCTTTTCCTAGACAAATTGCAATGTACTTATGTAGAGAAGTTGCAAATATGTCATATCCTAAAATAGGAGAAGATTTTGGAAATAGAGATCATTCAACAGTAATGCATGCTTGTAAGAAAATTGAAAATGAAATAAAAGAAAAAAATAACACAAGACTAATTGTGGAAAGTGTGAAAAACATTATCATAAATGGTGAACAATAGAAAAATAAATACTTAATAGATACTTTTTGAATAACTGTTCTCCAAATCTTTTGTTCGGTTACAAAAAAGTTATCTTTACTTAGGGAACGGCTTAATTGATTATCCACACCCTAATGTGGAAAGTGTGTTAATAAAATGTTTAAAACTACATTATCCACATTTTAAAAATTTTGCTGTGGAGAAAACATTAAGTTATCCACTGAGTTATACACAAGAAAAAATCCTAGGGATTACATGTTTCCACACAGTTTTCCACATTATCCACAGGACCTACTACTACTACTACTAATTATATTTATATTTATTATTATAATTCATATAAACGCAATCAAAAAAATTTGAAAGAAAGGTGTTAAAAAAATGAAAATTGTTTGTTATAAGGATAATCTCCTTAAAGCTTTAAATTCCGTAATAAAGGGAGTAGCTTCTAAAACTACAAATCCTATATTAGAAGGAATACTTATACAAACTAATGATAATCAGATAAAATTAACTACATATGATATGGAATTAGGAATTGAATACATAATAGATAGTGAAGTAAAACAACAAGGAAGTACAGTTGTAAATGCTATAATGTTTAGTGAAATAATTAGAAAATTACCAGATTCAGAAATTTATATAACTTTAAATGAAAATAATTTATTAGAAATAGAATGTGAGGGAGCACTATATAAACTTACAACAATGAATCCAGATGAATTTCCTGAATTACCAAAAATAGAAGTTGAAAATTCAATTGATTTAGAACAGAATATGCTAAAAAATATGATAAAAAGAACAATATTTGCAGTAAGTACAGAAGAAAATAGGCAGATATTCACAGGTTGTTTGTTTGAAGTGGAAAACAATAAACTAAATGTTGTTGCAGTAGACGGTTTTAGACTAGCATTAAGAAGTATTTATTTACCTGTAAAAGTGTCAGATTTTAAAGCTGTTATACCAGGAAAAACTTTAAATGAAATTAATAAAATATTATCTGACTCATTTGAAAATATAAAAATTGGAATATCAAAAAATCAAGCATTGTTTGAAATGGAAAATTGTAAAATAGTATCTAGGACATTAGATGGAGAATTTTTAAATTATAAATCAGTAATTCCAAATACTTGGGAGACTAGAATAAGAGTTAACAAGAATAATTTACAAGATAGTTTTGAAAGAATAAGCTTAATTTCTGCATCATCTATAGAAAAAGAAAAAAAATATCCTGTAAAAGTTTCTGTTGATATTGGAAAAATTTTAATATCTTGTACAAATCAAACTGGTGAAGCTAAAGAAGAAATATTTATATCTACAGAAGGAAAAAATATAGAAGTAGGATTTAATCCAAAATATTTCCTTGATGCTTTAAAATCAATTGATGACGAAGAAGTGTTTGTAGAATTTGGAACTAATATTTCTCCTTGTTTAATAAAACCTATAGAAAATAACGAATATGTATATATGATTTTACCAATAAGATTAAAGGATTAATTTTTTATAAAAAATCTGGTCAGATACTCAATCTGACCAGTATTTATTTAATATTTGAAAAAAACGACGCATGAAAATCAAAAATAAGACGTTTTTATTTTTTAGTAATAAAGTTATATTATAAAAATTATTAAAAAATTTTTAAAATTAAAATAAAAATAAAAAAAAATTAATTTAAAAAACAAAAAAATTCAGATAAAATTGATATATCAAGAAAAATCGACGCACGAGAATCAAAAATAAGACAATTTTATTTATTTAAAATAAAATTAATTGTTAAAAAAATAAAAAATAATACACAAATGGAGAATAATATGTGGATAACTAATATTAAATTATATAATTTTAGAAATTATAATTATCAAGAAATTAAATTACATGATAATATAAATGTTTTTTATGGTGAAAATGCACAAGGAAAAACAAATATTATTGAATCTATTTTTTTAGGAAGTATAGGAAAATCATTTAGAACTAATAATGATAAAGAATTAATTAAATTTAATGAAAAAAATTCAATTATTGAAATAAATTTTAAAAAATTAGATAGAGAGGGTAAAATAAAAATTGAAATTGAAGATAAAAAAAATATTTATTTAAATGGAATTAAATTAAAAAAATTAAGTGAATTATTAGGAAATATTCATACTGTTATTTTTTCTCCTGATGATATAAATATTTTAAAGGGAGGTCCTCAAAATAGGAGGAAATTTTTGGATATTATGATTAGTCAATTAAGACCTAATTATATGTATTTATTAACATTATATAAAAAAACATTAGAACAACGAAATAATTATTTAAAACAAATTAAATTAGAAAAAAAAGATGAAAATTTATTAGATATTTGGGATGAAAAACTAGTTGAATATGGAATAAAAATTTATGAATATAGAAAAGAATTTATTGAAAAAATTCAAAATAAAATAAAAGAAATTCATTTTAAAATAACACAAAATAAAGAAAATATAAATATTAAATATTTTTCTGATGCAAGTACTAGACAAAATTTTATAAATGAGTTAAAATCAAAAAGGAAACTTGATATAATAAGAGGATATACAACACATGGCATTCATCATGATGATTTTACTGTTTTCTTAAATGATAAACAAGTTGATATTTATGGTTCTCAAGGTCAACATAGAACAGCAATGTTATCTTTAAAACTTGCTGAACTAAATGTTGTTTATGATGAAATAGGTGAATATCCAATATTATTATTAGATGATTTTATGTCTGAATTAGATGAAAAAAGAAGACAAAGTTTTTTAAAAAATATCCAAAATATTCAAGTAATAATTACTTGTACAGATAAAATTATACTTGAAAAATCAAAATATTTTTTATATAATGTTATAGATGGAAATGTAAAGGAAGGTAGGATAGAAAATGGAGAAATATAATCATAAATATGGTGCAGAGCAAATACAAGTTTTAGAAGGTCTTGAGGCCGTAAGAAAAAGACCTGGTATGTATATTGGTAGTACTTCTATTAGAGGTTTGCATCATATGGCTTATGAAATTGTTGATAACTGTGTAGATGAAGCATTAGCTGGTTACTGCACAGAAATTAATATAATAATTGAGCCAGGAAATATTATGAGTGTAGAAGATAATGGAAGAGGTATTCCTGTAGAAATACATCCAAAAACTAAAATTTCTACTGCAGAAACAGTATACACAGTATTACATGCTGGAGGAAAATTTGGAGGAGATAGTGGTTATAAAGTTTCTGGAGGACTACATGGTGTTGGTGCTTCTGTTGTAAATGCTTTATCAAAATGGGTTGAGGTAACAATTCAAAGAGATGGCGGAATGTATCAAATGTATTTTGAAAAAGGAAAAACTGTAAGAAAATTAGAAAGAATAGGGGATTCTGATAAAACAGGAACTAAAGTTAGATTTTTAGCTGATGATACTATTTTTGAAACTCAAGAATTTGATTATGAAGTATTAGAAACTAGATTTAGGGAAATGGCATTTCTTACAAAAGGATTAAGAATTAAATTTGAAGATCAAAGAGATTCAGAAAATATAAAAAAAGCAGATTTTTGTTTTGAAGGAGGACTAAGGTCTTTTGTAGAATTTTTAAATAAAAACAAAGAATGCTTACATAAAGAACCAATCTATATAGAAAAAGATGGAGAAGTTCCAGTTGAAATTGCAATGCAATATACAACAAGTTATTCAGAAAATATTTATACTTTTGTAAATAATATCAATACAATCGAAGGTGGAACACATCTTGAGGGATTTAAAAGAGCATTAACAAAAGTTTTTAATGATTATGCAAGATCACATAATTTATTAAAAGATAAAGACTCTAATTTACAAGGTGAAGATATAAGAGAAGGAATTACTGCTGTAATTTCTATAAAAGTTAAAGAACCTCAATTTGAAGGACAAACTAAAACTAAATTAGGGAATAGTGAGGTTGCCGGTATTGTTCAATCTATGGTAAATGATGCATTATCAACATTTTTAGAAGAAAATCCTAATGTGGCAAAAGCAATATTAGAAAAATGTGTTAGTGCAGCAAGAGCTAGGGAAGCTGCAAGAAAAGCAAGAGAACTAGTTAGAAGAAAAAGTGCATTAGAAACTACTACATTACCAGGTAAATTAGCAGATTGTAGTAGCAAAAATGCAGAAGAATGTGAAGTTTATATTGTTGAGGGAGACTCTGCTGGAGGAAGTGCAAAACAAGGTAGAGATAGAAGATTTCAAGCAATTTTACCATTATGGGGAAAAATGCTTAATGTTGAAAAAGCAAGAGCAGACAAAATTTACGGAAATGATAAGTTAAATCCAGTAATTATTGCAGTTGGTGCTGGAATTGGAAAAGACTTTGATATTACAAAAATTAGATATGGAAAAGTTATAATTATGGCTGATGCAGATGTTGATGGAGCTCATATTAGAACTCTTATGTTAACATTTTTCTTTAGATATATGAGACCATTAATTGAAAATGGAAATGTTTATCTTGCACAACCACCACTATATAAGTTAGCAAAAAAGGGAATGGAAGATATTTATTGTTATACTGATGAAGGTTTGGATAAAGCATTTGCGGAACTTGAGAAAAAAGGTATTGCAAGAGAATCTTTATCACTTCAAAGATACAAAGGTTTAGGGGAGATGAATCCCGAACAATTATGGGAAACAACTATGAATCCAGAAAAAAGAACTTTAATTCAAGTAACAATGGATGATGCTATGAAAGCTGATGAAATTTTTACTCTTTTAATGGGAGATGAAGTTAATCCTAGAAGAGAATTTATAGAGAAAAATGCAAAATTTGTAAAAAATCTTGATATATAATAATTAATAGCTAAGAGAAAACTCAATCTCTTAGCTATTATCTATAAAGCTATTAATAATCTTAACTCAAACTAATATACATAACAGTTTGATCTAATGCATATTACTATACAAATAAACCATATATCACATAAATTAATCACTTGTTCGACTATAAATACAATAGTAAAAACTATATTCATCCACGTGGGACTAATAATAACCCCATATATTATAAGTATAATCTTAGTTCAAATATATAATATATAATTTAACCATATATAAAAATTTTAAAGTAAAAATTAAAATGAAGAATATAATAAAATACAGCTTACATATACAAAATATATTCTTATCGCCGACATATATTAATCTACTCAAATAAACTAATATATATCTTTGTTCGAATTATAATAAACTAACTTGTAATCTAATATAATTCTTAACTCAACTATTAATAACCTTATGACCATATTATATGCAGATTTTTTTTTATTATACAGAAAATAAATATTTTTTTTTGACATTAAAAATATTGTAAAACCTTAAAAGATAGTGAATAAAACTATTGAGTTTATAAATTGTAAAAATTAAAAATTTATGTCGAAATTTGTCAATAACTTTTTCTTGACAAAATTTAAAATCATAGTATAATAAAATTGTTTTTATATCAAATTTAAACATTCAATATTTTTTAGAAAAATATATTATTAAATTAAAATAATATATTATTATATTTTATTCAAAAGTTATATTTATATTCTAAAAAATCAAAAAGAAAAATAATCAACTAAAAAATAATTAAATAATAAAAAATAAAATAAATTAATTAAACAAAAAAATTAATTAATAAAAAATAAAAAAATAATTAAATAAAAAAATAATTAAATAAAAAATAATTAAATAAAAAAATAAATTAATTAAATAAAAAAATTAATTAATAAAAAATAAAAAAATTAATAAAAAAATAATTAAATAATAAAAAAAATAAATTAATTAAATAAAAAGATTAATTAATAAAAAATAAAAAAATTAATAAAAAAAATAATTAAATAATAAAAAAAATAAATTAATTAAATAAAAAGATTAATTAATAAAAAATAAAAAAATTAAATAAATAAAAAATAATTAAATAATAAAAAAACAAATTAATTAAATAAAAAAATAATTAGATAATAAATAATAAAAATTAATTATTAAAAAAATAATTAATAAAAAAATAATTGATTATTAAAAAATATAATTAGAATTATTAAATTCAATAAATAAATGAATATTTAATAATTATTATAAAAATCTAATAAGGAGATGAAAAAAATTAAATCAATTCAAAACTGGATACCTATAGAAAAAATTTATGAAAATGGTATAATTAAAATAAAGAAAAATAAATTTATTAAAATAATAAAAATAAATCCAATTAATTTTAATTTAAAAACTCAATTAGAAAAAGAGTCTATATTAAATTCATATAAATCATTTTTAAAAACATGTAATTTTGAAATTCAAATTTTAATTCAAAGTAAAAAAGATTATATTTTATTCAATTTTTATATAAATTCCCAATCCTTACAAATAAGTGGAAATGATTGATATTATTACCTTTCTAACTAATTTAAAAGATAAATTTAGATTAAATAAAATCGAATAAAATTAAGATGGTAATATACACATAATATACAGGTAATATACAAGTAATATACACAAAGAGTTTAATGTAATATACAAGTAATATACAAATTAAGGAGGTAATCAAAATATTAAAACCATTAGAATTTTATTATATAGAACCAAAATATATAAATTATTTAAGACAATTTGATAAAAAGATACCAACAAAAAATAGACCATATTTAAAAATAAATTTAAAAAATAAAAATTATGATTATTTTTTACCTTTATATTCTCCAAAAGAAAAACATAAGAATTATTATATGAATAAAACTTTTTTTAGAATATATGATTATTATAATAATTATATTGGTTTGATTAGGTTTGCTAATATGATACCTGTTCCTAAAAGGTATGCTAAAAAAATTAATTATAATTATTCTAATAAATTATACAAGGAATATTATTATATTTCTAAACACCAAAATTAAATTTTAAAAAAAGTTAATTACACTTACAATAATTATTATAAATTAAAAGAATTGTGCGTAAATTTTAAATTATTAGAAAAGGTAATAATTTAAAGTAACAAAGTAACTAAAAAATAATATATATATATATATTAATTATTTTTTTTTGAAGATATTATTATTTTCTTATTAATATATAGGAAGAATTTTGATTTTTTTTATAATAAAATAGAACTACAAATTAATGTAGTTCCAATTATAAATAATTATTTTAATATAACTATATAGCAACATCTTCTGGTATTTCTTCCTCAGGAATAGAATTAATATCTATTTTGTTTTCTTGATGTCTATGAATTGAGTTTACTATTTCATTTATAACCCTACTTCCTTTTTCTTCTATTGCATAGTAGAAATCGGAATCTTCTAATTTATGAATGTTCTCTGCCTTAGTAGAATATGGTTTTTGTTCTTTTACAGTACTTAATCCAATAGTAATTCCCATATGATACATTCTGTTTCTGTATATTTCTGCCATTTCTTCGATGTTTTGATATATTCTAATCATACCACCTTTACAAGAATAATTAAGTTTACCATCGAATATGTAACAATAGCCAATAGTGGAAACTAAACTTCCAACAGTTATGTCTTTATCTAAATAAACTACTGTTTCTAAATCCATATTTTTAAATGAAAGAGTTACCTTTTTCATTTTGGGATTGTTAGGGTAATCTTCTATGGATTTAACATATGAAATATGTTCTTCTAACTCATAGTAGATACTTTCGTGATTTGAAAGTAGAGTAACTTCATTTCCTTTCTTATTTTCTTCAATGAAAATATTTTTTAATTTGCTTAATTTTGATGTTATCATGTTGAAATCCTCCTTAAATATTTATTTTTTGTTTAATAATATTATTAAACTGTTTATAGGATAACATGGAAATTTTGATTTAATTTTTGATTTATTTTTATTATTTTTGTGTGGTATAAATTAGAAATAGAAATAAAAATGTTTATAATAATTACCCATTTAATTTTTTAGAAATTAATCTTAAAATATAATTAATATACTAAAGATGAATTATCAGCCATATAGAGAATTTATATATAAATAAGTTCTCTAACCCCCATTTTATTATGAAAGAGGTAATAACAAATGTGTTTAAAGAAATTAAAAGATTTAGAAAAAATAAATGGTTTAGAATTAAAAAATTATGATTCAATAATTGTAAGCACTGATAATGAAGAAAAGGCAGAGAAAATTAAATATTTATCAAAAATTATTCCAAAATTTATAATTGAAGATAATATAAAAATAGGAATATTAAATTCTATTATATCAATTAATTTAATTATAAAAATGATAATAAATAAACAAATTGAAATAAATAAATTAAAAAATTTATCAAAAGAACAAAATAATATAAAAATAAAGAATATTAAAAATATTATTAAATCTAATCTTTATCTTAATTATACTACAGAGACTACCACAGATGAGATTATAGAAAAATGCAAATTTTTAAAAAATGAAAAGAAAAGAGATTTAATTGTTATTTCTAATGTTAATAAAATAAAAGATTTTAATGAAGAAAATAAATATATATTTTATAATAAATTAGAAAAATTAAGTCAACAATTAGAACTAATTATAATGATGATATAGATGAAAATTATAATTGATTAAATTTGATTTAAAATATACTCCTATACAAAAATATAAAACTATCTTAATATATAAATAAGGGAGGTGCAATAGTTGAAATTTACAAATGAACAAATATTAGAAAAAATATATAATAGTGGCATATTAGCAGAAATGGAAACATCTGAGAAATATAAAAAGCTACAACATGAGTATAATGTATTATTTGACAGTATAAAAGATGTAGAATTAAGGGAAAAATTTGTAAAATTAGAAGAACTAAAAAATAAAATGAATGGACAAAATGATTTTGACATTTTCAAATTAGGTTATGCAGTAGCAACAAAATCTTTAATAGAAGCACTAAATACAAAGACTTAAAATGACATTATAAATACATATTTTACTAAATAAAGAAAGAATAATAAATTTACTTATTATTCTTTTTTAAAATATATTCGATTAAATTATTAACAATTTCTTTATCATCACCAGACAAACTAGAAAGTCCATTTATAATTATTTTATTCTTATCATTATTAAAATCTATTAGCCCATTAAAAATAGTGTTTGGTTCAATTTCTAAAATATTGCAAATATCAATAATTGTATTAACAGCTAATCCTGATTTTCCACTTTCCACAAGGCTTATGAAATTAACTGATTTATTTAATTTCTCTGCTACATATTCTTGAGTATAACCTTTTAAAGTTCTAGCAGTTTTTATATTCTTTCCTATTTGTTCCAATACTTCATTTTGTTCCATAATGCCCTCCTCTTCCTTTAAAATATAGTATAACAATAGTATTTCTTTAAAAGAATAAAACTATACTTTAAAATATATAAGTAATACTTGAATTATTAAAATATTACTGATATAATATAAAAAATTATTAAATTTTTGAAAGGAGAAGTAAAAGAAATGAAAAAGAAAAAAGCAATAATAATTATAATAATAATTGCAATACTAGTTGGAGTAGGTATAATATTATTAATTTCAAATAATAAAGAAACTAAACAAATTGGGGAAAATTCTTCAAATAATACAGTAGGAGAAAATACAAACCAATTACAACAAAAAAGAGAAACTGTATTTCAAGAAGTTTCAAAAGAAATGCAACAGTACGATATTACTTTAATAGATGTTGAATTTGAAGAAAATTCTGACAATATTGTAAATTTGCTTGTAGAAAAAGAAACATCAACAAGGAAATGGAACTGGGATAAGATTGGAATACCTGAACAAAGTTATAGCACTTTAGATAGTAGTTATAAAAGAGATGCAGCTAGTATATATGGTCCTGCTTATACAACTGTTGAAGAAGAACTATTTGCCATAGTTCCACAATCTGAAATAGAAAGTTTAAAAACTAAATTTCCAAACTCAAAATATGATTCTTTAAAAGATATACTTACTTTTAATAAATGGACTGGTTTTAAATATAATTGGATAGAGAAAGTAACTACAAACAGTAATGAGATAACTACTAATAATATAGATAAAAAATAATTATAATTTTAGACTTGATTTATATTAGTAATAAAAATTATAAATGAATAGGGGAAAAGAAAATGGAAAAAGAAAATAAAAATATTAGTAATGAGAAAAAGAAAGAAAATCAGAAAAAAATTAATAAAATAACTTTAATTATTGTTGGAGTAATTTTAATAGCAATATTATTAATAATTGGAATATCATTAATAGCAAATAATATAAAGGAAAAACAAATAAAAGAATTAGAACAACAAAATGAAAGGACAGTTCCTAATGTTGTAGGAATGACACGAAAGGAAGCAATAGAAGAATTAGACAAAAATGATTTAGACCATTTAGTATCTCCTTGGGATGTCATCGCCGATGATGCCTTAGTTATATCACAGGAGCCAGAGCCAAATACTAAAGTACAAAAAGGAGAACAAGTAGAAATTAAATTAAGAAAAGAAAATATTGAAGACTCAGATGTTTCTTTTACAGGTATGAGATTTAAAACTAATTGGTCAGATTTAAAAGACGAAATTGATAATTATAATAGTCAGATTTCAAATTTTATAATATCAGATTGGGAAACAAGTAAACCTTATGGAGAAGAAATGACAAATTATACAATTACATTCAGTAAGTATAGAAATGCAACTATTGCAGAATCTTTAACAGGAGCATATGCAACACCTTATAAAGCTTTTTCATTCGAATTTGCTGTTGAAGATAAATCTGATAAAGTTGTAAGTGTATCTTATATCTTTTTAAATACAGAAAAATTTTCAGAATATATGGGATATTTTATATATTATTTATCAAAAATAGATGATACATTAGAAACTAAAATAGAAGATTTTATGTATCAATTATCTAATGCTGTATCACAGAATAAAGATATAAATGATATAGATATTTGTACTTTTTATAGAGACAATATATTCTTAAATATTTCTGCTTTGAATAGTACTTCGACTGCCATATCGGTTTGTCCAGCTTCGGAAGAAGAAGTAAATTATGTTAAAGAAAATGGTCATTGGAGAAATTTTGAATAATTTGACGTAAATACCCATAATTTAAAAATGATGTACCAATAGTTCATAAAAAAATAATTATAATAATATTTATTAGCATAAGTTTTTTAGATAACCAATGTAATACAATATCTATTTTATTACATTGGTTATTTTTTATTAACTGCTACAATGCCAATGAGTAGGAATATTTAATTATAAAATTTTAAAATCGAATGTAATATAAATCCTTTAGATTTGATATTTAATGTAATATAATCAAAAAAAAGGGAGGATTTTGAAAATGAATAAAGTTCAACCAATTCGAGATTTAGAAAAGTTGGAAGAATTAAAAGAAGAATTAAAGAGAAATGGAACGAGGGATTATATGTTATTCTATACGGGTTTAAATTCAGGTATGAGAATATCAGATGTTGTAAAATTAAATGTAGACGATGTAAAAAGTTTTAATGGAGTTATGAAACCATATATTACTATAATTGAAAAGAAAACTAAAAAAGTTAAAAGATTTCCTTTATGTAATGGGTTATTAATTGAAATGGAAAAATACACAAAAAATATGAAACAGGGAGAATATTTATTTAAAAGTAGAAAAGGAGACAATAAACCTATTACAACAGTACAAGCATATAGAATTATAAAAAGAGCTGGTGAAAGAATAGGTTTAAAAGATATTGGAACTCACACGATGAGAAAGTCTTTTGGTTATCATCACTATCAACAGTTTAAAGATGAGGCATTATTGCAAACAATATTTAATCACTCATCTCCCTCTATTACTATGGATTATATAGGAATAACACAAGATGATATTGATATTAGTTATAAAAACTTTAGTATATAATATGAAAGGTTGTAATTTATATGAAAGTTAATTTTAATGAAGTATTAGATGTGGTAAAAAATAATAATGGTAAAGTTATAATATTAAATGGAACAGCATGTGTAGGAAAAACAACTACTGCAGTTAAACTTGGAGAATATTTAAGTTATAATTTGAATATTCCTATTTTATATTTTTCTCCAAGTGTACCAAAAGAAATACTTGAAGGAGCTAGAATAACAAATAAATCAGAGCATTTTATAATAGATGATAGTGTAGGTATGACTATTAATGACATAAGAACTAAAATATTAAGATTAAAAAAAGAAAGAAAAATAAAATATGTTATTATTGATGACATATTATTAATTGATTATTATAATAAGGAATGTAGGTCTTTTAAGGAACAATATCAAAAGATTATTGATGAATTAGTAAAAATATCTAAAGAATTAAAGATTACAGTTTTTATAACTAAAAGTATAAGAAAAAGGAATTTAGAAAATTACCAAATTAAAATAATAGGATAAGGAGAAATGAAAATGGATAAAGATATAACAAGTGGAATAATAGGTTTTACAGTTGGAGATATTTTAGGTGTTCCTGTTGAATTTAAAACAAGAGAAGAATTAAGACAAAATCCTGTGTTGGATTTAAGAGAATATGGAACACATAATCAACCATTAGGGAGTTGGTCAGATGATACATCAATGACATTAGCAACAATGGATTCTATAATACATAAAGGAAAAATTGATACGAATGATATAGCAGATAAATTTTTAAATTGGTTTAGAAAAAAAGAATACACTCCAAAAGGAAAAGTATTTGATATAGGAGACACAACAATACGAGCATTAGAAAAATATGAGCTAAAATTAGATGAAGCAAAAAATTGTGGTGGAAATAATGAATATAGTAATGGAAATGGATCATTGATGAGAATGTTACCAATTTTATATTATTGCTTTAAAAAGGATTTAAAAGATGATGAAATATTAAAAATAGTTGAAGATGTTTCATCAATTACACATAGACATCCTATTAGTATTCTAGGTTGTTATATATATGTAAAGTTTGGAATCGAATTATTAAAGGGATATGATAAAATCCAAGCCTATTATAATATAAAAAATTTAGATTATAGTTTTTTTGATAATGATGTTATTAGTAAATATAATAGAATTTTAAAAGATGATATCTATACATTAAATTTAGATAATATAAGTTCAAATGGATATGTAGTAAGTACTTTGGAATCAGTTTTATATATATTCTTAACATCAAATGATTATAATAATACAATTTTAAGAGCAATAAATTTAGGAGATGATACTGATACAATAGGAAGTTGTACAGGTGGATTATTAGGATTTTACTATGGAATTGATAGTATAAAAGAAAATTGGAGAAAAAATATATTGAAATATGATTATATCATAGATTTATGTAATAAGTTTGAAAAAATGTTTTTATGAAATGGTGTATATATAAACGAATGAGAGGTATTATAAGAAATTGTATATTAATAATAAATATATTTAATTTTAAATTGTTACTTTGATACCTAATATAAAAACGCTTGTCTGGTAAAACTAAATTTGTTATAATATAATAACCAAAAGTTTGTGTGGTTATGTAATTAAATTTAAGCCAAAAGTTTGTTTCTCGAAGTTGATAAAAGTAACAAAGTAACAATTAAAAAAAGTAATATAAAAAAAAATTAAAATTAAGTATAACTATTAGGAATGTTATTAATATATATGAAGAATTTAGAAATTTTTATTATATAAACCAATAGTTTTAAAATAAATATTCTACAAATAATAAAAAGGATAGCTGTAAAAATGACCAAGCTACCCTTTATTTTAATTTTTACCAAAATATAAAGAAAGTATATTGTGTTAATGGTAATATGCTCCATTTTTTAATTTTATTCTTAAATAATAATTTGTTAAGTTATGAATAAATTATCATTATTTCTGCCACCATACCAATATTTAGAAGAAGTATATTTATTTTTTGTTTCGTGAGGGAACTTTTTTTGATATTGCTTATCTACGATAGTAAGATATCTTTGAAGAATATACAAATATTTTTCATTTTTGCTATTATTATATTTCTCAAGTTCTTTTGTTTTAGCTTTTTTAATTTTTTCTAGCAGTTCATTGAAGTAAACTGCATTTTCATCTTTTTTTTCTATTCTGTTTTTTAATCTCATCTGTAAGTTTCCAAATAATATATCTGCATTAGATTTTCTTCTTGAATTTTTATGATAACTTATATATCTTCCAACATTAGCACAAGTTTTTAAATCGTTATAGATGACATCTTTTAAATCACAATCTTCAAAAGTTGTAATTTGTTTCAATTTTGTAAAAGTTTTTTTAGAGTTAATTATATTATTACAGTAAATATCATTTGCATGAGCTGGGACAAAATATTTATTGCAGTTCTTACATCTTTTTATACATTTTCTATTTAAAGTAAGATGATAAAAAGTAATATAACATAGTTCTTCTAATGTAGAGAATGTATATAAATATTTTTTAGGTTTAGCAGAGAAAAAACTGAAATCAAAATCTATTTTTACTTTTGGAAGTTCAAGAGTATCATAATTTAATTTTTTATTTTTTGATTTTTCATCTTTTTCTATAAAAGCATTTTCACAAATTTCTTTAATATTTTTAAAATTCTCTATCATAATTTTTAAAAATTTAATCCATAAATTATTTTCAAATTCAGGATTTTTTATTTCTTCCATATGCTCATAAAAGACTTTAGATTTTTGATTATCTGTTTCTTCTAATAATTTTATTAAATAATCTAGATAAGGCCCTTTAATTTCTTCTATGAAAGAGGAAAAATTAGAAAATTCTTTGGAGATAATTGGGAAAATATCACTTTCTATAATAAATCTTTTTGGGTTTGATCCAACTGCTATATAAGTTCTTTTCTGTAATATATCTCTTAAATCATTTTCAAGGCTAGGTATAACTTCGTTGTAGAAGTCTTTTTCATTAGAATATTTTTCAACATAACTTTTTAAACAATTGATTAACTCATTAGATTTATTTAAAAAGAATGATAATGTTTCTCCTAAATTTGTGTTTATTAATTCAAGGCTACCAAACTGATTTGGAGCATATTCCATTATAAATGTTTTTTCACGAGTTATAACTTCTGTTATCGTAGCATCTGCATAATTCTCACTAACACATAATTCAAATTTATATATATCTTTAGTATTAAAGTTATATGGAATTATTTGATTAAAGTATTTTTTAAATTCCATTTTTATAGCTCCTTTTAACTTTTATTTTTCCATATTATACAATGGGAAAAATTAAAAGTCAACAATCTTACCACAAGAAAAATGGAAGAAGTGGTATAAATCGTTTATACCACAAAAAATTATTTAAAAAAATTTAGAAAATAAATCAAAAAATGTATGTTTCAATAGTTATAGCTTGCAAGCCAAAACATATATGGAAAGAGAGGTAAATATAAATGGCGGAATCAAATAGTAAAGGTTGTGTAGTGGTGGAATTAAAGGAAGAGAAACTAAAAATTCCTCTTCCAAAAGGCTACTTAAATCAAGATGATAAAAGCATAACACATCTAAAGAAAAAAGAAGATGATGATGAAAATAAAAAAGAAGTTGAGGAATTATTTAGTCCTATTTTAGTTGTACCAATTGAAGTAGTTAATAACATAGATAACTATCAGGAGAAAATAAATCTAGCAATTAACAAATATGGTACATGGAAGATAGTTCCTGTCCCTAAAAAAGTAATATCATCTAAATCAGATATATTACAACTTGCAGATTATGGAATACCTGTAAATAGTATTAATGCGAAAGAATGGGTAAAGTATTTTGAAAGTTTTGAACAAGAATGTTTTATTACAGGTAAAATTCCAATTATAACAGCAGTTACTAAATTAGGGTGGAGAGAAAATTACACTAAATTTATTCCTTTTTGCGATGAATATTTAGTAGATGTAGATTTCAACCTACAAAGAGTATTAGAAGCATATCATACTAAAGGTACATTGGAAGAATGGATTAATAGTATAAAGGATTTAAGAACAAATATATTATTTAGATTTATTCTCTCAACATCTTTTGCAGGTCCTTTATTATCTATCATAGGACATAGGAATTTTGGTGTATATAATTATGGTGCTTCTAGAGCTGGTAAAACAGCGATGTTATTAACAAGTCTGTCCATATGGGGAGAGGCAAAACAATTATGTTCAACATTTAACCATACGACAGTAGGAGTTGAAAGAATGGCTGAATTAAGAAATGATTTAATTTTAGGCATGGATGAAAGACAAATTCAAAAATCACAAACAGAATTAGAAAAACTAGTGTTCGTTTTATGTAGTGGAAAAGGGAAAGTAAGAGGTAATAAAACAGGTGGTGTACAGTTAACAAGTACATTTAATATAATAATGTTAATGACAGGAGAAAGTACATTAGCAATAACAAATTCAACATCAGGAATAGGTACAAGGATATTGGAATTGGAAGGCTCACCTTTTAATTATGATGAAGAATTAAGCTCAAAAATGTATGAGATTACATCAAAATATTATGGAACTGCAGGTAGAGAGTTTATAAGGATTCTTATTGAAAAATATAGTAAGAATAACTACCAAGAATTGAAAAATAAATACGAAGAAATAAAAGAGACAATAAAGGCAGAAACAGAAAATGATATTTCTTCTTATATTTCAAGTGTTTCATTAGTAGTATTAGCAGATATAATCGCTGGAAAAGAGTTATTTGGAGAAGATAATGAAGAAAAATCAATATCTATGGGATTAGAAATATTAAAGAAATTACCTACAAGTCAAGAAATAGATATAATTGAAAAATCATATAAAGATGTATATTCTTGGATATTATCTAATAATAGTTCATTTGATATATATAAAGAACCTAAATCAGGGGATTTAACAGATGATGTAGTACATCAAGGTTTTGGAAAAAGTTTTGGATTATATGATAATGATGTTTATTATGTTCATACGAACATTCTTAAAGATTGGTTTGATAAAAATAATTATTCCGAAAGAAAAATATTATCAGGTTGGGCTGAAAAAGGGTATATTTTAACGAAAACCAATAGTAAAGGAAAAGTTGAAAATGCTATACAGAAAAAATTTAAAGGTAGAAATGCAAGAATGGTTGCTTTTCCTATGAAAGTAGCACAAGCAACAGAAAATCAGAGAAAAAGAGTAGAAGAAGAGATAAAAAAAATGAAGATAGTGGAACTTTAAAAGAAAGAAGAGAATAAAAAAGGCAGAATTTAATAAAACAAATGAATAACAAATGTTAAAAATGAAAGGAATGCTGTATTAAAAAATATTTATCTACAATGATTTTGATTTTATTTATCAAAATCATTGTAGGTATAGGTTAAAGGAGAGATGAGAAATGAACGATTCAATATATCTATGTATAAAAGGGGTAAAAATAAATCAAATTCCTGAATTTTATAAAAAGTTCAAAAGGATTAGTGAAAATAAAATATATAAATATCATTATAAAGGTATATTATTTAATTATTTTTTGACTTCATGTTCACTATTAATTATGACTACATCAAGTAAAATACTTGGAAAAAATGATATTAAAGAAAGTGATGTTGATGAATTTGTTGAAAAATTAAAATCAATTATTTTAGAAATAGTTGACATAGATATAAAAAAGATAAAATTAAATGTTTGTAGATTTGATTATAAG
>CALXHG010000002.1 GCA_944388045.1 uncultured Clostridia bacterium | reverse complement strand
ATCATATTTATAGCAATTTATTTAGGTATTGTATTCCTTATTGCAAGTTCAGCTATTTTAGCATTAAAACAATTAACTGAAAGTTCTGACAACAAACAAAGATATACAATATTAAGAAAAATTGGTTGTGATGAAAAAATGATAAATCAAGCACTATTTAGACAAATATTCATATTCTTTATGATGCCACTTACTTTAGCAATAGTACATTCAATATTTGGAATTAAATTTATCTTATCAATGCTTGCAGCACTTGCATCACCAGATGAATTACTACCATCAATTATTGTAACAGCAGTAATCATTGGAGCAATTTATGGATTATATTTCCTAGCAACATATTTCGGAAGTAAAAACATAATTAAAGAGGAGGAATAGAGTAATGTTCGGTTTCTTTAAATTAATTATAGTATTTATAGTTGGACTAATAATTTTAGGAGCTAGTTTTTTTACAAGTATTTTTACGAATAGTGCAGTTTCAAAAGATAGTGCTATGAATACTTATAATAACTTTTTACAAGATGTTTCGAGTTTAGGAATTACAAGTGATAACAAAATACAAGGAGAAAGAACATTTGGACTTGATGAATATGTTGGAAAATACAAAGCAAACTATAATAATACAACAAAGGAAGAAACTATATTTGGTGGTACAGCTTTAAATAGAGAAAATGGAAATACAATAAAACTTAAAATAAAAGTAGATAAACAAAGTGGAAATATAGAAATTATAAACAAATTGGGAGCTGAAAATGAAATATTAATTAGTGATACTGGAGAAATAGAGAAAACTATTGATGTCAAAGAAAAAAGTTATTATTTAATAATTAAAACAAATAACTTTACTGGAAATGTCGATATATTATCAGAGTAGGAGGTATTGGAAATGGAAAGTTTTAAAGAAAAATTACCAATGATAATAGCAGTAATTATAGTGATAGCTTTAATAGTAGGAGCATACTACTTTTTAGTAATACATAAAGACTTATATTATACACAGATAGACAATACAAAAATACAAGAAATTACCGAATCAGGAGGTATGAAGTACGAATATACATTAACAGCATATAACAAAAATGGAAAAGAAAAAGAAATCAAATTTAAAACAAGTAGAGAATTAAGAGAAGATGCTTATTTAGAACTAGAAGTAATGCAAATTCGTGGAGTTGTAAATTGGAAAGAAGTACAAGAAAGTGAATTACCAGAAGATGTTAAAACAGCAATGAATGTAGAAGGATAAGAAAAAATAAATGTAAAAAGAAATGAGGTGGTAAAAGATGAAAAAAATATTAAAAGTATTAATTTTCTTGTTACTAATTGGAATGAGTATAGCACTATTATTTATTGGTAATGGCTATAATATGTATAAAGAAGCAATAGAAAATATGCCTCTTGAAGAAAAAGTAGAAGAAATTAAGTCAAAAGAAAATTATGCAGAGTTTTCAGAATTACCACAAATGTATGTAAATGCAGTAATAAGTGTAGAAGATAAAAGATTTTATAAGCATAATGGAATAGATATAATCGCAATAGGTAGAGCAGCAATAAATGATATAAAAGCAATGTCTTATGTAGAAGGTGGAAGTACAATAACACAACAATTAGCAAAAAATATGTACTTTACACAAGAAAAGAAAATGGAAAGAAAAATTGCTGAAGTATTTATGGCTTGGAACATAGAATCACATTACTCAAAAGAAGATATATTTGAATTGTATGTAAATAACATTTTCTTTGGAGATGGATACTACACAGTAAAAGAGGCTTGTAGAGGCTATTTTAATAAAGAGTTAGATGAAATGACTGACTACGAATGTATATTACTTGCAGGTATTCCAAATGCACCATCAGTTTATGCACCAACTAAAAATCCAGATTTAGCAAAACAAAGACAAAGGCAAGTAATGGAAAAGATGATAGAAAATAAATTTTTAACAAAAGATGAAGCAAATGAAATATTAAAACAAGCAAAATAGAATAATTGTGCTAATTGTAGGTGAAGCAATTAGCACACGAAACATCCCCTTTTATTTTCGAGAGAGAATCATTAGAAATAGTGATTCTCTTTTTGTATGTAAAAATTTTTTCAGAAACCTATTGACAAAATGTTATAAAGTGTTATACTATAAATATAACAGTAAACAACAGTGAGGAGGAAAACTATGAATATAATAATAAGTAATAATAGTAGTGTACCAATTTATGAACAAATAAAAAATGCTATTAAAGATGCTATAATTTCCAATGAATTAAAAGAAGAAGAAATGTTACCTTCAGTCAGAAATTTAGCAAATGACTTAAAAATAAGTTTTCTTACAGTAAAAAAGGCTTATGATGAACTAGAACAAGAAGAATTTATAAAAACAGTACAAGGAAAGGGAAGTTTTGTTACACCAAAAAATTTAGAAATAATAAAAGAAGAAAAGCTAAAAGAAATTCAGGACTATATAGAAAAGATTTATAATATTTCAAAAATATCAAATATTTCGGAAGACGAAATAAAAGAATTATTTAATATGATTTTTAAGGAGGAAATTTAGAATGGATAATAATATTGAATTACAAAATGTTTCAAAGAAATATAAAGATTTTGAACTTAAAAATATTTCTTTCAATGTACCACAAGGTAGTATTGTAGGGCTAATAGGAGAAAATGGAGCAGGAAAAACTACTACAATAAAATCAATACTAAATATTACTAAATCAGAAGGAACAGTAAAGATATTTGGAAAAGACAGCAAAAAGAATGAAAAAGAAATTAAAGAAGAAATTGGTGTTGTGTTAGATGATAGCTTTTTATCAGAATACTTAACTGCAAAACAAGTCAATTCTATAATGAAAGATTTTTATAAAAATTGGGATGAAAACAAATATATAAATCTTTTAAAAGAATTTAATTTGCCAATAGATAAATTGATAAAAGATTTTTCAAGTGGTATGAAAATGAAACTAAAAATTGCAACAGCAATATCCCATAATCCAAAACTTTTAATATTAGACGAGCCAACAAGTGGACTTGATCCAGTTGTAAGAAACGAAATATTAGATATATTTAGAAAATATATAGAAGAAGATGAAACAAGGTCAATATTATTATCAACACACATTACAACAGATTTAGAGCATATATCAGATTATATAGTATTTATAGAAAAAGGAAAAATATTGTTTGATTTACCAACAGATGAATTACTTGAAAACTATGGAATAATTAAATGTGGTAAAGACGATTTTATTAGATTAGATAAAAAAGATTATATTGCTTACAAAAAAGGAAAATATCAATATGAAGTATTAACAAATGATAAAAGTATAATAAGAAGTAAATATAATATTACAACTATTGATAAACCATCTATTGAAGATATAATGTTATTTTATATTAAGGGGGAAAAATAATTATGATAAAAGGATTATTAAAAAAAGATTTATATAATTTAGCAACCTATAAGGCATCATTAATTATAATAGTTTTATTTTGTGGTATCGCAATAATAGGAACAGATGCAATTAATATTGCACCTGCTATAATTTGTGGAATAGTAGGTATGATTTCTCTTTCTACTTTTAGTTATGATGAAATGTCAAAAGCAAATAGATATGTTTTAACATTACCAGCTAGCAAAAAAGAATTAGTAACAGAAAAATATATTTTAGCAATAGGAGCAACTGTATTAGGTGGAATATTAGGAATGATACTAACGGTAATTGTTGTAAATATTATGAATTATTTAAGACCTGAAAATATAATAAATCTCGATTACAAAAGTTTAATTATAGCAACACTGGGAGGTATATTTGCACTATCTTTTTTACAAGCAGTTCAAATTCCTAGTATGTATAAATGGGGAGCAGAAAAAGGAAGAATCCAAATGTTTATATTAGTGCTTATTATAGTTGCTATGCTTGGAGGAATATATTTTTTAATAAATAAAACAAATATCAATATTGATATGGAAATGATAAATGGCTTTATAACTAAATTTGGAATATGGATATTAATTTTTAGTACAATATTTATGTATTTTATATCTTATAAAATTGCTTATAAAATATATAAAAATAAAGAAGAATAGCCTATAATCTGCAAAAGCAATTTATATACAAAATAGTACGAACTTTTATTACAAAACTGTAATTTTATTTTATAAACAAACTTGCTATAATTTAAGTAATGAAAAAATTATATTTTAAATTTTAGAGTTCATACTAAAATTGAGAAAGGAGTTCTTTATGAAAGAAGTGTTAAAAATAGAGAATTTAAAAAAATACTATGGTGTAAATACAAATATAACAAAAGCAGTAGACGGTATTTCATTTAGTGTTTTAGAAGGCGAGTTTGTTGCAATAATGGGGGCTAGTGGAAGTGGAAAAACAACATTACTTAACTGTGTTGCTACAATAGATACAGTAACAAGTGGACATATATTTGTAGATAATAAAGATATAACAACAGTCAAAGAAAATGACTTAGCAGATTTTAGAAAAGAAAATTTAGCATACTACAAAATACTAAAAAGAGCAAATAAATCAATGCTTGAAAATGTTACAAAAATAAATACTATTCAAAAAGATTATAAGGATTACATAGAAAGTTGGGTACACGAAATTAAAATACCAATAACATCAGCAAAATTGATATGTGAAAATAATAAATCTGAAATTACAAATAAAATAGATGAAGAAATAGAGGAAATAAATAACTATGTAGAACAAGCATTGTTTTATGCAAGATTAGATCAAGTATCAAATGACTTTATGATAAGAAAAATAAATTTAGCAGATGTAGTACGAAATGTATTAGCAAGAAATAAAAAAATAATGATACAAAATAATATAAAAGTAGAAGTAAAAAATGTAGCAACAGATGTTTTTTCAGATGAAAAATGGTTAGAATTTATTTCAAATCAGATTATTATAAATAGTATAAAATATAAAAAAGACCAAAATGCAGTAATTACTATATCAAGTATAGATAATAAGGAAAATGTGCATTTAAAAATTAAAGATAATGGAAAAGGAATTAAAGAAAGCGAAATAAATAGAATTTTTGATAAAGGTTTTACAGGAACTAATGGAAGAAATCAAAAGAAATCAACAGGAATAGGCTTATATTTGTGTAAAAGATTATGTGAAGAATTAGATATGAATATAACAGCAAAAAGTAAAGAAAATGAATTTACAGAAATAACAATAATAATACCAAGAAATAAAAGAATAGATTAACCCCTTGCATATTGTAGAGGGGAATTTTTATTGAATAGGAAAAAGCGCTTTTTCCTATTCAATAAAAGAGCTTAGCTCAAACGGATGCACACAAATTTTACTACCGTAAAATTTGGCGCGCGAACAATAAGGTGGACTTTAAAATGTTATAAATATATAAAATGTCCAAAAAAGTCCGCTATTGTTCGTTTAAAGGCTATTATCATTTGCTATTTTAAGCATATTATATTTTTTCTATTGAAATTTTTATATAAATAAGATGGAGAGTAGATAATTCTATTCTCCTTTTAATATTTTCTATAAAATAATATAATTTATTAGTGGAATTTTTTATTATTTTATGATACTATGTAAATGCATTAATAATTTGAAAGAAAGTTTATTATGGAATTAATCTTTTCATTACTATATGTGCCTTTAAATAAAGATAGAAAGGAATGAAGTTTATTATGAAAAAGAAATTTATTATAATAACATTTATTAGTGTATTAATTTCAATATTATTAATTATCTATTTATTATATTCACTTAATTATATACAACATAAAATGTATAGTAATGAGGATTTTAATATTAAAACATATACAAGTAATACAGATAAAGATAATGATGGTATAGATGATCAAACAGATATTTTAAATAATGTTAGAGAATATATTGCAACAAAACCAAAATATAAAAGCAAATATTATGCAAGTGGATATCCAGATGACGAATATGGTGTATGCACAGATGTAGTTGCTTTTGGTTTAAAAGGTGCAGGATATGATTTAATGGAATTAGTAAACAATGATATAATAAATAATAAAAATAATTACAATATTGATAAAATAGATAAAAATATCGACTTTAGAAGAGTTCGAAATCTAATAATATTTTTTGAAAATAATGCAAATTCTTTAACAACTAATATTTATGACATAGAAAATTGGCAAGGTGGAGATATAGTAATCTTTCAAAATCATATTGGAATAATATCAAACAATAGAAATAAAAATGGTGTTACTTTTGTTATTCATCATGCAAATCCATATCAAAAATATTATGAAGAAGACATTTTAGAGTCTAGAAATGATATTGTTGGACATTATAGAATAAGCTAAATCGATAACAGTAAATAGTAATTTTTTTATAATTTAATTGTAAAATGAAAGATTAAATTGGTGATAAAAATGAACAAAAACAAGAAAATAATTATTGGTATTTTAATTGTTTTGATTATAATTATAGGTATAGTTGTTACATACAAAGTAATTGAAAATAGTATTACAGATAGGGCAAACTTTAATTTTACAGTTGAAAATATTAGTCCTAGTCCTGTTGAAACAGTAAATAACCAAGAAGGAAAAAATTATAATAAAGAAATAGATAATATTAAATTAGAATTGAATATTCCAAATGAATGGAACTACGAAGAAATTTCGCAAAACGAAGAAAATAATTTTTATAAATATGCTTTAAAATTATATAAAAATAATGAAAATCAATATGCAATGTTATATTTTTACAATAATCCTTTTGGAGTTTGTGGTACAGGTAGAACATCAAAAAATATTTCTTTGAATAATGGTAAGGAAGCTACAATAGGCTATTATGATGGAAATAAAAATTGGTCTGACATTTCATTTTATAATATAAATAAAAATATAGCAGTTATGAATTATGGATTAATTAATGAAGATGCAGATGAAGCAATTCAATTTATAAAAACAATAAATATTACTGAAAATAATATATAACTAAATTTATATTATATTAGATGGAAAGGATAATGTTTCATGAAAAAAGTAATCATAATTTTTATGAAAATAGTATTAATCTGTTCACCTATTATTGCTTTATTATATTATTTTTGTGTTACATTTTGGGGAATTGAGGTTGAATTAAATGTTAACCAAACTAATTTAGTTTCCATCAAAGAAGCTCTATTAAAAGATAATATAAAAATTGATGATATAAATAATGTTAATAAAATTGCGATTAGTGGTGCAGGCTTAAATGATTTTTCATATCTTACTTTTTGTTATAAAGAATCTAATCAAAAACAATATATACATTTGTATAACAATAAATACTATAATACAGAAAAATATTTATATGAAAATACTTTTAATTATAATGATATTTTTAATATTAGCATTTTTATCAGTTTATTAACTATCATTTTTTCGTTATACACAAAATTAAAATCAAAAATAAAACACAAAAATAGTAATTTTTTATTTATGAATGGAGGAGAAAAATATGTTAGAAAAAGATAAAATGTTAGCAGGGGAATTATATGATGCCAATTATAATAAAGATTTAGAAAAAGAGAGAGAACAAGCAAAAGATTTATGCTATGAATTTAATAATTTAAAACCATCTAATAGAGATGCACAGATTCAAATATTAAAAAAATTACTAGGAAAAACAAAGGAAACCTTTAGAATAGAACAGCCATTTATGTGTGATTATGGATACAATATTGAAATAGGAGAAAACTTTTATTCAAACCATAATTTAATTATATTAGATGGGAACAAAGTAATATTTGGGGATAATGTCTTTATTGCTCCTAACTGTAGCTTTTATACAGCAGGACATCCATTAGAAGTTGAATTAAGAAATAAAGGTTTAGAATATGCCAAGCCTATTAAAGTTGGTAATAATGTATGGATAGGCGGAAATGTTATTGTATTACCAGATGTTACAATAGGAGATAATACGGTTATAGGTGCAGGAAGTGTAGTAACAAAGGATATACCATCAAACGTTGTAGCTGTTGGAAATCCTTGTAAAGTCATAAAACATTTGTAAATTATGAAGCTATTAAAATATCTGATATGCTAAACTAACGGTTTATTGGAGTAAACTAACTGTAGGTTGAGTTTGTAAAAAATTAATATTACAATAGGATTAACAAAGGGGGGATTTTTATGTCAAATAAAACAATTGGAGAAATGATTAGTTCTTTAAGAAAAGAAAAAAATATGACACAAAATGATTTAGCAGAAAAAATGAATGTCACTGACAAAGCTGTGTCAAAATGGGAAAGAAATTTATCATGCCCTGATGTTAATTCTATTCCAAAATTAGCAGAAATTTTAGATGTTTCTGTGGAAGAATTATTAAATGCGCAAACGAAACAAGATAATAACAAGATAGATGATATTATCAATATTGCTTTAATTGGAGTTAGTCTTGCAATGGGTATTTGTATTGTAGTTACTTCTGTATTAAAACAAATTGATATGAATAGTGCTATTACAATGTTAGGAATAGGAATCAGTTGTTTATCTATTTATTTATTAAAAAATAAGAATGATAAATAAGAACAAATAAAGCAGCCAAAAGATATTTTTATAAAGATTTAAAGATATATTGAAAAAATATCAAAAATTATACATATTATAAAAATATGTGTAATTTTTTTTGCTTATATATATTTTTTTGCAAGTGTATAAAATATGAATAAATGAAAAAAATTGAATATTATTAATAATATTAGAAAATATATTTTACTTAACTTATACTTTCTTTATATAAATGATAAATATTGCAAATAATGAGAAAATATGGTAAAATATATAAGGAAATACAAATGAATTAAGGAGGATATAGTATGGAAAAAGAAATGATAGAAATGTTTATTTATTATGTTCTAGCATTAACAGAAGATGGTACTAAAGATTATTGCATAAAAGGTATTGCAAAAAAAATGGATAATGCTTTATACACAATACAAGAAGAATCTTTTGACAAATGGAATGATTGGATAAATTCATTTAAAGAAAATCATCCTGTATTTAGAAAACAAAAAGAATTATCTGTTTTAACAATAGAACAGTTTATAGATACATTAAAAAAAGCAAAAAAAATGGTAGAAAAATACAGTTACTGTGGAACCCTTAATTATGACTCGTTATATTTATTAGAATCTGAAAAAGATGTAGAAAATTTGGCTTATCAAATTATATTAAAAAGCAAAACAACAGAAGAAATTAAACAAGTAATAGAAGAAAAATCCAAAAAAGAAAATGCAGACAAACAAGAATTAGCAATTTTAATTGACGAATTATGTATTCGTTACTGTTATGGAATAGATTCAGAAAAAGATTACGAAGAAGCAATAAAAGGTTGGAATATGATATCAGATTATTCTAAAGATGCAAAATATTCATTAGCAATGTGTTATAAAAAAGGTAGAGCTGTGAAAGAAGATAAAGAAAAAGCCTATAATTTATTTACCGAAATTATGAAAGATGATATGAGAGCAAAATATGAAGTAGCTAGAATGCTATTTGCTGGAGAGGGAATAAAGCAAGATTATGAAAAGGCTTTTAAAATATTTAATGAATTAAAAAATAATGTTCCATATGATTTGAAGTTTATAATTGATTCATATTTAGGTGAAATGTATTTTTATGGCTTAGGAGTAGAAAAAGATAAAGATAAAGGATTTGAATTACTTGAGAATGCATGGAATAGTGGATTTGTAAAGTTAAATTATAAAACTATAAAAAAGATATTAATAGAATATTATAATATAAATAAGTAGAAAGGTGTGATGTTTATGGCTAGAAGATTTGAAAGAAATTTGGAAAATCCAGAAAGAAGAATTGAAATAGAAGGAGAATTTTCACAAACAAATAATATAGAAGAATCTTTAGAAAATCCATATGAAGATGATTTTGATAAAAAAATAGATAGAGCTAAAGATTCAAGAGATAGTGCTAAAGATTATTCTAAAGTTTCAAAAAGAACAGAATTTATGCAAAGTATAAAAGTAAAAGTGGAACCATCTAAAATTGATACACCACTATCAATAGCATATCAAGAATTAGATAAAGCAAGACAAAGTGGAGTTAGAGAAGATATTATAAAAGCAGAAGATAGGATTTTAGATTTAGAAAGACAAGAAGAAGAGAAGGAATATAATTTACGAATAGCTGAGTTAAAAAAGATGCAAAAAGCAGCAAGAGAAACAAATGATACACAAGGACTTGAACAATTAAAAAAAGAAAGACAATCTTTTATTAGAGAAATGCAGTATGATGAACTAAGTTATAAAATAAAAAAATTACAAATTTCTCAAAGGTTACAACCTAGTAGAGCTAAATTGCAACAAATTATGGAATTGAAAAAAGAACTTGAAACATTAGAAATAGATGAAATTGGAAAATAAAGTTCTAATTGATAAATGTAGTTATCTTAAATGCAAAGAGTTCATTTTAGTTGCTATCTCTAATATTGCATCTGCTTCAGGTTCATTTTGGTTTCCTAAATTTATAGACTTTGTAAAAACAACTAATATATCTTCTAATGTTAGAAAAATATATTTTTCATTTGGAAATAAAGAGAGTAAAACAAGAAATCAAGTATTAGCAACTGTTGAAATGAATACCATAGAATTAGAAAAAATATATAATAATAAAAGAATAGAAACGATATATGAAGTAAATGAGGGAAATCATTTTAAAGATGCAACTTTAAGAATGGCAAAAGGAATTAAATGGATATTAGAATAAAAAGTGCATATGATTTAATGTGATAAAATATTATTGTAAATAGGAGTAATATATGATAAGAAAATTTGAGAAAAATGATATAAATGATATAATGCGAATATGGAAAAATGAAAATATAAAAGCTCATTCATTCATACCAAAAGAATATTGGGAAAATAATTATAACTATGTAAAAGGAATTTTACCAAATGCCGAAATATATGTATATCTCATTAAAGAAAATATTGTGGGATTTATAGGTTTAAGTCAGAACTTCATTGAAGGAATTTTTGTTGATGCAAATAATCAATGTAATGGAATAGGAACATTGTTATTAAATAAAGTAAAAGAAAATAGAAATGTTTTAAGTTTAAATGTGTATAAGAATAATAAAAATGCTATTAAATTTTATGAGAAAAATAATTTTAAGATTATAGATGAAAAAATAGATAAAAATACAAATGAGATAGAATATACTATGACTTGGAGTTTGTAATTAAAATCCATTTATATTGATTTAAATTACAACTAAATACAATAATTATAAATTACTTTAAAATATTGATGCGTTAAAATGAGTTTTAAAAAGAATATAATATAAATAATATATAGAAATAAATATATATATAATAGAATATTAATAGCTATAAACAGTCAAAAGCCTTGAATTAGTAGAAGTAGAGGTTTATGGCTGTTTTATATTATGCTCCTATCTCTTTTTGCACAAAACTCTGATAATACAAACCAAATGTAATCTGATTTTATATGTATGATATTACATTTATTTAAAAAATTAAACATTATTTTTTGAAATAAATTGACAATTATTTTATAATATCATATAATACAAACAATAGTTCATTTAACAACAAACATATTTGAAAAACAAGGGGTAAAATTAATGAAATATATAAGAATAGATTATAGGAGAATAATGTTATGAAACAGAATAAAGAAAAAACTAATGTTATGAGAATTTTAGATCAAAAGAATATAAAATATGTTGAACATTGCTATATTAATACAAATGCAATTAGTGGTAATGATGTTGCTTCAGTTTTAGGAGAAAATCCCAGCCAAGTATTTAAAACTCTTGTTACAACTAGTAATACTAAAATGCATTATGTTTTTTTAGTACCTGTAAATAAAGAATTAGATTTAAAAAAAGCAGCAAAATCAGTGAATGAAAAAAGTATAGAAATGATAAAATCAAAAGAATTACTACCACTTACAGGATATATACATGGAGGATGTTCTCCTATTGGAATGAAAAAACAATTTAAAACAGTTATAGATATTTCATCAAAAGAATATGAAACAATTATTTTCAGTGCTGGTAAAATCGGCTATCAAGTAGAGACGTCATTAGATAATCTAAAAAAAGTAATAAATTTTAAATTAGATGATATTTCTAAAGATATTACATAAATAAAAACAATTAAGAAAAAGCAAAAAATTATACATGTTTTTACATTGTATCATTTTTTTATTTTTTTATACATATTAGAAATATAAAAATTATGAAGTTTGGAAAAATGTGTATAAAGATTTTTATAAAATACTACTAGAATAAAAATATTGAAAGTTAGGATATAATATGTTAAAATAAATATTAATCCAAGTAATTGGAAATATATGAACAAAGGTGATAGCATGAAAGAAGGAAAGTTTATGCCTACGACAATCGAAATTCAAGAACGGGCTGATCGCCCCACTGTGCAGCAATTTAAGACTGCACAAGCCATAAGAATCACTGATATGTTTGGAGAATCTTACACGCTTACATGGAAGTATGAGAAAAGAAGAAAACCGCCTTTCAATTTGGAGATTACTGGTGGTATGTTTGGCAATCAGCCTGAAATCACATGTCAAGGGTACGATCTGAACACTGTTAATAACGTAGCAGAGGTCATTCTGGCTCTGGCAAGCGGAGAGAAAAAAGTACGTGTGTTGTTGGGAAATAATTACAGCCAAACAGAACCATGCTATGTAAAGCTTAACGTTTCAAAAGTTGAATTGCAAACAGAATAAAATCACTGATGTAACCGTGGGAAATAAGAATTTTCCCACGGCACTTTTAAAGGAATAGAATTTAATATGAAAAAAATAATTTATTATAAAGATGAATTAAATGATGATTTTCCAGTATCTAGCATAAAACCTAGAAAAGCTATCTGATTTCTTATAATTAAAAGCTTTAAGATATTATCTATAAATAGAAGAATATAAAATTTAAAAATAAAATTATCTAAAGTATTTTATAAATAAATTTTAAAGAATAAATTTAAGAAAAATATAAATTAATAATTTTAAAAAATTAAAATAATAAAATTTACAATTATAAATTAATTAAGATTTTAAAATTTTGTGCAAAGTTTTATTTATAAAAATTGATATTTAAAAAACGTACAAAAATTTTAATTTAATTACTAAAATAATTAAAATTTAAAAATTATTTTCTAATTAGTTATAACTTCATATATAACATATAGAAATAATTTATATATGTAAGGCATTAAAATCGTTTTTAAGGAGTTTTTAATAAATGTAGTATAAGTTATTGTTAAAAAAATAAGCTATAATTGGCTTATATCAAGGAATAGCAGATTTTGATAGGTATGTACTTAAAACAAGTACATTACTTTTGAGCCCTATACCTAATTGCGCAAAACTTTGATAATACAAACCAAATGTAATCTATTATTATGAATAAAATGTTACATTTAGTATTTAAAAATTAGATATTATTTATTTTTTTGAATTACATTGACAATTATTCTATAATATCATATAATGCAAACAATAGTTCTTTTAATAAAAGACATATCAATAAAAGAAAAAATAGATATAATAAGAACTAAATTTTAAATAAGGATGTGTTCTTATGGAAGAAAAAAAGAATGAAATTATTTTATTTGAAAACCAAGGAGTAAAGTTAGAAGTAAACTTAAAAGATGAAACTGTGTGGCTAAATAGAGAACAATTAGCTAAGTTATTTGATAGAGATATAAAGACTATCGGAAAACATATCAATAATGCTTTAAAAGAAGAATTAGCAGATGATAATGCAGTTGTCGCAAAATTTGCGACAACTGCAACAGATGGAAAAAAGTATCAAGTTGAATATTATAATTTAGATATGATATTAAGTATTGGTTACAGAGTAAAGTCTAAAAATGGTGTTATATTTAGAAAATGGGCTAATAAAGTTCTAAAAGATTATATGTTAAAAGGTTATGTTGTTAATCAAAAAAGACTAGAATATTTAGAAAAAACAATAAAATTAATAGATATAGCAAATCGAATTGATGAAAGGCTAGAAGGAAATGATGCAAAAGAAATATTAAAAGTAATTGGAGAATATTCAAAAGCTTTAGACTTATTAGACGATTATGATCATAGAACACTAAAGAAAGTTAATGGAAATATTGATGACAGGAAAATCAATTATAACGATTGTATAGAAATTATAAATAAATTGAGATTCAAAGAAGAAAGTTCATTATTTGCAGTTGAAAGAGATAAAGGATTAGAATCAATAATAGGAAATATATATCAAAGTTTTGCCGGACAAGATATTTATAAAAGCATTGAAGAAAAGTCTGCTAACTTTTTATATCTAATAGTTAAAAATCATGTTTTTGCAGATGGTAATAAAAGAATTGCAGCTACATTATTTATATATTTTCTAAACTTTTATGGAATTTTATATAAAAATGGAAAGCAAACAATTGATAATAATACATTAGCTGCGTTGACATTACTCATTGCTGAGTCAAATCCTAAGGAAAAAGATGTAATTATAGATTTAGTTATGAATTTTTTGAATAACGAATAAATAGACAATGTGTTCCACGAAATGCTTGTCGAAAGTAAACTCGTTCAATATTAAACGTCAAGCGTTATCTAACTAATTAACAATTAAACAAACATCTGTGGTTAGAGTCTATTAATATAATCGTCAAAGCGATAGTAATTTGCACTAATCCACAGTGTCTACGTAGATATTATACAATGAATTTAAGAATAAAAAAATGTATAATGGACTACATGTTCATTATACGAGTAATTTGACATTAAACTTAAAGATATGTATAATACAGACTATGGGAGATAAGATTCCAATTTTAAAAACTAATCCAATTGACTATCTAATTAGGAGGCGAATTATGAGCAGTATAAGTACAATTCTTAGAAAAGAAATGGAAAAAAGTAATGGGGCTGCTAGATTAGTGAAAGTGCCGAAACATATGAGACCAACGGCAGAAACTCTCGAAAAAATGGAGAGAGAAATTAGTGCTCAAATCGAGGCTAATCGTAAAATGAGATATAGGAGTGAATTTGAGACTAATAAAGTATAACGAAGGATAGATTTTATATGGAAAACTTATTTGATATAGAAAATTTTAATATAATAGAAGATGAAGAAAATTATTATTTTTTCCGTGCCTTAAACATGGCTGATAATAATGATTTAGAAACAGGTGTAACATTAGATAATTCAGGAAATATACAAAGAATAAGAACGGATAGAGAAAGATATGAAGAAAATACTGAAAAGGGTGCGCCAAAATACAGTAAAGATGCTCCCCTAAGTTTGCAACAAGTATACGACCATATAAAAATGCATTATAGAAAAGATACAAATTGTATATCTTTATCAAGTAATGGTAATGTATCTATTTCGTATGGTAGAGGATTTTACAAAGATAGATATGCAATTGTAAAAGTGCCAAAGAGTGAATTAGGAGAGAAGGTTATAAATGCAGGGCAATATATGTTAGAAGAAATAGCAAGAAGAGTAGATGAATATATTTCTTCTATACCAACTGATAATAGACTACTAGAGACTATAAAAGAAATAGATAATAGTAAAACACCAGAAGAAATTAGAAGTGCAATAAAAACAAGATATTCTTCAAATGAGCCAATTGACCAAAGTAAAGCAAGACTAAGAAAGGGCATTACATATAGATCACCAGTTGCAAGGATAAGTAGTTATCAAGCATTAAACGAGGAGCAGTCATTAGAAAAAAATAAAATAATTGCAAAATTAACTTTGCTAGAAAGAAAAGGAGGAATGGAACCAATAATTCCTCATACAGCAAGGAATAACTTATTAGTGCAAACAATTGGAAATGCATTTTCATCATTAGAGCTAATACATTATGGAGATATTGGAAAAGAAGAGATAATAGATGTACCAAAAGAAATAGTAGATATATTTGCTTTATTACAACAAATAGAAGGACAAGACCAAGAAATAGTAAGAGATTTAAAAAGAGAAGTAATTAGATTTGTAAATGAAGGAAATAGCCTTGAGATACCTGAAAACAGTTCGTTGCTAAAAAATTTTAAAGTAAGAGATAATATATCAATAGAAGAAATGTATGAATTAACAGAAGGAAGAGTAGAATATGGAATGGCAAATTCTGCTATAAAAAATATGTTCTACTTAGCAAAAGCACAAAAAAATGCAAGAGAGCTTGCAAAATTATTAAGTAAAATAACGGGAGATAATCCAAAATATACAGAAGTAATAAAATACATTGAAAATAATGGATTTAGAATAGAACCAGAAATAATAACAAGACAAAGCAATAGAGGAGTTAAACTTAGTGAGTCAATTTCACTAGATTTAAATGGTGATGCCACTCAGTTAATAGATAAAATAAAGGGACTATCTGAGAATGAACAGATAGAGATAATGAAAAATGGTGGACTATCAAATGTAAGAGATATAATGAGTAGCACATTTTCAAAATCGCAAAGAAATGAACAAATAAGCAAAGAAGAATATTATGCAGAAGCAATATTTTCATTATATGATTGGCAAAAAATAGGAATAGAAGAATTTACGCCCAAAGAAAGAAGTAACTTAATTAAAAGGTTACAAGAAGAACATTGTGTAGAGTTATATCAAAAACTAGAAGAACAAGGGATAGATAGAAAAAATATCCCAACTATTCTATTAAACATAATAACTAGAAACAAAGACTTTAAAATTACAGAAGAAGATACGCCAGAGACAATAAAAGAAAAAAGATTGGAACAATATGATAGACTAATAGTAGAAAATAGAGAAAATCTAAGTGAAGACTTATCAATTGAAAGAATAGAAAGATTTCTAGGGTATTATGATGTAAAAGGAACAGGAATAAAATTAAGACCATACCAACAAAGAGCAAAAGATAAAACAGATGAAATATTAAAAGATAATAGATTTGCATCAGTAATATTACCAACAGGTGGAGGAAAAAGTTTTGTTGCTTTATCCGAAATGATGGAACATCAAAATGAAGAAATGCTTTATTTAGCTCCTCAAAACGAGATATTAGAACAAATGAAGGATAATATTATAAACTTTATTCACGGACCAGTAAAAACAATTCAAAGAAGTAAGGATGCAATAATAAAAGATGTATTTCCTAACTTAAAGTTTTCTACTTACTCAAATCTGCTTGCAAGAGGTGGAAAAGATACTATAAATAAACAATATGGCTTTATAGTACTAGACGAATTACATAGAACAGGTGCAGAAAAATGGGGAGAAAGGTTAAATACATTACTAGAAAATCAACCAGAAAGTACTAAAGTACTAGGAATAACAGCAACTCCAAGAAGAGATGCAGATGGAATAAATATGGCAAATGAAATAGCACAAAAATTAGGCTACACAAATAGAGAAGCAGTAAGTGGAAAACATATTGCCATGAATATGAGTTTAACAAATGCAATAAGAATGGGATTAGTAGTAAATCCTAAGCTTGTAAGTTGTGCATATAGTTTAAAAACAGATGGAAGTTTAGATGAATTAAAAGATAAAATTGACCAAATAGAAGATATACAGGAAAAAAATGAAAAACTAGAAGAATATGAATCATTAAGAAGAAAAGTAGAGAGCGCAGAAGGAATACCACAGATATTACAAGCAAATGTAAAAAAAGGTGGAAAGTATATAGTATTTTTACCAGTTGTAGAAGATTTAGAAGACGAAGATGGAAATGTAATAGGAAGAAAAAAAGGAAAAGAAAAATTAGAGTATTGGAAAAAACAAATAGCAGAATACTTTAAAGGTTCAGGAATAAATCCTAATATTCATTCAATGCTTGGAGAATATGGAGATAAAGAAAATGCAAGAAGATTAGAAGAATTCCAAAATAGCAATACAGAAGAAACAGAATTTATGCTAGTAATGAATAAAGCAAATGAAGGACTACATTTAGAAAAACTAGATGGAATGATATGGCTAAGACCAATGGATGAAAACTCTAGAATACTATACTTGCAACAATTAGGAAGAGTAATTTATTCAGAAGATCCAGACAATCCAACAAAGGATGAAAATAGACCAGTAGTAATAGATTTAGTAAATAACACATTAAAAGTAAATTGGGAGAATGAAATAACAGAACAAGACGACATACAAATGTTAAATCTTATATTAGATTGGACACAAAGACATGATGGAGTTTTACCAAATATAAATAGCACAGATAAAGAAGAAACAGGATATGCGAAAGTATTAAAAGAGATACAAAATAAATACAAAGAATATTTAGCAAATGGATTTGATGGATTAAATGAAAAGCAAGTAGAAGAAGTAGAAGAGATAATAGACTTAGGAAGTCAAATAGATTTATGGCAGATAGATTTACCAGAAAGAGTATTAAAACATGGAGAAAAACAAAGTAAGACATTTGGAAGTAAAACAGAAGGACCATTTGAGATTACAGGATTGTTGAAAGACTTTGTAGAATTGGAAAAAGAAGTTGATGAAATATACTCTATAGGAATAAGATTAAAAAATGCATTAGAGATACGCAAGTGGTGCGAAGAGAGATATGGAGATAAAGAAAAATGGGAAAGAAGGTTGCCAAGCTCAGTATCAACGGACGAATATGAAAAATCTCTAGGAATAAAATTAGCTAATTTAAGAAGAACAATAAAGAAATTTGAAGGAAAAACAATAGAAGAAATTGAAAATGAAGTAGATAGAAAAATAGTAGAAATAGTAAGAAGAATGGATGAAGAATATGCTTATGGACCTAATCAATCACGTGAAAAACTAGGCAGAGCATTGCAAATAGAAAAATGGTGTGAAGAGAGGTATGGAGATAAAGAAAAATGGGAAAGAAGGTTACCAAGAAAAGAATCAAAAGACGAATATGAAAAATCTCTAGGAAATAAACTATCCAATTTAAGGAGAAATATAATAGATAAATATGAAGGAAAACCAGTAGATGAAATAGAAAATGAAGTAGACCGAAGAATAGTAGAAATAGTAAGAAGAATAGATGAGGAATATGCATATGGAGATAACCAATCACGTGAAAGCCTGGGAATAGCATTGCAAATAGAAAAATGGTGTGAAGAGATGTATGGAGATAAAGAAAAATGGAAAAGAAGTTTGCCAAGCTCAGGATCAACGGACGAATATGAAAAATCTCTAGGAAAAAAATTAGGTAGTTTAAGGACAATAATAAAGAAATATGAAGGAAAACCAATAGAAAAAATAGAAAATGAAATAGATAGAAGAATAGTAGAAATAGTAAGAAGAATAGATGAGGAATATGCATATGGACCTCATCAATCACGTGAAAACATAGGAATAGCATTACAAATAGAGAAATGGTGTAAAGAGAGATATGGAGATAAAGAAAAATGGAAAAGAAGGTTGCCAAGCAAAGAATCAAAAGACGAATATGAAAAATCTCTAGGACAAAAATTAGGTAATTTAAGGACAATAATAAAGAAATATGAAGGAAAACCAATAGAAAAAATAGAAAATGAAATAGATAGAAGAATAGTAGAAATAGTAAGAAGAATAGATGAGGAATATGCATATGGACCTCATCAATCACGTGAAAACATAGGAATAGCATTACAAATAGAGAAATGGTGTAAAGAGAGATATGGAGATAAAGAAAAATGGAAAAGAAGGTTGCCAAGCAAAGAATCAAAAGACGAATATGAAAAATCTCTAGGAAAGAAACTATCCAATTTAAGGAAAAAAATAAAGAAATATGAAGGAAAATCAATAGAAGAAATCGAAGACGAGGTAGATAGAAGAATAGTAGAGATAGTAAGAAGAATTGACAAAGAATATAATCCTAGGAATCGCACATCAAAAGAAATAGCAAGGGCAACAATTGATTCTTTAACAGACCCAGAAATGCTAGACAGAGAAGATGATGCTTTAAAAAGATTACAAGAGCATACAATAGAAACAAAAGAAGGAGGAAAAAGGCCAGATGAACAATCGTAAAAATGCATATACAGAAGTATATACAATATTACAAGACTTAAATGAAGAAGAGTACAATAAAATTCCTCCTGAGGTTATAGAAACAATAAAAGAAAATAGAAATGAAGAATATGAGTATTTCTTAGATGATGAATTAGAATTAAAAGACCAACCAATGCTACCAGAAACTAAGGCAATACTATTTAATTTGTTTAGAGATTATTTAGCAACACCAGAGCAAAGAATTAAGATAATAAGGATGCAAAATGAAGAAAGACAAAAAAATGAACTAAAAAAACAGCAGATGTATAATACTGACGTTTTTGCAAATAAAAGCATAAACAAAACAACAAAATTAGATGAGAATGAAGTAAAGGCAAATAATGAGGAAAACCAAATTATAGTATATAAAGAAAATATTTTTAGAAGAATTTTAAACAAAATAAAGCATCTGTTTATAAAGAAATAAATATAAAATAGAAGTATCAGAAAAGGCATATACTATAAGAGATAATTACCTTATAGTATATGCTTCTTTAAGCAATAATTGTATTAAAATAAATGAAGTTAAATATTAGGTAGAAAAATAATAGGAGATACGTATGAGATAGGGAATAGGCTATTTTTAGAATGTAATATATTCTTATATATTTACAATTAAATAGAAGAATATAAAATTTACAATTATAAATTAATTAAGATTTTAAAATTTTGTGCAAAGTTTTATTTATAAAAATTGATATTTAAAAAACGAACAAAAATTTTAATTTAATTACTAAAATAAATAAAATTAAAAAATTATTTTCTAATTAGTTATAACTTTTTATACTAATATAATATATAGAAATAATTCATATATGTAAAGCATTAAAATCGTTTTTAAGGAGTTTTTATTAAAATGTAGTATAAGTTATTGTTTAAAAAATAATCTATAATAGGCTTATATCAAGGAATAGCAGATTTTGATAGGTATGTACTTAAAACAAGTACTTTACTTTTGAGCCCTATACCTAATTGCGCAAAACTTTGATAATGGTCGGTTTTTTAAACAGTAAAATTAAGAAAGTTAATAAATATAAGTATAAGAATGTTAGTAAATAGTTACTAGCTTTTTTTATTTGGAAAGGGAAAAGAATATGAAAGAATTAGAAAATAAGATTAAAATTATAACAGGTAGTAAAAAGTTTAAAATAACATCAAAAACATATTATCATCCTATTAAGAATATATTTAGTGATTTATTATCAAATATAGTTGAAGTTAAAAAAACAAAAAATAATCTTGACAATTATCAGACACTTCTAAAAATAAGATTCTTATGTTTAATTGAAGAACTTTGTAATAATAATAAATTTTATAAATTAGTAGATGATGATATTCCATGTTTGAAATCGATATTAGATTATTTCGAAAAATTAAATAACAAAGATGATATGATAGAAGATTTAAAAGATTTCATAGAAAAATGGATTGACGATTTGGAGATAAGAAATAACGATGACATTTTTTATCTTTTAAATGAACAATTTAAAAAATATTATAAATTAAAGATTGGAGAATAATATATGAATAGGAATGATGAAAATGCTTTGACTTATGATACAAGAAATTTATTTAACAGTAATTTATTGCAACAATATGACTCTGATGGACAAAAAGGTTTTTTGGGATATTTATTAAGACATAAAATAGTCAAATGTCATTCCCTGCCGGATCAACAAATGAAGATAAAATAGAATATATTGCAAGACAATATGTAGCAAAAGAACTTCCTGGTGCTAATAACTTATTATTAGAATTTTTCAAAGCAGGTTTTGGAGATTAGGATAGTGACAAATGGGGTGCTAAAGCTGCTTTAGGATTTAGAAATAAAATAAAAAGAACTTAAATAACTAAAATTAATATCAACAGAACTTTCTGTTGATATTAATTTTAGTTTATGATATTATATTTTTAAAGGAGGATAGTACTATGAAAAGAGTGATTATAATCTTTATGAGAATATTATTAATTTGTTTACCTATTATTGTATTTTTATATTATTTTTGTGTTACATTTTGGGGAGTTGAAGTTGAATTAAATGTTAATACAACAAATATAGTTTCAATTAAAGAAGTTCTATCAAAAGATAATATAAAGATTGATGACATAAATAATATAAGTAAAATCACAATTAGTGGTGCTGGTTTAAATGATTTTTCATATCTTACTTTTTATTATAATGATTCCAATAAAGAGCAATCTATTCATTTATATAACAATAAATACTATAATATAAAGCAATATTTATATGAAAACACTTTTAACTATAATGATATTTTTAATATTAGTATTTTTATCAGTTTATTAACCATTTGTTTTTCATTATATTCAAATTTCAAAGCAAAAATGAAAAATAAATTAAAAAGTTAAAAATTTTATAAATATAGAATAAGAAAATATTGTTCAAAAAGAAGAAATTTCGTAAAGAAGTTTCTTCTTTTTGAATATAAATTTTTAAAAAACATTATTTTTCGACATATTTTTACTTATAGTATTTCCTTTCAAAGATTACTGTAAAAATAAGGAAGTACTTATATCTAAACTACTTTATGAAGAATTTAATAAATTTGAACTAGAAGATAAATCATTTATGAATAAGTATGATAGGCATATTGAACATTCTGAACTTACGGAACATTCTTTACATGCAAGAATGTTCAATGAAATACCATCTACTGAAAATTTATATATTGCAATCAATAAATTACCAAAAATACAAAAATCTCGATTAATAAATTACTATTTAAAAAAGATAACTAATAGTAATTTCTTACCACAATTTAATAGAGGTAGTGGTAAAAATGTACTTGTTGACATACATGGTTGGTTTAATCAAACAGTAGGAAATTCTAATATTGGTCAATATTATTGGAATAGTATGGGAATACCATCATCAAGACATAGTTATAGTTATGGACAAGGATATTTAATTGCTTGGGCTAAAAATTCTCCATCACTTTCTCAAACAAATTCAAACTATCCAGGACTTGGAGCTGATGCTTGTTTATTAGAGTTAACTCCTACAACAGATTATAGTGATTCTAATATGCAATCTTATGGAGATAAATTCTTTAATGGTACTATTAACATGCTAAATAATATTAGTGGTACTGTAGGACCTTCTATTGTTCAAGATGTAAATTTACCAAGCAATAAACGAGATAGCTTAAAGTCTGAAATAGTTACTTATGTTTCAGATAATATTGGATTAGCTGGTCTTGAAGCTGTTAGAAGTAGAGAACAGGCAGCGGAAGATACCTTATCTTATGATTCTAAATTTACTGAATTAAGTAATAGATTTAAAATGAGAAAAGCTTTAATACAAACTGTTTCAATGTGGGAAAGAGCATGTGAAGGTCATGAAGATTCACTTGCTAATGTTATGGTAGAAAATGATATTTTATATCATGAACAGGTTGAATATTGGTATAATCTACCTTCTAATGAACAAATATTAACTCCATATCCTTCAAGAATTATTCCTTGGAAAGAAGATTGTAGTACTGGATTTTCTCAAATTTTTGCTTCTACAGCTATTAAAGCTAGAAATTGGGCTAGAGAACAAGGTCTAATATCCGATAGAGAATACAATTATGAAAATTGGAAAGATAGAAAAGAAATCTGGCAAAATTAAAAGACGATATAAATTATAATTTAGAAACTTGTGCTTTAGTATTATTATGGGGTGCTTCTGATATAGGTTTAGATAAAGTAAATCCATATAATTATAGTCAAGATAAAATTAAACAAGTTCTTAAAAGATATAATGGTTTTGGTGATGAGGCTGAAGAATACGGAAACAAAAATTTAAATCTTTATAATATATTTGAAAGTCATAATAGTGAAGCAAGATAGTTAAAAGAGGTGTCAATTTAAGACACCTCTTTTATATAATATTAAAGTATTTTAATGTAAAGAAAATAAATATTATATCTATTATTACTAATAAAATTATATATAATAATTCTGTTTTTTTATTTAAGAATAAAAATAAGACATTTAATAGTAACATAATTAATACTCCTAATGGATTAATTATTCCTGCTCCATTATGAAAAAATATAGCAAATAAAATCCCTAACATAAAACTAACAACTATAAATATTTTTTCTATTTTTTTATTCTTTTGATTTTTTAAAAAAATAATATTATTTGGAATTAATAAAAATAAATATATAATAATTGATATAAATGACATATATATTCCTACACCATCATCATCATCTATCATAAAAGCTATTGCTAATAAAAAGCTAAAAGGAGTCCAAAAACCTATCAAAAAGTTGTATATTGTTTCTTCGATTAATTTTATATACTTTTTCATATCAATACCTCCAGTATTTATAATAATATAGCAAAAGAAAAAGTATATGTCAATAAATATATAAAATTTGCTTAAAATAGGTATAGGTGTTCCAGTTTTCTAAAACATGCAAAATCTACATCTACTCCTGCAACTAGCAAAAATGCATTAAGAGATATTGTGAAAAATGCTTATGAAAAAGTTAATATAAATAGTGATATATATACTATTCATACACTTCGTCATACTTGTGCTACTTTACTATATAGAAAAGGAATTGATATAAAAATAATAAAAGAATTGCTTGGACATGTGCAAATCGATACAACTGAGATATATACTCATCTATATGATAAAGATGTAATGAATGCTTTGCAGACACATTCTTTATCATCATTTATGATGAAAGATGCAATGGAATTTTGTGTTGCTTAAAAGGAGGAATTTTGATGGACATACAAAACAATGAATTCAATTCTGAAAATATTAAACCTGTAGAATTAACCTTATTGAACGGACAAGTTGATATTATTTTAAGATCTCTTGAACTATATAGCTATAATTTAGAATTTATGCTAAATAGTAACGATACATCAAATGATGAAAGACAAGAAAAACTAGCAATGACCAAATATACATACGAACAGGTATTAGCAATTCAAGCAGAACAAGTATATGGAAAAGTAGATAATTCAAGTAATTCAGCATTAGTTAATCAAATAAGGAAAAATGATAATGTAATTGATATTATCCCAAAGGATAAGAAAATTAATGTTGTTTAGATTTTAAATTTATACAAAAAATAATAGAGTAGGGGGGAATAGCACATTTTTATTAAGCAACTATAAAAACTTTATAAATATATTAAATAAAATTTTGTGCAATCTTCCATTTAGCTAAAAAATAAATTTTGAAATCATAAAAATTTTAAAAAACAAAAATATAAAAATAATTCCAATGTAATTTGGTAAATTTAAAAATTTTGTAAATTGATAATTTGAAATTTTTAAATTAAGTTTTAAAAATTTGCGAAAAAAAATCCGAACATTATAATTTAAAAAAACGAACAAATGTTATTTACTAAAAAACATATAAATTTTGAAAATTAATTCTTTATATAATTATAGAATTAATTTTATAATTTGCTTTAAAATCAATTTTAAACTCTTATAATTATATAGTTATAAAATTTATCATGTTTGTATAAAAAAATGTATATATAGATTCTCATTAATATTAAGTTAAATATATTTGGAATTTTGACGCATCAAAATGAGTTTTAAGCTGTTTTTATATTTAACTAATATAACTTGTCAGCTATATCTAAAGCTAATTATTTATTTAAGTAGCTTTTATTAAATGAACATTAAATTTTCTAGACATTTTTGCTGAAATTAGTGAAATATATAGTTATATAAAAATAGGCAAAAAAATGTTAAAAAAGCGACGCACGAGAATCGATTTTAAGCCGTTTTTATTTTTTAGGCATATAGTTTGTTGTCAGCAAAATAAGGTAAATATAGAGAAATAGGCGTTTTAGAGATTTTTCAAAAAATTAATGCAAACTAATATATAAAAATATATAATAAGAAAAAATTATAAATATAAATATAAATTTAAAATTAAAATAAGTAAAATAATTATAGAAATGAAATTATTTATGCAAAATAAAAAAATGTCTTAAAATTGATTTTAGAAGTCTATATAAATATAGATGTAACAGGTAATACAAAAGATTATAATAAGAATAGAAATAAAGTAATATAATAGAACATTAATAGATATAAAGCAGTCAAAAGCCTTGAAAGTGTAATAATAGAGGTTTATGGCTGTTTTATATTATGCCCCTATGCCTTTTTGCACAAAACTTTGATTTTGTGCAATGTTGCACTAACAGAAAACAAAGGGCTCTTTGTTTCCCTACCTCAAAACCGTTGTTATATTTATGTTTGTATAGCCTTTTCTAACAAGTTCTAAAAATATTTTATGTATTTCCGTGAAACTATCACGACGACAATAAAAACAATTATTATCAAGATTTTTTATATAAAACATTTAAACACTTCCAGATTATATTTATTTTAAAAATATAATATTATCACTTTTATTATTTTACTTTTTATTAGCAACAGCACTGCCATATTTTGACCATAGATTTTAATAATTATTGTTATATCTGTTTCTTTAAATTTTCATATATTGATTTTAAACTGATTTCATTTAAATATTATACTCCTATCTTCCCTTTCCTAATCTTGTAATTTTGTTTTTTCACTATATTATTAATATTAACAAAAGATTTATATATTTTTTATCCCAAATTAAGTTGCATACATAATCTAACATATGTTATAATTAATTTATAATAAAAAAAGGGGAAAATGTGATATGAGTAAAAAAAGAAAAATAATTATAGAATTAATTGTTGCATTACTTATAATAGTGTTTATTTTGATTATTTCAATAATACATTTAAAAAATAAATCTGTAGACTCTAATTCAATTGATATTAATGTTAATGAAACTACTGCCGAAAGACACATAATTGATGATGATGGATATAAATTTTTTGATAATGCTGTTGTAATATGTTTTAAAAGTGATATAGAAGAATCTAAATGCAAAGAAATTATTAATGAAATAGACAACGAAGCAATAGTTAATACGAGTTTAGCGGATATTAATATATATCATATTGTTGTAAGTCATAGTTTTACTAAATTCTCAGAAATAGAGCAATATTGTAAAATGTTACAAGAACAATATAGTGAAGAAATTGAACTTGTAACTCCAGATATGATAATTGAAGGAGGCCCAGATTAAAAAAGCAATGCCTATCTGTTTTATTTTTTAGAATGAAAACTTGAATTTAGAGAGCAAATCTTTATAGGATTTACTCTCTCATATTTAACCATAATAACATGTATACAATTATTGTTATTTTAAATTATATCGAAATTACTAAATTTATTGTTTATCACTTGCAACTAATACATCTGAATTGTCAACTTTTAATGCAAAATAAGGTTTTTCTTTATCAGCTTCTTTTAAATACAAAATAAAATCATCATCAAAAATAAATTCTCTATTAATATCAAGTGCACCTTTCCTTGTAGCTTCAATTAAAGCCTCACTTTTTACACTACCACCATAATTATTTAATTCAAAATCAATTGTTTGAATTGCCTGTCTAATATACCATTTAGTATCTTTAATATTTCTTCCACATAATTCATCATAATTAATTTCATCTTGAACTTTTATGAATGGAATTATTAAAACATCATTTTTGTTCCAAGTTTTAGTATCTGTATAATTATTGCTTTTTTCAATCATTTCATTATAATTGTCATCAAAACTTTTTCCTTCACCAGATGTTCTGTATAGATAAACCTCTTCCCCCTCTTGCGTTTTTAATCTAATCGAAAAATCATTTTCAGAATTATAGAATAAAATATCTACATTTTTACTTGCAGTCTGTTCTGTATCTGGTTTTATTCCAAAATATTTTACCTTTTCTTCAGAATCTCCAAACTTCGCATCATCTAAAGTTGGAAATTTTTCAAAATAATTAAATTCTTTTTTTAACATACAATATAAAACATAAGCATTTGGATCATTCCATTCAACTTTATCTAAAATTTCGCTATTTTCATTAAATTTATCTTTAATACCTTTTTCTATTTCATTTTTTATTTTTGTTGTAGCTGGACCATGTATTTTATAATATGAATTAGAATTTAACTGTTCTGACGTAAAAGATTGTTTATTAAGTTCATCTGCTAAATTTGATGGTCCATCTTCAAATTCAATTTTTCCTCCAATAACATCATTCATAAAGTCATTCCATACTAAGTTAAATGTTCCGCACCATACTTTATTAGTGTCCATTTCTGACAAATTAGTTGTTGTTGTTGGAGTAATACTTGCTTTTCCTTTTAAATGGCTTAAAATCTTATTACTTGCATAAACAATTCCTGTTGTTAGAATTCCAATGACTATAATGATTGATAAAAATTTAATAACTCTATTTTCTTTCATTTCTACCACCCTTTCTTCAATTAATAATTTTCGTAATTTGATTCTGGCTCTATGTAATAAATTTTTTATTTTTGATTCACTTTTATCCATGATTTTAGCAACTTCTTTATATGATAAATCTTCAATTATAGCTAAATAAATTACCATTTGATAGTCTTCACTCATCTTGCTTATTACCTTTTTTAGTTTTTCTTGTCTTTCTTTTGAAAAAACAATATCTTCAAGTAAATTTTCTTCAACTGCAATATTTTCAAAATTGCTTTCATAATTTATTTGCTTTTTTTCTTTTTTTAGATAGTTTAATGCTCTTGATTTTGCTATAGTGTAAATAAAAGTTTTGAAAGAAAATTCAAAATTATATACTTCTTTTTTTGACAAAATATAAAGTACAACTTCTTGGAAAATATCTTCAGAAATATCTTTATTTTTTACATATTTGAAAATGAAATAAATTAAGTTGTTTTTGTATTTGTTCATAAGTATTCCAAATGCATCGTTATTTCCATCTAAAAATTTTTTGTATAATTCTTTATCTTCTTCACATTCGTTTTTAAATGATATCATTTTATTATCCTCATTTCTTTCAATATAAATAATTATTTATTACACTAATTATACAATATTAAATAAAAAAAGTTTTCTTATTATAATAAAATTCAGAAAAATACTCAAGAATAAAAAATAAAATTTGACATATAATTAAATATGTGCTATTATAATTATAGCAATTGCAATAAGCATGTTTCAAATACGTAAAAAGACTAGGAGTACCATTCCTAGTCTTTTCCTTTTGTCAGTTATCAAAATGTTTTACAATTAAGTAAACAATTAATAATGCTAACAATTTTATAAGCTATTTCAAATACAACCCTCCTCTCTACCTTTCAGCAAAAGGATAATACTATTATAAATCTATTTCAATATTAATGTCAATATTTTAATAGCCCCCCTATGGGGAGAGGCTAACCCAATATTATGGCAGATGAAGCCTTCTATTAGGATTTTATGGATGTGTTCATCCAAAATACTCCGGATGTTGGTTTTCCAGGTACGCCAAAGTCAAAACCACGTCATGGTTGATATCTTCTGCGTCCAAAATTGCAGCCACATGGTGAGCAACCTTGACAAAGTCTGCATCAACTTTGGTGCAAGCCTTGAGTTCCTCCTCAGTGGGTCTTTCTCCGGCCAGAAACCTTTCAGGAGTAATGGTGGGCGGACGGTTCTCAAACCATGCCTTGTACTCATTCCAGTCCTCTAGGGTCACATAATCGCTCAGCATTTTTTCCAACATTTCTTCGTATTCGTACATTTTTTCCTCCTTGGGCAGTTGCCCTCTAAAAACATGTATGTTCGTACTTAGATTAACGGAGTAAAACACGTTTATCCATAAATATTATATATTATTTTGGCACAAAAATCAAGGCTAATCTTAACACTTCATAATTATTAACTTATAATTTTATATATTCCATAAAATGCTTTTCCTAAATAATTTCTGACAAGTTCTTCATATTCCTGTTTTTCAACTCTTAAATTATTTTTACTATAATATAACATTTCATAAAATTCCGGTCCTTCCTTAACAAAATATTCTAAACTTTTAAAACCATTTTTTTCATAAAAAGCTTTTCTTTTTAGTCTTTGTTCATAGTTTGCAGAATTTTCATCTAATTTTTCAATATTCAATATAATTCTATTTTCACTATATTTTTCTTTTATTAAATCTAATATTAGAGTTCCATATCCCCTGCCCCTTAATTTATTGTCTATTGCTAAATAAAAAACAAATACAATATCTTTATAATAAACAATATACAACATTCCAATACGATTAGTATCATCATAAATTTCAAAAAAATCTGCTTTTCCCTTTTTGGTTAATAGTTTTAATAAAAACAAAGGAATTCTTTCAATTGCCGGGAATGCTTCAATATATAACTTTTTTATTTCTTTGTTAGGCTTTTTAGTACTAACTAAATGCAATTTATTCATTTTCCACCTCACATAAATTCGCATACATTAGCTCATTTTGCTTTTAGATAATTTTTCTACAACATCTTCATTTAAAAATGTATAAATAACAGTTGCTATAGGAACACCAATTAACATTCCTATAATTCCTGCTAGACTTCCTCCAACAGTTACTGCAAATAATACCCACATGCCAGGTAACCCAACAGAACTTCCAACCACTCTAGGATATATTATGTTACCTTCGATTTGTTGCAATATTAAAACAAATATTATAAAAACTAAAGCTTTAATTGGTTCTACTGCAATAATTAATATTACACCAACTATTATTCCTATAAATGCTCCTACAACAGGGATTAGAGCAGTAACACCTATTAATACACTTATAGAAATTGCATATGGAATTCTTAATATTAACATTCCTAATAAGCATAATAATCCAAGTATTGTTGCTTCTAAACATTGAACTGTAAAAAATCTTTTAAATATTGTAGATGTAGTTTTTCCAAAATTAATAATTCTATCAGCTCTTTTTCTGTTAAAATATGCATAAATTATTCTTGTTGCTTGTTTTTTTAATTTTTCTTTATCCATTAATATATATATTGAAAAAATAAGAGCTATAACAAAATCTACTATTCCACTAACAATTCCACCTACAATTGAAATTGAAGATGTTAGTACATTTGGTATTAAACCTAATATCTGATTTTTTATTTCTTCTATATTTATTTGTTCTAATAAATTATTAATTTGTTGAGTATCTTCAATATGATTTTGTGCAAATTTTGTTATTTCTTCTACATAAAAAGGAACATTATTTATTAACATTGTTATAACACTTACTAATTCTGGTACAATTAAATTAATAATTAAAGACAAAATCAATATAATTACAGCAAATGCAAATATTATGGCAAATATTCTTAATAGTTTCCTTTTTCTAATTTTTTTCTTTTTACTTGATTTTGATATATTTATTAGTTTTCTTTCAAAAAATGTCATTGGAATATTTAATATAAATGCTAAACTTCCACCTAGAATAAACGGAAAAATAATGCTAACAATTTTTCCTAATATATTTCCTAAAGTTGATAAATTATTTATTGCCCAAAAGGCTATTATTGCAACTAGAATTAGTATAATCCACTTTTTAAATTCTTTTTTTTCTTCTTTCATTTAATTTTCAACCCACTTTCTTGATAATTTAGGACAATTTAGTACCGGTTCTGTTTTTTCCCTAAATTAAACTTTCTACAGGGCAATAATTATCAGTTAAAACTAAAGAATCTGAGAAATCTAACTCAATTGTGTTTTCTAGTTCTAATATTTCATCTGTTGCTATAACCATATAATTTTGCCTTTCTGTATGATTATCTTGAGAATTGCATGGTACTATATAAACATTTTTAAAAACTTGTTTTAATGTTAATACTTCAGCTTTTAGGAAATCAACACCTTTCCCATTTAAATTTGCTATAACATTTGTTAAATAAATTCCATTTTCATTTAATGAATTATATATATATTGTACTGCTTCTAATGTTGTTAAAGTTTCTGCTGGAGTATCTCCAGAAAATGCATCATTTAAAATTGCATCATATTTTTTTGTGTTTTTATTAATATAAGTTCTTCCATCCTCTGTAATTATATTTAATCTGTTTGTGTTCTCTAAATCATAATCTTCTATTAGTTTATCTAAATAAAAATATTTTTTTGCAAGTTCTGTAACTTTATCATCAATTTCTACAACATCTATGTTTTTATCTGGATATTGACTTATATAATGTTTTGGGTATGAATATCCTGCTCCTCCAATCATTAAACAACTATTAATTTCTCTTGATGATTCAAACATTAAGTCATAAAATTTTGTGTATTCATATGTCAAATCATTACATTTTTCTTCATCTATATATGTTGCAGATTCATTTCCTTTGTCTATCATTAAATGTCTAAATATCTCTCCCCCTTGTTTTGTATTATAAATAACTACTTTTCCATATTCTGTATCATATTCAACTTGTACATTTAAATCTCCATTTAACACTTTTTCTCCATTTTGATTGTTTGTTATAATATACATTACAAAAAATATTATACTTAATGTTATACATATACTTAAAAATATTGTAATTTTATCTAATTTTGGTTTTTCAACAAAATATACTAGTAGAAAAGTTATTATTGCTAATATAAATAATAATTGATTACTTCCACAATTTGGAAGCAAGAAAAATCCTCCAACAAATGTTCCCGTTATACTTCCTAGTGTTGCAATTGCTGAAATATTACCTGATACTTTTCCTGCATTCTCTATATTTTGCATTTTTAATTTTACTATTATTGGTGATAACATTCCTATAGTCATTGATGGCAAAAAGAATAATAATATTGTTGCAATTATTGCTCCAATTCTGATATCACTAAAGATTGATGTAATTGTTTCTAAAATTTTGCTTTGTATTAAAGGTATTAGCATAATTAAAAATCCTGAAAAAATTAATAAGTATTTAACATTTGAAGAAGAATTCTTTTTATCTGCTATAACTCCCCCTAAATAATTTCCTGCACTTGTACTTAATAATATAATTCCTATTATACTTGTCCAAATTAAATTGCTGTTTCCAAAATAAGGCGATAATACTCTTGATGCAATTAACTCTAATATCATATATATTGCATTTACTATGAATATAATTATTTCAAATCTATATTTTTTCAACTTAATTTCTCTCCTTTAAAAATTTAGTGCCGGTTCTCTTTTTTTCCTTTTGGGTAAATTTGTACCGGTTCTTTATTTTCCATTTTAAATAAGTATTAGTAATTTGGTATTGATTTTGTTTTTAACACCTTTTATAGTTTACATTCTATCTTTAATTTGCCTATTTGTCAAGACAAAAGCCCATTATATTTCTTTTTGATTGTTCGTAAGTAACGAAGATTTTAACAATTTAATTTATTGGCAAAATCCCCTCTCCACTGACAATAAAAGTCAATATAATGGGCAAGAACAATAGCGGTATTCTTTTGATATTTTATATGTTTATAGCATTCCAAACCTCCTTTCAACTATATAAGACAGTAAATTCTTTAAGAGGTTACATTTTTTATAAATTATTATGGTCGGTGCTTTTTATCTTTTTTTGTTTGGTGTAATTATTATGGTTGGTCCTTTTTTATTTTTTGTGTTTGATGTCAGATACCATATGAAAAAAAGACAGTAAGGACGAGGATTTTGACAATAAATTAAGTTGTCAAAATCTCCGTCCCTACTGACACCTACTGACATAACTATTTACTAAATTAAAATTCTGAAAAATATTGGCAATATATTTTTTTCTATATTCTTCAAACTCTTTTTCTTCGTAGTGACTAGTTTCTTTTCCACTTATGTACATTTCACCTTCTTCATAATTATCTACACCTGATATTATATTTAAAAGTGTGCTTTTTCCACTTCCTGATTCTCCTGTTATTACAACAAATTCTCCTAAATTTAATCTTAAATTAATATTATAAAATCCTGTTGTTATTATTCCATTATTATAGTAGAATTTTGATACATTTTTTAACTCTATCATATTTTCACCTTCTTTAGTTTTTTATTATACCTCTTTGTTTTTGATAAGTACATATTTTTAAGATAAGAGGTTATTATTACTATATAAGTGGTAATTATAGCTTTAAAACCACTTATATACAAAAAAAGACCTCTTATCTTAAAATGCTTTACTAAATTTCAAGTTTTTACTATAATTAATTTAAGGAGAAAAAAATGAAAATAAAATTTTCAAAATCTATCAACAATAATTTAGAAGAAAATGAAGTACTTTTATCTATACAACACAATAATAAAAACAAAGGATTAACTTCTTTTATAAAATATATACAAGAATATAATAACTATAAATATCTAGTTGCAAAAAAAGATTATGTTTTTTATAAGATTAGTCATAATGATATAATATATTTTTTTAGTGAAAATAAAAATAATTTTTGCAAAACACTAGATGGAATTTATCAAATAAAAAGTAAACTTTATGAAATAGAAAAATTAAATTCAGATTTTATGAGAATTTCTAAAAATTGTATTGTTAATATAAATCATATAAAAAATTTTGATTCAAGTTATACTGGAAACATAAAAATAAATTTAGATGATGGTTCAACGCAAGTTGTTTCTAGAAGAAAAATAAAAGATGTTTTATTCTTTTTAGATGAAAGGATATTATAAATTATGAAAAAAGTTTTTAAAAGGGTATTATATATTATCTTAGGTTATATATTTTTTGTATTTATTTATTGTTTTACTCAAGTAATTATTGTTAATTTATTAGGCTTTAGAATAAGCTTTTTGCAAACACTAATTGAAAGTATTCTAACTTGTTTATTTATTTATTTGTTATTATGTTTTACATATACTTTTATTTTGTATTCATATAGTAATATAATAGCAAACAAATTAAATAAAAAATTAGAAAAATTAAAAAATGGAGGTAAAAAAGATGAAAAATAAAAAAGTAATAATTATTATATTTATTATATTAATAGTCATTGTAGCTTGTGTATTTGGTTTAAAAGCTGTTTTTTCCACTTTTATGTTTAATCAAAATAATTCAATTGTAGATGGCAAAGAACAATTATTCAATAAAATAAGAAGTTTTGAGGATTCAGAAGAAAGGAAAAAACAAATTGACTTATTGTTAGAAAATGGTATGATTACACAAGAAGAAGCCAATAGTTTATATTAAAGAAGTTCAATTAGGACGAAGATTTTTACAAATTAATGTATGTGTCAAGTAAATTTATGTAATCTGTTATTTTTGTGATTACATTAACTTTATACTAACAAATGTAATTTATTATTAAAATCTTCGTCCTTGTTGACAAATACTTTTAATTTTATGGTCAATTTGTTCTCAATTGTTTTTTTATTGTTAGAATTTAAATAAGTATAGATTTAAGTAAATTTATAAATTCCGCTTCTGTTATTCTATAAGTCTCTATATAAAAATTAAATCCTTGATATTCAAAAAGTGCTTCTTTCCAGTTTCCTCCTTTAAACAATTTTACTTTCTTACCATTAATTGTAGAAAAGTGATATTATTTCATTATCTTCCATTTCAAACCTCCTTTCAATATTTTCATTTTCTATATAGCATTTTTCTATTTGAATATATCTACTTTCCATTACATCATATTTTCTAATTTCATTAGTTTTATAAGTGGGATATTTTTTTCTGAAAAATATTTTTCTATCAGATTAGAATTATCTGCATACTATATATTATTTTCATCATCATAAATAATAACATCTTTCATTTTAAAATTTTCGTATCCTTCAATATTTTTATCTAATTCCAATTATACACCATATGATGTATTTTAAAACTTGTTTTATCAAATTATGATTTTTCTTTTCATTTAAATTGTTAATTGTATTTTGAATTTTACTTTCAATACATGTAGGAATTTCAATTTCTTCACTTCCAGTTATATTCAATAATTTTTCTACATCTTTCATTATAAAAATCTTTCCTTTCTTTTTCATCAAAATTCACATATTTTTAAGCGATTCTTCATTTTCTTCTAACATTCTTCTTATTTTATTTCTTGCTCTAGCCATTTTGCTTTTTAAAGTATTTTCATTAATTTTAAATATTTCACTTATTTCTTTTATTGAATATTTAGAACGATAAAATAATGTTAAAATTATTTTTTCTTCATCATTTAAAGGTTTGATTAAATAGTCAAAATCTATTTGTTCATCATTTTTATTGTTTGCCACATAATTCTCTAAAGACTTTTCTTCATAAGATATTATGTGTTTAGATTTTCTTTTGTAAATTTTATTACATTCATTTATAAGAATTCTTATTATCCACGTTTTAAATATCTCATTTTTACGTAATTTTTTTAAATTTTTGTAATTTATAAACAAAGTTTCTTGTATTGCATCAGCTATATCTTCCTCATTATTTAATTTTGTCTTTGAAATTAAATATAATTCTTTTTTTACTTTTATTATTAATTCAGAAAAGGCTGTTTTATCTTTGTTTTTTGCTCTTTCTACTAGTTCTTCCATTTTTTATATTCCTTTCAGCATTATTAAGAAATTAAATTTTGATATAAACATCTTATACTAATTAGATAATTTAACTTAATAAAAAGTTGCATAAATTTAAATTTTTTTAACAAAAGTTGTCAATGAGGACGGAGATTTTGACAACCATTGTCAAAAAAGGAAAAAAGAGAACCGGTACAAAATTTTCTGTTTTACTTTTAATAAATATTATCACAAAAGGGACCGACCCCAATGACCAAAAGGAAAAATTTTTATAAAAAACAATATATTGACTTTTTAATTTTATTTATATAAAATAAGATTGATTATAATTACTACAAAAGAAAGGATTATAAAATGGATTTAAATCAAGCCTATGATATAGTAAACGTATCACAAGAGGAAGTAAAATCTGTTAAAGGGTATTTAGGTCATACCCATACAGGAATTAATCTTTTAGGTAATTTTACTCCTGAAAATTATGAAAATTTAAAAAATCACGGATGGCTATTACCAGAAACTACAGAAGATTTAAAAAGAAATATTGAAGATTTTGTTAATATCTATTCTGCAATGTATAAAGAGTCAAGAGGAAAAACAGCAAATCCATATTTGGTTAGAGGTACAAGTAACAAAAGATTAAATGAATTTGATGGAAAAACAACAACACAGTTTTTATCAACATCAACAGATGAAAATGTTGCAAAAACTTTTACAGAATATGGTGATGGAGCTTTAATCTTTTTTGGTATTGCTGACAATGTACCTTTTTTAGATACTTCAAATTATGTTAGTGAAAATTATAAAAAAGAACATGAAATTATATTATCTCCATTTTGCAAAGCAAACATTGTATATAGAAATCAATCTTATGATAAATATAGCTTTAGTAAATATAGAGTTGAAATAGAAAAAGATAATTCTTTTAAAGATATAGATACAGAACAATTAAATTCTTTACAACAAGAAATTATTGATAAATTTTCTCAGAACCTTAAAGACATGAATGATTTTCTAATTCTTGATAATAAACTTTTTTCATTAAAAAGGACGTATTATCAATTTGAAGGAAATAAAAAAGAACAAAATGATATTATGAAAATTATACAAGAAAATCAGGAAAAATATGATACCTTAAAAACTTCAACAACTGATTTTAAAGATAAATTACAACTATTACTAAGAGGATTATGTAGGCAAAAAGAATTAGAAATTGATGAAGCTTTGAAAATGGTTGATGAAGATAAAAAATTGAAAAAAGAAGATGAAACAAGAAAAAAATTTATTTCTGAAGCTACTTCTAGTTTCAAACAAAATACAAGAAATTCAGAACTTTTACAAAATAATGTAACATCTACATATTCAGCTTTAATTAGATGTCAAAATAAAATATCTCAATTTGCAAGTCAATTTGGTATTTCTATGAATTTCAATAGAGATGTTTCTGCAGAACAATTAGTACAACAAATAAGACAGAATATTCAAACTGTTTCTGAAAAAATTCAATCTTCTAACTTAAATCAAGATACTAGTTTAGAAGATGCACAAAAAATTTCTAAAGATTTAAAACCAATTTTAGATGGAATAAGTTATGGTGCAGAAGTTTCAAGAGGTCTTAATGATATACCAAAATTGTATATACAACAATTAGATGATGAGTTTAAGGGAAAATTATATAATAAAGTGCAACAAGTTTTGCAAACAGCCAAAATAAATAAGTATTCTCAAGAAAAACAAATTTTACAAAATAAGAAAATAGGTTTTTTGGGTAAGTTATTTGGAAAAGAAACTTTAAAAAATGAACAATTAACAAATCTTGATTTAAAGATTCAATTAGCTCAAAATCCCCCTAAATCGCAAGACAAAGTTCATATAAGAGACTTATTAGCAGATATGTATATTTGTGCTGAAACAGAATTAAATGGTGAATTTACAAAAGAAATGCAGGATTTATATAAAACTATATCTTCATCTTTTTCAGATGAAAAGCAAGGTGAATTCACTCTAGAATATATAAAAAGTATTGCAAATAAAAAGATGATGAAAAATTCTAATCAAAAATCTGGTTTACCTGCAGTTCAAAAAAATTTACCAAGATTTTTAGGAAAAACCAAAGCTCAAATTGATTTATTAAGAACTGAAAACTCTAATATGAAAAATCAACTATCAAGTGTTAAATCATCTAATAATTTTAGAGCAGAATATGTTCAATCACAAAATGATGCATTTTCTTTGTTTAAAGATAGATTAAAATCAATTGCTAGATATACTCAATTTAGAGAAAATATACAGTCACGAGAAAATACGGAAGATACTTTACAGTTATAGTTTAATATGATAAAATGATTTAATAATTATTTTTAAGGAGGATATATGAAATCAAAAGAATTAATCTTAATTTTAGATTTTGGTGGACAATATAATCAATTAATTGCACGTAGAGTTAGAGAATGCAATGTTTATTCAGAAGTTGTACCATACAATATATCTATAGAAAAAATTAAAGAAAAAAATCCAAAAGGAATTATTTTTACAGGAGGACCTGCAAGTGTTTACGGAGAAGATTCTCCAAAATGTTCTGAAGAAATATTTAATTTGGGAATTCCTGTTTTAGGAATTTGTTATGGAATGCAATTAATGGCACACACATTAGGAGGAAAAGTTACATCAGCAAATACCAGAGAATATGGAGAAACAAATGTTAATTTAGATAATACCTCTCCTCTATTTCAAGGATTTGATAATACAAATATATTTTTAATGAGTCATACAGATTATGTAGAAAAAGTTCCTGATGGCTTCAAAAAAATTGCAGATACACCAGTTTGCCCAATTGCTGGAATGGAAAATTCTGAAAGAAAATTATATGGTATACAATTCCATCCAGAAGTTAATAATTCAAAAAATGGAATACAAGTTATAAAAAACTTTTTATACAATGTTTGTAAATGCTCTGGTGATTGGGTTATGTCTTCTTTTGTAGAAGATTCTATTAAATCATTAAAAGAAAAAATTGGAGATAAAAAAGCATTATGTGCTTTATCTGGTGGTGTAGATTCATCTGTTGCTGCTGTTCTTTTAAGTAAAGCTATTGGCAAAAATTTAACTTGTATTTTCGTTGACCATGGATTACTTAGAAAAAAAGAAGGTGATGAAGTTGAAGAAATCTTTACAAAATATTATGATTTGAATTTTGTTAGAGTAAATGCTAAAGATAGATTTTTAGAAAAACTTGCAGGAGTTACAGACCCTGAGAAAAAGAGAAAAATTATTGGAGAAGAATTTATTAGAGTTTTTGAAGAAGAAGCAAAAAAATTAGGCACTATTGATTTTCTTGTTCAAGGTACTATCTATCCAGATGTTATAGAAAGTGGTCTTGGTAAAAGTGCAGTAATTAAAAGTCATCATAATGTTGGTGGTCTACCAGAACATGTTGATTTTAAAGAAATTGTAGAACCTCTTAGAAGCTTATTTAAAGATGAAGTTAGAAAAACTGGCTTAGAACTTGGTATACCAGAAAAATTAGTTTATAGACAACCATTCCCTGGTCCAGGTTTAGCTATTAGAATTATTGGAGATATTACAGAAGACAAACTTAATATCTTAAAAGATGCTGATAGCATTTTTAGAGAAGAAATTGCTAATGCAAATTTACATAGAAATATTAATCAATATTTTGCAGTATTGACTAATTTAAAATCTGTTGGTGTTATGGGTGATGAAAGAACTTATGATTATACTGTTGCTCTAAGAGCTGTTGAAACTACAGATTTTATGACAGGTGTTTGGAGCAAAATTCCTTATGAGGTTTTAGAAAAGGTTTCTAGCAGGATTGTAAATGAAGTTAAACATGTTAATAGAGTAGTTTATGATATTACTTCTAAACCACCTGCAACAATTGAATGGGAATAATTATCTTATTTTATAAATTTAAATAGACTCTAAATGTTAATTACACTTATGATCTATCTTATTTTGTAAAATCTTTTAGTAGAATAATAAAATTATATAAAACCAGGCATGTACTTCTTTTTATGGAAATACACACCTGGTTTGTTTTAGAAAATTATCATTTCCTTTCATAGATTACTAATTTAGAGTTTTGGAACATAGATACTCGAGAGTATCTTTTTCAAGCCAGAATAGCTAATTCCCTCTCCCCAAGGAATAGGTTCAAAAATCTCATACAACTTATCTTCGAAATTCTTAAAATTTCTATTGTGAACCATATCAATGGCTTCATCAATAGGCATATTACATTCACATGCTAGCAATCTTGCATAAACAAGAATGATTGTTCTTGCAATCATATAAATATCTACTTTTGCAAAATTGCCATCTTGTGCACTATGCCATTCAATGTACTCGATTTCATCAGCCCAGTTTTCCTCTGTGTACGGATGCCATTCTACTAAATTAATATCCATTCTTCCCTCCTATGTGCAGTTGCTCTTACAGGAATCCAACAAAAGGACAATATCATTATATCACATTTAAAAAAAAAGTATAGATTTTATAAATATTTTATTTCAAAACTTTTAGATTGGGGTCGGTCCTTTTTGGTGCTGGGTTGCTATTGGGGTCGGTCCCTTTTTTGCCTGGGGTCGGTCCCAAATTAAACCAATATATAAAGTATTTTGCAATACCGCGTAAGCGACCAAATGAGCGGAGCGAATGCGATTTGGAGCAACCTACATATTAAAATTCTTTTGTAGGTTGCGACACACAAGGTATAAAAAATACTTTATATATTGGTTTAATTTGGGACCGACCCCAATAGCAACCTAGCACCAAAAAGGACCGACCCCAATAATAAGAGAACCGGCACTTTTTTTCCCAATAATGTTATTGAAATAATGTCTTAATTTTTGGAATTAGATAATGGCTTCCACCTAAATCTCTACCATTTTCAACCATACTTATTACAAGTAATTGATTACCATTAGAATCTGCAGTAAAGCAATCAAACCAACTTAAAACATCTGCTTCTGCATCTTTTGAGCCTTTTAATTCTGCTGTACCAGTTTTTCCAGCAATAGTTCTGCCAGAAACTTTCATATCATGAGCAGTTCCTTCTACATCTTCGACTACTTGTATTAAATCATCTTTAATAATATTTGCCGCTTCTGAAGGAAAAGCATTTTCAACTAAATATTCTGTTTTTTGAACATCTTTAACTTCAATATAAGGTTTAACCATATTTCCATCATTAGCAAAAGCAGAATATATTGATGCCATATGTATAGGGTTTACTAATAATTCTCCTTGACCATATCCACTGTCTGCCAATACTTTTTCATTAGCAATATCATCAGAATTAGAATATTGAGATTTTGCTGTTGAAATTTCAAGATTTAAATCTTGATTAAATAATATTTTATCTAAACAATTTGTAAAATTAGTTTTACCTATTTGTAATACTGCTTGGGCAAAATAGATATTATCAGAATGTATTAAAGCATTTCTTAAATTTTTAGGTCCATTATATGCTGTTAATGTTGTTATATCATATTCTCCCCAACCATCTTTCTTCCAACTTAAACCACTATAAGAAAATGTATCATCAACACTTAATGAATTTGTTGTAAGTCCAATTGCACCAGTAATAGGTTTAAATGTTGAACCTGGAATATATCTTTGTTCATATCTAACATACATTGGTTTCATTGGATTATTATTAATCTCATTCCATTCATCTGTTGACATTCCTAAAACAAATTTATTCGGATTATATGATGGTGTACTTACTAATGCAAGTAATGCTCCTGTTTTTGGTTCCATTACAACAAAAAATCCTGCATCATTTTTTAATTCTTCATATAATTTCGTTTGAATAGTAGAATCTATTGTTAAAGTAATTTTTTCTCCATTTTGGACTTCTATTTTTGCAATATCAGCTTTTCTGTTTCCTTCTTCATCTTCTATATAAATTTCTAGACCATTTGTTCCTCTTAATCTATCTTCATATTGTTTTTCTAATCCTGCTTTTCCAATTAAACTTGTACTAGTATAACCTTTACCTTTGTTATTTTCTAAATCCTCTGCTGTAACTGTTTGAACATATCCAATTAAATGTGCACCAGCTTCTCCTAATGGATATACTCTTGAAGATTTACTATTTATTTTTATTCCAGGAACTTGTAAAATTCTTTCTTTTAATTCTGTTTCATCTTTTTCTACATCTTTAATAGGAACAAAAGTGTCATCTTTAACCCAAGAAGCGGAAAGTGATTTATTTATTGATTCCACACTAATTCCTAATATTTCTGAAATTTGCTGAATTGCTTCATCTCTATTTTCGCCAAGTTTTCCAGGAACAATTCCTATAGATGATATTGTTCCTTCACCTGCAAGTAATACACCATTTTTATCATAAATCTCTCCTCTTTCAGCTTTTATTGTTTTTACTCTAACTTTATCTGTGCTACCTAATTGAGGAAAAATTAAACTATGACTCCATTCTATTTTGTAGTGTTTTTCTTCATTTAATACTAAACTTACAGAATTATCAAAATCAATATTTCCTGCACTAGTTTCCATTGTTTCTGTATAATAAATTTTAACAGTTTTTTTATCCTCTTGTTCTACAACATTAGAAATTTGTACATTTAAGTTTGCCATATCTATTCCCTCATAGATATTTTTATTTCTTGTTATAAAATCTTCTTGAGTTATTTGCTGTTTAGAAGAATCTGTTATCATATTATACATTTCTTCATATTTCTGCTCTGTAATTAATGAAATATATTGTTGCCATATATCTCCTGGATTTTCTTTTACTTGATTTAATAAAAAATATGCTGTAACTCCACCCGCAATTCCTAATACAAGTATTAATATAATTATTATTGTAATTATTACTTTTTTGCTCATTTTTACTCCTTTCCTCCTATTTAGACATTTTATATGTTTATAATATATTATGATTTTTGAAATTTTTTCTTTTTTCTAGGTATAAAGTTTTCTGCAAATTTATATTTATCTCTATTATGAATATAGAAATATCCTAAAATTGAAAATACTACTGCACCAATGAAATTTACAAACAAATCTTTCATTGTATCTATAATTCCGATATCTAAATATCCGCCTTCAATTATTGTTTCTACCTTTTCTCCATTCTTGCTACTTTCTATAATTGTTTTATCTATGTTATCTATAACAACAGGGTCATTTTTTCCCTCTGGCTCTAGTGTAACTGTTGAAATTGTTTGAATAATTCTATCTTTTTGCATATCTGTTTTTACTAATTGATCTGCTCCAAATTCAAAAAACTCCCATAAAACTCCTATTGTCATCGAAAAACAAAATGCAACTAATGCTACAAATATTGGTGATAAATTTATATGAAATCTATCAGAATTATTTAAAATGTCTATCATAGAAAATCCTATTGCAGCACATAAAAAACCATTTAATGTATGTAAAATTGTGTCCCAGTTAGGAATGTGTGCATAGAAATTATTTATTTCTCCAAGTATTTCTGCAGAAAATATAAATAAAAATATTATAATTTCTAAAACATTTGGAATATCTATATTTAATTTGTTATTTATCCAAAATGGTATTAAAAATAATATTAGTGTTAATATACATAGAAAAACACTTGAATAATCTCCTCTAAAAAAACTTAATACCATTGTTAATATTACAAATGTTCGTAATACTAAATACCAAATAAGGCTCGATTTTTTGTTTTCTTTATATAATGCCTTTATTTTTTCTACATGTTTTGATGCCATGTGTACCTCCCTTTTAATTATAAACGTATTTTATCATTGTTTTAGTTATATTGTCAAGTTACAATTATTTCTGTATTGAGTCGAAAAATTTATGCAATTATTAATATATCAAAATTTCTTGCTGAACTGTGATTATCATAATTAATTTAGAATTTTAGTTTAAAATATATAAAAAACTCCCTATTAAACTAAATTCTAGTTTAATAAGAAGTTTTATTTTTACGAATTTTTTTAGGAAATTTAAATTTTATTTTGCATAATCTACAACTCTAGTTTCTCTTATAACATTTACTTTTATTTGACCTGGATAATCCATTTCTTCTTCAATTCTTTTAGAAACATCTCTTGCAAGTAATGTCATTTGGTCATCTGAGATTTTTTCTGGTTTTACTATAATTCTTACTTCCCTACCAGCTTGTATTGCAAATGATTTTTCAACTCCATCAAATGAATCTGCAATATTTTCTAAGTTTTCTAATCTCTTTATGTATGCTTCTAATGTTTCTCTTCTTGCTCCTGGTCTAGAAGCAGATATAGCATCTGCTGCTTGTACAATTACTGCTTCTAAAGTTTGTGGTTCAACATCTCCATGATGTGCTTCTACTGCATTTATAACAAGTGGATTTTCTTTAAATTTCTTTAGAACTTCTACACCTATTTCTACATGTGTACCTTCCATATCATGGTCTAGAGCTTTTCCTATATCATGTAATAATCCTGCTCTACGTGCAAGTTTTGCATCAAGTCCTAGCTCATCTGCAATTATTCTGGCAAGGTTTGATACTTCAATAGAATGATTTAAAACATTTTGTCCATAACTTGTTCTATATTTTAATTTTCCAATTAATTTAATAAGTTCTGGATTTAAACCAATTACTCCACTTTCCATTGCAGCTCTTTCACCTTCAGATTGTATTGTTTCTGCTAATTCTTGTTTTGCTTTTTCTACCATTTCTTCGATTTTTGCTGGATGAATTCTTCCATCATCAATCAATTTTTCTAGTGCAATTCTTGCAACTTCTCTTCTTAATGGATCAAAACCTGATAATATAACAGCTTCTGGTGTATCGTCTATGATTAAGTCTATACCAGTTAATGTTTCTAATGCTCTTATATTTCTACCCTCTCTACCAATAATTCTACCTTTTACATCATCTGATGGAAGTGGAACCATTGATACTGTTGTTTCTGCAGAATGGTCTGCAGCACATTTTTGAATTGCATAACTAATAATTTCTTTTCCGTTCTTAATTGCTTCGTCTTTAGCTTTTTGTGTATAGTCTTTTACCAATGTTGCTTTTTCTGCGGTTAAATCTTGTTCTACACTTTTTAGCAATTGCTTTTTTGCTTCTTCCTCAGTTAGTTTTGCAATGTCTTGAAGAACTTTCATTTGTTCGGCATATAGATTTTCAATATCTTTTTTCCTATCATTCAAACTTTGTTCTTCTCGTTCTAATTCTTTTTCTTTTTGCTCAAAATGGTCAGAACGTTTTTCAAGATTTTCTTCTTTTTGAATAATTCTACTTTCTTGTTTTTGAATTTCGCCTCTTCTTTCTTTAATCTCCTTGTCTAGTTCATTTCTAGCATTCATAATTTCTTCTTTAGCTTTAATAATTTCTTCTTTTTTTAAGTTATCTGCTTCTATTTTTGCTAAATCTACTAGTCTTTTTGCTTCTTCTTCTGCTCCACTAATTTTTGATTCTGCAATTTTTTTTCTGATAAAAATTCCAACTAGTATTCCTATTACTAATGAGATTAAGACAGCGGCTACAATGATTAAATTTTCCATAATCATACACCTCTTCCTTATTTAATTTTCAATGTTCGAATAAATATATATATATGTTTCTTCTTATATTTTTATATATTTTTTCAACCTATTATATTTTATAATTATTATTGTCAACTGTCAAGGGGTTTTAAAGAAAAATTGTGCAATTCGTTTCTAGATGGTTCCAGTTCAGTAAGAAATTTTGATATATTAATAATAAATAAATTTTGAATACGATTGGAGGAAATTTAGAATTTCTTACTGAACTGGAACTCTAGGATAATGGTTTGGAATAAAATAGAACTTTAGGTTTTAAATCTAAAGTTCTTAAAATTCTTATGCTCTTGGATGAGCTTTTTTATATATATTTTTTAAACCTTCATCTTGAAATTGCATATATACTTGAGTTGATAAAATATCTGAATGTCCAAGCATTGTTTGAATAGATTTTAAATCTGCACCATTTTGTAATAAATGAGTTGCAAATGAATGTCTTAAAACATGTGGTGTTATATCTTTCTCTATATGTGCTTGTTCTTTATAATATTTTATAATTTTCCAAAATCCTTGTCTTGTTAGTCTTTGACCATTTACATTAACAAATAATGCTTTTTCATTTTCATCTTTAATCATAATATTTCTAGCATTGTTTATATATTCTTTTAAAGCCTTTAATGACATTTCTCCAATTGGCACTGTTCTTTCTTTTTTATCATTTTTACATGTTGCAAACCCTTTTTCTAAATCTACATCATCTATATTTAAAGAAATTATTTCTGTTACTCTCATTCCTGTAGCATAAGCAAATTCCAACATTGCTTTATCTCTAGTTCCTTTTAAATCAACTGGTTTTGGTTGGTCTAATAATAATGCTACTTCATTTGAAGTTAAAACACTTGGAATTCTTTTTTCTATTTTTGGTGAAGAAATTCCCTCAGTTGGGTCATTTTCTATTCCCTTATTTTTTACTTCATATTGATAAAATGATCTTATTGAAGCTAGACCTCTTGATATTGTTGATGATTTTTTTCCTATTTCTTGTAAGTGTGATATATAATCTTTAATTCCTTCGTCTGTTTCTTCTCTATATTCTTTCCCTTGTTCGTTTAAATATTTTTCATATTGTTTTAAATCTCTTTCATATGATTGAAGTGTATTGTTTGATACTTTTTTATCATTTTCTAAAAAATTAAAAAATAAGTTTAATTGTTCTTCCATTTCATTTCCCACCTTAAATTTTTATTTTATAAATTTTACATAAATAATGTACTTCTTTGTTATATCAAATTTTTTTAAAATTGTAAATAGATTTTATGTAGTTTTCTAAAAATATTTAGAAAAAGTTAAAATAAGTCTATAAGAAACCTCTATTTTTATAATCGAAGAAATAATTAAAGCAAATAATATAAACAAAGATACAATACTATGTTTAAAAATTGATAATTTTATATTTTCTTTTCTTCTATCTTTTATTATGGATTTATATAATTTTACACTACTAACTCCTAAAACTAATAGTGATGGAATAAAAATTGCATTCTGTAAAAAAATAGTTAGTAATAAAAAAACAAAACCTTTCCATTTTCCTAATGTTAATACACATGCCGATATTGTATATCCTAAGCAAAAACCTCTTGCTAGAATTATCCCAAAGACTATTGGAATCCCTATTATTGTTGTTCCAGCAAACCATAATAAAAAAACTAATAATATATTATTTTGTATATCATTTTTTAATTCACCAATAAAATCTCCATTTTGAAGAGTTTTCATTTCATCTATATATGTATTAATATATTGTGATATATTTTCCTTTGAATTTGTTGTGTTTATAATAAATACCCCTAAAAACAAACCAATAACAAATATTATTGTTACTATTACATAAGATTTAATATTATTATATATTTCTTGTTTAAAAATATTAAAAATTTCACTTTTTTTCTTTTGCATTCCGCTTCTCCTTATTAAATATTTATACATAATATCTATTCAATAAGGAAAATTTTTAGAACTTTTTTATTGCTTCACTAAGATTATGAATTATTTATAATCTTAGTGCTCTAATAAAGAAATAAAATTTTTAATTGGTAGATACCTTACCGGTAAATGCCTCCTCCACCAGATTCTACTTTCATTTTGCCTTCACGAGCATTTATAATATTTTTAGCAATTTTTTCGCCTACAACTGCTTCTATGTCATTTTCTGATAATTTATGTAATATATTCATTTCTGTTTCAAATGTATTTAATAATTTATCAATTGTCTTTCCTCCAACTCCTGGAATAAAGTTTAATGGAATTTGGTAAACATATGGAGGTCTGTTTACTGGACTTTTTGTTTTCTCTTTGTCTTTAATTAATTCAATTCTATCAAAAACTCCAAAAGTAACTTTCTCACTTCCACAGTTTGGACATTTTTCAACTGGTTCTTTTGTTTCGATTGTACAATCACAATTATCACAATGTGTTCTATGATATTTTCCAAGTTTAGGGTCAACACCATAATTAACTATTACTTTACGTCCATTTTCGTTTTTAAGAGCTTTTACAACCTCTTTGAAACTAATATCTTCAACTAGCATTTTGTTATATTCTCTAGCTATTTTAGGAAGAGAATGTGCATCAGAATTAGTTACAAATGTTTTGTTTTCTAATTCAGAAATCATATCTGCTAAATATGTATCAGAACTTAATCCTAATTCTACTGCAAAAATCTTGTTATATTTTTCTTTAAAAATATTTTCTATTCTATCAGTACAATTTCCATAGTAACTCTTAAATGGTGTAAAAATATGTGCAGGTACTAAAATACCATTATATTTTTCTACAATATCTATCAAATCATATCCAGATAAGTCTGACCTTTGTGTACTTAAAGTAATATTTTTTATATGATGACTCATCTCATTAGAAAAATTTTTTATGTCTTGCAAATGCGGAAAATAGCACAAATTATGTGCACTACCACTTTTACCATTTCTACCTTTTTCAGATGTTTCTACTTCACTACCTAGTATAATACAAACTTTATCTTTATATATAATTCCACCATCTTTTAGTTCATATGCTTCACCTGTTTTTAAAAAATTTTCAATATCTTCTATTACATAAGGAGAAGCACAATCTATTACACCAACAATTTGTATTCCTTTTCTGTCTGCACATTCTTTTGCAATATTTGCAAAATTCAAACTTCTTGCAGCTGTTATTTTTATTGGCTTTCCATTTTCACTTCTGCCTATATGAACATGTAAATCAGCAAATATCTCGTACATTTATTTCATTTAAGTTAGCTCAAAAACAGAGCTAACTTATCCTCCTTAAAAATATAATTAATACTTTAATTTTAACTCATTATCTTATTCTAAAGGTATAAGATAATAGCTATTCATCTACACTTTTTAATATTTTTTCTTTTGTTTCATTACTAAACATAGATTTATTATCTGTTTTAGATTCATTATTTTTTAGTACTTCTTTAATTTTTTCATCAACTGTTACAGAATAATCTATAGATAGTTTTTTTACGAATTCAGGTATATCTTTAGATTCTCTAATTAATTTCTGTAATCTTGCGAAAACTGTTGTGTTTACAATACCTTTAATATAAACTTTATCAAAAGTCAATGCAAATTCTCTAAAGATTTCTAGATATCTATTATATTCACTTTTTAAATTTCTGTGTTCAATTAAAACCATAGCTTCATCTGGATGCATTCCAATTCTTTCTGGTCTGTCTATTAACATACCTCCAAATTGATCTACAAGTTCTAAAATATCACTTTCTGGTTCTCTTCTATCTTGCTCACTATATCTGTTTACACCTTCACATATTTTGCAAAATCTATCATCAAATCCAAGTTTTTTTAGGTATCTTGCTCCTTCAATTGCATATGTTTCAATTTTTCCTAACTTTTGAGCATTATCAACCTTTTTACAATTGCATAATAAACATGCAGTTAAAATCAAATTATGGTCTAACTTTATATTGGTGTATTCTAAAAACATTCTAGCTATTTCTGTTTTAAATATTATTGATTTGTCAAATTTAATTCCTAATTTTGGTGCAAGAAAATAAATAATTTCTTCCTTAGATATCAAATCTTTTTCATTTAAAATATACTCAGCAAATTCTTCCATCATTAGTTTCTCCTTTTCTTTTACATATTAAAGAATTTATTAAATTCTTCTTCATTAATTTTTTCTTTTGCTATTAATTCTGAAGCAATTGCATGTAATAGATTCATATTCTGTAATAAAATTTGTTGTGCTTTTTGATATGCTATATCAATTAATTTTTTTACTTCTTGTCCAACAACATCTTCCATATTATTTCCAAGTAATTGATATTCAAAATTTCCTTCACTATCTTTTAAACATATAGGACCAATAATTTCACTCATTCCATAAACTGTTACCATGTCTTTTGCAATATTTGTAGCAACTTCAATATCATTACTTGCACCTGTTGAAATATCATTTAGAACTAATTTTTCTGCTGCACGTCCACCTAATAATGCTACTAGTTTTTCTTCCATTTCTGTTTTTGATATAAAATATTTATCTTCATTTGATTTATACATTGTATATCCACCAGCAACACCTCTTGGTACAATAGAAACTTCTTTAACTGCTGTTTGTGTTGGTAAAAATTGACTTACTATAGCATGTCCTGCTTCATGATATGCTGTTAATTTTTTATCTTTGTCTGAAGTTTTTCTACTTGTCTTTTCAAGTCCTACAGTAACTTTTTTTACAGCCTCATCTAAATCATCATTTGTAATTGAATTGTGTTGTTTTTTTGTTGCAATAATTGCAGCTTCATTTAATATATTAGCTAATTCTGCACCGGTAAATCCTGCTGTGTCTTCAGCTATATTGTGTAAAGAAACATCTGGTGAAAGTTTTTTATCTTTTGAATGAATTTTTAGAATTTCTTCTCTACCAATAATGTCTGGAGAAGGAATAGTAATTTGTCTATCAAATCTACCTGGTCTTAATAATGCTTTATCAAGCATTTCTGGTCTATTTGTTGCAGCTAAAACTATAATTGTTTCTTCTGATGAAAAACCATCCATTTCTACTAGTAATTGATTTAATGTTTGATTATTTTCTGTTTCTGCTCCATTATTGCTTGTTCTTCTTGAACCAATTGCATCAATTTCATCTATAAAAACTATACATGGAGATAATTTTCTAGCTTTATCAAATAATTTTCTAACTCTAGAAGCTCCAAGTCCAGCAAACATTTCTATAAATTCTGAACCACTCATAGAAATAAATGGTACATTTGCCTCTCCAGCTATAGCTTTTGCTATTAAAGTTTTTCCTGTTCCTGGTTTACCATATAATAAAACTCCTTTAGGAATTTTAGCTCCCATCTCTGTAAATTGTTTTGGTTGTTTTAAAAATTCAACAATTTCTTTTAATTCTTCTTTTTCTTCATCTAAACCTGCAATATCATCAAAAGTTACTTTTGTACTTCTTTCTGTATCTTCATAAACTTGACCCTTTTCTCCAAGTCCTTGCATTTTAAATATCATAATAAACAATGCTAACATTATTAATGTTGGTAACATTGAAAAAATATAAGATGGTATTTGTGCTAATATGCTTTGTGGTTTTTGTATCAATTTTATCTCATTACCTTCAAGTGCTTGATTTTGTATTAGTTCCATAAAAACTTGTGTATTTGGAATAATCGCCTTTTTTTCTTCTTCTACTTCTTTTAATTTTACTTTTAATGTTGTACTTCCAACAGTCATTTCTATTTCTTCAATATTTTTATTTTGAATTTCTTTAATTAATTCTGTATAAGCAAGTGTATTTTCATCTTCTTTATCTTTATTTTTTTGTTGGAATACAATTAATGCTGTTGTAACTGCAATTAATATAATTAATAATATTATTAGTAAAATTAATTTAGCTGTTTCTTGTTTTTTCTTTTGCTCATTTGAATCTTTCTGTTTTTTGTCTTTACTCATTTTTTACTTCATTCCTTTCTTAAGCTTCAGAGCCATTAGTTTCTTTTCCATCATCTTCTTCATTTTTTTCTTTCTTTTCTTCTTTTTTATCTGATGAATCTCTTGGTTCAACTGATGGTTCTTTTTTTTCTTCTTGATTTTTTATTTCTTGTCTTACTTTTTCTTGTTCTTTTTTTATTTTTTCAACTTCTTGTAATCTTTTTATTAAATCATCTTTTAATAAGAATATTACTGTTGCCAAATATACATATGAAATTGTTATATAAGCTACTTGGAAATAACTTATTGTAAATGTTGTAAATATGTTTATTATTATATAAATCATATTTAATATTGTTGATAAAGTTAAAGCATATATTGCCATATTGTATATTGCCACAAATCTTATTTTTATTCTTGTAATAACTGTAGTTAACCATCCAAATACTGCAATTTCTAGTGCATTTATTGCCATTACCAAAATTTCCACTATCAAGAATGATAAAAATGCTGATACAGAATAATTTATATAAAAACTATTCATTCCTGAACTACGCATAAATTCAAGTAATTGAGTTTTATTAAATGTTTTTATATCCTCTCCTGTATAACTTTTAATAAAATCCTGATATGTATATGGACTAACATTTGTTTCAATTTCATCTGTTACAGCTCTAATTATTATCTGATTTTTAAAGAAATATATAGTTATTCCATTTTTATCGTTTTGTTCTTGAAATAATGTTTTTTCCTCTTTTTCTTGTAACAAAGGATTAATAATAATTCTATCTATTCCATCATAAGCAACTTCTTCAATAATGATAGGTTCTGTTATATCCATCTGAATATTTCCATCTTCATAAGTAAATTCTGGAATATTATTTTGAATATAATCAGATAATTGTATAACTACATTTCTCATAGAGATTGTTGACCCAATTGTCATACATAAAGTAACAAATGCACTTAAAATAATCAAATATTTTAAAGCTCTTCCAAATCCTTCTGTCGCCATTTCTGGATACTTTTCAAATTTGGTTATAGAATACCAAACTTTTTTAAAGAATCCAATATTAACTATTTCTTCATTATTTTTCATAATTTTATTATTTCCTTCCTCTTGCTCTAATCTTTATAATATAAATTTTATAATATCATATAAACTATTTATATTTATGAACTAGTTTAATTTTAAATATAAAATCTATTATATTTCCAACATCCCTTTAAATAAGATAATTAAATATATTTTCTAGCTATTTTACTATCAACAAACATTGGACTTACCTCAAAAAGGACTTCATCATTAATATTAACATTTTTACCTGAAATATCAACAGTTACATGATACATTCCTAATCGTCCTAAAACTTTACATTTTTCATCATTTATTTTAACAAATATTTCTTGTTTTTTAAATAGATTTTTTATATCTCTAACAATATATCTTATTTTATCTATTTTTCTATACATATCTTTATCTACAATAACATTAAAACCATCAGCATAACCACATGGAACTATAGCAACTTTTGTTTCTTTTTTTGTTTTATATGAATTTGAATATCCTATATTATACCCTTTTGGCAAAGTTTTTATTTCTGCAACATTGGATTTTAATATTCCTACTCTTTTAAATCCCCAAGTATTTGGAATAGATATTCTCCCCAAAAGTGCAGATCCAATTCTTACAGCATTTAAATGCATGTCTTTAAAACGTAAAAATGCTGAAGAATTACAGATGTGTAATATTCCAGTCTCAATACCATTTAGTTTTAATGTTTCTATACAATTTAAAAATCTGTCAAATTGAATTTGTGTTGCTTCCCTTTTTCCAAAAAATGCAATTGAAAAATGAGAAAAAACACCTTCTATTTTTATATTATTCCAACTTTTTAAATATTCTATCATTTTATCTTTTTCAGAATATATAAAACCATATCTTCCAAATCCTGTATCTATTTTAATGTGGACTCTAGCTTTTTTATTAACAGAAGCTTCATTTACAGCATCTCCCGCTTCTTTTGAACCTATTGTTAATATTATATTATTATCAATCATTTTTTGTATATCTTCTTTTACAGCTGTTGAAGACATCATTAAAATATCTTCTTTTATTCCACTTTTTCTTAATTCTAATGCTTCTTCTACTGTTGCAACTGCTAATATTTTTATTCCATTATCTATTAAAAATTTTGAGTATTGTATAAGTCCAAGTCCATAACCATTTCCTTTGACAACTGCAATAATTTTTACTTTTTCTCCACTATCATTTTTTCCATCTGCTTCTATTATTTTTTTTATAATTTTTAAATTATGCTTTATTTTATTTTTTTCAACTAATAATTCTTTCAATACTATTCTTCCTCTCAGTTGTTTATAAAATTCATTTAATTCAAGTTATTTATGTAAAATATAAATTTTCTAAAACTTTACAAAAACAACTTATTTTTAAAATAAAAATTATTATTTCTTTTTATCTGGTTTTTTAAATTTAGTTTTTAATGCTCTTAAATTTCTAAATGTTTTTTCAGAAAATTTATATAATGAATATGTTATTGGTTTAAATGGTATATAAACTTCTCCTATAAATTCTGTAAATGTTGCTCCAAATCCTTTTTTGAATCTGTATAAACCATATTGAGGGTGGTTTTCGTCAACAACTCCAGAAACTCCTCTAAAATCATATATATCGTCTTTTCTGGCAATTGCCATTTTTATCATTTCCCATTGTAATAAATAATTAGGCATTAAATTTCTATGTTCATTACTACTTGCTCCATATAAATACCATGTTTTATTTCCATAGAAAATTGGTATTACTCCTGAAATAGGCTTTCCATCATAATAAGCCATTAGTAATTTCATATGTTCTGGTGCCATTTCATCATACATTTTTTCAAAATAAGACAAAGATCTAATTATAAATCCATCTCTCGCTCCTGTTTCTACCATAATTTTATGGAAATCTTTTAAATCTTCTTTTGTTCCTTCTTTTATTTCTACTCCTTTTTTTATTGCTAAACGTACATTATATCTTGTTTTTGAGTGAAATCCTGCAAATATTTCATCTTCTGTTTTATCTTTTATATCTAATCTAAATACATATCTTGGTTGAATTTCTTCTCTAAAGTTTTTAGCATCATCTTTTATTCTGTATCCTAAATTTGTTACTATTTTTTTATATTCTTCATCACTACTTAATATATCTGGTTCGGCACTAAATACTATTGCTTTATATTTTTTTGCTAGTTCTTTTATTCCATCTGTTAGTTGTTTTAAAACTGCTATATCATGTATATCACATGTTGGTCCTCTTGAAGAGTACATTATATTTCCAAAAATAGGTATCTTTCTAATTAAGATACTTATTGCTCCAATAATTTTTCCACTCTCATCTTCTGCTATAACAATCTCATTCTTCCAATTTTCTTTTACTTTTGCCCATTCTGGTGATTGTTGAAAATTACACCTTTCGTGTTTTTCTAAAAATTCTTTATATTCTTTTCTACCTTTCTCATCTGTTACAAATCTCATTTGGTTTTCCTTTCTATTGACTTTTTATAAATGTTTGTTTATATTTAAAATATTCTATTTTTTATTATTGTTTACTTTTCATGATTATTTTACACTAATTATATAAATTTTACAAGTGTTTTATACAAGAATTTTTCTTTACATTTTATTCTAGTTGTAGTAAAATAAAAAGGTTGTTACAAAACAACTGTATAATCTTTTTCAAGTTTGAGAGGAGTTATTAGAAAATGTCTGATGAAAAAGTTCTTTACCGAGTTTTAAAAAACAAAAACTTTTTTGAATTTGGTAAAACAGATTCTTTGGAAGTTCTTGAAGCGGTAAATAGTTTAGAAGATGTTATTATTCGGGTAGAAAGAAGTTGTAACACTGATAATTTGTTTTTCCGCTATGACAAAAGTGAAAGGATTTTTTACAGAATTGCACTTAGCCGTGATGACTTTGAAATGCTTAATTTGGATTCTCTTTGTAAAACACTTCCACAGTGTAAGATTAATGGGTGTTTAAATAAAGAAATTCCATTTGATTGTTTCATTAAACTCATTAAAAATGGTTTGTTTGAAGCAATAGCAATTTATAAGCTCATTTAAAGCTAAATCTAAAAATTGGCATTTTCAAGACCAGCACATTATTTGTGCTGGTCTTTTTGGAATTTATTTTAAAATTTTCCATTTTCCCTTAACATTGCATAATTTTCTTGGGTAGTTGTTTTGTCATAGGCATCTGTAAATATTAATTTATCATATTGAGATATGATGTGCTACTTTTAATACATCCACCTCTTTTTTTTATTTTATATTATACTACCAAAGGCTCTAATTGCTTTATAAAATTAAAACAATATTTGTATTTTCTCCTATCCAATATTAAATACTTCAAAATTAAACATATATTCTTCTTGCTTTATATCTAGGTTTTTATGTACTCCAATATCTATTCTATCTCAATTTTATATAGTTCTTTATTTTCTAATTTTTTGTTTATTTTGTAATTATCTAGCCCTTGATTTTTTAATTCTTTATATAAAAATATCATAAATTTTACCCCCAAAATAATTTTAAACTAAAATAAGGCGTTTGTCAGCAAAAACGCCTTATTTTAGTTTAAATTATTTTATTCTAAGCATTATCTTTTTAAATTGGGCATAATTTATACACATTTCCATTGCCTCATCTCAAATTATATTTTATTGGCTGGGGCACTGTGATTCGAACACAGGAATGTCGGAGTCAGAGTCCGATGCCTTACCGCTTGGCGATGCCCCAATATTTTTACATCATAATTATATTAGCATATTTGTTTTAAATTTGCAAGATATTAAACTTTTTTTATACTTATATATTTTTATGTTTATTTACATAAAAGAAGCAATAATGCTTTCGAATTATATACTTACACATTTACATTCTACAATTGTAGAATGTAAATGATATCTACGGGTTACCAATTAAAAAAATTAAAAGGTGTTTTAATATAATTATTAATATATTAACAAGCCATTAAGTGGATATAATTAAAATTTATATCCACTTAGTTCTTTTTCTATTTTTGAATAATTTTCAAAGTTCTTTTCCATTAAATCTATAAAACTTTTACAATGAGTTTTATATTTTATATGGCAAAATTCATGTGCAATTACATATTCTATTACTTCTTTTTTGAATTGCATTAATTTTGGATTTATAATTATTTTTTTGCTTCCAACACATTTTGCAAGTTCAGAATCTAATTGTTCTATTGCATAATCTTCTGGAGCAAGTCCTAATATTAGTCTAACTTTTTCCATAATATTATCTATTTCGTTATTTGCAATTTGCTCATACATCTTTTCAATTGATATTTTTAAAATTTGCTCATTTCCAACTTTTTTATATTTTATTGGTAAAATTATTTTTATTTGATAATTTTCTTCTAAATTTAATTCTGGAGTAGTTATATTTTGGTAATATACTTTTACATCATAGTTTTTTCCAAATATTTTAACTGATTGTATATTTGGATTATTTTGTTCTGCATATTCATTCATTTTGCTTAATATCCAATTTTTCTTTTGTTCTACTGCTTCTTGGATTTTGCTTGAACTTAAATACCATGGTGCATTTACTACAACTTCTCCGTTTTGTATAGTAATATACATTTCTCTATTTATTGCTTTATTTACTGTATATGTAATAACATTATTCTTTTTTCCAAATATACTCATGATTTTTCCTCCTTAATTTATTTTGAACTCTTGTTCGCTTTTGTGATTACATTTTATATCTTAATTTAAAAAATGTCAATACTTTTTTAAAATTTTTTCGAACATTTTTTTGCCATCAAATAATTGACTATAAATTATTCATTAATAATACTTTCAAGCACAAATCTTTTATCAGTAGAACAAAGAACAATAGCGAACTTTTTTGGACATTTTATATGTTTATAACATTTTAAAGTCCGCGTCATTGTTCGTGCGCCAATTTTACGAAGTAAAATTGTGTGCATCCGTTTGAGCGAAGCTCTTTTCTTGTATAGGAAAAAGCGATTTTTCCTATACAAGAAGAAAATCTCAAAAGACTAGCGATTGTTGCATTTTATACAATAGGAAAGTATAACTTTCCTATTGTATAATAAAAATTTTTAATAATAAATTTTATTTTTAACTATATATTTATATAAGTAGATAAAAGAAAGGTCTAATATTTAATATGAGAAAAAACAATTTTTATATTATAAAAATTAAGCAATTTATAATACCATTTATTTTAGTATTATTTACAATATCATTAATAATATTTTCAAGCACAAATCTTTCATCAGCAAAAAATGGACTAATTTTGTGGGCAAATTCAATTGTACCATCATTATTTCCATTTTTTGTAGCAACAGAATTACTCACACACACAAATTTAATATATAATATGGGAAAATTATTAAATAAATTTATGAAACCGTTTTTTAATATAAGAGGCGAAGGAAGTTTTGCATTGATTATGGGTATTATTAGTGGATATCCAATGGGTGCAAAAATTTCTGCAAACTTTAGGAAAAACAATATATGTTCAAAAGAAGAATGTGAAAGATTATTAAGTTTTACTAATAATTCTGGTCCATTATTTATAATTGGAACTGTTGGAATAACAATGTTCGGTAATTCAACAATTGGTTTTTTACTTCTTTTTACACATTTACTGGCATCATTAACCGTGGGATTTTTATTCAGATTTTGGAAATATAAAGCAAAAGAAAAAACTAATTTACAAAAATATGAATCAAATAAAATAAATGAAATAACATTATCTAACTTAGGTGGAATAATTGGAAACAGTATTACAAATTCAATAAATACTATTCTACTAATTGGAGGATTTGTTGTACTTTTTTCTGTAATTTTAAATATAATAAAAACAAGCAATTTACTTAATATTTTATGTAACTTTATTAATCCTATCTTTAATTTATTGAATATACCAACTTCATTCTCATCTGGTTTTATCTCTGGAATTATAGAATTAACAAATGGATTAAATATTATTTGCACTTTACCAGAAAAAAAGATATCTATAAATATTATTTTAGCATCATTTTTATTAGGATTAGGAGGAATTTCTGTACTTTTACAAGTGTGGAGTGTAATATCAAAAACAGATTTATCTATAAAGCCATATATTATAGGAAAAATATTACATGCATGTTTTTCTGCTTTTTATACATTTTTATTTTTAAAAGATTTTATAATATTCAATTTTGATTTATAAAATTATGTTGATATATTAATATTGCATAAATTTTGAATGTGATTAAAAATATTTTAGAATTTGTTAAATGATTTTCTTAAATATTGTAACGAACTGAAAAATTTATAAAATATTAATATATCAACATATAAAAACTCTAAATATTAATTTTCTAATTTTTTGTAACCTCATTCAACATCCATAATTTTTTAGAATAATCACGTAAATAATCATCAATCAATGCAGAAGTTTCATAATCTTCTACTTTTTCTGCAGATTTCTTTATCTCAACAGCTTTCTTATATAATGTGTTAAAATCTTGAGTTACTATTTTCAATAATTCTTCACTCTTAATTTTTTCATTTTTAGCTTCAACAATTTCAGAATTACTAATAAAATCTTTCATTGTGCCAAGAGGCTCATATCCCTTTGCTAAAATATGTTCTGCAATCTCATCAATTTGCTCTCTAATTTCATCATAAAATTCTTCTAGCTTGTTATGGATAATAAAAAAATTATGTCCTTGAACATTCCAATGATAATTTTGCAATTTCACAGACATAATTTCTAATTCACTTAAAAACTTATTTAAATTAATTATATTTTCTTCCATAATGAAAATTTCCTTTCTATATTTAAAATTTAGAGAAAATCAAATCCAAATATATTATAAAAATACTCTAATCTTCCCTTTTCTTTTATCATTATGAACAAAAATATAGTAATTATTCAAACTTTTTTCCTACTTCTAAATTATTTCCTCTTAAAAAATCACATATAGACATCTTTTTAGCATTTTCAGCTTGAATCTCAAGAACTTTAATAATACCATCTTTAGCTTTTATATAAAGTCCATCTTTACTATCAGATTTTAAAATTGTACCATTTATCTTATTTTTAAATTCATTTTCAGATTTTTTTAATTCATTTTCAATTTGTAAAAAATTATTATCCTTAGATTCATTATCAATTGTCAAAACACTTATATTTTCAGATTCATTTTTTATTGGTAAAACTTCAACTTTCCAAAATTTATACTTTTTACCATCTAAAAACGAATATGCTCCCATTATAGGGTTTAGTCCTCTAACTAAATTTTTTATTTCAAAAGCACTTTTTCCGTTCCAATCAATTTTTGCCATTTCCTTATTAAGCATTGGAGCTAAAGTAAAATTATCTCCTTGAGGAACTCTAGGGGCTGTTCCATTTTCTATTTGTTCTATTGTCTGAACTAAAAGCTTTGCACCTATTTTTGATAATCTATCCCATAATTCACCAGTTGTTTCATTATCTCCAATTTGAACTTCTTCTTTTAAAATCATATCACCAGTATCCATACCAACATCCATATACATAGTTGTAATTCCTGTTACTTTATCTCCATTTAAAACAGCCCATTGTATTGGAGCTGCTCCTCTGTATTGTGGTAAAAGTGATCCATGAACATTAATACATCCTAATCTTGGAATATCTAATATTTCTTTAGGTAAAATTTTTCCATAAGCAACTACACAAATTATATCTGGATTTAAGTTTTTTATTTCTTGAATAAATTCTTGATTATTTCTAACTTTTTCTGGTTGATAAACTTTTAAATTTTTTTCTATTGCAAATTCTTTTACAGGAGTAGGTATTAACTTCATTCCTCTTCCTTTTGGCTTATCTACATTTGTAACTACTCCTAAAATTTCATATCCTTTATTATATATAGCTTCTAGAGAATCTCTCGCAAAATCTGGTGTTCCCATAAAAACAATTTTCACTAAAATCACACTCCAATATAGTTATAAAATTTCTTTAGCAATATTTGCATAATCTTGAATACTTAAATTTTCAGCTCTAACATTTTCATCTAAATTTAGCTTTTTCAAAATTTTTAATCCCTCTTGTTTGCTTGCAAAAACTTGAGTATTTGTCAAAGCATTTAGCAAAGTTTTTCTCCTCTGCATAAAAGCACTTTTAATTATCATAAACATAACTTTAGGATTTTCAATCTCAACTGCAGGTTTATTTCTTAATTTCATTTTAATAACTTCAGAAGTCACATCAGGTTCAGGAATAAAAGAATCACTTGGAACTTCCATAATTTTTTCAGATTCACAATAATAAAATATAGTATAAGTAATAGCTCCTGTATATTTTCCACCTGGTATATCAATCAACCTATCTGCAACTTCTTTTTGTATCATAACAGTTATAGACTCAATATCTAATTTATCTTCTAATAATTTCATAATTATTGGAGTTGTAATATAATATGGAAGATTTGCAACAATTTTAACTTTTTTTATATTATCATGACCTTTGTACTTATTTATTAATTCCTTCAAATTAACTTTTAATACATCATCATTAATAATTTCTAAATTAGAATAACTAATAAATCTTTCTTTTAAAATTTTAATCATTTTTTTATCTAATTCTATACAAATAACTTTTCCTGCTTTTTTTAATAATTCTTTTGTTAATGTACCTAATCCTGGTCCAATTTCTATAATTAAATCTTCTTCAGAAACTTCACTTGAATTAATAATATTTTCAACAACATCATTATTAATTAAAAAATTTTGTCCCAAATCTTTATTTGCTTTTATTCCATATTTTTTCATTATTGTTTTAGTTTCTTCTAACAATTTTTTCATTTAAGCCTCCACATTAGAAACAACACAAACTCCATTTTCAAATTTTAATGTTATATTTTGAATTAATCTTATATAATTGTTCATATTTTGTTTAGTAATTTCATAAGTTGTTTCTTGTCCTTTTATTGTTTTTACTTTTATATCTTCAATCATATAATCTGTTTGGGTTCCTGTTACTTCCTTCATATATAATGTACCATTATAATTTATAAATTCACTAAATTGAGATTTTAATACATCTGTTGTCATATATTTTGTCATTGCATTTTCAAAGTCAGAATATGCAATTCCAGTAAATTTATAATCTGAATATTCTTCTGGCAATGTTTCATTAGTGTTTTCTACTGTTTGTGGTAAACTTAAACTATTTAATAAATATTGTGTACCACCTATTTTTATATCTGCTAAATTTGTATAATTATAAATTACATCTGAAGCAACATCATCTGGAATTTTACTTGCAATTTGTATTGTCATTGCTGTTCTCATTGCTTCATTATAATATTGGTTATATAAATTTTCTTCTCCAACAATTTCTATTGCATACATATATCCATCTTGCATAACAGCAAGTATTTTGGCTTTTATACCTTTATTTCCTGCTTCAAATTCTCTCCATTGTATATCATTAATTAATTGTGTTTTTGTATATTCTATTGTTGAATATATAGAATGTTCTAATAGTTGAGTTTTCATCTCTTCATTTGTCATATCACTTTTTTCTAAATAAATATTTATTCTAATGTCATCTGTTGTTCCATCTTCTTTTTGATTTGCTGGTCCTTGTATATAATATAAAATAGAACCATTTGGTTTTTCTACAACTTGCCATTTATCAGATAATTTTCCTATATCTAACATTATAACATTATTAGAATATATATTTGTTTTACTGGTTTCTTGTGTCCCAGTATTTTCTGATAAATTTTCGTTTTGTTTTTCGCTATACTTTGTATTTGCTGAATGTCTTCCAACAACAAATATGATAATACCTATTACTACAACAAAAAGTAATATAATTCCAAAATTAATTTCAACTGATTTCTTTTTTTTCGACATTTTTCTTCCTTTCTTAACAATACTACATTCTATCAGGCATTTCTATTCCAAGTAATTTTGCTCCTATTTTTAATACATTTCCTGTAGCATATGTTAAAAATATTCTAGTATTTTGAATCTTTTTATCTTTTGTAATAATTTGATTTTCATTATAAAAATTACTGTAAGCTTTTGCTAAATCTATTAAATATCTTGATAATATACATGGTTCATTTTTTTCTGTAACTTGTATTAATGTTTTTTCAAAATTATAAAGTATTTTTAATATTTTGTTTGCAGAGTCTTCTAGTAAATATTTTTTATCAATATTCTCAAATGATGGAAGCCCTCCTGCTTTTTCTATTATGCTTTTTGTTCTAACATAAGTATATTGTAAATATGGACCTGTTTCTCCTTGGAAACTTAAAATTCTATCCCAATTAAATATTTCATCTTTAACTCTACTATTTGATAAATCATTAAATACAACTGCTCCTACTCCAACTTTTTTAGCAATTTCATCTTTGTTTTTTAATTTTGGATTTTTTTCGTTTATAATTTCTTTTGCTCTTTCTATTGCTTCATTTAATAAATCTTCAAGTTTTACAACATTTCCATCTCTTGTAGACATTTTACCTGTTTCTAGTAAAACCATTCCATAAGATATATGTTCTAATCCATCTGTATATTTTTTATCTAAACCTAACAATTTTGCAACTTGAAAAACTTGTTTAAAATGCAATGTTTGTTCATATGATGTTACATATAAAGCTTTATCAAAATCATATGTACGTGCTCTATATAAAATTGCAGCTAAATCTCTTGTTGCATATGTAGATGACCCATTTGATTTTTGTATTAAACATGGTGCCATTCCATATTCTTCTAAATCTATTATTCTAGCTCCTTGAGATTCTATTAATTTACCAGATTTTTGTAACAAATCTATTACTTCTTGCATTTTATCTGTATAAAAAGCTTCTCCATTCCATGAGTCAAATTTTATTCCAAGTATATCATATACTTTTTGGAATTCTTTTAAACTTAAATCTTTAAATTTTGTCCATAATTCAACACATTCTTTGTCTCCATCTTCTAGCTTTTTAAAATTATTTCTACAATCTTCTAAAACACTTTCATCTTCTTTACATAAATTTGATATTCTTACATAAATTTCTGTTAATTTTTCAATAGGATTTTCGTCTAAATTATATTCTGCTCCCCATCTTTTATATCCTTCAATTAGTTTTCCAAATTGTGTTCCATAATCTCCTATATGGTTTATTCCAGTTACATTATATCCAAGATATTTATAGATATTGTATAATGCTGCACCAATAACAGTTGTACGTAAATGCCCTATATGGAATGTTTTTGCTATATTAGGAGAAGAATAGTCTATAACTATATTTTTACCTTCTCCTATATTAGATTTTCCATAATTTTCTGTTTTTGTTACCTCACTTAAAATTTCTGTTGCAAGTGTTTCTTTATTTATAAAAAAGTTTAAATATCCGCCAACTACTTCTATTTTTTCTATAATATTTTCTGGAATATTTATATTTAATTTTAAATCATCTGCTATTAAATTTGGAGATTTTTTTAATGTTTTTGCTAATTTAAAACATGGAAATGCATAATCTCCATTTTCTGACTCTTTTGGAACTTCTATAAATTTGCTTATTTCATTAATTTCAATATTTGTTATTTTAGAAATTTCTTCTGCAATTATATTTTTAAAATTTATCATGAGTCTCTTCCTTTCACACTAAATTTAATTTCTTATCTGTTCCTTTATCATAACACTCATAAATATAGAAATACTTATTTTGTACTATGTTTTCTTTTATGCTTTTTTCTGTAATTCTGCTCCATTTTTAGTATCTTTAATTATATAGCCTTTTTCTAAAATTTCATCTCTTATTCTATCTGATTCTTCCCAATTTTTATTTTTTCTTGCTTCATTTCTTTTTTCTAATAAATCTAAAACATCTTGTGGTAGTTCTTCTGTTTTTTTGGCTTTATCAATATCTATTCCTAAAACTGTGTCAAACTTTTTTAATAATTCAGCTATTTTTTTAGATTTATTTTTATATCTAACAGCTTCCCATACAACACTTAATGCAAGTGGCATATTCATATCATCATTTATTGCTTTATGGAATCTATTTTCTAAATCATTTATTACTTCATCAGGAACTTCTTCTGTTCCATTTAAATGATTTTGATATCCTTCTCTTAAACGCTCTAAAGAAGCGGATGCAGATTCAATTCCTTCCCATGTAAAATTTAATTTTCCTCTATAATGGCATGAAAAATTAAATAATCTATATGTAAGTGGATCATATCCTTTTTTAATAATATCATCTAATAAATATACATTTTTCAAGCTTTTAGACATTTTTCCACCATTAACAAGTAAGTATTCTCCATGAATCCAATAATGTGCTGGTATTTTACCACATGCTCCTTTATTTTGAGCAATTTCATTTTCATGATGTGTTGGAACTAAATCTATTCCACCTGTATGTATATCAAATTCTTCTCCTAAATATTTTGTACTCATTGCAGAACACTCAATATGCCAGCCTGGATAAGATGGTCCCCATGGACTATCCCATTTCATTAAATGATTTTCTGGTGCTTTTATCCAAAGTGCAAAATCATATGGATTTCTTTTTTCTGGGTCTACATCAACTCTTGCTCCAGCTTTTTGATTTTTTAAATCAATTCCAGATAAAATTCCATATTCATCTAATTTAGATACATCAAAATAAATTGCTGTAGATGTTTCATATGCATAGCCGTTATCCATAATCTTTTTTACCATATCAAGCATTTCTTTTATATGGTCTGTTGCTTTACATACAACTTCTGGTGTTTGAATATTTAATCTTTCTAAATCTATAAAAAATAATTTTGTATAATGTTCTGCTATTTCTAATGGAGTTTTATGTTCTTCTTTAGCTGATTTTATCATTTTGTCTTCTCCTTCATCTCCATCAGAAACTAAATGCCCTACATCTGTAATATTCATAACATGTTTTAATTTATAACCATTATATTTTAAAATTCTTCTTAATGTATCACTTAATAAATTTGTTCTCATATTACCAATTGTAGCATCTTTATAAACAGTTGGGCCACAAGAATATATTGTGGCTTCACTTTCTTTTATTGGTTTAAATAGTTCTTTTTGCTTATGTAGTGTATTGTAAAAAAATATATCCATTATTTATTATTTTCCTTGTAATATATTTAGGTTTTTATAACTAAGGTGTTACCTATAAACCTTATTTGAGTTTTCGACTGCAAGGAGAAAATCTCAATTTAAAAATTTTTCAATTAAAAAAATTTAAATTAAAGAAAATCTCAATTAAAGAAAATCAAAGATTTTCTTTAATTGGTAGATTCTGTTTTATTTGTACTCGACGTATTACCTCCTGTTGTACTTCCTGTTGTTGGGCTAGTTGTTGGTTTTGTAGGTTCTGTTTTCGGATTTGTTGGTTCTGTTTTATTTGTACTTGATGTATTACCTCCTGTTGTACTTCCTGTTGTTGGGCTAGTTGTTGGTTTTGTAGGCTCTGTTTTATTTGTTGTTGGCTCTGTAGGTTTTGTTTCTTCTGGCTTTTTATGAATTGTACAATATCCAGTTGGTGCTGATGTAGCTTTTTTTACATCAGGCGTATTCCATAATCCTAATCTCTCTTTTTCTGGAACATATCCATAATTTCTATTTTCTCTTGATGATTCTGGACAATATTCATTTGCAAGTAAATTAGAGTCTTTACAAATTAAATAAGTATTTTCGTGAGCATCACATGTTTCTGGTAATTTGCCTTTAATAAATATTTCTGAATGTGTGTGTGTACATTTGTCTGATGCAAGTCTTCCACTATCATCACAAACTGTTGCATTAACAACTCCTTCAGGTCTGTTAAATTTTGAACCTTCTAAATTTGCATGAATTTTTTTCAAAATATTAGCAAAAATTAAACCTGAAGATTTATTACTTGAAATAGAAATATGTGATGGTTCATCAAATCCATAATATACTGCACCAGCATAGTAATTTGTAAATCCACATAACCATCTATCTTTTACTTCATTTGTTGTACCAGTTTTAGCAGCAACATCCATTCCACTAATTTTACAATATGTAGCTGTTCCAGAAGTTACAACAGATTTTAACATGTCTTTAACCAAATAAGCTGTTTCTACTGAACAAACTCTTTCTGTTTTTTGATTTGGTTGCATTACAGTATTTCCATTTGAATCAACAGCTTTTGTATAGAAAGTAGGTTCTATATAAGTTCCATCATTAGCAATCATAGCATAAGCTGCTGCCATTTCTAATGGACTAATACCATATGTTAATCCTCCAATTGATAAAGCAAGATTATTATCTTTTTTTTCATCTAATGAAGTTACTCCCATCTTTTTCAAATATTCCATAGATTTTTTTGGTGTTAATTCTGCCATAATTTTTATAAATGGTATATTTTGTGATGTAGTTATTGCAGATCTAACTGTTATATAAGCTTTTTTTGAATATCCATTATAGTTTTCTGGGTCATATCCTCCTCCAAATATTGTATATTTATCTGCATATAATGTAGCAGGAGTTATTAATCCCTCTTCTATAGCTGGTAAAACATCTGCAATAGGTTTTATAGAAGAACCTGTTTGTCTTACAGAATTTACTCTATTTAGACCTCTAGATGTTGTTTTTTCACCTAATTGTCCAACAGCTCCAACTACATATCCTGTTTTTGGGTCGATAAATACAGCAGCTGCTTGGGCATATACAACATTTCCATTTGCATCATAAACAGTATTTTTCTTTTCATCTTTTAATGCTAATTTATATCTTTCATCTTTCATTTCTGTTTCCATTATATTTTGTATATTAGCATCTTGTGTTGAATATATTTTTAATCCACTTGTACTTAAATATGTTTCAGCAGCTTCTCTAGAAATATTTTTTTCTTCCATTATTTGTTCTACTAATTGGTCTATTAAAGCATCTGTGTGTGAAGAATATACATTTCCTTTAATTCCGTTTTGGAATGTAAATCCAGCTTCAACTTCTGCAACAGCCGAATCATATTCTTCTTGATTTATGTATTCTAATTTTTTCATTTGATTTAATACTGTTTTTGTTCTGTTTTTTATTTTTTCTGTATTATCTTTAGTTTTTGAATATGGGTCATATGAGTTTGGTGCATTATTAATTCCTGCTAAAAATGCACATTGTGCAATAGATAAATCTTTAGCACTTTTACTAAAATAATATTCAGCACCTGCTTCAACTCCATAATTTCTTCCGCCAACAAGTATTAAGTTTAAATATAATTCAAGAATTTGATATTTTGTCAATTCATTTTCTACTTGATATGCTTTTACCCATTCTTTAACTTTTCTAATTACACCATTTATACCACTTGAATCTTTATCTTGAGTTATATTTTTTACTAATTGTTGTGTAATTGTACTTCCTCCTCCTGCTGTTGATTTACCAAAATGTGTTACAAATGAAAATATTGCAACAGCAGTTCTTTTAAAGTCTACTCCATGATGTTGATAAAATCTTTCATCTTCAATTGCTATATATGCTTTTGGTAAATATGGTGACATTTCTTCTAATGTAATGATTTTTCTATTTTCACTTCCATTTAGTTCTGCCAAAACATTTTCATTAGCATCTACAATTATTGTATTTTCTGACATTGTAAGTTGTGATATATCAATTTTAAAATCATCACCCCATACACCATATATTAATCCTACTGCAACTCCAGCAAATATTACACATAATAATAAAAATATTATTAATAATATTTTTAGTGCGATACACAATTTTGGATGTTTATATTTGAATTTCATCTTGTTTTCTTTTGAGACTTTTTTGGTTTCTTTTTTACTATTTTTTACTTTTTTGGTTTTTGAATTTGATTCTTTTTTAACCTTTTTCTTTGTTTCTTTTTCCTTATCTTCACTCATTATTTTTACTTCCTTTCGTGAAAAATCCCTATTTTTGTTATTTTACAAGTTGCGAGTACATTATATTATATTTTTATAAAAAAATAAAGAGTTTTAAGAAATTCTTTATAATTTTGTCTTGGGTTGGGAAAAAAAGTGCCGGTTCTCTTTTTGTCCTATAACATTGGGGTCGGTCCCTTTTTGGGCAGTTTGGCTAGGGTCGGTCCCTTTTTCTATTGGGGTCGGTCCTAAATCATACCAATATATAAAAAATTTTTTATAACTTGTGTGTCGCAACCTACAAAAGAATTGCTATAAATAAGTTGCTCCAAATCGCATTCGCTACACTCATTTAGTCGCTTACGCGGTATTGCAAAATATTTTATATATTGGTATGATTTAGGACCGACCCCAATAGAAAAAGGGACCGACCCTAATAGAAAAAGGGACCGCCCCCAACAAAACAGAATGGCAAAAGGTGAAAAACAGTTAACTGTTTTTCACCTTACTTCGTTATTGAATTATTTTGTTTCCCCACATTAGCCGTAAGTTAGTGGAATTTTTAAGGACCTGTCTTCGACAGGTGGGTCCTACTTGAGTACTTGTGGGCTTCTTACTACTTAAAGCTAAATTTAAATTTGCAAAAGTGTAAGCTTGCACGCCATACCCAAAGATTTGGTCCCTTTTTAAACTTGTAGGTTCTAAAAATTCTGCCTACACGCACTACGCAGGGCTGATATTTATTAACTTTTTGTTATATTTATTTTAGCATATAAATTAAATTTTTGCAACTGTTTAATCAACGATTTTTATAAAAATTTATATCTAAAAATTAGTTTATCTCATTTTTTTTAATTTATACTTCATTATACAAATTATTTCTTAGTTTTAAAAAATTTATATTGTAAAAAGCAAAATAGAAATTTATTTTTACTTATTTTAAATATAGAACAACTCTAAAACCAACATTAACAGCACTATATATGTCTCTGTTTAAACCATCTCTTTGTCCTACAGCTGTTGTACCACTTTCTGTAAAAAAGCCTCCTCCTCTTAGTACTCCATACGTATTTGATGGACCAGCATGTTTTCCATTTTCTGTTGTCCATTCCCACATATTACCTGCAAAATCATATATATTATTTGCAAAATTTCTCTCTGTAGAACCTGTTGGAATTTCTGTCATTTCTCCAGAGTTTATTGCATTTGTTTCTTCCCACTTTTTAGATACTTTCCATTTATTTTCACTGTAATTATGTTTTGCACATAATCCTAAATAGTCAAATTTGGAATCCATAAAATTACCCCAGTCAGTACTGTTTGTAATATTATAGCCAGAATTTGATAACCATTTTGTAATAGTATCCCATGCAAAACTGTCTATTAAGCAACTTTTTACAGAGTTGCTATTCCTATACATTCTCTCTGATACTGCTTTAGCATTAACTTGATTAATTAAATTCCAAGATTTTGTATTTTTTTTACTTACAGGTGTATAACTACCTATATTTTTTCCTGTTTCTATATAAGTATTATCATTTTCTTGATTTGTAAAAATTGTGTTTTCTGGTATTCCAGCTTCAAATCTTGCTACATAAAATCCTTTATATTTTGAAACACTGCTTGTGTTTACTCCTTCATCTTTCCAGTCTGTATATTCATAATATTTATAAGATAAATCTTTTCCAATTGTGGTATCTCTTTCATATTTTAAATTTTCGCCATCTACTGGAATCCATACAAATTGATTTCCACCTTCAGAATTAAATATGTCATCATATGCAACATCAGATATAACCAATCCATCAGATATTTTTACAGAGCCTCTTACTAGGCAAAAACCAGCAGGAATTATTGCAGTATGTCCATCAGGGTCTGTATATGTTGTATTTTCTGACATGATTACTCCAACTTCAAAATCTGGGTCTTCAAATGCCAAAACTTCTCCTCTGTCTGTTACTAAATATATTCTTTCACTATCAACAAAAGTGATATAATTAGTTGTTCCACATATGTTCCATTCTATATTTTCTTTCATGTTATTTTTTAGTTCATTATATAAAGCTGGACCATCAATTTTCCCAGCATATTTTGTACCTATTGTACTTTGTACTGCAGTTTCTATTTTTTCTTTTTCTATTGCAATTTCATTCATAAGCCTAGATTGCTGAGCTCTAGCTAAAATACCATTTTCTCCATTACCTACTAAAGCGGCTATAGTTATACCAGATAATAATACAAGAATTGCTACTGTAATAATAATAGTTATTACATTTAATGCTCCTTGTTCTTTTGGATTTATTTTTTTGTTTGTCTTATTCATTTTTATAATTTTAATTCCTTTCTTAAAGCTTAAAAGATATTAGAAAATTTTGAATTAAATGAAATTCTTTAATAAAATTTTCTTTAATCTTACTTTAATCATTGGGTAAAATTTTTCTTTTGTTATAATATAATCCTATATCATTTTTAATATTTTTGTCAATAGTTTAGTTAATTAAATAAATTAAAGTTTGACTCAAAAAAATTAATATATTTTTGTTCTATTTTAAGTTGCTTATAGTTTTAAACTATTCTCATTTGTTAAAATCTTTATATATATATAATTTAAACCAGAACATAAATATAATAATTTATATTTTTCTGTTTTGGTTCTGCATCTACTATATTTATTGCTGCTGTTGATGATGCTTTATTATATCCTTTTGGTGCTTTTGTTTGTGTTAATGTGTAATTTCCTGTTGCTAATCCATATATTTTTAATGTTCCATCTGCTCCTACTACTAATGTTTGGGTTGGTGCTCCTCCATCACTATCTGTTGAGTTTACTAAGAAATATACTCCATCTGATGTCTTTTTAAAATATTGTGCATTTCCACCTAATGATAATGTAAATTCTGCTCCTCCATTTTCTATTAGCTTTCCACTTTTATCTTTGTTTTGTATTATTGCTCCATATGTATATATTTTTACTGTTGAATCTGAATCTTCTCCATCTTCTGGTCCATTTGTTTGCCATTCATCTTCTCCTTCTTCATAGTCATCTTCGTCTTTATATGGATTGTTGCTATAGTCTAAATATGCATCATTTGTTGCTTGTGGTGTTGTACTATTTATTGCATTACTTGCATTTAAAGAATTTGCTGATAAACTATTTGTTTCTACTAATATTGAATTCCAATCTATTGGTTGTCCATTATAATTATCTTCATATATTACAAATCCTCCATTTACTGATGTCTCTCCTGGTATTTGTGATGCCACATATCCTTTTGGTACTGGTACTTGTATTCCATCTGAACTTTGTACATATACTGCATTTTCACTACTTGTTGCTTCTTCTGCTAATACTTTATTTTGTCTTGCTTTTATTATTGTTGTTACTATTTCTTTTGTTACTAATCCTGCTATTACTACTCCTATTATTATTAGCAAAATTACTGCTTTACTTAAATTAAATTCTATTACTGTTGGCTCATTTCCATGTCCTTTTGTTATTAATTTGTGTTTCTTTTTTCTGTTCTTTGGTTCTTTTTTGGTGCTCATCTTTTCCTCCCATCTATATAAATGAATATTGTACTTCTATATAATTTCATTTATATTTGTATTTATATTAATAAATTAAATAACTTTATTAATTAACAAACTTTTTTTGAATATGTTTGCTGTATATTGTTGAGTATATTTATTATATGCTATTTGTGTATATTATTTGTATAAAAATACTATTCAACAATATATTATTTTTGTATATTTTAAATACACAAAAAATAACATATTGCCAAATAGCTTTATGCTCATCTTTTGTTGAAATCTATTTATTTTATAATATATACATGTGTGTACAGCCACAAGGCTTTCAAGGTTTTTCATTTTTTTGTTTCCCCTCTTTTTCTTTCGACATATTTCGATTTAGTTATACCAAGCTGAATCTTTTTGTCAATAGAAATTTTTAACTTTTTAGATTGACTTTATATTAAATTTATGATATTATGTTAATATTCCGATTTATTGAACCTTTCCCCATTAGGTTCAATCCGTACATTCACAATTGTGATAACTATAAGGAGGATAGTTTAATGTACACAAAAATAATAATAATTGCATTAGTCGCAATTATACTACTCTTCCTTGTTGCAGTGTATCTAACTGCACGGGATATGAGAGTAGCTGTCCTTTTAATGAAGGACAGGAATTATACTTTCAAAACAGGAACTTTCTTACATAGATTCGCTATAATCCACATAAAAGGATGTTGTAGCGGAACTATCCGCAATTCGTACTCAAAAGAAATTTTGAGGTTTTTCGATGTTACAGGGCATAAAATCTATATTTTAAACGAGAAAAACAAATATAACACCCTCAGCATTGACAATGGCGAAGACTTTCTCGTAGAAATTGTTTATTTTATGCCTAGAGACTAATTTTTATGTCTCGGCAAAAAATTAGTTTTCAGTCATAAAAACTTTGCATTTCTTAATGGGGAAAAAGACTGCTGGAGCCACAAGCTCCACCAGCCTTTTTATTTTTCTAATAACCAATCTATTATGTTTTTATGAATAATTCCATCTCTACTATAATTAATTTTATCCATCGTAATAACATATTTAGGGAAATTATCTGCTACACTTCTATATGCTCCAAATTCTCTTTCTATTACTTCGTCACTTGATAAATAATCTGCTACTTGTATATAAAATCTATCTCCAAAATTATCTACAACAAAATCAATTTCTCCATGATTTGTTTTCCCTATATAAACATCATATCCTCTGGCTATTAGTTCATTATATACTATATTTTCTAGTCTCCCTCCTGTTTTCTTTTCTATTGAAGTACTTTTTAATTGCAATACTCCTAAATCTGCTAAATAATATTTTTCAAGTAAAGTCATTACTGATTTTCCTCTTATATTATATCTATTAACTTTACTTACAATCATGGAATTAGTTATATATTCTATATAGTTTAAAATTGTGTCTAAACTTGATGTAACATTATCACTTTTTAAAAATTTAGTTATAGAATTTGCAGAAATAACACCACCTATATTTTCCATTATAAATTGAATTACTCTATTTAAAAGGTTAACATCTTTTATTGTGTTTCTTTCTACAATATCTTTTAATATAACTGTATTATATAAATCTCTTAAATACATTTTTCTCTCTTGTTCATTTGTTGAATTGTATATTTGGGGCATTCCTCCCCACTCAACATATTCTAAAAATGCTTCATCTTTATTTTTTTCTATGTGTTTACTTTTTTGTAATTCAAAATATTCAGAGAAAGTAAATGGCATAATTTTTACACTAATATATCTCCCTGCTAGATATGTTGATAATTCTCCAGATAAGACTTTACTATTTGAACCAGTTATAAATATACTAACATTTAAAGTTGCTCTAAAAGAATTTATTACTCTTTGAAAATCCTCAACATTTTGTATTTCGTCAAAAAACAAGTAATATTTATCTTTATCTTTTATTTTATCTTTTACATATTTATTAAATTCTTTTGGGTTTGTATAATCAATATAATCATAATCTTCAAAATTTATATAAATAATATGATCTTCTCTTATTCCTTTTTCTTTTAGTTCATCTATTATCTGCTTCATTAATACAGATTTTCCAGAGCGTCTGACTCCAATTATAATTTTTATTAATTCACTATCATATGATGCTCTTAATTTTTTTAAATACATTTCACGTTTTATCATATTTATCTTTCCTTTCTTTCTACAGTCTATTCTATCACTTTCTTTACATTTTGTCAAATTGTTCGAGTACAATCGAAACTTTTTTATTTTCTCTAAATTGCTCGACTGTATTGCTATTGTTATGAACATAAAAGATAATTTATATATTATTTTGATTTTGTATTATTCACAGACTATTGCTGTTTCTTTATTGTCTAATATTTTCCTACTTTCTGTCAATTTTAATAGTGTTCTTCCTGTTTTATCTTATATTAGACTATTATTAGCATATTATTAGCCAATAAAGAATATTATTAATCCTCCTACAGTTGAAATTATTGTTCCCAACATTTTTAATCCTGTAGTCGCTTCATTTTTATCTCCAAATCCAAAATATTTTTTTGTAATTAAACGTGCATCATATATAACTACTACACCTGTTAATACAATAATTGCTCCAATTAATTTTACTATAATTTGTAACATTTTTATCTACTTCCTTTTCTTGTTTGCTGGGGTCGGTCCCTTTTTGTGTTGGGGTCGGTCCCTTTTTGCGTTGGGGTCGGTCCCTTTTGTTGCTGGGGTCGGTCCCTTTTTTGTTTTGGGACCGACCCCAAGCCCACAATCCCAATATTAAATCTCAATTCTTGAACTAAATTTTGATTTTATTAATTCATTTAATTTTGCATTTTTTTCTTTTTCTAGTAGTGGGTCATCTGCCATTATTTGCATTGCAATTTTTTGAACTTTTTTTAGTGTTCCCATATCTTCAAATAAATTTGCAATTTTAAATTCTGGTATACCATGTTGTTCTGTTCCAAAAAAGTCTCCAGAACCTCTTAGTTCTAAATCTTTTTCTGATATTATAAATCCATCATTTGTATCACACATTACTTTCATTCTTTGTCTTATTGTTTCACTATTTCCATCAAATTTTAAAATACAATATGATTGATATTCTCCTCTTCCTACTCTTCCTCTTAATTGGTGTAATTGTGCAAGTCCAAATCTTTCTGCATTTTCTACTACCATTATACTTGCATTTGGTACATTTACACCTACTTCTATTACTGTTGTTGCAATTAATATTTGTATTTCTCCATTTTTGAATTTTTCCATTATTTCGTCTTTTTCTTTTGCTTTCATTTTTCCATGTAAATATGCAACTTTGTAACTACTAAATGTTTCGTTTTTATATTTTTCTTCTAATTCTATTACAGATTTTAATCCTAATTCTTCATTCTCTTCAACTAATGGACAAACTATATATGCTTGTCTACCATCATCTATTTGCTTCCTAATAAACTGATTTACTCTCTCTGTCATTCCTTTTCTAACTGCAAATGTTTCTATTTTCTTTCTGTTTGGTGGTAATTCGTCTATAATAGATATATCCAAATCTCCATATAATATTAAAGCTAGTGTACGTGGAATTGGTGTTGCAGACATTGCGATTGTGTCTGGATTTTTGCCTTTTGTTGCAATTGTTGCACGTTGTTTTACTCCAAACCTATGTTGCTCATCTGTTACAACAAGTCCTAAATTTTTAAATACTACATTTTCTTCTAATAGTGCATGTGTTCCTATTAAAATATCTATTTCTCCATTTTGCAATTTTTCCAAAATTTCTGTTTTTTTCTTTTTAGTAATACTAGAAATTAGAAGCTCACATCTAATTCCAAATTGAGATAAAATTGACTGGAAACCCTCTAAGTGTTGACTTGCAAGAATTGCCGTTGGTGCCATTATTGCTGCTTGATATCCAGATTTTACAGCTTTATATGCAGAAATCATTGCAACAACTGTTTTTCCTGACCCTACATCTCCTTGTAAAAGTCTATTCATAGGTCTTTGGCTTTCCATATCATTATCAATTTCTTCAAGAACTCTTAGTTGTGCCTTTGTTAACTTAAATGGCAAAATATTTATTACATCTGACATTTTTACTTCTTTACTAAATTCTATACCATTTTTTTCTCTTTCATAATTATTTTTTAATTTTAATAAAGCTAATTGAGTTGTTAGTAATTCCTCAAAAACTAATCTATCACGAGATTTGTTATAATCGGAAAAATCTATAGGAAAATGTATTCTATTTATTGCTGTATTTATGTCTAATAAATTGTTTTCTTTTAAAAGATATTCTGGTAGCGTTTCTTCTAACTTTCCGTCTACTTCTGCTAAGCCATTTTCTATAATTCTTCTTAAAGTGCTTTGCTTTAGTTCATATGTTAATGGATATATTGGAATGATTTTTCCTGTATTTTTGGTTTGCTCTATTTCGTCAAAAACAGGAGAATTCATTTCTAGTCTATTCCCTTTTTTACTCACTTTGCCAAAAAAACGGTAAAACTTCATAGGTATAAATCTGTTTTTTAAATATCCTTGATTATACCATGTAATATAACATGTACCTGTTTGGTCTCTTACAATTAATCTACTAATTATCATTTTGCCTTTTCTGTATTCTGTTATTTTGCTTATTGGCATTGCCTCAATTAAAACTTCTGTACCATCTTCACAGTCACATATATTTTGAGGTTTACTTCTGTCTTCATAATCTCTTGGATAATATGTTATTAAATCTTTTAATGTATATATTTTTAATTTATTTAAAAGCTGAATTCTATTGGGTCCAACTCCTTTTACATATTTTACATCTTTATTTAAATCTACCATTTTTGTTCCCTTTTCCATATACGATATATTTACATTCTACAATAATGAATTTTAAAAATCAAGATTAATTGGTTTTTGTAGCAAAATTTTTTGTCATGATATGTATATCTTCAACTTCTGCTCCCATTTCTCTTGAAATTATATTTTGAATTTGAGCAATTTCATCAGTTTTAAGTTCATCACTTTCAATTACAACACTAATACTATCTGTATTAACAAAAATCACGCAATTAGAAAAACCTTTTGTAGTAATTAAATTTTCACAAACCATAATAGCATTTTTTTCTTTGCTTAAATTTGTAATTTCCTGTGTAATAATTGCTTTTTGCTCTTCTGATACATTAGAATTATTTAACATTTCTTTATATGTTTCTAATGTTTGAGAATACATTGTATCTCTCTGCAATTTAGATTCTTCATAATAACTACTATTTGAATTACTATTTCCATTTTCAGCATTAACTTGGGTACTTTGAGTTGATTCTGTATTCATAGTGCCAACAATTTCCTCATCAAAACTTTCATCTTCAATTATCACATCATTACTATTTACTAATTGAGCATCTCCTAAGTTTTCATCATCATGGTTATTTTCTTCTTGTGTTTCTGCAACAGTTTGTATTTTTTGAGATTCAACAGACACATAATTCCAATAGCCAAGTCCTACTAACATTAATGCCATAACATATACAGCAATAATTCCTGTTTTAGATTTAATTTTTGCAATATTCATAATAAATTCATCCCTTTCTTTATATATTATGCAAAACAAAAAAATTTGCTTAATTATAAAATACTAAAAAAAATATGTTTTTGTTTATATTATTTACTTTTTTCCATTTCAAAAACCTGAATTTTATGTACAGCAAGACCTGTTACAGCTTCAACTGCACTTACAATAGATGATTTTATATTTGCATCAGAGGCTCCTTGTGCAGTTATAATTGCTCCTTCTATAACAGGCATTACTACTCTTTCTGTAATTGGTTTACTATCTCCATTTTCATCACTATATGCAATTTCTTTTTTTGTTTCTTTTTCTGTTGTACTTTTTGTTTCTCCATCTCCTGTGTTTTCTTCTGTTTTATTTTCTGAATTAGTTTCATTATACATTGCAACAATTTTACTACTTTCAGAATATTTTATTAAAACTTTAACTTTTCCTACTCCATTAATTGTTTCTAAAATATCTTCAAGCTCTTTTTCTAAATCATCAGTTTCTGTAGAAACTTCTTTTTCTGAACTTGTACCTGCTAATACTTTATTTGAATCATAATTTGTATTATTATCTTCTTTTGATAAAATATTATTTATTATTAATACTGTTATAATTAATATGATTATAAATACAACTATATTCTCAATTTTTCTTTTTTGATCTGTTTGTTCATCTTTTTTCTTAAATAAGTCTTTAAACATCTTAATTTCACTCCTTTCCTATAATTATATTTATATGTAATTTTAACTTTCATCACAAATATTATTTATATGTGATTTTAATTATGTTTTCATCATCAATGTGTTATATATATGACTTTACTTTTTTCTAATAACATTATTTATATACGATTTTAACTTTGTTATCATCAATTTCATATTCTTCTATTATTTCTTGTTTTATTTGATTAACAACTTCTTTATCTACAGAGTCTTTTACTTTTACTGTTATTAGATGAATTCCTGCATTTTTCTTAGTTGTATCTAATTCTGCATCTATTGTACATTTAGAAATTTCTATATTTTTTTCTTTAAATCTAGTCTTAATATCATTTTCTAGTTCTTCTAAATATATCTTTTCTAATCTTAAATCCATAGATGTTTGGTCTACTTCAGAATTTGAATTATTTGCATAGTTTTGTCCATTATTTTCTTCATAATTTGAGCTGTTTGAATATTTTTCTAAATTAATTTCTTCAAATGTAAATATATCTTTGTTTTTTATAACTGGAGAAATTATATTAAATAAAACATATATTCCTATTACCATTTGAACATATTTTTTGTTTTTACTATTAGGCAAAATAAGTTCTATAATTGTTGCAATAATAACTGCTAAAACCACTTGTTCTGCCCATGAGCTTAAAAAATTTATCATCTATACATCATCCCACTATTCGAAATTCTTACAACTAGAGTAATTCCAACAATTAATAAAACTGATAATGCACATAAAATTCCTAATAACAATTTAAAAACTCCTCCCATTTCATCTAAAATTTTTACTATTTTTCCATCTGCAACTGGTTGTACTATTGCTGATGCTAAACTATACATTATACATAAGGTTGCAATTTTTATAATTGGCATTATACATATACCAATTATAATTATTACACCAACAATGCCTACAGCGTTTTTTAAAATAATTCCACATCCTAAAACACTATCTACAACATCTCCAAGTATTTTTCCAACAACAGGTATAACTGTTGATACAGCAGTTTTTGCTGTTTTTGCTGTTATTCCATCAACACTACTGCTTAAAGTTCCTTCTAAAGAAACTACTCCAACAAAAATAGTTAATATTACACCTAGTCCCCATATAACACTCGACTTTAAAAATTTTGATAGTTTTTCTATTTGTATTCTTTCAGATATTTTAGAAATAATTGAAAATATAACAATTATAAAAACTACAGGTATTAAAATATCTTTTATTAAATTTCCAATTAAATTTATTGCAAATAATATTACTGGTTCTAAAATTGAACTTGTAGCTATACTTCCAGTATAAATCATTAATGTTAATAGTAATGGCATTAGTAAATTTATAAATCCAACTAAATCATTTGCTGTGTTTTTTACTAAATTTATTATTTCTGTAAAATTAGACATAATTAGTGTTACAATTAATATGTATTGAACAAAATAAATAATTTGAGATATGTTTTTATTTTCTAAATTATCTGTTATAGATTTTAATATTCCATGAATTACTATAATTACTAATATACTTATTAAAGTTTTTAAACTTGTATTTATTTCTGAACCTAATAATTTTAATATTTTTTGAAAAATTGTTTTATTATCAACTTTACCTTGTATTGCCTGACTTAATATGTTATTTAAATCAACATCTTCTAAGAAATCTCCTGTATAATTTTGAGCTTCATTTATAAAATCACTTATATTAAATTTTTCTTGTGTTGTGTCCATTATTTCTTCTTCTGTTTCTGCAAATACTTTTTTTGGGAAAACGATGATTATTATAAACAATATAGCAATACTTATAAATTTTATAATTTTTTTTAAATTATATTTTTTTCGGTAGCATCTTAAAGTTAAAATTTTTTGATTTACCATTGTATTATTTTCTCCTTATAAAAAGGTATAAAAAGGGACCAACCCTAGCAAGTAAAATGGCACTGGGCAAAAAAGGGACCGCCCCCAATGAACACCAATATGTTCGTTAAGGTAAAATTTCTAAAACAAGTTCTAGTAAACTTGTAATTATTGGTATTGACATTGTTATTATTACAACCTTGCTACCAATTTCTATTTTACTTGCAATTGCTTTTTCTCCTGCGTCAGAACATATGCTTACCGCAAATTCTGTAATAAAAGTTATTCCTGTTATTTTCAATAATATTTTTAAAAAACTACTGTTTATATTTGTTTTATTGGAAATTGACTGCATTAAATTTATAATTCCTGTTAACTTTTCTATTGCAAATACTAAAATTAATACACCTGCAATTATTGAAACATATATAGCAAGTTCTGGCTTGTACTGTTTTAAAATAACAATTATTATTAATCCAATTAAGCCTATTCCAATTATTTTACTAATATCAGCCATAAATAATTTTTTCCTTTCTAGTTAATTTACTAATATCAGCTATAATAAATTTTTTTCCAGTTATACTTGCATAACACATATTACTTTAAAAATATTTTCTTATATATTTCAGTATTTAATATACAATTATATATTCTTACTATATGTTTACATCTTAAATATTAAGAATTAATTATATAATCTATAAGTCAAATAATGTTCTTACTGTATTAAATAATGAACTTATTTGTTGTATAACCATTGTTAAAACAATTACAAGCCCAGCAAGTGTTGTCATCATTGCCTGGTCTTCTCTTCCTGCTCTTACTAAAACTTGGTGTAATACAGCAACTAAAATTCCTACTGCTGCTATTTTAAATAGTAAATTAATATCCATAAAACTTTCCGTCCCCTTTCAATTTTTTTATTTTACAACACAAAGTATTCTTATATTAATATAATCACAAAAAATAACCCTACTAGCACACCTAAAGTTTTATATATTTTTTGATTTTTCTTTCTGTTTTCTTCTGCTTTTTCAATTTGCATATCTAAAAAAGTCTCTGTTACTTCTATTTCACTCACTTGACTGTCTGCATCTGTTTGTCCTAAAATTTTTCCTAGTTCTTTTAATACATCTTTATCTTCTTGTGTAATACTTATATCAGCTTCTTGAATTGAATCTCTCCAAGAAGTTCTTACATCTTCAAATGATAATTTATATGTCATATTTTCAAAAATTTCTTCTATTTTATTAGATTTATCTTGGGAAATTTGTCGAAAAATCTCTTTTAATGGTTCATATGTAAATTTAATTTTTGTTTTTAAAATATTTAAAATATTTTTAAATTGTTTTAATTCTGTTACTCTATTTTCATACATTTTAGATATTAGTAAACCAATTGCTGTTGATAATAAAAATATTGTAATTAATAATATTGTTTTTACAAAGAAATACATTTAGATTCTCCTTTTTGATTTAAATTTAATACAATTATCCTTTCAAAAATATGATTATTTATCAATTGAGCAAGATATGGATTTTTACAGACTTCTTCTATATCTTTTCCATGTGCTGTAAATATACCATTAACTCCAGAACACATTGCATAATTAATTGCTTCTACATCTTCTTTACTTCCAATTTCATCACATGCAATTATATTTGGAGACATAGAACGCACTAATATTCTCATTCCTTCTGGTTTTGGCATATTATCAATTACATCTGTTCTAATTCCAATATCATTTTGTGGTATTCCTTTATACATTGCAGCAATCTCTCCTCTTTCGTCTACAACTCCTATTGTTTTTCCTTTTAGTAAATTACTTCCATTACTTAAATTTCTAATTATATCTCTTAATAATGTTGTTTTTCCTCCTCCGTGGAGGAGATATTATTAGTGTGTTATATATTGAACCTTTTTTTAAATCTATTAAATTTTCAATTAATTTATTGCTACATCCAATTTTTTGTCTTGCTATTCTAAAGTTTAAACTAGAAATATAATTTACATTTATTACTTGTCCATTTTCTATTACTCCGCTTCCTACAATTCCAACTCTATTTCCTCCTTTTATTGTAATATAACCTTCACATATTTGTCGTTTATATGAGTAGATAGAATTTTCACATATTTTATCAAATGTTTGTAATAATTCTTGTTGTGTTATTATATATTCAATTACTATTGTTTCTTGTCCAATTTTTAAAATTAATGGTTTATTACTTCTTAACCTTATTTCTTCAACTAATTCTCTATTATTGGTAGCTTTTTGTGATTCTGTTTTTGATTCAAATATATCATTTAAATTATTGTATTCTGTGCAATTATATTTCGTATAATCGATATTGTTTTTAGAAAATATGTTATTATTTTCTTTATCTAAATATATGCTTATTGTTTTTTTTATATTAATTGGCAAATATTCTAAAACAAAATCTAACTCATTCATTTGTATCTCCTTATAAGAATGCTTATTATATTAGAACACTTATTATAATATATGCTACTTATTTTCATTTTAGAACAATGACACGTTTTTTTATTGTTTCATATTTAATAAAAGAGCTTCACTCAAACAGATGTACACAATTTTATGCAATAGAAAAATATAACTTTCCTATTATATAACAAAAACAAATAAGATTCTCTCATAAATTTAATTATAAGAAAATCTTATTTGTTTTTATAAAACTTATTTGTTTCTACAAAAACTATTTGTTTTTGTAAAAATTATTTATTTTTGTAAATGTATATACTTATAAAACGTATGATGTCATAAAACTATATTGTTCTATTCTTACTCTTCCCAATTGTGATATACATCCATTACATCATCTAATTCTTCAAGTTTTTCTATTAATCTTTCCATTTTAGATGCACCATCTTCATCAAGTGAGACTGTTGTTGTTGGAACCATTTGGACTTCTGCTTCTAAAAATGTTAATCCACTTTGTTCAAGTTTTTCTCTTACTTCTGAGAAATTAGATGGATCTGTTGTTATTTCATAAACTTCTTCAGATGAGTTAAAATCTTCTGCTCCAGCATCTAATGCTAACATCATTAATTCTTCTTCGTCCATGTCTGTTGAAGCTTTTTCTATTACTATAACTCCTTTTTTATTAAACATATATGATACACATCCTGATGTTCCTAAATTTCCTCCTGCTTTGTCAAATATATGTCTAACATCAGATGCTGTTCTATTTCTATTATCTGTGTTTGCATTAACTATTACAGCAACTCCACATGGTCCATATCCTTCATATGTTATTTCTTCATATGTAGCTGTGTTTCCTTCTCCTGATGCTTTTTTTATTGCGTTATTTATTGTGTCATTTGGCATGTTTGCTGCTTTACATTTTGCTATTACATCTTTTAGTTTTGAATTTCCTGCTGGGTCTGGTCCTCCTTGTTTTACTGCAATTAATAGTTCTCTTCCTAGTTTTGTGAATACTTTTCCTCTTGCTGCATCTGCTTTTCCTTTTTTCGCTTGTATGTTATGCCATTTACTGTGTCCTGACATTTTAATTCCTCCTTCTCAATTTTTTTCAGTATTTAAGCCACTTTCGGCTGTTCTATCATATAAACATCAAGTGAAATTTCTTTATTGTTCTTTGCCCATTTATATAGAGTTTCGAGGTTCTTTACCCAACGAATTGTGCCAAAATTGTACCAGAAATTTCAGTTTGCTTTTTATGTAAATAGATTATTTTGTTGTTAAATTTATCCAATTTTTAAACAACACTACAAGTATTTTATCATACTTTTTTTATTTTGTGTAGTGTTTTTTACAAATATTATTTGCGTTCTACTCATGTTAGTATTATACATTTACTCCTTTAAACATATTTTTGTATTCACATCAAAATTGTAATTTATGTAAAACTTTTTTTCAAACCTTTTTTAAATACTAAAATTGCTTTTGCTGTTCCTGTAATTGACATTGTAACTAATTCATAGCCATTTTCTAACATTTCATTTGCTTTTTCTTCTACTTTTTGTGCCATATCATCTGCCTTTGGAGAATACTCTATAACAACAGTTTTATACATTTTTTTGCCTCCTTTCTTTTCTATATAATCATTTATTTTTTTCATTTTTTGAAATATATAGTACCAATAATATTATTCCTGTTAGATTAATTCCTATTGATAAACCTAATAGCAGACCTGAACTAAATTCACTAAATGGTGTGGCTTCATTACTACAAAAGAAAGTATAAGCCAAGTACAATATATTTCCTAATATTATTAATAATATTCCAGTTTTTCCTTTATTCATAAGTAATCCTCACTTTCAAATTACTATCTTTTGTTAGTATTATATAATAAAGAGTATATAATTTCAACCTTATTACCTACTTTACTTATTGTAATTTGTTACTATGATTTGCTTTTATTAGCATACTTATAAATAAGTAAATATATTATAATTAAACTAGAAAAACCTAGTAAGGCAAGTCCAATATTATCTAATTTATAACCATTATCTCGAATATATTGTTCTAATACTCCTAATTTTGTCATTCCTTCCGAAACATTAGTCGTTTCTTCTTTTCCAGAAGAATGATATATTGTTAATTGTCCTGAATGAAATCCTTGACCTAATATAACTTTAGTAATATCATCAACATTTTCTATTTCTCCATATAATGACTTACTAACTAAATCTTTATTATCAGAATTTACACTTATTATATATCCTTCTTTTGTAAAACATAAAAATGAAAATACAATTCCTATTATAGCTATTATTATCAATATATAATTTAATTTTTTCACTTATTATTTCCCCTACAACTTACTATTTTTGATTAAATTATACTTGTTTAGTTACACTTTCAATTTTGCTTATACTTACAGGTATATAATCAACTACATCACAAGAAACACATATATGATTTTTCTTATTAAATCTTTCATCTAGTGGCTTATCATGTATATGTCCAAAAACATTGATTTGATTTTCTCCAACCTCTTCAGTTGGTGCATGTGTTAATAATAAATTATCTAAAATAATTTTCTTCTTATACACCTCTAAGAATCCTATTTCTTTCCAAGTATTCACTCCAATTTTAAAATCATGATTTCCTCTAAGTAATATTTTTCTTCCATTTAATCTCTCAACCAAACTTTTAACATCTTGTAATGAGCCAAACCCTACATCACCTAAATGGTATACTGTATCCGCTTCTTTAACAACAGAATTCCATTTTTTAATTATGTATTCATTCATTTCATAAGTATTTTTAAATGGTCTATTACAATATTTAATTATATTTGCATGATTGAAATGTGTATCTGCTATAAAATATACCATTATTATTCTCCTATTTTTTGATATATTGTACTATTTTATATCTGTTCTTGCGACAAACATACGACAAAGGTGCGACAAACATACGACAAAGGTGCGACAAAATGCAAAATTAATTATTTTTGATTCTATAAACTTTTTTAGGATCTTTAATAGATGTTCCAAACCATTCTATTAAATTATTGTCAACTAAACTCTTTAATACTCTTTGAACAGTTCTTTTATCCCTATTTATAATTTCACATATTTGAGAAGGTTTAACATCTCCTTTATCAAATATAATTTGTAATACCTTTTGTTCCATTGCATTTAAATTATTCCATACGGAATTAATTTTTGTATTTTTTAACAGTAATTCATTCTTTCTTTTACTTCTCATTACTATATTGTTTTTTAATATTAACTTTAATGAAACACCTTTTTCTTCTATGTATATTGGATCTTCCAGAAAAAACTCGCTCATTTCCCTATAAATTCTTGAAACACCTTCGTTTAATTCCTTAACAACTCCAAGTTCTGTTAATGTTCTTGATATTATAGGATTACGTGCATAACGTTTTTCTTTAATATTGTTTATAGTAACGATTCCTGGTAAGTCACCCGGACTCACAATCTCCATTCTGTCGTCATAAATAAATATTTTTGTATGCTCCCCACTAATTGCATAGTTTCTGTGAGTCACAGCATTAGTTATTCCGTTCTTCCCACGCAAATTTAGGATATTCAGGTACTGTTACGAATTCACCATCAGTACCTAAATGTGTAAATTCTCTAAGTTGTGTATCTACAAATTTTTGAGATTCTTTAATTTGTTTATATATTGGCATAGCAAAAGTTTTGTCCTTTACTATGTTTAAATCTGCTCCTGTCTGCATTTCTTTACCTTCAAATTTTATTACTCTAACTCTAGCAGTTGGAAAAAATAATGATGGATCTTTTGCAAAAAGTAGCGTTCCAGCATTAGTAAGACATTCCTTTCTTGTTATATCGTCTTTTATTAAAAATCTTCTAGCACGTAAAATATCTAATAAATCTTGTTCATTTGCACTTATTGCATTTTTATATATTTCTACCATATCTAAATCTATATCATCTATACTCGACCTAGTATTTAATTGTTCCTCAAATGATATTTCATGTCTATCTAATTCTATTATTTTAACTTGTTCAGAAGATAATTTATTTGTTGAATCTCCTTGTCTTAAATACACTTCATCTTTTACATTTCTTATTAAAGTATTTATACTAGGACTAATGTGTATTAATAAAATCTTGTCTTTATTACCTTTGTAATTTATTATGTTTATTGTTTCGTTTTCAAATTTAGGCATAGTTTTTAGATAATCTCCAGAAGTAATCTTTAAAAATTTATTATACTTTTCAGGACATTCTTCAAATCCCTCTAACTTTCCATCATCTGAAATTCCTATAACTAAAGTTCCACCACTAGCATTAGCAAATCCGGCTATATGATTTGCCAACTCTTTTATATCTTTTTTAGCACTTTTTCTATCAAAAAATTGATTTTCTTTTTCATTACACATATATTCAATAGTTAATATAGAATTAATTTTAGAACCTTCCATTGATTTTCTCCTTTATATTTTTTACTTCCATATTATATCATGCTTTTCTATTTTCTTCCATATATATTTGCATTTTTTACTTCTTTGGTTTTATAGACATATATTTTATTAATTGTAGGACAAAATCAATTTTTTTCCGACAATTAGTTTAATTTTTTTATAAATTATATCATTTATTATAAACTTTTATTTAGTTTTAATTCATTGATATTAAACTTTTAAAATATATTTTTGTTTTAAACAACAATTATATTCTTCTAAATTTTAAACTTTAACAATATACAATTTATATTTGTATAGTTTTGTTGATATCTAAAAAAGATTTAAACCATAATCTTTTTATAAATATTATAAAGATTATGGTTTACTTTTTTTCTATATTAATCATTTTAATTATTGTTCTTTATGGTTCTTTGTTTAACGAATTGTGCCAAAATTGTGCCAAAAGCATTTATTCGTTTTTCGAAACCGTTGAGGCTGTAAGGAAAGAATTTTCAATATTGTGTCATTTACTGTGTCCGAGACATACTCTTACCTCCTTATCTTAAACAAAAATCCTAAATTATTTTATCACATTATTTTTTATTTGTGTAATATTTTTACAAATATTTTTTGTATTTTACTCATGTAAGTAGTACATTCCCTTTTTTTGAAAAAAGTTTTAAGCTTGCGGAAAAATTGTAAGTTATCTATAAAAATCATATTATTTTATCTGCTAATTCATATTGCTTATTATAAAGATACTTATTTGTTATAAATGTTGCTATTATATATAAAATTCCTACTATTCCAATTCCAATATATACATTAATATTATTTAATAAAAATAGTAAACCTATTAATATTGCAATATTAATCATTGAAAGTAATACTGGAAAAACTAAATTTAAATTTTGTTTTGCAACTGCATATTCAGAATCCCAGTTTAATTTTGGTCTTTTTAAATCTACAATAATCATTGCTATACTTTGCAATATTCCCATTATAGTTGCAACTACAAATAATGCAATTAAAGTTATAACAGGTAAATTTAAAAGATATTCTGCCATTCCAAGTGTAACTAATATTGTTACAATATTCATTATAATATTTGGAATTATTTTATAAATATATTGCTTATATAATGATACAGGTATATATTTTATAAATACTGCATTTTCTCCATCTCTTGATATTGCTGTAATTGAAACATATATAAACATTGTAAAAAATTGTATAACACACAAAATGATACAAGCAATAAAAAATGTATTTGTAGGTATTTGTTGTACCATTTGTTTTATTTGCTCTAATCCCATTCCATCACTATTAAATCCAGCAAAAACTACTACAACCATTATAATTGGTATTAATACTGCTGGTATTAAACATTGCATTAAAAATACTGGATTTCTTGCCATATTTTTAAATTCTTTTCCTACATAACTTTTATATAATTTACTATTTTTATATTCTTTTTGATTTATTTCTTTATTGGTGTTAGATGCTCCCCCTCCAAATAAATTTCCTACTAAACCTTTAAAATATATTTTTTGAGCAATTAACATATAAACAATAAATCCTAGTATTGTAATTCCTAATGTTTTTAATACTTCTACTATTGCTGTAAATAAAGAGTTTGTTGTTAATGCTTCAATTAAATAATCTACAGTTGGAATATATCCTTTTACTAATTCTATCATTCCATTTGCCTGTACTACCATTTGTGCCATTTCTTCATTTGTTAAATCTTGTTTCATTCCACTAGTTGAAATGGAAATAGCCATAATAATTGCTAAAATTAATAGCATAGCAAATAACTGAAATTTGTTTCTATTTTTTGTAAGTTTTGCAAAACTCATAATAAACATAACAAGCATGCTAATCAATAATACTGGTAATATAGGTAATAAAATAACTGCTAAAGTCATTATTAAGTAATATATGATTCCAGCCCCAGTTAATATTCCATACATTACAAGAGGGATAAATCCTACTAAAAATATAATTAAATATTCAGCAATTATCATTACATTTGTTCTTGCAAGTATAATTTGATATGGCTTTAATGGAAGTGGTAATAAGTATTCACTATCTTTTGTGAAGTATAAAATATTTATACTTGAAAATATTGTTTGAACAATTGCTAGTCCAAATATCATAAATAATATCATACCTACAAATATTGTTTCTTGATGTATTGCAATTAGTCCATCTAATAAGTTATATCCTAGAAATATAATCAATCCTGCAAAATATAAAAATAATAATCCATAAACTATAATTTTGCTTTTTGATTTTGTTGAAATTCCCATTCTAGCATCCATATTAGAAAAGGAATTTTTTAAAAATATTTTTGTTAATTTTATTACTTTATCCATATTTTTTCTTCCTTTCCCATATTATTTTTCTGTTATTTCCAAGAATAAGTCCTCTAATGATGCGTTTTCTTTGAATTTTTGCTTCATTTCTTCAAATGTTCCTACAAATACTAATTTTCCTTTATTGATAATTCCAACTCTATCACATAATTTTTCTGCAACTTCTAATATATGTGTTGAGAAAAATACTGTTTTTCCTGACTTTGCGTGTTCTCTCATCATTTCTTTTAAATCATAAGATGATTTCGGATCTAGACCAGTCATTGGCTCATCTAATATCCAGTTTTTAGGTTCTGAAAGTAATGCACCACAGATTACTATTTTTTGCCTCATACCATGTGAATAACTTTGTATTTGATTATTTAGTTGATTATATATTTCAAATTTTTTTGTTAGTTCTTCAATTTTCTCTTTTCTTTTTTCTTGTGGTACATCATATACATCTGCCATAAACATTAAATATTCTATTCCTTTTAGCTTTAGGAACATATCTGGACTGTCTGGCACAAATCCAAAATTTTTCTTTGCTTCTAATGGCTCTTTTTTGATGTTTTTTCCATCTATTAAAATATCTCCCTCGTCAATATTTAGTATTCCTGTTATCATTCTTATTGTTGTTGTTTTTCCTGCTCCATTTGGTCCTAAAAAACCAAATATTTCTCCATTTTTAATTTCAAGATTTAAGTTATCTACTGACTTTTTTCCTTTCACATAAGATTTTGAAACATTTTTTATTTCAATCATTTTTGTCCCTCCTATTTTCTTTAATATTTTTCTCTTTGATTAAAATGTTCTAAACATCAACTTCATCTTTCTTCTTCAAATGTTTTAATTTTATTTCTTCCAAGTCTTTCTATTACATCTTCAACATCTTTTGCAGATAATCCTTCCCCTAAATTTAGTCCATTACCATTAGATATTTTTATTAATTTTTTTAATAATAAATCATCAAAAGAATCGAAAATTACATCATCTAAAATTACATAATCTTCTACTCCTTGGTTATCTTGTAACCATTTTTTTATTTCAATTCCTCTCTTATTGTCAATAAAAGGTGTTGTATCTAAATAAATTCCATATCTAGCAAATAAATCTCTAACTTTGGACAAATTATTTGTTAATCTCCAAGAAGAACTTAAAACAACTCTGGCTCCAGTTTGTTCTACAGCTTTTTTTAATAATTCTACTTTTTCTATATCAATTTCTTCTTCTATTCCTTTAAAGCCTAATTTTCTTGCTTTATGAATATATTCGTCTGAATTTAATACACCATCAATATCTAAAAAAATAACTTTCATATAAATTCAATTCCTTTCTATTCCTCTGAAATTTGCGTTGGCATGTTTTCATATATTGGTATAATAAAATTCAAATTTGTATCAACAGTATTTGAAGCTTCATAAATTTCTCTCATATTACTTGCTTCAGATTTTGCTGCTAATAAATTTTGCATATATTGATGTGTATATAGGCTATCACCTTGTTTTACAACATCAAATTTTTGTAAATATAATGTATTTTGTCCAACATTTATATATCCTGTTTTAACAAACTCCACTCCACCAATTAGAGCTTTATCTAAAGAATCCCATCCTTGTTCATATGCATATTGTGCTGCATTTTGTAATATCTCTTCTTTTGAATTTCCAGTTGCTCTTATATTAAATGGATTATATACTGTTTTTCCATTGTATTCATATCCTTTTGATAAAGTTGTACCTTTTCTGCCTTGTTCTTGTATTAGTCTTGCTGTAATAAAATAAGAATCTAAATTTGCGTTTTTTCCAGCCTGAATTAATGCTTGAGCAATTTCATCACCTTCTAAAAATGTTCCATCTGTTAGAGATTTTATTCCTTCTTCTGTTTGCGCTCCTTCTGTGTATTTTAATTCAGCAAATTGGAATATATTTTCTTCATTTAATATATTTCTTGGATCCATTATATACTTTATTGCCTTATCTGAAGCACACATCCATGTACCATTATCAAATCTTTTGTCTTTATCTTTCTCACATCTCCAGTCTTCTGGATAATTTGATGATTCTGGTATTAAATTTAATGGATTTTTTCTAAAGTCAGAATGCCCTTCATTTGAAATTACCTCTTCCCAATCTAGCTTTGTATAGAAAAGTGTAAATGTCCAATTCGGATGTGTATTTTTTAAATTATCTATTAATTCCTTATATCCTGGATATATTTCTTCATCTAAATTTGTACCATCATATAATTCATATTTTTGTCTAATTTTTTCTGCTTGAATTGCTTTGTTTATAAAGAATATTATAATCGAAATTATTACAATTATAATTATAAAAAATATGATTTTTAATTTGATTGGTATAGATTTTATTAAATTATTATTGTTATTATTTAAATTATCTAATTTTATATATTTTTCTATTTTCATATTAAGTATTATAACATAATAATTTTTTAAATGATAGTAGTTTTTGATTTTTTATGGCAAATTTGGTGCCGGTTCTCTTTTTGCCCTTTCTCTTGTTGGGACAATTTGGTGCCGGTTCTCTTTTTGATATTCTCCATGTCGAGGTCGCCCTTGTGTTGGGGTCGGTCCTTTTTTGTGCTTGGCATTGGCTATTGGGGTCGGTCCCTTTTGTTGCTGGGGTCGGTCCTAAAATAAACCAATATATAAAGTGTTTTGCAATACCGCGTAAGCGACCAAATGAGCGTAGCGAATGCGATTTGGAGCAACTTACTTATTAAAGTTCTTTTGTAGGTTGCGACACACAAGGTATAAAAAACAATTTATATATTGGTTTATTTTAGGACCGACCCCAGACAAAAAAGGGACCGACCCCGCACAAAATAAAATGTGAAATTTTTATGTTCAGTACATTTTTAGTTTCTATTTTACTTTTTAAAATTTATCATCTAGTAAAAAATCTATCAAGTTAATATGTTTTATTCCGTTGTACTCAAAGTTAAATTTATCTAAAGTTATAACATATTTAGGATAGTTATCTCTAATATTATCATATGCCCCAAATTCTCTTTTTTTTGTTTCTTCATTTGATATACTAAAAGCTACTTGTATATAGATTTTCTTGTTTGGCTTGGTTGCCACAAAATCTATTTCTCCCTTTCTTGTTTTTCCTGTATATACTTCATATCCTTTTATTATTAATTCATTGTATACAATATTTTCAATTGCATAACTTTTATCTATTTCTGTTTTACTATTTTTTATTTGTGCAATTCCTAAATCTGTAACATAATATTTATTTAATGTTTTTAAAACTGCTTTTCCATGAACATCATATCTGTAAACTTTTCTTATTAGCAAGGATTTACATAAAGCTTCTATATAAGAATATATGGTTAAAGTTGAAACTTCCCTGCCTTCATTTTTTAAGAAATTTATAATATTTTCAGCCGAAAATTCTCTACCAATTGTGTCTATAATATACTGTAAAATTAAATTAAATAATGATGTATCTCTAATTTTTAATCTTTCAACAACATCTCTTAATATGATAGAATCAAAAACTCCATATAAATAGTTCTTTATTGCCTCTTCATTTTGAAATTGAAATCTGTTGGGTAAACTTCCCCATTTCATAAAATCTTGAAATGTTTCATCTGTTGATTTTTCTAAACATTTTAATTGTAGTACTTCCTTATATGATAGAGGATTTATTTTAAAACTTACATATCTTCCGGAAAGTATTGTAGATAACTCTTCTGATAGAAGCCTACTATTAGAACCAGTAATAAATATACTTACTTTTTGAGATGCTCTTAAAGAATTTACTACCTTTTCAAACTTATCTACATTTTGAATTTCATCAAAAAATAAATAATACATTGAACTGTCTTTTATTTTTTCTTTAATATAATTATTTAACTTTTTATAATCTGTTAGTTCTTCAAATTCTATAAATTCAAAATTAACATATATAATATGATCTTCATTTATTCCTTTATTTTTTAATTCTCCTATTATTTGTTCTAAAATAACGGATTTTCCACATCTACGAATTCCTACTAAAATTTTTATTAAGTCACTATCATAAAAGTCTCTAATTCTTTTCAAATATAGTTCTCTTTTTAACATTTTTCATCACCTATATTTATTATAGAATTTTTCATGTGTTTTGTCAAGTTATTTTTGTATATAAAAATAACTTTTAAAATTATACTTTTATTTTTTTATATAAAAATAATTTATCTAAATAAAAAGCACTTACCTATATATTATAGATAAGTGATATTTTACTCAATTGTAGATTCCCCATATGATACATTTCCATTTTCATCAATTGTAAAGTTTATATTTATAATAGGTGAACTATTTCCAAGTAAAGTTATTCCATATTCTCCTTGTGATAATTCTCCATATAATGGTTCCCAATTAATTCTTCTTTCACTAGTTTTTATGCTTTCTTCATCTGTAGTATTTGGCAAATCAAATTCTAATTCTTCCATTGTATCTTTTTTTGAAACATCTGAAATTTTTTCTAATTTTTCCCATATATATTCAGTTCCAGTACCGAGTAAATCCAGAAGTAGAATTTTCAGTGTCTTCTCCTATTTTTTGTCCAACACCTGTATAGTTTTCATTTTTTACTTTTTTACGAATTATATAATTTTCAAAAAAATCATATGGATATTCATTTAAATCATCTATTATTATTGATATTCCTTTACTTGTTAAGTCTAATAAAGTAACATATACATTATCTTTTGAACTATAACAATATCTTAATATACTTTCTGGTATTTCTACATCACTTTTTTCTTGAGTTATCTTGATTTTTTCAACATTGCCTAATTGTGCAGGATAACTTTCCATTATGGTTCCGTCAAATTTTATTGATATTTCTTGTCCTTGCTTATAACCAATGTTTCCTTCGTCTGTAAAACCCACAGACATAAGTCCACTTAAATTGTCTGTTATTCCCATAACTAACATGCTATTATCATTTACTTTTACTACAACTCCTTTTATTGTTTCCATATAGTTCTTTATAATAATATAACCAACAGCAAAAAGTATAATTGCTACAATCAATATTACTAGTAAACTAATACCTAAGATTTTTACAAATTTTTTCATATCATTTATTTCCCCTTATTATTTTTGTATTAAAAACTACTTTATAAATCTGTAATTTCTAGTACTCTGAAACTTCTTCAGGCATATTTTCATCTAATGGTATTATAAAGTTTAAGTTTGTATCTACAGTTACAGAAGCTTCATATATTTTTTTCATATTACTTGCTTCTGATTTTGATGCTAATAAATTTTGCATATATTGATGTGTATATAAAATATTATCTTGTTTTACTACATCAAATTTTTGTAGATATAATGTATCTAAATTTGCATTTTTTCCTGCTTGTAATAATGCTTCTGCTATACTATCTCCGGCTAAAAATGAATTTTCTGTAAGTGATTTTATTCCTTCTACTGTTTGAGCTCCTTCTGTATATTTTAATTCTGCAAATTGAAAAATATTATCATCATTTAATATATTTCTTGGATCCATTTGATATTTTATTGCTTTATCAGAGGCACAAAGCCATGTTCCATTATCAAACCTTTTTTCTTTGTCAATTTCACATCTCCAGTCATCTGGATATTTAGATGAATCTGGAATTAAATTTAATGGTTTTTTTCTCGTGTCTGAATGCCCTTCATTTGCTATTACTTCTTCCCAGTCAAGTTTTGTATAAAATAATGTAAATGTCCAATTAGGGTGACTTGCTTGCAAATTATCTATTAATTCTTTATAACCAGGGTATTTTTCTTCATCTAAATTTGTGCCATCATATAATTCATATTTTTGCATAATTTTTTTTATTTGAATTACTTTATTTATTAAGAATATTGTTATAACAATTATTAAAATTACTAATATAAAAAATATGATTTTAAATTTAAGTGGTATGTATTTTATTAAATTATTATTGTTATTATTTAAATTATCTAATTTTATATACTTATTTATTTTCATATTTAATATTGTAACATAATAATTCAACAAATAATAGTTTTTTAAAATAAAATTTTTATAAAAAGATAAAAACACCAAAGCAGCCTCTTTATTAAAAAGACTGCTTGGTGTTCAAAAATTACTACCTGTTCCTATTTAATAGTGTCATTCGGACATTTCAAAGATATATGGTGTAGATCCTACCAAGAACACACCTTCAATTTTGTATTCTTGGTTTTCTTCCCACCAGCAATAATCTAGATAATAGTCTAAGACTTTTACTTCTTCTTTCATGACTCCGCTGAAAAATTTTGCAGTTTTTTGCTTTATTTCATCAGCATTTGCTAATTGACCTATATAAATCTCTTCTGGACAATTAACATTAAATTGATCAACTTGGATTTTCCAGTAGGGTAAATCCATATTATAATTAAACGTTCTACCAGCAGAAGGGCTACCTATTTCTAGCATAGCCTCCCGTATGACGTAATTTTCCCCAGTTATGACTTCACCTGAGGTTTCATCATTTCCAATAGCCCATACAACAATTCCAGTAACAATCGAAAAAAACACCATAAAACTCACACTAATCACACTAACAATTGCCAACCCAAGAATCGCATTATAATACTTTTTCATAATTTTCTTCTCCTTAGTTTTTGTGAAATATCGGAACAGGTAAAATTTCAAAAACGAGGTATTTCCTCATATTTACGTTAATTATACTACATTCAAAAAATTATGTCAATTTTCACATTATATCCATTAAAATTAATTTAAAATTTGGTCAGCTAATTTATCTAAATTTGGTAAATCTGTTTCTTTTAAAGCAGATTTTATTGTAACAATTGTTTTGCAAATTGTAATATTTTTCATTTTTGAAAGCATCTCATTCATTAGTTTTCCTGAGCTTGGTGCCCAAGTACCATTTTCAATTATTCCAACTTTTCTATTTTGATAATTTTTACTTGCTAACATTCTCAAAAATTGTTCCATACATGGGAATATTTCCAAATTATATGTTGATGAAGCAACAACCATTTTATCAAATTTAAAAGCATTTGCTAGTGCTTTAGATTTATCTTCTTTTGCTAAATCTACTAATTCTACTTTTTTAGCACCTTTTTTAGTTAATATTTCTGCAAATTTCTTTGCTACTTTTTCAGTATTTCCATGTATAGATGCATATGCAACTAATACTCCATCTTCTTCAGGTTTGTAGCTACTCCATGTATCATATTTATTAATATAATATTCTAAATTATCTTCTAATATTGGACCATGTAATGGGCAGATTTTTTGAATATCTAATTTTGAGGCTTTTGCAAGTAGTGCTTGTACATTCATTCCATACTTTCCAACTATATTATAATAATATCTTCTTGCTTCATCTTCCCAATCTTCATCAATTGTTCCAAATTTTCCAAATCCATCTGCTGAAAATAATATTTTTTCACTTTTTTCATATGTTAACATTACTTCTGGCCAATGTACCATTGGAGCCATAATAAATTGTAATGTATGTTTTCCTAAATTTAATGTGTCTCCTTCTTTTACTGTAATTGCTCTTTCTCCTAAATCTATATCAAAAAATTGTGATATCATTTTAAATGTTTGCATATTTCCTACTATCTTCATTTCAGGATATTTATTTGCTAAATTTTCTATATTATCTGAATGGTCAGACTCCATATGAGAAACAATTAAATAATCTGGTTTCTTTCCATTAAGTACTTTTTCTAAATTAGATAACCATTCTTCTGTTCCTCTATTATCAACAGTATCCATTACTGCAATTTTTTCATCTAAGATTACATATGAATTATATGTTATTCCAGTTGGTACAAAATATTGATTTTCAAATAAATCAATATTTTTATCATCTACTCCTATATAAATAATTGAATCTGTAACTTTATTATCTTTCATTAAAATTTTCAGTCCTTTCTTTCTACATCTTAAATATTTTTCTTTTTATTTTATATCATATTTATGAAAGATATTCAATAACTTTTTGGACAGTGCATCCGTTTGAGCGGAGCTCTTTTTTTGTATAGGAAAAAGCAATTTTTCCTATACAAAAACAATAGCGGACTTTTTTAACATTTTATATGTTTATAACATTTTAAAGTCTGCGTTATTGTTCGTGCGCCAAATTTTACAAAGTAAAATTTGAATAAGTTTGTTTCTCTTTTACCTTAGCCTTAGTGCATTTAATATTACTGTTATACTACTTAGTACCATTGCTATACTTGCAATCATTGGATTTATAGAAATTCCTATTGGCTTTAAAATTCCAATTGCAATTGGTATCATTAAACAGTTATAAAAAAATGCCCAAAATAAATTTTGCTTTATATTTTTAATTGTTTTTCTACTTATATTTATTAATTTCAAAATACTATTTAAATCATTATTTGTTAAAATTACATCAGATGAATCCATTGCAATGTCTGTTCCACTATTTACACTTATTCCAATATCTGCATTTGCTAGTGCTGGACTATCATTAATTCCATCTCCACACATCATTACAAATCTATTCTCTTGTTTTAATTTTTTTATTGTTTCTGTTTTTTCAGCTGGTAAAACATTTGAAATTACAATACTTACTCCAACTTCTTTTCCAATTTTTACTGCTGTTTGTTTATTATCTCCTGTCAACATAATCGTTTTTATTTTCATTTCAGATAATTGTTTAATTACATCTTTGCTTTCTTCTCTAACAATATCGTTTACACCCACAATACCTAAAATCTTATCATTTTCTACAATATAAATAATGCTGTTTCCTTTATCTGCTAGTTTCTTTTCATAATCTTGAAATTTATTTTGTATATTGTATTTTTCAATTATTTTTGCATTACCTAATAATATTTTCTTCTGATTTATTTTACCAGATATTCCTAGTCCTGCAATATTTTCAAATTCTTCTACTTCTAATGACTTTATTTTATTTTCATCTAAATAATCTGTAAATGCTTTTGCAATTGGATGTGTTGATTTACTTTCTATACTTCCTGCTAATTGTAATAATTGTTCATTTTCATATTCTACACTAAAATTATATATTTTTGATATTTTTAATTTTCCATATGTTAATGTACCTGTTTTGTCAAATACTATAGTATCAACTTTTTGTGCATTTTCTAATATTTCACTTTTCTTTATTAAAATACCATTTGAAGCACATTTTCCTTCACTTACAACTATAGCAAGTGGTGTTGCCAATCCTAAACTACATGGACATGCTACTACTAATATTGTAACAAATGTTGTTATTGCTGTTGGAATATCTTTTCCTATAATTAGATATCCTAAAAAAGCTAAAATTGCAATTATAATTACTGCTGGTACAAAATACCCTGCTACTTTATCTGCTATTTTTGCTATAGGTGCTTTTGTATTGCTTGCTTCTACAACAAGTCTAACTATTTCTGATACTGTTGAATCTCTTCCTATTTTTTCTGCTTTATATTCTATATATCCATCATAATTTAAACTTCCTGCAATAACTTTGCTTCCAGTTTCCTTTGAAACAGGTTTACTTTCTCCTGTAATAAATGATTCATCTAAATGTGCTTTTCCTGTAATTATTTCTCCATCTACTGCAATTTTTTCACCTGCTCTTGATATCACTATATCTCCTTTATGAATTTCGTCAAGTGTTACTTGTTTTTCTTCACCTTTTATTTTTATTGTTGCAGTTTGAGGAGTTATTTCTACTAATTTTTGAATTGCTTCTTTTGTTTTGTCTTTACTCATTCCATCTATATATCTACCAAGTTTTATAAAATAAATTACTATACTTGCAGATTCAAAATAGAGATTCATTACTTGACTATGGTCTCCAGCCAACACTAAGTACATATTATATATACTATATAAAAAGCTAGTTATAACACCTATTCCTACTAATGTATCCATATTTGGTGTTTTATGAATTAAATTTTTATATCCATTTTTTAATATATCAAATCCATACCACATAAAGCCAATTGTTAATATAAGTAAACTTATCATATAATTAGTTGAATTGGTATGTGGGTCTAAAAATGGAATTGTAGGTAAATTTATCATATGTCCCATTGATATATACATTAAAATTATTGCCAATATTGTAAATATGATAAATTTTACTTTTTCTGTTTTTGTCTTTTTTTCGAATTTTATTTGTTTGAATTCTCCTAAACTTTTAAATCCAGCTTCTTTAACAAATTTTTCTAGTTTTTCTACATTTAAGATTTTTTCATCATATTCAATAGTTGCATTTGCCATTACTAAATTGACAGATGCATTATATATTCCATTTTGCTTATTTAGGTATTTTTCTAATCCATTAGAACATGCACTACATGTCATTCCATCAATTGATAATAAAATTTTTTTCATTATTTATTAGATTCCTCCATTTTAAATGTATAAAACAATATTTTATATATCTAATAATATTAATTTTCAACTTCAAATCCAATATCTTCTATTTTTTCTTTTAATGCACTTTCTTCTACTTCTTCTTTTGATGTAACTTTTACTATTCCATTTGTATAGTTTGCTTCTACTTCTTCAACTCCTTCTATTGTTTTTAGAGCATTCTTAACTCTGTTTTCACATCCATTACATACCATTCCTTTTACATTTATTATAGTTTCTTTCATTTTAAATCATTCCTTTCTTATTTTATATATTTTTATTTATATATCTTGTACTAGTTATTTATTCTCTATTAATAATTACATAATTTTTTTGTGTCAAAAGAAAAATGTAAAAAAGAGAATCGGTACAAAATTATCACATTTTTTCTAATAAATTTTCAAATTTATCACTAAATTTCTTTGCATGTTTTTTTAAGTTAATTGGTTTTAGCTCTTTATTTGTAAAACAATGTTTTGTTTCACCTGTTAAAACTATTTTTCCTGTATTTTTTTCTGTTACATTATACCCAACAGTCATTCTAACTCCTGTATATTCTTTTAAAAATGGTTCTATTATAATTATATCTCCAAATGTAACATGATATTTATAATTACAGTTTACTCCTAATACAGGAATTGTTATTCCGTTTTCTTCTAATAATTCAAATGGCATATCTTCACTTTCTAGCCATGCACATCTTGCTTCTTCCATAAATCTTATATAATTAGAATGATGAACTACTCCCATTCTATCTGTTTCATAATAATTAATTTTTCTTTCGAATTTAAAGCTCAAATTTTTCACTCCTTTTTGATTTAATTTTTTATATTATATACCATATAATGCCTTTTGTAAATAAAGATAGTAATTACTTTAAGAGAGAATAGCATTGCTACTCTCCCCAAAATCACATAAAAAATGCTGTAAAATAAATTCAATACAAAAATTCGAATTTTAGATTTTCTCTTTTATCTTATTTCTGCTCCAAAAGGTGCAAGAGATAATTTTGCAATCTTGAAAAATTGCAAACCAAAAGGAATTCCTATAAAAGTAATGCACCAAATACAGCCAATCACAAAATTTTCAATTGCCATAGGCAAACCACAAAAGATTAGCCAAATAACATTTGCTAAAAACGAAGGTGCTCCACCTCCATATTCAATTTCTTTCCCAAATGGTGCAAAAGCCAAGGAAGCAAATTTAAAGCATTGTAATCCAAGAGGGATTCCAATAATAGTTATGCAACACAAAACTCCTGCAATAATCCAAGAAAGTCCGCTTAAAAATCCTCCAAAAATAAACCATAATATATTACCAAAAAAACTCATAGTATTCCTCCTTTTTTATTTAGTTAAAATTTTATAAATTCCAATTTTTTGTTTATTCTTTTATTGTAATTAAATTTATACAGCTATTTTTCATGTAATTTTTTCTACATTAGTTATTTAACTTTTTACAACTAATGATATACATATTTTACTATTATTTTTCTTATTTTTCTATAGTTTTCTAAATTTTTTTTAAAAAAGGGACCGACCCCAACAACAAAAGGGACCGACCCTAATACAAAAAGGGACCGACCCTAATACAAAAAGGGACCGACCCCAATACAAAAAGGGACCGACCCTAAATTATTTAATATAGTTTTTTAGTTCAATTAGTGATTTTGCAGCTAATCTATAGTCCTTTACAAAATTCAACAAATAATTTGAGAGTTTTGATGATGGTCTATCCATATATAAATCATTTACAATGCATATTCCTAGACCTTTATCAAATAATATTTTTAATTGTTTTCCTATTTTTAAAATATTATTATCATTTTTTATTCTATTATATCTTCTTTCAGCATCTCTATGTCTTTTATATAATTCATTTATAAATTCTTCAAATGTATATTCTCTATATTTATACATATTATATATTTGTGCTGCATATTCTAACCCATATATTGTTTCTAAATTAAATACTTCAAGCATTTTTTGAAATTCTTCATTTTTAAAATAATATATATGTCCTTGTAATTTGTTAAATGCTCTCATTGTATCTAAATACCCTAGTTTTATGTTATTTACTATTCTTGTATGATTAAAATCAAATGTTCCTCCTAAATCTTCTGATGGTCTAATAATTTTTAAATATATTCCTTTATTTGTTGATAGTTTTCTACTTAGCCCAACACCTGCTATATCTACTAAAATAATGTTTTTATATCCTTTGTCTATTAACATATTTGTTGGTGCACTATCATATAAACCTCCATCATAATATTCTTCATTATTTATAATTTGAGGTTTAAAAATAGGGAAACATGAACTTGCTAATAGATAATTTACCATCTCTTCTTTGGCAATCTCATTTTTAAATTTTTGTAATGGTTGTCTACTTTTTACTGAATATGTAACTAACCCAAAGTCTATTGGTGAATTATATAATTTGTCCATATCTATGTATTTTTCTATCATTTTCCTTAATGGTGTATTATCTATTCCGTTTTGCTTTCTATAATTTGATGCTAAATTGAAAATATTTGATAAATCAAATATATTTTTATTTCCATCTACTCCACTAATTTTCATTACATTATTTATTTTAATTGTTTCATACATTTTAGAAACCATGGCATAATCATTTTGTAAAAAGAGAGCTCCATTTAATGCACCAATTGAAGCCCCCACTATTCCTTTTATTTTAATATTTAATTCTTGAAGTGCTTTCCATGCACCTACTTGATATGCTCCTTTAGTTCCTCCACCTGCTAAAACTAATCCATATTCTTTTTCATCTTTCATTTTATCCAAATATTCCTTTTTTCTTTATTGGTGGCTGTTCATTCATTGTAACAGCTAATTTTTCTAATAAATCTCTTTGTTCCCTTGTTAGTCTTTTTGGAGTTTGAACTAAAACTGTAAATACAAAGTTTCCTCTTGATGATGAATTTATTGATTTAAATCCTCTATCTCTAATTGTAAATTTAGTTCCTGTTTGTGTTCCTTCTGGAATGTCATATTCTTCAACACTTCCATCTACCATTGGTATTTTTAGTCTTGCTCCAAGAGTTGCTTGTGTTATGGTAATAGGAACTTCACACATAACTGTATTACCATCTCTTGTAAATATGCTACTCTTTTTTATTCTAACTGTTATGTATAAATCTCCTTTTGCTCCACCTTTTTCTCCTGGTTCTCCTTCTCCTCTTAATACTACTGTTTGATTATCATCTATACCAGCTGGAATTTTTACTTTTATTCTTGCTTGTTTTCTTACAGTTCCTTTTCCTTTACAATTATCACATACCTCTTTTATTACTTCTCCGGTTCCATGACAATTTGTACAAGTTCTTGTAGTTTGTATTTGCCCTAAAATTGTATTTTGTACCTGTCTAACTGTTCCTGTACCATTACATACAGAACATTTTGTAACAGATGTTCCTGGTCTAGCACCAGTTCCGTGGCAAATAGAACATGTTTCAGGTCTTGTAATTAATATTTCTTTTTCTACTCCTAAAAATGCCTCTTCAAATGTGATATCCATACTTAAATTTAAATCTGCACCTTTACGAGGACCTTTTGTTTGAGTTCTAGAATTTGTTCTTGCTCCTCCTCCAAAAAATGAAGAAAAGATATCACCTAAATCTCCAAAATCTGAAAATCCATCAAATCCTGAAGATGTATATGAATAATATCCTCCGTTTCCAAATCCACTACCAAATGGACCTGAGCCTGAACCTCCAAATCCACCAAATCCTTGTGGACCATCTGGTCCAAATTGATCATATGCTTTTCTTTTTTGTGGATCTGATAATGTTTCATATGCTTCATTTACTTCTTTAAATTTTGCTTCTGCCTCTTCTTTATTATCTGGATTAGCATCTGGGTGATATTTTTTTGCTAGTTTTCTATATGCCTTTTTTATTTCTTCGTCTGTAGCTGTTTTAGAAACACCTAAGACTTCATAATAATCCCTTTTGCTTGCCATATTTTTTACTCCTTTTTTCATAAATTGGGCGAGTATCAAACTCGCCCTTTGTATTCTTATTATATAGTAAAAATCATTTTATATTATTCAATAAAAGATTTTTAATTAAATGATTTTACAATTTTATTTTTTGTCATCTTCAACTTTATAATCTGCATCATATACAGTTCCATCATTTCCACCATTGTTGTCTGTATTTGCTTCTTCTGTTGTTGATGCATTTGGGTCTGTTCCATTTGGATTTCCATTTTTATATAATTGTTCTGACATTTCGTAAAATACTTTTGTAAGTTTTTCTGTAGCTTCTTTTATTGATTCTGTATTATTTGATTCAAGAGCTTTTTTAGTGTTTTCTATTTCTGTTTCTATTTTTGCTTTTTCTTCTCCACTTACTTTATCTCCTAAATCTTTTAATGTTTTTTCACTATTATAAATTAGGCTTTCTGCATTATTTTTAACTTCAATTTCTTCTTTTCTTTTCTTATCTTCTTCAGCATGAGCTTCTGCATCTTTAACAGCTTTTTCAATATCTTCATCTGTTAAGTTTGTTGAAGCTGTAATTGATACATTTTGTTCATGTCCTGTTGCTAAATCTTTTGCTGATACATGTACTATACCATTTGCATCTATATCAAATGTTACTTCTATTTGTGGTACTCCTCTTGGTGCTGCTGGAATTCCTGTTAATTGGAATCTTCCTAATGTTTTATTATATGCAGCCATTTCTCTTTCTCCTTGTAGTACATGTACTTCTACTGATGTTTGACCATCTGCTGCTGTTGAGAATATTTGTGATTTCTTTGTTGGTATTGTTGTATTTCTTTCGATTAATTTTGTAAATACTCCTCCATATGTTTCTATACCTAATGATAATGGTGTTACATCTAGTAATACTAAATCTTTAACATCTCCAGAAAGTACTCCTCCTTGAATTGCTGCACCTATTGCAACACATTCATCTGGGTTTATTCCTTTATCTGGCTCTTTTCCTGTTATTCTCTTAACAACTTCTTGTACTGCAGGAACTCTTGTTGATCCACCAACTAATAATACTTTATGAATATCATTTGCTGTTAATCCTGCATCTTTTAGTGCTTGATTTACAGGTCCTGCTGTTGCTTCTACTAAATCATGAATTAATTCTTCAAATTTAGCTCTTGTTAATGTTACATCTAAGTGTTTTGGTCCTGAACTATCAGCTGTAATAAATGGTAAATTAATTTGTGTTTGTTGTACTCCTGATAATTCTATTTTAGCCTTTTCTGCTGCTTCTTTTAATCTTTGCATTGCAGCTTTATCTGTAGATAAGTCTATTCCTTGGTCTTTTTTGAATTCTGTAACTAAATATTCTATAATTTTTTGGTCAAAATCGTCTCCACCTAAGTGTGTATTTCCATTTGTTGCTAATACTTCAAATACTCCATCGCCAATGTCTAGTATTGATACATCAAATGTTCCTCCACCTAAGTCATATATCATTATTTTTTGGTCTTGCTCTTTATCCATTCCATAAGCAAGAGCTGCTGCTGTTGGTTCATTTATAATTCTTAATACTTCAAGTCCAGCTATTTTTCCAGCATCTTTTGTTGCTTGTCTTTGACTATCACTAAAATATGCTGGTACTGTAATAACTGCTTGTGTTACCTTTTGTCCTAAATAGTTTTCTGCATCTGCTTTTAATTTTTGTAATATCATTGCAGATATTTCTTGTGGTGAAAATTTTTCTCCATCTATATCTACTTTTTCATTTGTTCCCATTTTTCTTTTTATAGAAATTACTGTATTTGTTGGATTTGTTACTGCTTGACGTTTTGCTATTTGTCCAACTAATCTTTCTCCATTTTTTGAAAATGCTACTACAGATGGAGTTGTTCTACTTCCTTCTGCATTTGGTATAACAACTGGTTCTCCACCTTCCATAACTGCTACACATGAATTTGTTGTTCCTAAATCTATTCCTATTATTTTTCCCATAATAATTACTTCCTTCCTTCTGGGTTAAGCCCCTATTTTATATATTTAAATTTTTTAGTTACTTTTTTGAGTAACTATTTTAAAATTAATAACTTTTTTTAGTTTGCTACAACTACCATTGAGTGTCTTATTACTTTTGACCCAATTTTGTAGCCTTTTCTATATTCTTGTACTATTTCTTGTGTTCCTTTTGTTGGGTCTTGAATACTACTTACTGCTTCGTGTTGGCTTGGGTCAAATGTTTTTCCTATACTTTCAATTTCTTCTACTCCTTTAGTTTTAAGTATATCTTTAAATTGTTTAAGTACAAGTTCTACTCCTTTTTTGTATTCTGCATCTTGTGTTTCTGCTTTTACTGCATTTTCTAAATTGTCTACAATTGGTAAAAAAACACCTACAATGTCTCCTAATATAGAATTATATAATGTTTCTCTTTCTTTTCCACTTCTTTTTTTGAAATTTTCAAATTCTGCTAATACTCTTTTATATCTGTCATTTAATTCATCTAGTTCATGTTGTTTTGGGTCTATTATATAATCCTCTTCTGGTTTCTTTTCTTGTGTTTTTTCTTTATCATTATTATCTTTATGTTCTTCTGTTGATTGTTGTGTATTTAAATTTTCTTCTGCTTTTTCATTCTTTTTTTCTTCTTCCATTTTCTCGACCTTCTTTCTATTTTTCATCTTCATCTTTTGAATTGTTGTCTAAATTATTATTCAGCTTTTTACTTATATATTTCATAACAGATATTACTTTTGAATAGTCCATTCTTTTTGGTCCTATTATTCCAATTGTTCCCAAATCTTTATTTCCTATTCTATGCTTAAATGTTACTATACTAAAGTCTTTTAATTCTTCTTTTTCATTTTCTTCTCCAATATATACATTTATGTCTTTTGCATATCCATTATTTAGCATATCTGCCATGAGTTCTTTTTCATCTATTATGTTTACAAAGTTTTTAGCTACTTCTAAACTATTAAATTCTGGTAGCTCAAATAATTGTTTTGCTCCTTCTAAGTGTACTCTTTCTTCTTCTACAACTTTTTTCATTTGCTCTATTATTGGTTTGATTAGGTTTACACTATACCTCATTTCATCTATCAAATATTTTTCAAGAGGTTTGTCTATTTTTGTTATTGGTTCTCCTTTTAGTTTGTTGTTAAACATGTAGTTTAATGTATTTACTTGATTTTCTGTTATGTCTTCATCGAATTTAATAATTGTTTCTTTAACTAGTCCATTATCTGTTAATATTACTGCCATCATCATTCTTGGATGTAATAATACAAATTTTATACTTTCTATTTTTTGTACATCTGTGTTTGGTCCAATTGATACCGTTGTGTAATGTGTTACTTCTGAAATAGTGCTAGATGCTATTTGTGTTAAATCTTCTAATTCGTTTACTTTTGTTTCTAGCTTATTACTTATATATTCTATTTCGTCTACTGTTATTTTATCATCTTCTAATAATTCATCTACATAAAACCTATATCCTTTTTCTGATGGTACTCTTCCTGATGATATGTGTGTTTTTTCTATATATCCTAGTTTTTCTAGTTCTGCCATTTCGTTTCTTATTGTGGCACTACTGTATTCCAAGCCTTTCAAATTCATTATTGCATTAGAACTTACTGGTTCTGCAGTTTTTATATATTCTTCTACTATGGCTTGTAATACTCTTTTTTTTCTTTCATCTAGCAATTTCTCTCCTCCTCTTTTCTTTTTGGAAATTGCAATTTTATTGTATTAAATCCATTTTCTATTTTATATTAGCACTCTTTTTGCTTGTTTGCTAATTTACGTATATAATAATATAACATTTTTTAGCACTTGTCAAGTATTTTTGCTAAATATTTTTAAATTTTTTTAATTTCTTCTAAATTGTTACGAGGTAATGTTCTCAAATAAAATAAAATAGAATAAAGAAAAGTTGATATTATAATATTTTAAAGCTTCGACGCTTGATTGAAATGAAAATTAGAATTCATTTGGCTTTTTGCATGAGGGATGTTCACGGTACTCACGAAGTGAGGGTCGGAGTGAAAGAGGCGCATGAAAAAGCCTTATGAATTCTTTTTGAATGGAATGAACAGGAGAACTTTAAATATTATAATATCAACTTTTTTAACAAAACAAAATAAGAAGTCCATTGTCTAGTAACTAATTAATATATAACCATTTATTGGATATACTTTTAATCAAGTAAAATTTTTGCCACAAAAAAACCTTCATATAATTTTGTTGGACATATTGTTACAACTCCATCAATAGAAGTTGGCAAAACTGGTATCTCTTTAGGAATTTGAATAGGAACAATTTGTGCTTTAAACTTTTTTAGAACTTTATTTAGTATTTCTTCATTTTCTTCTTTTAATATTGAACATGTCGAATAAACCATTTCTCCACCATGTTTTAATATTGATAATGCTTTTGTTAATAATTCTTCTTGTGTTTTACAAGATCTTTTTATTAGTTCTTCTGTAAAATTAGAATTAAAAATATTTTCTGTTCCACTTCCACTACAAGGTGCATCAAGTAAAATTTTATCAAAAGAAAAATAATTACTTAATTTTCTAGAATCTTCTTGCATTATATTTATATTTCTAACCCCTTGTTTTTGCATATTATATTGCAATCTTTCTAATCTTATCTTATTTTTTTCACATGCAGTTAAAAATACTTTATTATTTGCAATTGCAGCCATTTGGCTTGTTTTTCCACCTGGTGCTGCTGTCATGTCCAATATATTTTCTCTTTCTTTTGGGTCTATTATAATTGCTGGTATCATAGATGATAAGCTTTGTAAATATATTTCTCCATTATTATATATATCTAATTTTCTAATTTCTTCCTCTTTTACATTTTTTATTATAAATGCTGATTCGTTCCATTCTACAATTTCATATTCAATATTATTTTTTTCTAGTTCTATTTTTACTTTTTCTGCATTTGTTTTTATTGTATTTACTCTTAATGTAACTGGTTTTTCTTCTATAAATCCTGTTTCGATTTTTTTTAAAATTTCTAATCCATATTCTTTTTCTATTTTTTCCTTTAAAAATTGTGGTATTTCCATAATTAATCTCATTCCTTAACTATTATTACTTTTTTGTTTGACATTATAATAAACATAGGAAACGGAGAAAACACTTCTGCTTATTCTAATTTCCTATGTAACCTATTCTACAATATTCTTTAAATTTTGTCTATATAATTTAAAACAAATAATTTTATCACATTCCAGTTCAGTAGGAAATTTTGATATATTAATAATAAGTAAATTTTGAATACGATTGGAGGAAATTTAGAATTTCTTAAATTAATTTTATGGAAAATGTTCGCGTCGAGCGTAGCGAGGACTAAGTGAAAGGGTGCCATAAAATTATTTTAGAAATTCTTATATTTCCGTATTGAGTCGAAAAATTTATGCAATTATTAATATATCAAAATTTCCTACTGAACTGGAACTTTATCACATTTTTACAATTACTGTTTAATCTCTTTAGCTAATTTATTAATTGCTTTTGTTTCTATTCGAGATACATATGAACGAGAAATTCCTAATTTTTTAGCAATTTCTATTTGTGTTTTTGGCTTATTCCCATCAAGTCCAAATCTTAATTCTATAATAGTACGTTCTCTATCTTTTAAAATAGATTTCATTTTTTCATATAAAAGTTTTACTTTCATTTTTAAATCTACAGCATCTTCTACACTACGTTCATCATTTTCTAGAACTTCTTGTAAAGTTATGCAATTATCATCTTTGTCTTTACCAATTGGTTCATCTAAGAAAACTTCTGCATTTAGTTTTTTTGTAGCTCTAAAATACATTAATATTTCATTATCTATACATCTAGATACATATGTAGATAATCTTGCTCCTTTTTCTGTTTTAAAATTATTTATTCCTTTAATTAGCCCAATAGTTCCTATTGATATTAAATCATCTTGGTCAACATTAGAATTACTATATTTTTTGCAAACATGTGCAACAAGTCTTAAATTATGCTCTATTAAAATATTACGAGCTTCTTCATCACCTGTACTTAATCTTTCAAGATATAATTTTTCTTCTTCTGTACTTAATGGTTCTGGGAATAAATTTGTTCCAGATATGTAACCAACAACAAATACTGCTGTTTGTAAAAATTGAAAAAATCCATTTAAACAAAGTGAGGGAAACATAAAAACCTCCAATCAAAAGAAGAATTCTAATAATTCTTCACATACAAAATTATATGTTATAAAAAAATAAAAGTGCCTGACCGTAAATTAAAAGTTTTTATCATAATCTTGTACAAATTTGAATATAATATATTGTTAGTTCTTTTCAACCTTTTAACAATTGGTAGGAGGTATTTTCTATGCTTAATATTAAAGAAAAACGGATTTTTGACATTTTAAGAAATGGAAAACGTACAGAAATTACATTAAAAGATAATCACATTACAAAAGTTGTCGTAGAAAAAAAAGATGAAATTTTTGTTATTTTTAGAAATGGCAATTGGCTTTATTATGATTATGAAAACAATATTTTTATAAAACCTGCTAATAATGGAAATTATCAAATTAAGACAGCTGAACCTTATGACAAAATTAAAATGTTTTATAAGGCTTGGGACACTGATATTGAGTGTGAAAATCTTTGGAAAGAAGCTTTGGCTTTTATTAGACATCTTAGACTTTTTTAAACTTCAATGTTTCTTTAAATTTTACAGAATTCTACATCCGTTTTATCAAAATTTTTTGCAAAATAACTAGCAGAATGAACTTTAGAATGTATTCCAAAGTTCATTCTGTTTTATACAATACCCAAAAATTTCTTTAATTAAATTTCAACTTTAATACTACTTCCTTGTTGAGATTTTGTAACAATTATTTTTTTATCAATACACTCTTTAAGTTCTGTAACATGGCTAATAATTCCAATCAATTTATTAGTATCTGTTAATTGTAATAAAGTATTAATAGCTTGGTCTCTAGATTCATCATCTAAAGAGCCAAAACCTTCATCAATAAACATAGTATCTACAACAATTCCTCCAGAATAGCTTTGAATTACATCAGAAAGACCAAGAGATAGAGAAAGTGTTGCTTTAAATGCTTCTCCACCAGATAAAGATTTTACATCTCTTTTTTTACCACTATAATTATCTATAACTTCCAATTCTAATCCAATTTTATCATAAACTTTATCTGAATTTTCTTTTCTTACTAAAACAAATCTATTATCAGTCATTTTTGCTAATCTTTTATTAGCTTCTAAAATTACTAATTCAAAATATGAAGCTTGTACAAATTGTTCAAATTCTATTCTTCTTTTACCGTAAATTGTTCCATTAGCAGTTCTTGATAAATCATCTAATAAAGTATATTCTTTTATTTTTGATTTTAAATTTATAGAATTTTTAATTAAATCTTTTAGAATTTTTTCATTATTACTTAAATTTGTATTTTGTTCCATTAATATTTTTCTTGCATCTTTTAAAATATCTTGTTTTTCAGCTAATTCTTTGTTTTGTTCTGTTAAGTCTATTTTATTAAAATCTTTTACTTTTTTCTTTATTTCTTCTATTCTTGTATTATTAATAGTTAAATCTTTTTGATATTGGTCAATTTCTTTTTTTATTTTATTTAGTTGTTTTTCGTCAAGTACAAGGTTTTTATATGTTTCTTCACTTTCAAAACCTAATTGTTTTAAAACTTTGTTATATTCTTTTTGCTCTTGTTTCTGCTTTTTTTCTAACAAATTAAATTGCTTTTCATTTTCTTCTAACTGTGTTTTGTCTTTTAATAATTGTTCTCTTTCTTTTTGAATTTTGCTTGTAATTTCATTTTTAAAAACATCAAAATCAAATTTTACAATATTAATTTTCTTATTATAAAATTGTTTATAAATCTCATTTATATCTTCATAAATTTTATTTATGTCTTCATCTATTTTAGAAATTTTATCTTCTATTATTTTTTTATAATCATTAATTTCTTCATTTTTTAATTCTATATTTCCATTTTTTATATCTAAATTTTTGTTTATATGTTCTTTTTGTCCTATACTTTTAGAAAAATTTTTAATATCTTCTTTATATTTTATTAAATCTAATTTTAGTCCAACCTTTAAAGTTTCTATTTTAGCATCTATTTCTGTAACTTTATTTACCGCTTCTGTAAATACTTTATTACTTTTTTCTTCAACTTTTCTCAAATCATCTAATTGTTCTTTTGTTAAAACATTTTCAGATTTTTTTGCTAAACAAGGATGACTTTTGCTTCCACATACAGGACATGGTTCATCTTCTTTTAAATTTTCTGCCAAAATTCCGGCTTGTTCTCTATAAAATTCAATTTCTTTTGTTATTAACTCTCTTGTTATCTTTTCTAAATCAACCTCTAATTTCTGGCATTTTTCTTTAGCTTTATGTTCATTTTCAATTTCTTTAATTATATCATCAATTTTTTTGATTATTATTCCAAATTCATTTTTCTTTTCTATTAATTCATTATAATTTTGCAATAAAACTCTCAATTTATCAATTGATTCTACTGTCGATTTTGATTTTTTCTCTTTTTCTTCTCCTTCACTAATTTTTTCTTTCAAACTTTGCAATAAATCCTGCTTTTCTTTTATTTCTGCATTTATTTCTTTAACTCTTTTTTCTATAGGTAAAATTTTACTAAGTATTTCTTGATTTTTCTTAACTTTTTCTTCTTTATCTTTTATTTCTTCTTTTTTTTCTTCTAATTCCTTTTTTTGAATTTCTAATTTATTATATATATCAATCTGATTATTTTGCTCTTGCTTTTTTCTTATTTCTTCTGTTAATCTCTCAATTTCTTTTTCTAAAATCTTAATTTTTTCATTATATTTTTTGAATTCAGTTTTATTAATTTCTATTTCTTTTTGCAATTTTTCTATTACATCTTCAATTAAACTTTCATTTACTTCTTTTGGAGAGATTTTATGTATATTATCATTTTCTTTATTTGTTTCATCATCATATTTTTCTTCTGAATTTTCACTATTTATTTCTTCATATTCCAAATTATTTTCTATTAATTCTTTTTTAGTCAAGTCTTCAAAGTCTTTATTATCTATTTCTTTATTATTTAAATTCTCTAAATTTTTTGAACTCCATATTATATTAGATGCATTTATTGCAAAAAAATCTTTTAGTTGCTCTAATTCTGCTTTAGCAACTCTAGTTTTATCCATTAATTTTTTAGATATTTGATTATAAATATCTGTATCAAAAATTCTTCTAAAAACTTCAGTCCTGTCTTTACTTTCTGCAAATAATATTTTTAAAAATTCACCTTGTGCTAGCATTGCTATTTGTTTAAATTGTTTCGCATTTATTCCTAATATTTCTTCTATTTTTGAATCTACATTTTTTGTACCAGAAATAACTGTATTCTCAAACTCTAAAAAACAATCTGCATTTATTTTGGTTAGACCTTCTCCTCTTTTTTTTGCTCTTTCATATGCTGGTGTCCTTTTTATTTTATAATTTTTATTTTTATGTAAAAATTCAAGTTCTACATATGTTTCTGTTTCATCATTTGCAAAGTCACTTCTTAAAGAAGAAACTTGTCTGTTCGAACCACTTACTTCTCCGAATAAAGCAAAAGAAATAGCATCAAATATAGTTGTTTTTCCTGCACCTGTATCTCCTGTTATTAAAAATATTCCATTATTTCCTAATTTTTTAAAATCTATATTTATTTCATCTTTATATGGTCCAAATGCACTTAATTTTAAATTTAATGGTTTCATTAGCACTCCTTTCTTTACAATTTATTGTTAAATTTTAAGTATAGAATGTTAATATATTAATATTGAATAAATTTTGAATGTGATAGGAGATATTTTAGAATTTGTTTTATGATTTATTGAGGGATGTTCACGGTACTCACGAAGTGAGGGTCTGAGTGAAAGAGGCTCAATAAATCATATTACAAATTCTTAAATATCGTATTGAACCTGAAAAATTTATGAAATATTAATATATTAACATTCTTTATATTTTTAACTGTAAATTATAACAATTAATACCCTTTTATTTCTTTAACTATATTCTCAATTACTTGAGTCTGTTCATCATTAAGTTTAGTATAATTTTGGAATTTATAAAATTCATTAAATAATTCTACTTCACTTTTATTTTTTATATTTTGCAACTCTTTTTCCTTTTCATCATTTGGGCTAACAGAACTTTTTGAATTTTGAATTTCTAGTTTTAATACATTTGGATATATTTTTCTTATTTGTCCAATTGCATCATAAACAGGTTCTTCATTTGTAATAATTGCTTTTATATAATCTTCTGTATTAGTATTTTTATAATTTTCTTTTTTGATTAGTTCTTCAATTGGACCTTTTATTTCTCTCATATCTCTTAAAGGTATTAATTCAACTAATTTTATATTAATATTTCCCTTTTCTTTAAAATCAATAATAGGTATTGTTTTTTTATGATTTACTTCTGAAAAAGAGTATTTTAACATTGTTCCTGCATATCTTGCTGTATCTCTACCGATTCTTTGAGGTCTATGTACATGTCCTATTGCCACATAATCAAATTTATCATAATTAGAGATGTCTACATTATCTATTCCACCTAAAGATATGGTTTCAGAATCTGTTCTTTCTACTTCTTCTCCAATACATGTTACAAATTGATGTGTTAATATTATATTTCTTTGTGTTTCATCAATATTTTCTTTTTCTATTATTTTTTTTATTGTTTCATCATAACTTAATATTTCATCTTCAAAATATTTTTTTACTTCAACTGGTTTAATAAATGGTAATAAATAAATATTTAATTTTCCATATTCATCTTGTAGTTCTACCTTTTTTATTTGTCCCTCATATTTACTAGAAATATATAATCCATCATTTTCAAAAATTTTATTTCCAAATCCAAGTCTTTCTTTAGAATCATGATTTCCTGATATAATAAATACTTGTTTTTTTAAATCTTTTATTAATTTATTTAAAAAATAGTCTAACATATCTACAGCATCTGTTTGCGGTATACTTCTATCATATATATCTCCAGAAATTAAGATTATTTCTATATTTTCTTCTTGAACTTTTTTTATTATTTCTTCTAACATATATTTTTGGTCTTCTATTAAAGGTTGTTCTTGTAATATTTTACCTAAATGTAAATCTGCTAAATGTAAAATTCTCATTAATTTTCTGTTTCTCCTTTCAATTTTATATGTAAAAAAGAGACAATCTCTAAATAATCCTAGGTTAAATAGAGACCGCCCCTAATAATAAATATTTTAAATATATTGATTTAATTCATTATTTGTAGTAATTTCTATTGCTCCCATTCCACCTTCTATATTTAATATATTTTGTCCATTTCCATTTATTGAATTGTTTTGTGCTTCTTTGCCATCAATTGTAATTGTTCCCATTCCTTTTCTTGTTCTTATTGTGTAATTTTCTTGAGAATCTGTTAATTTAATAGTTAATTTCCCCATTCCTTGTTCAATATTATTATTTCCTAATAATTTTGTACATATATTAAATTCGCCAACTCCCATGTCTAAATCTAAATTACTTATTTGCCCTGATAAAATGTCTACTTTTCCTGCTCCTCCATCTATTTCTGCTTCATTAGAAACTGTTAATTTATCAATTTGAACTTTTCCTGCTCCAATACTAAATGATAAATCTCTCGCATTTAAACTTTGTATTTGAATATTTCCTGCTCCAGTATCTATTTCTATTTCGTTAAACTCTTTATTTTCTGGAATATATATTATAACTTCATTTCCTTCTTTATTTCTAAGCCAGTTATTTCCTGTTTCTTTAACTGTTAATTCATTTCCTTTTTGTGTGCATTTAACATTAGTGTCATTGCTTTCTACTTTAAATGTATCTCCATTTTTTATTTCTAGATTTGAATATTTTACATCTATTTCAAGTTTTGCAATATTATCTATTTGAATATTTTCTGTTATAACTTGAGGTGTTTTAGAATAGTTTTGCTCATCTTGTAAAAGTCCATCATTTTCTTGCATTATTTCAGTTTTTATTGTATCTGTTATAAATGCAACTCCTCCTATAACTCCTATTATAGATAAAATTGCTCCAATTATATTTATTATTAAAAATATTGCTAAAGCAATTGCTAAATATTTTATTATTTTTTGCCAAAATGTCATTTTATACTAACACCTCCAAATAAACACATTGCATTTATATATACTGTTTTTAATTCATTATTAATTTCTTTGTTTTTTCTACTATTAGATACTCCTCCAAAAATTGATGTAGATTTAACTTTAATATTAATTTCATCTGATGGAATTATTTCTATACTTCCAAAAATAGCTGAGCAATTAATAACTTGTTCTTCATTAATTACTGCATTTCTTAAATCTGCTCTTACTCCTCCAAATACAGCTGTTAAATTAGCCCCTTGGAATTCTTGGTTCTCAAACTTTATGTCTTGACTTGAAAATGTTGAACAATATTCATTTTCTACATTAGATTTTTGTTTTAATTTATCTATTTCCTTATTTAATTTACTATTTATACTAGATTTAAAAATAATTGAAATTCCTAAAACTATAAGTATTGTAGGTATTGCTAATTTCCAAACTATGGCAAAACTTAATATGTTCTGTGCACATAATAATAGAATTATTCCAACAATTATTCCTATAATATCTCCTGTTTTATCTTTGTCATTAAATAAATCTATAAAACATGGAATTATAATAAATAATGTCCACCATCCACTAAAAAATATGTTAATATGTGTAATATCTAAAGCATTTAGCCCTATTATTACTCCTATAATTATGAATACTATTCCCCATAATATATTTCCAATTTTTTTCATAATAAGATTCTTTCCTTTCTTTTTTTAGCATAATTAGTAATTAATAATATTTTTTTAACTACTATCTTGCTTTTTGTTTTAGATGAAATAATTTTATCATAATTCAAAAGTTTTGTATATAACCATTATGAAAAAATTTTATATTGTAAATAAAAAATTTAGAATCGGCACCCAATTATCCAGAATCGGCAAATTTTAGAACCGGCACCCAATTATCCAGAATTGGCACCAAATTATCAAAAAAATAGAACCGGTATTAGAAAAAAAGAGAACCGGTACAAAATTACCGGTTTATTTTTTTTATCTTTTTAATCTAATTAAAATTGCAATTCCTAATAAAATTAGTAATACTCCAACTACAATTAAACATATACTTAAAATATTAGTTAATTGTAAATCAAAACTTGATGTGCTAACAGCTGTAGTGAATTGTGATGAATTTGAATTATTATTTTTAGAACTTTCAGAGTTTGAACTATTATTTGAGTTATTACTTGATGAACTACTATTGTTTGTATTTGTACTTGATGTATTTCCTGAATTAGATGTTTCGTCATCATCTTCATCATTTGTTGAACTTGTTCCATTATTTGATGAATTTGTAGTACTACTCGTTGTTTCTCCATTTGTTGTACTACTTGTATTTAAATTCATATTTACACTTGCAGAATATGAATATGTACAATATGAAATTATTATTATTAGAATTCCTATTATAAATAAAAACTTTGAATTTTTAATTAATTTTAACATTTGTATTTCCTCCTATCAGATATTTTCCTATTACTATTGAATAATATCAAAATCGTAAATATTTGTCAATAATAAATTTAGACATTTTAATTATATTACTTTATTTTGTAAATCTCTTTTATAATTTTTAAATTCTTTTATATTCTCTTTTGTGTATCCTTTTAAAGAATCTTGAGGAATTTTATCACAAATTTTTGCAAAAACTTTTTCAAATTCTGGTTTAATTTTGCCTCTAACATTTAAACATTGAATATTTGTTTTTCCATCTTTTAAATGTAAGGTAATGCAATTTGATACTATAATACCATTATATTTTATAGTATGAGGATGTATCCACTTTATATCTGAATATTTTACTGCACAAAATCCAGATTTATATGTATCTACGAAGAAGTCTTTTGTAAATATCACTTTATCACCAAAAAAGTTTTCTTCTACATTATCATCTAATTGTTGTATTAAATCTTCTTCATATTCGTTTTTCTTTAAATATTTGTATATTTTATTTCTGGTTATTTTATCACAAATATGTGCAATTACAAATGCTATAAAAAGTATAAATGCAATAAATATTATCATTGTTTCAATAGTTAAATCTCCTGGTGTTTTTCTTGCATTTAATAAAACACTACCATAACATTGTTCAAATTCATCAATACTAACTTTTTCCTCTTCTGTAAGACCTTCATTATATATATCAACTGCAATTTGTCTTAATTCTTGTGGTACATCTTCTGTTGTACCATATATTGTAACTGATTCTGGTGGAGTTTCTGTTTGACCTAATGTATAAGCTTGTATATCTTTAAGTTCATTTAATGTAGTATTATCTAAATTTACAATATACCAATATCCATCTTTTATTGCAATATAATATTTATCATTTTCATCAGAATATTCACTATCACTAGTTCCATATGTTGCAATTAAGTCACTTAGTCCATCAACTCTCATATATACATATTTTCCTACTTCTAAATCAATTGCACCATTTTCTGTAAAATCTACTGCTTCATTTGTTTCTTTATCTATTTTATACGCTCCATATAAAAAAGTTAAAACTACTGTTACTATACAAATAAAATACATAATCATAAAAATTTTTGAACTATGTTTACCATTTTTTAAAATATCTTTACCCTTCATATATTACATCCCCTCTTATAATATGTTTATAATTTTTATTTAATATTGAATTTTATAAACATATTACATATTAACTTTTTATATATCATTTTTTATTTACCATCTCTTTATTTTCTTCTTTATTATGATATATATTTTATAACCATCTATATATTACTAATGCTATTGCAATTCCAATTATACTAGCCATATTTATATTTATAACAAATCCAAATGTAATTTTTATAACACTTAAATCTAATGTTAATGGTTCTGCTAGTCCAAATTCTTGACCATATGATAACCAACTTAGCCAATCTATTTGAGATGCTAATTGTCCAATTAATCCTCCTATAACTAGTCCTGCACAAACTAATACAATTAAAAACCATGTGTTTCTACTTTTTACTGCCATTTTCTTATTCTTTTATACTATATTAATATAGTATATTCTCCTTTCTTTAGTTTTTTTATTTATTATATTGCTATTATTTCTTTTTTGTTAAATTTTTAAATTTTTTATAATATTTCATTTGTTTTTATTATTTCATTTGTTTTTATTATTTACATTTATGAATTACTTAAAGATGTTCTAAATCTTTCTTCAATATTGTTTGTATTGCCACCATATGTCATAAAATAAGAATTTTTTCCTGATGTAGCATCATATGTTAAATAAACAGAATTTAGTACAAATCCATTTATTCTAAGTGTTCCATTTGCATCCATTAAATTATACATCTTATCTTTTTCTACAACAACCAACTTAATACTTGGAATTTCAACAACAGGATAAGTGTTAGCAAGATTAGATGTTGTACAGCCAACATTTGTATATTCAAAATCTGTTATTTGTACACCCTCTGTATTGAAAAATCCCCAATATCCATTATATTTTACTGGGATAAGTGTATCGATTAAAATATATTGATTGTCTAAAGCATTTTGTGCAAATGTTTCACCATCAACTCCAATTTGTTCATAACTTGGACTTAATATATTTTTACCTTCATTATTTATTACACCAAATAAGTCATCTTCTTTAACAAGATATAATCCATTTTTATTATCCATAAGTGTTATTTCGTCATATGCAATACTAATCTTTGTTCTTCCTTCTTTTGTCATTATTCCATATTTTCCATTACTTTGAACTAGAAAATCAGTTGAATATGGTATATAAGAAATTGAATCATATTTTGTTTCTAAAACATACTTTTGTGTAGAAACATTTAAAACACCATATTTCTTTTGAGAACCTGTTTCAACAATTATTAGCCCTTCTAAAATTGCTTGTCGATCTCTAAATAATTTTGGTATTGGATCTATTTTTAAATTTTGAGCATATGTACTTGTTAAATAATCTGTTGTATATATATCTAATGAATTTGTTCCTGAATTATAGTTATATGATACATGAAATGCCTTTATAAGTCCATCAGATGTTGTATATAATTGCCCATTTCTTTCAACAACATTTTCATCCAGAGTATATTCTTCATATGTTGTTCCATCTGTAGAAATAATCAAAGAATCTGAATTAGCAGTAAACATTGCCATTTCTTCACCATTATCTATATAACATTTACTACTATCTTCTGATTTGCTTTTGAAATCACCTGTATATCCAGTGTAACCTAAAAAACTCGCAACACTTTTTATAGGAAAATACATTTTTATTCCATCAGCAGTTTGCTCCATTTGAATTAAGTCTCTAAAATTAGTATTCGATTCACCATTTATTTTGACTTTAAATAATGAATTTTGTAAATATGAAATAGTCCATATAACAAGAATTGTTAAAATAACTAATAAAATTATTATTATTCCTATAATAATTGGGCTTTTAGATTTCTTTTTACTTTCATTTGATTCCTCATAATATAATTCCATACTTTTCCTCCTATTTTCTTTAGTCTGTATATCCATAGTCTTTATAAAATTTATCTCTAAAATCTGCTAAACAATCATTCTCTATTGCTTCTCTTATATTTTCCATAAGTCTTGTTAAAAATCTTAAATTATGTATTGAAAGTAGTCTAACTCCTAAAATTTCATTTGCTTTGACTAAATGTCTTATATAAGCTCTTGTGTAATTTTTACATGTATAACAATCACATTCTGAATCAAGAGGAGACCAATCTCTTTCATATGTTGCATTTCTTACAACAACTTTTCCATGTGATGTTAAAGCTGTTCCATTTCTTGCAATTCTTGTTGGTAATACACAATCACACATATCAATCCCTGCAATAGCAGCTTCTATTAAATAATCTGGTGTTCCAACTCCCATTAAATATCTTGGTTTATTTTCTGGCATTAACGGTGCCGTATATTTTAACATTTTTAAAAATTCTTCTTTTGGCTCTCCAACACTAATACCTCCAATTGCATATCCAGGTAAATCTAATTCTATTAAATCTTTTGCTGATTGTTCTCTTAAATCCTCAAAAAAACCTCCTTGAATAATTCCAAATAATGCTTGATTTTCAGTCTTATGAGCTTCTTTACATCTTTTTGCCCATCTTGTTGTTCTTTCCATAGAATTTTTTGTATACTCATATGTTGAAGGATATGGGCAACATTCATCAAATGCCATTATAATATCTGCTCCTAAATCTTCTTCTGTTTTCATTACACTTTCTGGTGTAAATATATGTTTGCTTCCATCTAAATGTGAATGAAATTCTACTCCTTCTTCATTAATTTTTCTCAAAGAACTTAAACTAAATACCTGAAATCCACCACTATCTGTTAAAATTGGTTTATTCCATTTCATAAATTTGTGTAGGCCACCAGCTTCTTTTACTATATTTTGTCCTGGTCTTAAATATAAGTGATATGTATTTGACAAAATAATTTGAGCTTTTACTTCATTTTCTAATTCTTCTGGTGTCATTGACTTTACTGTTGCTTGTGTTCCAACTGGCATAAAAATTGGAGTTTGAATATCTCCATGAGGTGTATGTATAATTCCTCTTCTTGCTCCAGTTTGTTTACATTTATGTAATAATTCATATGTTACTGCTGTTTTCATTTTTCCTCCTATTTTTATCTTTCATATTGTTCGTTTTTATTAGAAATTGTTTTATTATGTTTTAACTGATTAATACTATTATTTCCTTTTAATTTTGTAACAATTTTTTCCTTTGATAATTGAATTGTTCTTTGGGCTTTTTTTATCATATTAGGAGTTTGAGAAATTCCTTGTCTTAAATAATCAACAAATTCATCTCTTTTTGTTGAAATTTCCCCTCCTTCTTTTTGTTCATCTGTTTTATATGCCAATATTCTATCAAAAGAAACTTTTTTGGTTAATCTTTCTAATTGATATGATACATTAAGAAGTTGTTTTGATGTATTTAATCTTAGTACTTTAGGATTTAAGTTTGTTTTCATAGTAGTTGGTATATTTAAATCTAGTCTAACTCTATCTAGTGCAATAGCATCTTTAATAACTTTCATTAATTGGATAGTTTGTTCGAAATCTTTTTCATTTATCTTATATTTTTTACAAATTTTCAACATATTTTTATCTTTACTTTCTTGTGCTTCAACAATTGCTTTCAATATTCTTTTATCCTTTTCAGAATACTTTTGTCCATTTAAATATGTTAAATCCTTTTTTTCTATAATTTTTACACTATTTTTTCTTCCTATATCATGATAATAAGCTGCACTTAACAATATATCTTTTAGATTATTGTTCTTATCTGTTTCTAAAATTCCTTCTCTATCTGCTATTATCATTGAAAAAATTGCAACTCTATTATTGTGGTTTATTCCATTAATCCTATTTTTTATACTATTATCTTTATCTATTTGATTGTATTTTTGTCTGAAATATTTTCCTATATCACTTGTTGTTAAATTTTTTAATTCTTCTTTTAATTTTAATTGTTCTAAACCTTGTGTTTGAAATTCTGCAACAGTTTCTCCAAATTTTTTATCTCTATAAGGATTTTTATTTCTAGTATCAAACTCGGCTGTTTCTCTAGTAATCCTTTCATCAATAGACATATCTATTTTGGGACTAGTTATTTGGATAAATTTTGTTTTTATTGCTTTAGGAATACTTTCAAAAAATTTTTTAGGTGTTACTTTTCCTTCTATTCCTAAAAATTTAAAAATATTTGAAAACATATTGTTTCTAAAAAAATTTGTTTCAATTAATGCTACATCTTTAACATTAACTAAAAAATTTAATTGTTTATGTGTAAATACATTATCTTTTACATAACCTAATCTTTTACTTTCTTTTTCCATAAATTCCAAATAGTCTTCTTTGGGCTTATATGTGTGTTTGTCTTGTGATAGTTCTTCTTCTAGTGCCTCTCTAAAAGATATATCATATCTTCCTGTTTTTGGATTTAGTATTGGTGCTCCTGTTTTATAATCTCTCACTAAGTCTGGCACTAGATAAACAGACTTTATTTCATCTTTCGGAAGTACACAATATCCTTCAAAAAGAATTGCATTATCATTTAATGCTCTTGATTTATAATTTATTAATTCTTCTTTTGTCTTAGGTGAAACTTTAACCGCTGTTGTTACTATATTGGGATTCACATATGGATTAGTAGTTTCTCCTTCTGATAAATTTTTTAAATAATTGTCTATTGTAGGAGCTCCATCAAAAAAACATACACATGCTTTACCATATGAATTAAAATTTTTAAATAATCCTCTAGCAGGTTTAAAATGTTGAGATTCTACAATTTTTCTTGATATTTCCTCATTTGGTGTAATATGATATAATCCATTTTTTAAAATTTCTTGTTTACACATATCATCTAAATTAAATCTTAATGTTTTTGATGCTATTCCTGCAATAAGACTAGGAAGAAATAATACAATATTTCCTAATTTTACAAACATATCCTCTTTTTTCATAAGTATTCCTCCAATTAATAGATAAACATAGCATCTCCAAAGCTAAAAAATCTATATTCTTTTTCTACTGCTTCATGATATGCTTTCATAATATATTCTCTCCCTGCTAATGCTGAAACCAACATTAATAATGTTGATTCTGGTAAATGAAAATTGGTTATTAATCCATCTATACATTTAAATTTATATCCCGGATAAATAAATATACTTGTATCTCCTTCTGCAACTTTTACTAATCCATTTTCTGGTGAGCTTATAGTTTCTAAAACTCTACAAGATGTTGTTCCAACAGAAATTACTCTTTTGCCATTCTTTTTTGCATTATTAATTTTTTCTACATCTTCTTGTTTTATATAAAAATGTTCTGAATGCATTTCATGTTCTTCTATATTTTCAACTTTAACTGGTCTAAATGTTCCAATTCCTACATGTAATGTTACATTTGCTATAACTACACCTTTTTCTTCAAGTTGTTTTAATAACTCTTCTGTAAAATGTAATCCTGCTGTTGGTGCTGCTGCAGAACCTTCATATTTTGCATAAACTGTTTGATATCTATCATTTTGTTTTAAATCTTCATGTATATATGGTGGAAGTGGCATTAAACCAATTCTATCTAAAATTTCATTAAAAATTCCTTTATAAAAGAATTTAACTTTTCTAGTTCCACCTGGCATTACTTCTAAAATATCTGCATTAAGTTCTCCATCTCCAAATATCACTTTTGTTCCAACATGTAACTTATTACCTGGTCTTACTATACATTCCCAAATGTCTTCTTCTATTCTATTTAATAATAAAAATTCAACATTTGCTCCTGTTTCTTTTTTTCCATAAAGTCTTGCTGGTAAAACCTTTGTATTGTTTCTTACAAGACAATCTCCTGGTTCTAAATAATCTATTATATCTTTGAAAATTTTATGTTCTATTGTTTGTTTTTTTCTATTTAAAACCATTAATCTGGATTCATCTCTATTTTTTATTGGTACTTGTGCTATTAATTTTTCTGGTAATTCATAATTAAAGTCTGTTAATTTCAATTTTTTCTCCTCTTTCCTTTTTATTTTACTATTTTTTCAATATTTTTTCAATATTTTTTTATAATATTATTTTTTTATATCTCTTACAGAAATTTATATATTTTATTTTTAAATTATGACGTTCGAACGAAATGAAAATTAGAATTCATTAGGCATTCGAATGAGGGATGTTCACGGTACTCGAGTTTACGAGAGGGTCGGAGTGAAAGAGGCTCATGAGAAAGCCTTATGAATTCTTTTTGAATGAAGTGAGTAGGAATAATAAAAAAATAAAATATATAAATTTCTATAAAATTATAAAATATATATTACTTATTTTTAAAATGCAGTGCAAATTAATTTGCACTGCTTAATTATTTTCACTATTTCCATTATTTTTTTTACTCTTTTTAAATTTAACTACAACTGCATCTTCATTATCAAATATAAAACCTGAATCTGTTGTATCTGTTTGAATTGGGTCAATTTCATTTCTGTCATCAACAAAATTAATATGTTTTGGATCAAATTTTTGTCTTCTACTTTCTTTATCTTCTTCATTTATTAATCCAGAAGTGAATTTTTCAAAATTATATACTTTTATTGGTTGAACTTCTTTATATTTAGCACCAACAAAATCTAATTTTCCTTCATTAATTTGGTATGCTCCATTATCACCTTTTAGTTTTATTGCAGCACTCTTAAATGGCATTGTTCCCAATTTGTTTGCAGCCCAATAGTCTTCATAAGTATAGCTTACATCACCCCATTTAGAGTCATATTCTAGTTTACTCATGTCCATACTATTTTTCCATTTCCAAGTTCTTCTTTGATACATTTCTTTACGCCACCATTCTAGTTCTGTATTATCTGCATTTCCTAAGAAAATCTTGTTTGCACAGTTTGAAATGATAGTTTCTCTATATTTCATATCTGGTGCATTTCCCTCTAATTGTGATAAGTTTTGTGCTGTTATTGTAGTTGCTACCTTATATTTTCTATATAATGTAAATATTGCTTCTGTATCTTTACATATAAAGTCTGGAAATTCATCTATATAAAAGAAATGAGGAATTCTACTCTTTTCATTTCCAGGTCTTCTTAATACTGCATTTTGCATTGCTAAAATAAAAAACAATCCAAAAGCTTTATGACTTGTTCTTCCTAAATCCCCTCTACGTGTACATACAAATGTAACTTCTCCATTTGCTAATGCTTTATCAAAGTCTATATTATAATGTCTATTGCATAATATTGATTTTACACCTGGTAATCTTAACAAATTATCTAATTGAGATACTGCCAAATATAAATATTGTTCTGTTAACGCTCTTCCAACACCATTTGAATAGAAATTTCTTTTAAAATATGTAATTTGACTTTCATATTTTTCTGCAAGTTCTTGGTCTTGGCACATAATCTCACACATTTTTTGTACCAAACTATAATTTGTTAACATTTTTAACATATCATCTAAATTTGGTAAATTACCACTATTTAAACGTGGATACATTTCTTTTAACATAATTGCTAAATTTTCAATTGCTTGAATTATAAATTCTTCTCTATATACATCATCAATTTCTGGATGTGAATTTACATACATTGCTTTTAATGCTGATGAAATTGTTATAGCAATTTTATTAGCATCATCATATATAAATGGATTTAAACCTATAGAATCTCTATTTGAAGGATCTATTATGTTGTATTTTATATGGAAATTGCTACAAATATTCATCATTTTTGAAGTTGATTCATAATCTGGTGAAATGGCTGTAATTCCCAAATTTTTATAAGAATAATTTTCTCCATTTGAGTCTAATATCATTTTATTCATATATGATTTATAAATTGCTTCTTTTCCTTGAGCTGGTGTTAACATATCTAATGAAAAATTTTCATTTAGATATTCATTTCCATAAGGTCTATTTAATACTGCTATTCCTGTTTTTAATGCTGTATATCCCATTTCTTTTGCATTTGCCCAATAAAAAGCTTTTTTCTCAATATCTTTTGCAACAAATGGTTCTATTATTAATGATGTTTTACCTGTTCCTGAACCTCCACAAACAAGTAATGATTGAAATCTTTTTTGTTCACCAAATACAACTTTTTTACCAGTTTCTGCATCATTACAAATTGTAATATCACATGTAAATGGTCCATGTCCTTGTTTTGTATCTGATAAATTAATTCCTTTATAATCCCAAAGTGATCTAGTCCAGTCTTTACTGTCACCAACACCAAGACGGATAAATTTTATTACACTATAAAATGTAACTAATGGAAAATATATTGCAAGTGATGTTAATGCTGGTCTAATTAATTCTGAAAAATCTGATACAAGTTCAGTATATCCAGGCAATGAGATTAAAAGCAGCCATGAGCCTTGATTTACCCATTGTGTTACCATCGAAATTGCAATTATATAAAGTCCAACAACATATACATAAAATAAAGTTACTTTTGTATTTTTAGATGAAGCAAATTCTGATGCTCCAGAAAACAAATATGCAAACACAGGACATGCTAATGCAAATGTATACATAAATGGTCCCCAATATGATACAGATACCCCTGTGAATATCATTATTAGCATTTCAACAATTCTATCTATTGCTAAATAAAATGAAATTAATGTTAATATATATGTTGCAAATGTATTTCTACTTGCATTTAATTTTTTTAAAAATTTATCAAATAATTTCATTATTTTTCCCTTTCATTTTTTATTATTTATTTTCTTTTTGTTAATATTCATACATTTTATTATATAAAATATTATATTTTGTTATTAAATTTTGATATTTCAAAATAATTAAGTTTAATATATAATTCAATTATTTATAAGCCTACATATATATTATCCTATAAATTAGCTAAAATTTCAAGTAATTTTATAAAATTTATTACATTTCTGTTTTTATAAAAATTTGATATATTAATAGTTGCATAAATTTTCAACTCAATACGGAAATATAAGAATTTCCTCCAATCATATTAAAAAGTTATTTATTATTAATATATCAAAATTTGGGGTTTACACATTAATAATAACTAAATTTTAAAAATTTTTATATTATAATTTCTAGTAAAATTCCAGAAATTACACCTATTGCATATAATAGTCCTGTAATTTTTATATTTTCTTTTAAATTTTTATTAATTCTAAATAACACAAGTAAACCTACACCTGCATTAACACATAATCCAGAGACTAGAATTGGCATAGAAATTACATTTTCTACAAATAATTGTGTTAATATAACAGATGATGCACAGTTTGGAATTAATCCTATTAATCCGGCTACAACAGGTCCAAGTATTATATTTTTACTTGCAAAATGTGCTAGTGTTTCTTCTCCTATTAAATGAATAACAATATTTAATATAAATGTTATTATTACTATGTAAACAAATATACTTAATGTATGTTTTATAGAAGATTTTATAATTCCTTCTTCGCAGTGACAATGTTCATGTTCACATATATCAACTATTTTTTCTTCTAATTTATTTTTATTTAATTTTCTTAATATAAAATCAATAACAAAACCTGCCAAAATTCCTATTACTAGTTTTATACCTAAAATTGTTAGAATTGTTGTAATGGCTATATTTTCTGAAATTAAAATTGGTAACATCTCATCAGATGTTGTTAAATATACTGCTATTAATGTTCCTAATGAAATTACTCTTGCTGCATATAAATTAGTTGCAGAAACAGAAAATCCACATTGAGGTACAATTCCAACTAGTCCACCAAATAGTGGACCTAGTTTTCCTGATTTCTGTATAGTTTGTCTAACTTTATTACTTGTTTTGTGTTCAATATATTCCATTAATAAATATGTTAAAAATAAAAATGGAATTAGTTTTATACTATCAAGTAATGTATGTTCAATTATTTCTATAAAAATATTCATTTATTTTCATCTCCTTTATATATTCCTATATTGATATATTTCTTATATTTCTTACATTAAATTCTTTAGGTTTATTCTATCTCTTAGAAAAATTATAAAGGAGATATTAAAAAATATAGTAAATTAAAAATGCTTACTCATACCACTCAAATGTCCAGTTTAACATTTTTACATAATCTCCTTCACAAATACCTTGTTTCTTTAGTTCTGCTTCAATTCCTAATTCTTTTAATTTCTTCTGGAAATAATACATTGATTCATTATCATCTATATTAATTCTTCCCATCAATCTATTTACAGCTTTTCCTTCTACAATAAAGGTATCTCCTTCTTTTCTTACTGTAAATTCTTGTTTGCCATCATCTTCTTCTAATGTATATACTACTTTTTCCGTTTCTTCTACCATATCCTCTTTTGGTAAAGTTTTTAAAACAGTTGTTACTCTATCTAATAATTCTGTTACACCTTCTCCTGTTACACCAGAAATTTTGAATAATTCCAGATTTTCTTTTTTTGCCATTTCTTCTAGTTCCTTTAAACCTGTATCATCTTGCATTATATCTATTTTGTTTGCTACAATAATTTGTTTTTTATTTGATAATTTTTCACTATATTTTTTTAATTCTTCATTTATTGTTTTATAATCTTCTATTGGATTTCTTCCTTCTATTCCAGATACATCTATTACATGTAATAAAAGCCTTGTTCTTTCTACATGGCGTAAAAATTGAATTCCTAAGCCTGTTCCCTCACTTGCACCTTCAATCAATCCTGGTATATCTGCTATTACAAAACTTTCACCATTTTTTGCTTTTACAACACCTAAATTTGGTTCTAATGTTGTAAAATGATAATTTGCAATTTTAGGTTTAGCATCTGTAACACGTGATAAAAATGTTGATTTTCCTACATTTGGGAATCCAAGTAATCCTACATCTGCTAATAATTTTAATTCTAATATAACTTCTTTTTCTTCTCCATCTTCTCCAGCTTCTGCAAATCTAGGAACTTGTCTTGTTGCTGTGGCAAAATGTGAATTACCTTTTCCTCCTCTTCCTCCTTTTAATATAAGTTCTACTTGTCCTTGTTTAGAAAGGTCTGCAACAGTTTTTCCAGTTTCTGCATCTTTTATTATTGTTCCTATTGGAACATCAATATATAAGTCTTCTCCTGCTTTGCCATATTTATTGGCACCACTTCCGTTTTCTCCATTTTGTGCTTTAAACTTTTTTGTATATCTAAAATCTATTAAAGTATTTGCATTTGGGTCAACTCTAAAATATATGTTGCCACCTCTTCCTCCATCTCCTCCATCTGGACCTCCAGCAGCAACATATTTTTCTCTTCTAAATGTAATTGCTCCATCTCCGCCATTACCTGATTTTATTGTAATTTTTACGTAATCTGTAAACATTTTTTCATCTCCTTACTTTTATAAGAAATATTTATTATTACAATTCAGTAAAAATTTTGTTATATTAATAATAAATAAATTTTGAATACGATTGGAGGAAATTTAGAATTTCTTAAATTAATTTTATGGAAAATGTT
>CALXHG010000001.1 GCA_944388045.1 uncultured Clostridia bacterium | reverse complement strand
GAAATTCTAAATTTCCTCCAATCGTATTCAAAATTTATTTATTATTAATATATCAAAATTTCCTACTGAACTGTAACGCTTTTCTATTTTTTTATATATTTATGTTTATTTTTTTATAGACTTTTTAAATTAAATAATATATAATATGTTCATGAGAATTGGAGGTAGAAAATGGTAGAAATCTCAACATCAATATTATCAGTAGAAACTGGAAATGAAGCAGAAACTTTTTTATTATTAGAAAAATCTAAAACAGATTATTTTCACATAGATGTAATGGATGGTAAATTTGTTAAACAAGATACATATCAAAAAATGATTCAATATAGTAATTATATAAAAAGAATATCAAACTTACCATTAGATGTACATTTAATGGTAGAAGATGTAGAAACAGGAATAGAAGTATTTTCAGCAGATGAACCTAATATAATAACATTTCATTTAGAAGCATGTAAAACAAAAGAAGATGTTATTAAAAATATTAATCTAATAAAAGAAAAAGGTTCAAGAGTAGGTATAGCAATAAAACCAGAAACACCAATAGAAGAAATATATCAATATTTACCATATATTCATATGTGTTTAATAATGACAGTAGAACCTGGTAAAGGTGGTCAAACATTAATAACAGATATGATAGAAAAAATAAGTACATTAAAAAATTATATAGAAAAAAACAATCTAGAAATTGACATAGAAGTAGATGGAGGTATTAATTTAAAAACTGCACCAAGAGTAAAATCTGCTGGAGCAAATATATTAGTTGCTGGAACTGCAATTCTAATGGCATCTGATTACAAAGTAATTATAGATGAATTAAAAAATTAAAAAGAAAGAAGGTAAAATTTATGTTAAATTTAAAACTAAATTTAAAATATTCTGGAGTAGAGCAAAAAACAATTATGCAATATAAAGATACTGTAGAAGAAATACATCAACAATTGCATAAAAGAGCAAATGATGAAAAAGATTTTGTTGGATGGTTAGAATTGCCAACAAAATATGATAAAGATGAATTTGAGAGAATAAAAAAATGTGCAAAAAAAATACAAGAAGACTCAGAAGTATTGGTAGTGATAGGAATAGGAGGCTCATATTTAGGAGCTAGAGCAGTTATAGAAAGTTTAACAAATACTTTTTATAATATGTTACCAGAAAAAACAAGAAAATGCCCTCAAATACTTTATGTTGGAAATAATTTAAGTCCAAATTATTTAAATGATTTAATAGAAGTTTTAGGAACTAAAGATTTTTCTGTAAATGTAATTTCAAAATCTGGTACAACTACAGAACCAGCAATAGCATTTAGAATTTTTAGAGAAATATTAGAAAATAGATATGGAATAGATGAAGCTAGAAGTAGAATTTATGTTACAACAGATAAAGAAAAAGGAGCATTAAAAACATTAGCAAATGAAGAAGGTTATGAAACATTTGTTATTCCAGATAATGTTGGTGGAAGATATTCTGTATTAACAGCAGTTGGATTATTGCCAATAGCTGTTGCAGGAATTAATATAGATAAATTAATGGAAGGTGCACGAAATGCACAATTAAAATATGAGGATTCAAATTTAAAATATAATGCATGTTATCAATATGCAGTTGTAAGAAATATTTTATATAAATTATATAAAAATATAGAAATATTAGTAAACTATGAGCCTAAAATGCATTATTTTACTGAATGGTGGAAACAATTATTTGGGGAAAGTGAAGGAAAAGACCAATTAGGAATTTTCCCTACAGGAGTTGATTTTACTACAGATTTACATTCTATGGGACAATATATACAAGAAGGAAGAAGAAATTTATTTGAAACAGTTATAAGAATAGAAAAATCTGAATCTGATATAGACTTAAAAGAAGAAGAAGATAATTTAGATGGTTTAAATTACTTATCAGGTAAAACATTAGACTATGTAAATAAAAAAGCTATGGAAGGAACAATAGAAGCACATGCATCTGGCGATGTTCCAAATTTAGTTTTAGAATTACCAGAATTAAATGAAGAAACATTAGGTCATTTAATATATTTCTTTGAAAAAGCATGTGCAATGTCTGGAATGATTTTAGGTGTTAATCCATTTAATCAACCAGGTGTAGAAAAATACAAAAAGAATATGTTTAAATTATTGGAAAAACCAGGATATTAATAGTTGAAAAGAGGAGCAAAATGGTTATAGAAAGAGAATATTATGTACAATTATCACAAATAGGAAAAGAAAATAAGATTACAAATAAATCATTACTAGGAATTTTCGAGGACATTGGAGGTGTACATTCTAATATTGCAGGATATGGAATTCCAACAATGGATAAAACACATTTAACATGGGTGTTACTAGATTGGAAAGTTCAAATTATAAGAAGACCAGTATATGCTGAGAAAATATTAGTAAGAACATGGTCTAGACATTCTTTAAAATTTTATGCATTTCGTGATTTTGAAGTTCTAGATGAACAAGGAAATGTAATAGCAAAAGCAATGTCAAAATGGGTATTGATAAATATTCAAACAGAAAAACTAGAAAGAGTTACAGATGAAATTCTTTTTAAATATAATCCAGAATTAGATAAATTTGCATTTGGACCAGATGAAGATTTTGAAAAACTGAAAGAACAAGAGAACTATGCAAGAGAAGTTGAATATTCTGTTAAAAGATCTGATATAGATGTAAACCATCATATGCATAATATAAATTATTTAGATTTAGCAAATGAAGCATTGCCAGATGATATTTATTTTAATTCTAAAGAATTTGACTTTTTCCAGATTTCTTATAAAAAAGAAATTAAATTAGGTGAAAATGTTAGATGTAAATATTTATATGAAAATGGTAAACATATGATAGCTATTAAAAGTGAAGATAATTCGAAATTACATGCAATAATTGAATTAAGATAATGGATTGCAATTAAAATAAATAATAATTTATTTTACTATTCAAGTAGAGGATAAAATTACTATATTTATTCTCTACTTGAATTTTATTTACAAAATAGGAAAGTTATATTTTTGATTTATCATTTTTATAACAAAATAAGAAAAATAGAAAGGTAAAGTCATTTGAACTACTATCATAATAAAACTATACCAAATGCTACCATTAGTCAAATTATATATTATTTCAATAGGAGTACCTGGAAAATTATGAGATATGAACATTAAATTTCCATTTGAAATTTTATTTACTATTAATGCTAAAATACTCATAATAGCTATTATAATTGCAAAATATTTTGCATCAGATAATTTTAATTCCACATAATTTGTAATATTTATTAAAATTCCTAGATATACCATTGTACCATGAAAGAAGAAACTATGTATACTTAAAAAATGGAAAGCCGGATACATTGGCAATGAAGTAGATGGATAAATTAAAAAAACAATTCCACCAATAATTGAGCCTGTTGCTAAACATACATCTCCTGCTTTTTTTAAATTTCCTTTTCCAAAAGAGCTTAAAATTCCTGCATATAATAAAATACTACAATAATATAGAGGAACATATGAATTAACATCTGCAAAAGAACCTTGATAAATACTAAAAACTATTTTTATAATTTCAAGTATGCAAATAATTATAGTTAAATTTTTTATTATTTTGTAAACATCTTCTTTATTTTTTCTATATGTAAATTTTAATGCAAGTATTATACATATTATAGTTACTGTTAATAAAATAAAATGACCAGTAGTGAATATTCCACATGGTTCATAATCTCCCATATTTGAAAACATTTGCTTCAACTTCTTTCTATATAAAAAAACGCGTTTAATTTTAAATTACAATTTTAATTATAACATATAACTAAAAAGTATTCTATACATATATTTCTAAATTTTTTTAATGTTACTTGATAATACTCTTTTTATTTGTTTTGTAAAAATGCTGATATTATAATATTAAAAATTTTCCTGAACTACCTAAGTATGTTTTTTTAAAAGCTTTAGTAATTTTACACCGACTTAAAGTAAAATCTATAACTTCACTAATAAATATAGAGATAATATATCCACTAAAACCAAGAATTGGTACAAAAAAGTAAATAAAACCAATACTTATTATACAATCAAAAACATTAATTGCCATAACAGAAACTTGTGCATCTAATCCTTTTAAAATACTATCAATTATAATATCTAAGTACATAATTATAATTAAAGGAGAAAGTATTCTTAAATACTTACCAATTTCATTTTTATGATAAATTAAATTACTTAAAAAATCAGAACATGTAAAAATAAAAATTGTTATTATAAAAGCAAAAACAAATGTAAAACTTAATATAATTGTAGAAATTTTTTTTATTTTTTTATATTTTTCTTCTACTAATAACCTAGAAAATTCTGGTACAAGTAAACTACTAAAACTAGTTACTAGTAAAACAGGAAACATGATAATGGGCATTGCCATTCCATTTACAATTCCATATGATATTAAACTATTTGATGCATTCATTCCACTTTTTTGCAAACTGGAAGGTATAATTAATTGTTTAATAGTAGATAGACCGGAACGTAAGTATGATGTTAAAGCAACAGGAATAGTAATTCTTAAAATACGTTTATTATAAGAATCTATATCTTTATATCTAGATTCTAATAAATTTTTTCGTTTATCAAATTTATAAAATACAAATAATGCTATAAAAGAAAGTACTTCAGAAATTACATCTGCTAAAATTAAACAATAACATGCAAAATCTATTGTTTTAGGCATAAAAAAACTTAACAAAACAAATGTAAATAAAATTTTTACAAATTCTTCAAAAAACTTAGAAACGGCATTTTTATATATTCTTCTTACAGCAGTAAAATAACCATTAATAGCAGAAGACATTGCAATAAAAGGCAGTGCAATACAAATTAAATAAATAACATTTTTATTAATTTGGTTATGTAAGCAATGTAGTGTAATAAAATTTGAAAATATGAAAAAAATAGTACTTGCACATACCCCAAAAAGTAAGCTAAATAATACACATCTAGTAGCAGCTTTTTTACTTCCAATTTCATTATTTGCTGCTAATTCTTCAGAAACTACTCTTGTTGTAGCAATATTAATTCCTGCAGAAGCTAAAGTTATACCAAATGTATATACAGACATAACTAATGTAAATACACCAACAGCTTCTTCTCCTATTGAATTTGATATATAAACATGAAAATATGTACTAATAATTTGTAATACAACAGAACTTAATAACAGAATTAATGTATTAAATATAAATAATTTTATTTTATTCATAAAAAAATATACCTTTCTTGGTAGTTTGTTGGGGTCGGTCCCTTTTTTGTTGGGGTCGGTCCCTTTTTTTGTTGGGGTCGGTCCCTTTTTTGTTGGGGTCGGTCCCTTTTTCTGTTAGGAATGGTCCCTTTTGGTCTTAAATAATCATATTAAAAAAATTTATTGAATATGATAGAACAAATAATAAAAATTAGAGTAAATAAAATTCTACATAAAATCACATTTTTTCTTTAAATTAATATAATATATAAAAAGTTGGAGGAAATCATAATGAAAATTTTAAAAAAGACATTAGGAGTATGTCTAGTAGGACTGGGATTAGGTATTTTGCTGGCATTATTCCTTCCAATAACTGGGTGGCTCTTTTTAATAGGAGTAATAGTAATACTTGTAGGTATATTATGGCTACTCTGCTAAAAAAGCGAAAAAGGAGGTACATATGACTATTGTTGTAAAAAAAGTTCCAAAATGTTTAAGAGGAATAGTAAAATTATTATTTGGAATTAAAGATTAATTGAATAAAAAAATAAAAAAAGCACATACCTTATATGAAAGGAGTGCTTTTTTATTGAATAAAATGGATTTGTACACACAAATGCACACAATATAAGCTTTTATAGAAAGGAATTAAATTTTTATGAGTGAAAAACAAAAACAGTCACATCCAGAAGTTGGAGAAGATGCCACACAATATGGTGAATTTGTATCATCTTATTTTGCATGGATTCCATTACCCGAACAAAAGAAAAAAGCAGAGGAATTAGCAAAAATAACAAAACAGAAAAAAAGTAATAAATAGGTTTATAGGTAAATCCTTAAAAACCTAAATTTTAATATAAGGATATTTATATAAGATGATTTATAAATTTACAAATAGAGCAAAAAAGGTTATTGAAATTGCAAATGATAAATCAATTGAATTAGGCCATAATTATATAGGAACAGAACATATTTTATATGGTCTTGTCAAGGAAGGTGAAGGTGTTGCTTCTAAAGTATTATCAAATAAAGGAATTACACCAGAAAAAGTATTAAAAGAAATTCAAGAAATGCTTGGAAATGGGAAGCAAATACAAGAATCTTTAGGTTTTACTCCAAGAAGCAAAAGAATATTAGAAAATGCTTTTATAGAAGCCAGAAGAATAGGATATAATTATATAGGAACAGAGCATTTGTTATTAGCAATATTAAAAGAAGAAGATAGTATTGCAACAAAAATAATTTTAGAATTAAATGTAGAAATACCACAAATATATAATGAAATAGCAAAAGTAATTAATGAAGAAGTGGATATAGAAAATAATAGAGAAATTAAAAATAATAAATATAAAAATTCTCAAACACCAATTTTAAATCAATTTGGAGAAGATATTACACAAAAAGCAGAAGAAGGAAAGTTTGACAATATTATTGGAAGAGAGAAAGAAATAGAAAGAATAATAGAAATTTTATCAAGAAGAACAAAGAATAATCCTTGTTTAATTGGAGAACCTGGTGTAGGTAAAACTGCTATTGTAGAGGGATTGGCAGAAAGAATTGTTGTTGGAGGTGTTCCGCAAAACTTAATAGATAAAAGAATTGTTAGCTTAGACCTTTCTGGAATGGTTGCTGGAACTAAGTATAGAGGAGATTTTGAGGATAGAATAAAAAAAGCTTTAAGTGAAGTAAAAAAGGTAGGAAATGTAATATTATTTATAGATGAAATACATACAATAGTTGGAGCTGGTGCTGCAGAAGGGGCAATAGATGCTGCAAATATATTAAAACCCTTATTGGCAAGAGGAGAGATACAGTTAATTGGAGCTACTACATTAGAAGAATATAGAAAATATATAGAAAAAGATTCTGCTTTAGAAAGAAGATTTACAACAATCCAGGTAGATGAGCCAACAGAAGCGGAAACAATTGAAATTTTGTATGGAATAAGGGATAAATATGAAGCACACCATAATGTAAAAATAACAGATGAAGCAATAAAATCTGCAACAAAATTATCAATAAGATATATTACAGATAGATATTTGCCTGATAAAGCAATAGATTTAATAGATGAATCTGCATCAAAAATTAGAACAAGAAAATTTATTGAACCAGATGAAATAAAAAAATTACAAGAGGAAATAGAAAAAATTGAGAAAGAAAAAGAAGAGGCAATTTATAATCAACAATTTGAAAGAGCTGCTAATTTAAGAGATAGAGAAAAAGAAATAATGGAACAATTAAACGAAAATATAAACAAATGGGAAAAACAGAAAAACCTAGATATTACAGAAATAAGAGAAGAAAATATAGCAGAAGTAATTTCTAAATGGACAGGAATACCAATACAAAGACTTAATGAAAACGAAAATGAAAAAATGTTACATTTAGAAGAAAATTTGCATAAAAGAGTAATAGGGCAAAATGAAGCTGTTGAAGCAGTTTCTAAATCAATTAGAAGAGGTAGGATTGGACTAAATGACCCTAATAGACCTATAGGTTCATTTTTATTTCTTGGACCAACAGGAGTTGGCAAAACAGAATTATCAAAAGCCTTAGCAGAAAGTATATTTGACAATGAAAGTGCAATGATAAGATTAGATATGTCTGAATATATGGAACCTCATTCTATATCTAAAATTATAGGAGCTCCTCCTGGATATGTTGGATTTGACAATGGAGGTAAATTAACAGAAAAAGTTAGAAGAAAACCATATTCTCTAATTTTATTTGATGAAATAGAAAAAGCTCATCAAGATGTAATGAATTTATTATTACAAATATTAGAAGATGGAAGACTCACAGATTCACAAGGTAGAGAAGTTGATTTTAAAAATACAATTATTATAATGACATCAAATATTGGTGCAAGATATATTACTGATAAAAAAGTATTGGGCTTTGAAAGTGATAAAAATTCAAATACAAAAGAATATGAGTCAACAAAAGAAGAGATTATGAAAGAATTAAAAAGAGAATTTAGACCAGAATTTATAAATAGAATAGATGAAATAATTGTATTTCATAAGCTAGAAGAAAATGAGATAACACAAATTGCTCAAATAATGTTAAAACAAGTAGAAAATAGACTTAAAGAAAAAAATTATTTGGTAAAAATAGATTCTTCTGTTGCTGAAGATATCTCAAAAACTAAGATAGATAAAAATTATGGTGCAAGACCATTAAGAAGAACTATACAAGAATTAGTTGAAGATAAAATTGCTGAAGAAATATTGAATGGAAAAATTGAAAGAAATAAAGAATTTGTATTTAAACTAAATTAAATAATATATATAATTTGATTAAATATATAAAATACTATAATCGCTAGCCTTTTGATATTTTCTCCTTGCAGTCCTAAAACCCAAATCGGGCGAGAACAATTAAATAAAAAATGGATATTAACTTGATATCCATTTTTCTAATTTTATTTCTTTATATTTTTTTAAAACTTCATCATATTTTTTGAATTCATCTTCCCACACAATATCAGGAATTTTGTCGAAAGCATTAAAAACTTTTTCTGCTTCCATTAAATATACAACTTGTTGCTGAGGTGTTAAAGTCTTATATTTTTGTGAAAATTCATATAACTTATCTAAAATTTGGTTTGCTTCAATAAAACTCCAGAAATCTTTTACATCTATTCCTGCAAGCTTTATTTGCATTACTGCAAAAACACATAGTGCAAAAATTATAAATATTAAAATATATATTATAATAATTAATTCCATTAATTAATTGTCCTTTCAAATGTTTCATTTTACTTTTTATTTTATTTACAACAAATGCTAACACTATTAATTATAACATATATTAGTTAAAAATGCAAATTTATGCAAATTTTACTCATTATCTATAAAAATTTGATTTACTAATTATCTATATGAGTGTTTTTGTCCAAAAATCTTTTTACTAAAAAAACAATAATATAAAATAAAAAAATAATAATTGCTATTTTTGTGCTTGTAAACTTATGATAATCGTAAAAACCATTTATTATATATATAATAGAAAAGATTATTAAAGAAATCATACTGACGATATTCCATTTCTTTTGATTTTTAATTAATCCATAACTATTAATGGATAATAATAAAGAAGATATAATAAATAGTAAAAAATTAATATTTTCTCCAATAATTAATAAAAATAGAACTATAAATAGATATATTATAAAAGGTATAAAAGAAATAATTTTTAAAATTTTTATAAGTTTAAATTTCCTTCCTTACTATTATATAGCAGTAATATTAAAAAATAATTTATATTTATTATAGAAAAAATAATTGGTATATAACTGTAAACTAAAAGTATAAATATAATATAAATTTAATTAATTTATATCATATAAAATGATAAGAGTCAATATTGTTACTCACACATACTTGTACTATGTGATATATGACTTAATATATTGAAAAAAATGATTACCTATGATATTATATATAACAAATAATAAATTAAATAAATAATAAAAAATATATTAGTGTTATGAAAAAATTCAAAAATAAAAAATGAATTATAAATAAATTTTTTATTTTTAATTATGATTTTGAACAAAAAAATAAAAGATACTTACAATTAAATGGAAAATATTGCAAATATATCTTATGGTATTATAAAAATAAAAATAATAGAAAGCTAAGCAATCAGTAAATTGAATTTAATAACTAAAACAAAACATACAATTAGTAAGAGTTAAAAAATAAGTTAAAAATAAAGTTTTGCCTGCTTTTTTCTTTTATTATTTTAGAATTATATTATAAATAATATAAAATTAAATTAATGAAAATCAAATTTTTTATAATAGAAAAAGTATCTTTTGGAATCTTTTTGTAATATTAATTCGAAAATATGATATAAAAAAAATAAAAGGGTGATTATAATGAAAATAATAAAAATAGCTTTAAAAGATTTAAAAGAATTCTTTCTGCAAAAAACAGGAATATTTATAATTCTATTTATAAGTTTAATTATATCTTCATATGGATTTTTATTTTTTACATCATTAAATATGAATTCATCTCAGTGGATGAATTTATACAAAGGAACATCAAATAATTTTTTTATTTCAAAAAATAAACTTGAAAAGGAAAAAATAAAAAATTTTACAAATAAATTAATTCAAAAATATCCTAACATTACATATCGTTTATATTCTTCTGTTGAAATAGGAGATAAAATCAAATATTTAACAGAACAAAATATTGAAAAAGAAAGGCAGTTATATAATTTAATTATAGGAACAAATAAAACAATTGCAAACAGTGCACAATTTGTTGGAAAAGAATTAAATATAAAAGATAGAGAAAATTATAGTAATTATATTATGATTGATTATCTAAGTAATTTAGCACAAGAGGATATTTATATTTTAAATAAAAATATAAATATTAATAATCATATATATAATGTACAAGCTATTGACCATATAAATATAAACACAAATAAATATATTGAAAAGATAAATCCGAAAAAAATTAATATAGAAAATATAAATGATATTCAAATTGGAATAATTGCAGATACAACTTTTTATAAAGAAAATTATGAAATATATGGTTTTGAAATAATTACAAATATAGGTACCCCAGAAAATATAAAAGAAGAAATAATTAAATTAATTAATGATAATTTTAGTGATTCACAAATAATAATTCCTACAAAAATGACTGAAAGTTTAAGTGATATAAATTATTATACTATTTTTTATATGTTTTTAATGGGAATTGCTTTAGTAAATATTATTGCACTTTTTAGATATTGGATAGACAAAAATTGGAGAAAATATATGATATATAGATTGTGTGGAGCGACTAATTTTAAAATATATAAATTAATTTTTGTAGAAAGCATTATTATTTGTATTAGTACAATAATAATAAGCATTTGTTTATATTATTCTTCTATTGAAATATTAAAATTATTAAAAATAAATTATATTCTTAATTTCAGCGAATTATTAACAATTTCTTTAATTGTATTATTATTTGTTATGTTAAATGTACACTTTATTGCAAAAAAAATTTCAAAAGTTGAAGTAAGATATATAGGAAGGATATAATTTATGGGAAATATAAAATTTTTATTTAAAATGCTCAAAAAAAATAAAATAAAAAATATATTAATTATTATTCAAATTGTAATTTCAGTATTTTTCTGCACATTCTTTTTAATGCCTATTACAAAAAGTATAGAAATAAACACTATGGTTGGTGAAATGAAATTAAAAGAAAACATTGCCTCTTTAGAAGAAGCAGAACATATTAGTATTAATTTAACTAACTATAATAATGATAAATATCAAAATTTGAAAGAATATGTAAAAAACATTGAAGGGGTAAAGAGTGTAGGAACAGCATATTCTTTAGTAGGAGATATAACAACACCTAGTACAATTTTATATGATAAAGAATTATGTATGAATTTAAAACATCCTGTGCAAAAAGGTAAGTGGTTCGATGAAGAAGTATTTACTCAAAATGAAGAAATACCAGTAGTAATATCACATAAATTACAAAAAAAGTATCCAGTTAATTCCACTTTTGAAATTAATTTAGTAGCATGTGATACACAGTCTACAATAAAATTAAAGTGTAATGTTATTGGAGTATTAAAAAATAAAGCATATATATATCTTGGTGGTGGAAATCATAGTGAGCAAAGTTTATCAGATTTATTTACCAAAACTAAAAATCAGGAGTTTATAATTTTACCAAATGTTTTCGAAAATCAAGAAGAACAACCAATTTCTTTTGCATATAGGGGAATGTTAATTGAGTATAGTGATTTTAATAAGGTAGCATCAGAAGTACAAGAGAGAGGAATAGGAAAATTATATGATTTTAATTCTTTAAAACAAAATGATATTAATAATATATTTACTTATAATGAACAAAAGATATATGAATTTATTATTGTCTTTATATTTATATTAATAAGTATAAGTGGTTATAATACTTTAGCAAATTTAGAATATAAAAGATTATTAGTAATTTATTATATAACAGGAATGACATGGAAAAAAGGAATAATTTTAATAACAATAAGAAATTTTATAATAATAATGATTCCAACAATTATTTCTAGTATTTTATCTAATTTAATAATAAGTTACTTAAGAACTTTATATCCTTTTGATGAAAAAAATATTTTTATTACAATAATTTTGTATTTATCAATTTTTGTTGTTACAACATTTATTACAATATTAAATTTGAGAAAACAAAAACCAATAGAAATATTAAGGGAGGTAGATTAATGGGCTTTATAGAATTAGAAAATATTAAAAAGATTTATAATCCAAATACTACACTGGAAGTACAGGCATTAAAAAATATTAATTTAAAAATTGAAAAAGGAGATTTTTGCTCAATTCTTGGAGTTTCTGGCTCTGGAAAATCCACATTATTATATTTGTTAGGATGTATAGATAAGCCAACATCTGGTATATACAAACTAGAAGGAAAAGATGTATCTAATTTGTCAGAAAAAGAACTTGCAAAAATAAGAAATGAAAAAATAGGATTTGTATTACAAGATTTTGGGTTGATTGAGGAAGAAACAGTTATTGAAAATATAATGGTACCATTTTTATTTAGCTCAAAAAATAAAAAAAGCATAAGATTTAAAATAGAAAAAATTTTAAAAGATTTGGATATATTTGACTTGCAAAATAAAAAAGTAAATTTGTTATCTGGTGGTCAAAGACAAAGAGTTGCTATAGCAAGAGCTCTAATAATTGAACCAGAAATAATATTAGCTGATGAACCAACAGGGTCTTTAGATACTGATACATCTAATAATATTATGAACATTTTTAAAAATTTAAATAAAGAAGGAAAAACAATTATTATTGTAACACATAATTTAGAACTAGCTAAAGAAACTAACAAGTGTTACAAAATTAGGGATGGTTTAATATATAAAGTATAAATAAAAAAATTTAAAATATATTTATATACTATAAAATTTAATTGAAAAATATCAAACTTCTAAAGATAATTTTTTCTTTGAAAGTATTGACTTATCTAAAAAAAGTGATATAATATTGTACGTAAAAAACACATAAAGAGTAGTTTGTGGGGGAGTGCCTTAAAAAAATAAGGTCCAAATAAATGATGATACTTTATGGAAGAAAAAACAAAAAGGGAGGAATTAAAAATGTCAGTAGTTGCAATGAAACAATTACTAGAAGCAGGTGTTCATTTTGGACATCAAACAAGAAGATGGGATCCAAGAATGGCTGAATATATATTTCAAGCTAGAAATGGAATCCATATAATCGACTTACAAAAAGCTTCAAAAAAAATTGATGAAGCATATGAATTCATCAAAGAACAAGTAGAAGAAGGAAAAACAGTTCTATTTGTTGGAACAAAAAAACAAGCTCAAGAATGCATGAAAGATGCAGCAGAAAAAAGTGGAATGTACTATGTAAATCAAAGATGGTTAGGAGGAATGCTAACAAACTTTGATACAATCCAAAAAAGAATTCAAAGATTAAAAGACTTAGAAACAATGGAACAAGATGGTACATTTGATGTGTTACCAAAAAAAGAAGTAATCTTATTAAAGAAAGAAATGGACAAACTAGAAAAAAATCTTGGTGGAATTAAAGAAATGGATAAATTACCAGGAGTTATATTTTTAGTAGATCCTAAAAAAGAAAGAATAGCTATATTAGAAGCTAAAAAATTAAACATTCCAGTTGTAGGAATTGTAGACACAAACTGCAATCCACAAGAATTAGATTACCCAATTCCAGGAAATGATGATGCAATAAGATCTGTAAGCTTAATTGCAGATGTTATGGCAAATGCAATCATAGAAGGAAAACAAGGAGAAAGCTTTGAAACAGCAGAAAGTGAAGAACAACAACCAGTAGAAGAAGAAAATTCAATGGAACAAGTTGTTGCAAATGCTGAAGAAAAAGTAGAAGAATAAGTTTATAAAAATAAATTTATTATAAAAGAGTAGGGCTCTAACTGCTCTACTCTATTTTAATAATTTTATACAAGACGAGAACAAATTAAACTTCTAAAAACTAAAAAATAGATATTAAATTTGAAAATTAATCTTTTTAATAGATTAATAAAAATATAAAAGGAGGAATTTTAAATGGTTACAGCTGCATTAGTAAAAGAACTTAGAGAAAAAACAGGTGCAGGAATGATGGACTGCAAAAAAGTATTAACAGAAACAGATGGAGATTTAGAAAAAGCATCAGAACTTTTACGTGAAAGAGGAATAGCAAAAGCTGCTAAAAAATCTGGAAGAATTGCTGCAGAAGGAATGGTAGAAGCATATATTTCTGATGATGAAAAAGTTGGAGCTATAGTAGAAGTAAATTCTGAAACAGACTTTGTTGCAAAAAATGAAGAATTCAAAAAATTTGTTATGGATGTTGCAAAACAAGTAGTAAAAAATAATCCAAAAACAGTTGAAGAGTTATTAAATGAACCAGCTATATTTGAAGATGGAAAAACAGTTAATGAAGCATTAGTTGGAAAAATAGCTACAATTGGTGAAAATATATCAATAAGAAGATTTGCTAGATTCGAGACAACAGATGGTTTAATAGAAAAATATATTCATGGAGATGGAAAAATAGCTGTTTTAGTAGATATGACATCAGGAAGTAAAGAACTAGCAAAAGATGTTTGTATGCAAATAGCTGCTGCAAGACCAGAATATGTAAGTAGAGAACAAGTTCCAGCAGAAAGATTAGAAAAAGAAAAAGAAATTTTAAAAGCACAAACAATGAATGAAGGAAAACCAGAAGCTATAGCAGAAAAAATAGTTATGGGAAGAATTAATAAATTCTATGAAGAAATTTGTTTAGTTGACCAAGAATTTGTTAAAGACCCAAGCCAAAAAGTTTCTAGTATTTTAAAAGACGCAAAAGTTGTTGAATTTGCAAGATTTGAAACAGGCGAAGGAATAGAGAAAAAAGAAGAAAACTTCGCAGAAGAAGTTATGAAACAATTAAAATAATAGTTAATAAAAACTATCTGTTGAATTGAACTCAACAGGTAGTTTTTTATACAATAGGAAAGTTATACTTTCCTATTGTATAAAAAGCTATCATCCCTAACCCTTCGAGATTTTTTCCTTGTAGCCGGAAACTCAAATCGAGCCAGAACAAAATTACTTTTAGAAACTTTTTCCTTTTATTGAAAATATTAAACTAGTATGGTAATATTTATTTAGAAAATAAAGGAGAAAGGTTGAAAAAAGTGAAAGAATTAATAGAAAATGAATTAATAAAAATATTTAAAAGAAAAAATATTTACATATTACTATTAATAGGAATTTTAATGATAGTAGGTTATAGTATAGTTCAAAAAATAACAAATCCAAAAGTTGATGATATTGTAAAACAATATGAAAAAGGATATGAAAGAGATAAACTATATTTGGAGTATCAAAAAAATATAGATGATGAAAAATACGAAGAAATTGTTGAAAGAATGGCTCTTGAAAAATATGCTTTTGAAAATAAATTATGATTTAAAAAGAGAAAGGGGATGTATTATGATAATTCCAAAAAAATTAAAAAAAGGTGATACGATAGGAGTTGTAGCACCATCAAACCCAATAATAGGAGAAAATATTGAAGAAATTAATAAAGCAAAAAATATAATAGAAAATCAAGGTTTTAGAGTAAAATTTTCAAAAAATTTATTTTCAAATATAAATGAGTATAGTGCAACAGCAAAAGAAAAAGCAGAAGATATAAATGAAATGTTTGAAGATAAAGAAGTTAAAATGATATGGTGTGCAAAAGGTGGAGAAAATAGCAATTCAACATTTGAATATTTGGATTTTGAATTAATAAAACAAAATCCAAAAATAATATGTGGTTATAGTGATATAACATCAATAACAAATATAATTACAGAAAAAACAGGATTAGTAACATTTAGTGGTACAAATTTTAAAACAATAGCAACAGATGAAACAGAATATAGCTTAAATGAAGTATTAAATAGATTTGTAAATGCAAACTTAGAATTTGGAAATACTTTAGAAGGATATAAAACAATAAAAGATGGAATGGCAGAAGGAAGGTTAATAGGTGGAAATTTAAGCTTAACAAGAGCAATGGTAGCAGGAAAATATAATATAGACTTTGCAGATAAGATATTATTTTTAGAGGAATTAGGATTAGAAACAGGACCAGCTTTAGTAAGTAATTATTTATATTTTATGAAACAAAATGAAGTATTAAAAAAAATAAAAGGAATTTGGCTTGGAAATTATACACATGAAAGTGGAATAACATTAGAAAAAATATTGATTGACACAATAGGAGATGAATTTAAAGGACCAATAATAAAATCTGAAAATTTTGGACACATAGAAAATAAAACAGTAATTCCAATAGGAATAAATGCAAAAATAAATACAAGTGAAAAAATAAAAATAAAATTATTAGAAAAATGTGTAAAGTAAAATAAAAAAATATAAATATGAAAAATAAATTAAATAAAAAATAAATAATAAAAAAATAAAATAATAAAAAAATAATAAAAAATAAAATAATAAAAATTAAATAAAATATATATAATAAAAAATAAATAATAAATAATAAAAATAAATAATGAAAAAATAAATAACAAAAATAATAAAATAATAATAAAAATAAACAATGAAAAAATAAATAATAAAATAATAATAAAAATAAATAATAAAAAAATAAATAATAAAAAATAAATAATAATGAAAATAAAAATAAAATAATAAAAAATAAATAATAATAAAAATAAATAATAAAAAATAAAATAATAAATAATAAAAATTAAATAAAAAACATATAATAAAAAATAAAAATAAAAAATAAAAATAAATAATAAAAAATAAATAATAAAAATAAATAGTAAAAACAAATAATAAATAATAAATAAAATAATATAAAAATATTTAAATAAATAATATATAAATATTCAAAAAATAATTAAATATATAATAAATTAAAATAAAAAATTATAAATTAATATTGAAAAATAAAATAGCAAAATTTAATACAACTAAAATTAAAATACAATATTGATGAAAAATACAATAGAATTATATTTTATATGGAAAAAGATGTAATTTAAAATGTTCTTCTCGTTTTGAAAAGTGTGGCGAAATGCTAGGCAAATAAATAGTTGAAAAATAGCAAGGATAAGAAAAAATTATTACAAATAAAAAATTCTATTGACGAATTTTAACATTTATATTATACTTAATAAAAAAATGAAAAAATTATATATTAAAATATGAATTATTTTAAAGATTAAAAGTTTTCAGCAATTTTTTTAAATAAAATGTATTTTTTATAAATAAAATTATCATGGTTTGATTTTTTTGAAGGTGGTTTTTATCAATAAGAAAAATTTAATATTTATTTTAATTGGAATATTAGCTATTATAATTTTATTATTATTTTATAAAACTAAAAATAATAATAAAATTACTGATGATAAATATATTGCTATGTATAAGTTAATAATAGATTTAATTATGGATACATCATCTGAATTAAATTCAAACGCCAAGTATATTGCAATAGATACTGATAGTTTTTCTTTATTAAAAGATAAAGAGTTATTAATAGATTATATGAAAAAATATAATTCTAATGTATTTAAATCTTCTTTTGATGAATTAGAAAAACAAAATTATATAAGTGCAGAAAATCCAACTTTGGAAGGAATATTAATTTCAGTATCTAATGTAAAAAAAGAGAAACAAACAATAGATTTAGAAATTACCAAGTATAAATCAACTTTAAGTTCAGTAACTAACAGATATGAGGCAACCTATAAAAATGATGGATGGGATATAAAATTAATATCCGTTAGTGTAAGTTAAAACTAAAAAAGATTGAATTTCAATAATATATAATTGCAAGTATTGCTCTATCAAAAAAGAAACTAGCTAACATGATTGTTAGCTAGTTTCTTAATATTTCTTTAAATCTTTACATTTAAAGGAAAAATGTGGTATAATAGGGGTATAATGATAAAAGTATTTGAAAAGAAAATTAGACATATAATATTAAACAAATTATTTTTTGTTTAGGAAATCAGAAAAACAATGTAAATATAGGAAGGAATAACAAAGATGAAATTAATATCATGGAATGTAAATGGAATTAGAGCATGTCTAAACAAAGGATTTTTAGACTTTTTTAATAGTGAAAATGCGGACATTTTTTGTTTGCAAGAAACAAAATGCCAAGAAGGGCAAGTGGAATTAGAAATAGATGGATATACAAGTTATTGGAATAGTGCAGAAAAAAAAGGTTATTCAGGAACAGCTGTATTTACAAAAAATAAACCATTAAAAGTAACATATGGCATAGGGAAAGAAGAACATGATAAAGAAGGAAGAATTATAACTTTAGAATTTGAAAAATTTTATTTAATAACAAACTATACACCAAATGCCAAAAGAGAGCTAGAGAGACTAGATTATAGAATGATTTGGGAAGATGAAATAAGAAAATATTTATTAAAATTAAATAAAACAAAACCTGTTATTATGTGTGGAGATTTAAATGTAGCACATGAAGAAATAGACTTAAAAAATCCAAAAACGAATAGAGGAAACGCAGGTTTTACAGATGAAGAAAGAGGAAAAATGACAGAACTTTTAAATGCAGGATTTGTTGATAGTTATAGATATTTATATCCAGAAAAAATAGAATATAGCTGGTGGTCATATATGGGACATGCAAGAGAAAAAAATATTGGGTGGAGAATAGATTATTTTATAACATCAAAAGATATAGAAAAAAATATAAAAGAAGCTAAAATATATACACAAATACTTGGAAGTGACCATTGTCCTATAGGACTAGAAATTGAATTATAGTATATTACACATATGTAAAATTCTATTTATTTTATAATAATTATAAAGAATTAAAAAGTTTCGAAATTAAGTAAAACAAATGAAAGGAGCAAAAATCTATGAATGAGATAAAAAGAAATTTTTCTAAATGGATGTATTGGTTTATGTTCGCAGTTGCAATTATTCTAGTATATAAATTTCTAGATAATTTTACGGCAATAGGCAATGTAATAGGTAATTTTATTGAAGTTGTGTCACCATTCTTAGCTGGAATTTTAATTGCATATTTGCTATACATTCCAGAGTCAAGAATAGAAAAAAGATTTTCAAAATCGAAGAAAAAGTTTTTAAAGAAAAGAGCTAGGGGAATAAGTGTTTTAATTACATTTACAATAGCAATTTTATTAATTGTATTATTAGTAAATGTTATATTACCAGCTGTAACACAAAGTATAGTAGAATTAGTAAATAATTTTCAAAATTATTGGAATTCAACAATGGAGAAAATAAATTCATTGCCAGAAGATTCTATATTAAAAAATGAGAAGGTAGTAGAAACAATTAAAAATTTAGGAAAAAGTCTACAAGAAATAGACTTAACTAAATATTTTAGCTATGAAAAGATTACTGAGTATATAAAAGGTGCAGTAGGTGTTGCAAGTGGAATATTTGATATATTTGTAACAATAGTTGTATCTGTATATGTTCTATTACAAAGAACACAAATTATTAATTTTTTAAGAAAATTAACAATGGCAATATTTAATGAAAAAGTTTGTAATACAATTAACAAATATTTTTATGATACAAATGAAATCTTTTTTAGATTTATTAGTGGTCAATTAATTGATGCTGTTGTAGTTGGAATATTAGTAACAATTGCAATGTCAATAATAGGAGTAAAATATTCTGTATTACTAGGATTTATGATAGGTTTATTTAATATGATTCCATATTTTGGAGCAATTGTTGCAGTTGCTATAAGTGTTTTGATTACTGTAATTACAGGTGGATTGTCACAAGCAATAATTATGGCAGTTGTTGTTATTATCTTACAACAAATTGACTCAAATATCATTAACCCTAAGATAATAGGAAGTTCTTTACAAATAAGTCCATTACTTGTAATATTTGCAGTAACTTTAGGTGGAGCTTATTTTGGAGTACTAGGAATGTTCTTAGGCGTACCTTTTATAGCAGTTTTAAGAATTATGATAAATGATTGGATTGATTACAGAAATAGATTAAAAATGAATTCTTAAAAAATAGTTAAAAATATATTCTTTTGAAAATTTAATAAAAATTAATTGTATAAAAAAATCGTTTTAGTCAGTTTAAAGCTAAAGCGATTTTTTTGTTATATATAAACATTTTACTTGACAAATGATATAATAAGTAATATAATGTTAACCGTGGTTAACAAATAACGCTAATATATGAAATATTAGTAAAAGGAGAGAAAAAATGATTTCAAAATCATCAGAAGAATATATAAAAAATATGTACATTTTAAAAAAGCAAAATGGAAATATCAGAGTTACAGATATAGCTCAAAAAATGAAATGTAGCAAACCTAGTGTTAATAAAGCAATAAATATTTTAAAAGAAGAAAAATTAATAAATTACGAGACTTATGGAACAATAGAATTAACAGGGCAAGGAGAAGATTTAGCAAAAAAAATATTAGAAGCTTATGATATAACTTATTTGTTTATGAAAGATGTATTAAATTTAGACGAAGAAGAAGCTAAAGAAGAAGCAGAAAAAATAAAGTCAATAATAAGTGATAATACAATAAATCAATTAGCAAAATATGTTCATAATGTATTAGGATTAAAAAGCCTAAATTGCAATTATGATATAAATAATGAACAATGTAGAAGCTGTATTAAAAGAACGCCTACAAAAGCACAATTATAAAATATGTTAAATATTAAACATTAGTATTATGATAAACAATTTATTAAATAAAATTTTTATGATGAAAAAGTGCTAACAAACACTAATAAAAAGTATGAAGAAAGGAAAATAAAAATGGCAGAAAATTTATTAGAAATTAAAGATTTATATGTAAATGCAGGAGAAAAAGAAATATTAAAAGGATTAAATTTAGAAATAAAAAAGGGAGAAGTCCATGTAATAATGGGACCAAATGGAGCAGGAAAATCAACACTTGCAAATGTAATATTAAATAATCCACAATACAAAAAAATAAGTGGAAAAATAGATTTTGAAGGAGAAAACATCAATAATTTAAGTACAGATAAAATAGCCAAAAAAGGAATATTTATGTCATTCCAAATGCCTGAAGAAATTCCTGGGATATCAACAATTAATTTTTTAAGAACAGCAAAAAATAATATAACAGAAAAACCTGTAAAAATATTTGAATTTAAAGATTCTGTTAAAAAATATTCAGAAGAATTAAATATGAACCCTAAATTAATTGAAAGAAACTTAAATGTAGGATTTTCTGGTGGAGAAAAAAAGAAAAACGAAATTTTACAAATGTTAATACTAAATCCAAAACTTGCAATTTTAGATGAAACAGATTCTGGGTTAGATGTTGATGCTATAAAAACAGTATCAAAAGGAATAGAAATGTATAAATCTACGGAAAATGCAGTTTTAATAATTACACACAATACAAGAATTTTAAGCCATTTAGATGTAGATTATGTTCATGTATTAATAAATGGTAAAATTGTAAAAACAGGTACAGCAGAACTAGCAAAAGAAATTGATGAAAATGGTTATACTCAATTTAAAAATATGTAAGAAAGGGATAACATGAAAACACAAGTACAAGAAGTAAATAGAAATATATATGATATAAAAAATAAAGATAATTATGAAATTAAAATACAAGGATTAAATAAAGAGATTGTAGAAGAAATTTCTAAACTAAAAAATGAGCCAGAATGGATGCTAGAAATTAGATTACAAGCACTAGAAATGTATGAAAAATTAGAACTTCCAACCTGGGGACCAGATTTATCTGAACTAAACATGGAAAAAATAGCAACATATGTTAAGCCAAAAACAAACTTAAATACATCATGGGATGATGTTCCAGAAGATATAAAAAATACTTTTGATAAATTAGGAATACCAGAAGCGGAGAAAGAATCTTTAGCAGGAGTAGGAGCTCAATATGATTCTGAAGTTGTATATCACAGTATGAAAGAAGATTTAATTAAACAAGGTGTAATTTATACAGATATGGAATCTGCTGTAAGAGATTATCCAGAAATAGTAAAAAAACATTTTATGAAATGTGTTCCAATAAGTGACCATAAATTTGTTGCATTACATGCAGCCGTATGGTCTGGTGGCTCTTTTGTATATATACCAAAAGGTGTAAAATTAGATATACCATTACAATCTTATTTTAGACTAAATTCACCAGAGTCAGGACAATTTGAACATACATTAATTATAGTTGACGAAGGTGCAAGTTTGCACTTTATAGAGGGTTGTTCTGCACCTAAATATAATAAAGTTAATTTACATGCAGGTTGTGTTGAATTATATGTTAAAGATAATGCTTATTTAAGATATTCAACAATTGAAAATTGGTCTAAAAATATGATGAATTTAAATACAAAAAAAGCAATTGTAGGAAAAAATGCACAAATGGATTGGGTAACAGGTTCTTTTGGTTCCAAAGTATCAATGTTATATCCAATGAGTATATTAAATGGAGATGGCTCAAAAACAGAATATACAGGAATAACATTTGCTGGTGGAGGACAAAATTTAGACACAGGATTTAAAGTTGTTCATAATGCACCAAATACATCATCAGTAATAAATTCTAAATCAATATCAAAAGATGGAGGAGCCTGCACATATAGATCTTTAGTTAGAATAAATGAAAATGCTAAAAACTCTAAATGTAGTGTAAGTTGTGAGTCATTAATGTTAGATGATAAATCTAGGTCAGATACAATACCTGTAAATGATATAAAAACAGATGAAGTTGAATTTTCTCATGAAGCTAAAATAGGAAAAATAAGTGATAAAACAATATTTTATTTAATGTCTAGAGGATTATCAGAAGAAGATGCAAAAGCAATGATAGTTAGAGGATTTGCTTATCCAATTTCTAAAGAACTTCCAGTAGAATATGCTGTAGAAATGAATAATTTAATTAATTTGGAATTAGAGGGGGCTATTGGATAATATGGAAAATTTGAAATTAAATGATACACCTGTAAGAACAGCAAGAAATTTTGCTATAAATAATATAGAACTTCCTGTTGAAATTCCAAATAAAATAAAAAACTTTGAAAATGTAGAAATTACAAATTGTAAAAGCAAAATAGATAATGAAGTTTCAAATAAGGAATTAACTTACGGAATAGGCAAAATTTTTGAAGAATTAGTTTTTAAAAATGCAAATAACAAAATAAGAATACAAACAACAAAACAAAAAGAAGATATTAAAATAATATATAATTTTGATGAAAAAAATTTAAATCTTATAAATCAAATAGAAGTATTAGCTGAAAATGATGCAAATATTACAATAATATATAAATCCAAAACATCTAAACAATGTTTTCATACAGGAATTATTAGAACTATTGCAAAAGAAAATATTCAGTTAAATGTAACTATTGTAAATTTATTAAATGAAGAAACAAATAATTTTGAAGCAATTGAAAATACATTATATCAAAATTCAAATGTAAAATATACAATTATTGATATTGGTGGAAGAACAAGTGTGTCTAATTATTATTCAAATATAATTGGAAATAATGCAAATAATGTGTTAAAAACAATTTATTTGGGAAAAGATAAACAAATAAAAGATTTAAATTATATTGCAGAATTAAGAGGAGAAAAATCAAATATTGATATAGATGTTCAAGGTGCTTTAAATGACGAGGCAAAGAAAAACTTTAAAGGTACAATTGATTTTAAAAGAGGTTGTAAAAAATCTAAAGGGAATGAAAACGAAAGTTGTATGTTATTATCTAATAGAGCAAAATCAATTGCATTACCAATGTTATTGTGTACAGAAGAAGATGTTGAGGGAAATCATTCTACTTCTTCTGGAAAAGTTGATGAAAAACAATTATTTTATATTATGGCGAGAGGAATTAGTTATAAAGAAGCGGTTAAATTAATTGTAAAATCTAAGTTTAATAAAATTATTGAAACTGTACAAGATAATGATTTAAAAGATGAGATTTTAAAAGAAATTGATGAAAGATTAAACTAAAAATATAAAAAATGGTAAAATTTTAAGATAGACTATTTTTATAAGAATATATGCCTTATAGAGGTAAGTGCTTAAAAATAATTATTTCAAAATCAAATTTATGCCTTATGGAGGAATAAGATTAGTTATGAATGTTGAAGATATAAAAAAAGATTTTCCATTATTAGAAAATCGAGAAATTACTTATTTAGATAATGGTGCAACAGCACAAAAACCAATTCAAGTAATAAAAGCAATTGAAGAATTTTATGAAAAAAGTAATGCAAATCCACATAGAGGAGCATATGAATTAAGTATTGAAGCAACAGAAGAATATGAAAGTACAAGAGCGAAAATTGCAAAATTTATTAATGCAAGACATCCAGAAGAAATCATATTTTCAAAAAATGCAACAGAGAGTTTAAACTTAATTGCTTATTCATATGGAATGGATAATTTAAAAAAAGATGATGAAGTTGTTATTTCAATAATGGAACATCATTCTAATTTAGTTCCTTGGCAGAAAATAACAAAAGCTACAGGAAGTAAATTAAAATATATGTATATTAATAAAGATTTTGAACTTTCTGATGAAGAAATAAAAAATAAAATTACAGATAAAACAAAAATAGTAGGTATTACACAGGTTTCAAATGTTTTAGGAACAATTAATCCTGTTAAAAAAATTATACAATATGCACATGAAAAAGGTGCAATTGTTATAGTTGATGCTTCACAGAGTATTCCTCATATGAAAATTGATGTGCAAGATTTAGATGCAGACTTTTTAGTTTTTTCTGGTCATAAAATGCTAGCACCTTTAGGGATAGGTGTATTATATGGTAAAAAAGAAATTTTAGATAAAATGACTCCTTTTCTTATGGGAGGAGATATGATAGAATACGTTTATGAGCAAGAAACAACATTTGCACCACTTCCAAATAAGTTTGAAGCTGGAACTCAAAATGTTGAAGGAGTTATTGGCTTAGGTGCAGCAATTGATTATATTGAAAATATTGGATATAATAAAATACATGACTTAGAAAGTGAAGTTGTATCATATGCTAGACAAGAATTATCTAAATTAGATTATTTAACTTTATATTTAACTCCAAATGTACAAAATCATTGTAGTGTAATATCTTTTAATATAAAGGGTGTTCATCCACATGATGTTGCAAGTATTTTAGACTCAGAAAAAGTTTGCCTTCGTGCTGGAAATCATTGTGCTCAGCCATTATTAAGGTCTTTGGGAATTGATTCAACTTGTAGGGTAAGTTTTTGTTTTTACAATACAAAGGAAGATGTGGACAATCTTGTTAAAGCTTTGAATAAAACTTATAGGATGTTTAAGAAATATATAAATAAATAGCGAAAAAATGTTTGAGAATATATTGACATTTGAATTAAAAACTGATATAGTTATCTATAGTTGGTTGGACTATCTTAAATACGTTTCCTTAAAAAGAAAAATTGAAATTTATCCTGCAAAGGATAAATTTCTTAACCAACATAGATAAGGGCGAGAGCTCTTATCTTTTATATTATATATATTATCATATAAAAAGTTGAATGTCAATAGAAAGGTGAAAAAATGGAAAATTTAAATGATGTTTATAATGAATTAATTATGGAACATAGTATGAATTCATATAACAAGAAAAAATTAGACAAATGCGACTTGTGCAAAATGGGAAAAAATCCAAATTGTGGAGACGAAATAGAAATTGAATTAAAATTAGATGGAAATAAAATACAAGATATAGGTTTTACAGGACATGGATGTGCTATTTCACAAGCTTCGACATCTATTATGATAGATACATTAAAAGGAAAAACAATTGAAGAAGCAAGAGAAATTATAAAAACATTTATAGAAATGATAAAAAGAGAAATAACAGATGAAGAAGAGCTAAAGAAATTAGAAGATGCTATAGCATTTAGAAACATATCAAATATGCCAGCAAGAGTGAAATGTGCATTGCTTGCATGGCATACTATAGAAGATATGTTAAAAGAACAAAATAATAATACACAAAAATAGAAATTTAAATGATGTAGTATATAATAATAATTACAAAAAATAAATATAATCAAAAAAATAATAATATAAGAAAGAGAGAAAAATGGATAAAAAGAAAGTATTAGTTGGAATGAGTGGTGGAGTAGATAGTAGTGTAACAGCTTTATTATTAAAGCAAAAAGGATATGAGCCAATTGGAATAACTTTAGACTTTTTTTCTAAAAATGAATTTCAAGAAACAAGTACATATCTAGATGCACAAAAAGTTTGTGAAAAATTAGATATTCCACATTATTATTGTGATTGCAAAGAAGACTTCAATAAATATGTAATACAAGATTTTATAAAATGTTATGCGGACTGTAAAACGCCTAACCCATGTATAGAATGTAATAAATATATGAAATTTGGATATATGTGGGAAAAAGCTAAGGAATTAGGATGTAATTACATAGCTACAGGACATTATGCAAAAACAGAATATTCTGAAAAATACAAAAAATGGGTATTAAAAAAATCTAAAGTTTTAAAAAAAGACCAAACTTATGTATTATGGAATATTCCTCAAGAATTGTTAGAACATATTTTATTTCCATTATCAGATTTTGAAAATAAAGAACAAATTAGAGATATTGCAAGACAAAATAATTTAGATGTTGCAGAAAAAAAGGATAGTGAAGATATTTGTTTTATACCAGATGGAAATTACAAAAAGTTTTTAGAAGAAAATTCAAATTTAAAACAAAAACAAGGAAACATTGTTACTTTAAAAGGGGAAATACTAGGAAAACATTTAGGATTATATAATTACACAATAGGACAAAGAAAAGGATTAGGTATTTCATATTCAGAACCTTTGTTTGTATTAGGACTTAATCCACAAAAAAATGAAGTTGTAGTAGGAACTCAAAATGAATTATATCAAAAAGAATTAATTGTTGAAAATATAAATTTATTGCTTTTTGATAAAATACCAGAAAATTTAGAAGTTAATGTAAAAACAAGATATTCTTCAAAAGAAGCTAAAGCAATAATAAATCAAAAAGATAATTTAATAAAAGTAGAATTTAAAGAACCACAAAAATCAATTACTCCAGGGCAATCTGCTGTATTTTATATTGATGATATTGTTGTTGGTGGAGGTAAAATTCAAAAAAATAGTTGTTAGGCTACAGTTCAGTGAGAAATTTTAATATATTAATAATAAATAAATTTTGAATACGATTGGAGGAATTTTAGAATTTCTTAAATCATTTTATGGAAAATGTTCGCGTCGAGCGTTAGCGAGGACTAAGTGAAAGGGTGCCATAAAATTATTTTAGAAATTCTTATATTTCCGTATTGAGTCGAAAAATTTATGCAATTATTAATATATTAAAATTTCTCACTGAACTGTAGCGCTATTAGGGCTTTTTTTAAATAACATTTTATAAAAATTATTGAAAGATAAAAATCTATATGATAAGATTAATTAAAAAGTATAATAGGTTTAAATAATACTTTTAAAACTTTATATATGTTTTTTTACGAAAGAGAGATGGAGATTTGTTATGGATATATTAAAAATAAAAGAAAAATTAGAAAAAGAAAATAAAGGAAGTTACATTACCAAAGTAACATTAAATGATGAGAAATATATTCAAGCAATAAAAATAACTCAAGATAATTTTGAATATTTATATTATAAAATTGAGAATAATGAATTAATACCTATTAAAGATGAAAAATTATTAAATAAACTTAGAGAATTGTATGAATTAAAACCTAGTGATATTATATATTAGATAAATACAAAGGATATGAGAATTTATGGAAAAAGTAGAAAATAAAGAGGTTGAACAATATATAAAAAATACGATTGCATCAATGATTGATTCAAATAAGCTTTTTGAAAAAGTATATGGAAGAAATTTTGCTAAAAGAAGATTAGCACAAAACTTAAAGAAAGTTTACACAAATGAATATAAATTAGATAGGCTAGGCTATTATCATAATATTAACAAATCAATAACACTTTGTACAAAAAATAAAAATGATGATTCAAATTTAACAATAGAAGATATAGAAAATGATAATAAACTTTTATTTTCTATTATACATGAATCTGTTCATGCTACATTAAAAAGAACACCATTTGAAAGGATAAAATACGGAATTGGAAATGTAAGTACAGGTTTATTAGAAGAACTTTCAAAAGGAAAAACTTTGGGAAGGGGACTAAATGAAGGATTAACCAATTGGATTAGTTCTAAAGTTTCTGGATTGGATCATACAGGATATAATGACTTGACAACATTATTTAAAGAGTTAGAGATTGCAATAGGTGAAGAAAATGTAATGAAACTTGGAAAAGGTAACATTAAGAAAAATATTGGAAACATATTACAAATGCAGCCAAAAGAGCTAGTTACATTTCTTGCAAAAGGAGATTCATTATTTTTATTTGGCGAACAGACTTGGCAACTTTATGAAATTAATTTTGTACTAGAAGAATGCTTAAATGCAAATTTGTCTGAGCAAGAGATTGAAGAAAAAATAAAAAAATTAAAAGCAGACTGCCCAGTTTATGATAAACAAAATATGGATGATATTCCTACATTAGCTGAAAGGAAACAGAAAATAGATGAAATTATAAATTCTTCAGAAGAAAGCCGTAGTGCTTTAACAACAGATTTAGAAAATACAATTTATGAAAAATATCTTCAAAAGGACTTTGAAAGAATGTCTGTTGAGGGAAATATTTCTGATGGAGATTTTAAAAAATTTAAAGATTTGAAATCACTAATAATGACTAGAATTGATTCTTCTCAAGAAAGTGAACAAAATGAACAATCATCTATAATAACTTTTTTAAAACAATTTCCTGATTTTGAAAAAAAATATATGGAAGAAGTTTCAAAAATTACTCAAGAGGAATTAGCAAAAGGAACATTTTCTCTAGAAAAATTTAGAAGTAAAATTGAAGCATTAAATTATAAAAATGATAATATGACAGGGATAGAAAGTTCTTTTTTAGATAAATATATTAAACAAGTTGCATTAGGATTAGGAGGAAAGAATACAAAACAAACAGAAATTTTACTGGATTATTTAGTAAGGACAAATAATTTAGAAGATAATGACATTTCACAATTTTCTATAACAACTGCAACTTATAATGGCAAGACAATTCCAATAATTTTAAAAGATGGAGTACCTGTATCAAGAAAAGGAGACTATTTTGAAAACAAACATACAGCAAGTGATAAAATTTCTGACAAATTTGAAGATGAATTTGAGTTTACTTTAGAAACTGATGAAGATTCTCAAAATATAATTAAAGAGTTTAATCAATTAGTATCTCAAGTAAAACTAGGTTGCCCTAATGCTCAGATAACAATTTTAGATAGAGAAATTTATATACAAACAGATACAGAATTAACATTATTAGTAATAGAAAAGGGAGAAATTTTGCCTACTAAATTAAGTAAAGATAAACCTTATAAAATGGAATTTCAAGAAGAAAACAAGAGTTTAATACCAGTAAAGCAAAATAAACCAACAAGATTTTCAAAAATAACATCAAGGCTAAAGCAAATATTTTCCCAAAAAACAAATTTAAATATATCACAAATTTTTTCTTCAATACAAGAACAAGATTTGCAATATGTTAAAAATAAGCAGAACCAATTTAGAGAAAATTTAAAATATAAAGTAGATTTTAATAAAGAAGATAATAGCTATCAACAAGATAGTAAATTTATTAAATCACAAGATGAAGAAAGGTAAATAACAAAATGTTTTTATTATGTTCCAGTTCAGTGAGAAATTTTGATATATTAATAATTGCTTTTTTAAAAGCTTTGTGCTAAAATATGTTGATAGAAATATCATTATATTTTTTGTAAAAAGTATAGAAAATATTAATTAGAATTAATATAAAAACAAATAATATTTTGATATAAAAAATAGAAAGGATGTTGAAAATTATGGAAGAATTAATAATTAAAAAATGTGCACATTGTGGTGCAATTGTAAAAGTTTTAAAAGATTGTAATTGTGAAGGTGGAATTCAATGCTGTGGAGAAGAAATGAAAACATTAGTGCCAAATTCAGTTGATGCAGCAGTAGAAAAACATGTTCCAACATATGAAATTAAAGATAATAAAATTATTGTAAAAGTAAATCATGTAATGGAAGAAGAACATTATATAGAGTGGATAACATTTAAAAATGAAAATAAAGAAAAAACAATATATTTTAAACCAGGAGAAGAAGCTGTTGCAAAATTCTGTTATCATCCAGGTACAGAAATTTATGCATATTGTAATAAACATGGTCTATGGAAAAAAGTTGTTGAATAAATATTTGTTAAAGTAAATTTTTATATTAGTAAAATATGCCATTTTAAGTTATATAACTCAAAATGGCAATAACAATATATAGAACAAATAATAAAATATTTGATTTTCTATAACAAAAAGATGATTTTTAAATATTAGAGTTTCCACATTTCAAAATTAAAATTGTGTAAAAAATTTAGAGGAGGTATATCAAATGGAAGTAGAAGAAGTAGAAAAATTACTAGAAGAAAAGAAATATAATGTATTAAAAGAAAAATTAAAAATGGTTAACAGTGCAGATATACCGACTATTTTAGAAGATTTAGATAAAGAAAATGTAGTAAAACTATTTAGAATTTTACCAAAAGAACAAGCTGGAGAGGCATTTTCGTATATGGAACCATATATGAAAGAAAAATTAATTCAAGATTTAACAGATACAGAATTAAAAGGAATAATAAATGAGCTATTTATGGATGACACAGTAGATTTAATAGAAGAAATGCCATCAAATGTAGTAAAAAAGATTTTAAAAGTTGTAAATGCGAAAGATAGAAAAATAATAAATGAATTATTACAATATCCAGAAGATAGTGCTGGAAGCATAATGACAACAGAATTTATAGATTTAAAAGAAACAATGACAGTAGAACAAGCATTACAACGTATTAGAGATATTGGAATTGATTCAGAAACAATATACAATTGTTATGTTTTAAACAAAAACAGAGTTTTACTTGGAATTATAGATATAAAAGAAATATTAATATCAAAAAAAGAACAAGTTATAAAAGAATTAATGACTACAAATGTAATTTCTGTAAATACATTAGAAGACCAAGAAGATGTTGCAAAATTATTTGACAAATATGATATGTATGCTATACCTGTTGTAGATACAGAAAACAGACTAGTTGGAATTATTACAGTTGATGATGCTATTAATGTATTACAAGATGAAACATCAGAAGACTTTGAAAAAATGGCAGCTATGAGTCCAAGTGAAAAAGGATATTTTGAAACCTCAGTATTTCATCATGCAAAAAACAGAATAGTTTGGCTTTTAGTGTTAATGTTATCATCAGCTATAACAGGGGGAATTATAACAAATTATGAGCAAGCATTTGCAGCAGTTCCTTTGCTAGTTGCATTCATTCCAATGATAATGGGAACTGGGGGAAATTGTGGTTCACAAAGTTCAACATTAATTATTCGTGGACTTGCAACAGATGAAATTGAACTTAAAGATATTTTTAAAGCATTATGGAAAGAATTTAGAGTCTCTATAATAGTTGGAATTACACTTGCAATTGTAAATGGAATTAGAATAATGATTCAATATAATGATATACAATTAGCAATTGTTATTGGACTTACATTAATAGCAACTGTAGCTTTATCAAAAGCATTAGGATGTTTATTACCTATGCTTGCAAAAAAATTGAAATTAGACCCAGCAATTATGGCAACACCTTTAATAACAACACTTGTTGACATATTCTCAATTTTGGTATATTTCCAAATTGCAACAGCAATTATGCACATTTAATTGCAAAGTATTGATAAATTTTTATATATTAATAATGAATAAATTTCGAATATGATTGGAGAAAATTTAGAATTTCTTAAATTAATTTTATGGAAAATGTTCGCGTCGAGCGCCAGCGAGGACTAAGTGAAATGGTGCCATAAAATTATTTTAGAAGTTCTTATATTTTCGTATTGAGTCGAGAAATTTATTCATTATTAATATATAAAAATTTATCAAAAATGTTGAAATTTGAAGATATAAACAACTTGACAAACAGTGAGTTTAGAGTTATACTAAGATAGTATAAAAAGGAGAAATTATGTCTGAAAATAATAATAGAAAAATGTTTGATAATTTAGTATCAAGAACAAAAATATATTTAATTATTATATTAATATTATTTATATTAATATCTATAATAAAGCCACAATTAATTATACCATCTATAATATTATATGTGGCTATTTTATGTTATACATATTTTGCAAATAACAAAAGAAAAAGTGAGATTTCAGAGCAACTACAAGACTTAATATTAACAGTAGATTCAGCAGCTAAAAGTAGTTTAATTAATTCACCAATTCCACTTGTTATATTAGAAACAAATGGAAACATAGTTTGGAAAAGTGCAAAATTTGTAAATGAATTTGCAGAAGTTGATATTAATAATTATTTAGATGATTTAATAGTTGATGTAAAAGATGAGATAGAAAAAAGTGAAAATCCAAAAAGAAAATCTGTAACAAGACAATTAGAAATTGGAAAAAAAATATATACAGTTCAGGGAGAATTTGCAAAGTCAAAAAAATATGACAGAAGAAAAAACGCAGAATATATGATAATATTATATTTTATGGATGAAACAGAAAAATATAAGTTAGAAAAAGAAAATGAGGACCAAAAAATATGTGTTGGAATTATAATGATAGATAATTATGAAGAAGTAACACAAAGGGTAGATGCAGAACAAAAAACACAATTAATGGCACAAGTAGAAAGAATCATATATGATTGGGTTAATCAAACAAATGGAATATTAGTTAAATCTGATAGAGATACATATGTTTATATTTTTGAACAAAAAAATTTAGAAAAAATAAAAGAAGATAAATTTGCAATTTTAGATGAAATAAAAGAAATTGTGCATAAAGATAAAATACAATTAACTTTAAGTATTGCAATATCAAATGAAGGAGAAACAGAAAAAGATGTATATAAATCTGCTTCTGCTGCAATGGATGTTATTCTTGGCAGAGGTGGGGACCAAGCTGTTATAAGGCAAGATGGTAAATATATATTCTTTGGAGGAAAAGTAGAAGAAATAGAAAAAAGAACTAAAGTTAAAGCAAGAATTGTTGCACATGCTTTAGAAGAATTAATATCAGAAAATGACAAAATAATGATAATGGGACATATTAATCCAGATACTGATGCAATGGGCTCTGCCCTAGGATTATATAGAATGGCAGTTGTTTTAGGGAAATCTCCTAAAATAGTTACAAATACAAATACTCCATCAATAAAGAACTTTTTTGAAAGTATACAAAGTCAATATAAAGATGTATTTATTAATAAAGAAACAGCTATTTCACAAATTGATAGTGAAACATTATTAATTATTGTAGATACTCATAAAAAATCTTATGTTGAAGAACCAGAATTATTAACAAAAACAAATAAAATTGTTGTTATAGATCATCACAGAAGAAGTGAAGATTTTATAGATAATAGTATATTAACATTCCAAGAAGTATATGCATCTTCTGCATCAGAATTAGTTACAGAGATAATTCAATATACACATAAAGATATTGAATTAACAGAAACAGAAGCAGAAGCATTATATGTAGGAATTATGACAGATACTAAAAACTTTACTTTTAAAACAGGTGTTAGAACATTTGAAGCCGCTGCATATTTACGCAGATGTGGAGTTGATATAATAAAAGTAAAAAAATGGTTCCAAAGTGATTTAGAAAGTTATAATAAAATTTCTGAAATTGTAAGAAATGCGGAATTATTAAGAGATAGTATAGGAATATCTACTTATAATACAAAAGAAAAAGATACAAGTTTAATATGTGCTAAAGCTGCTGATGAATTATTAACAATAGGAAATATAACAGCATCATTTGTTTTAGGAACAATGGAAGATGGTAAAATTTGCATTAGTGGACGTTCTATAGGAGACATAAATGTACAATTGATACTAGAAAAATTGGGCGGAGGAGGACATATAACCTTAGCAGGAGCTCAATTAGAAAATAAAACTTTAGAAGAAGCAAAAAACAAATTAATAGAAAAGATAAATGAATATTTTGTGGAAAAAGAATAATTATTTAAATGAGAGGATAGTGAGAATTATGAAAGTTATTTTAAAAGCAGATATAAAAGGAGTTGGAAAAAAAGATGAAATAATAAACGCATCAGATGGATATGTTCGTAATTATTTATTTCCAAAAAATTTAGCAGTAGAAGCAAATAGTGAAAACATGGCAAAATTACAAGCACAAAATGATTCAAAAAAATTTAAAAAAGATACAGAAAGAGAAGAAGCAAAGCAATTAGCAGAAAAAATGAACAAAATAATGCTAAAAATAAAAGTTAAAGCAGGTGAAAATGGAAAAATATTTGGAGGAGTATCTGCTAAAGATATTGCAGAAGCTTTTGAAGCACAACATAATATAAAAATAGACAAGAAAAAGGTAGATTTGAAAGAGACAATTAAAACTTTAGGTGTACATACAGTTCCAATAAAATTATTTGAAGGAATTATAGGAAATATAAAAGTAGATGTTATTGGATAGAAGATTTTATAATCTACAATATTAATAAATAAATTTCTATATTAATACTTCATATCAATATAGAAATTTAATATTTCTTATAGAAAGGGGCAACAAATGGACATAGGAAAAGTACCACCACATGATGAAGATGCTGAACAAGCTGTTTTAGGAAGCATGCTTACAGATAGTGATGCAGTAATGTCTGCAGTAGAAGTTTTAAAACCAGATGATTTTTATAGAGAAGATAATAGAACAATATATCAAGCTATATTAAATTTATATAATAAATCTGAACCAATTGATATTATTACATTAAAAGACGAACTAGAAACAATGGGAAAATTTGAACAAATTGGTGGATTTGAATATTTGGCTAGTTTGCCAGATAAAGTTCCAACAACTGCAAATGTACAAAAATATATAAAAATAGTTGAAGAAAAATCAATTTCTAGAAGTTTAATAAAAACAGCAAATGAAATAATAGACTTAGGATATAACCAAACAGAAGATATAGAAGACATAATGAATGGAGCAGAAAAAAAGATTTTTGATATTATGCAAAGCAAAAATAATAAAAGTTATACTCCAATTAAAGATGTATTAGTTGAAAGTTTTACTAATTTAGAAAAACTATATAACCAAAAACAACATGTAACAGGTGTTCCAACACAATTTTATGATTTAGATGATAAGACTGCTGGTTTGCATGGCTCAGAACTAATTTTAGTTGCAGCAAGACCAGCGATGGGTAAAACTGCATTCGCTTTAAATATTGCTACAAATGCGGCATTAAGAGCCAATGTTCCTGTAGCAATTTTTAGTTTAGAGATGTCAAAAGACCAGCTTGTTAACAGAATTTTATGTAGTGAAGCAATGGTAGATAGTAATAAAGTAAGGACTGGTAAATTAGATGAAGAAGATTGGATGAAATTAGCTGATGCAATAGGACCACTTTCAGAGGCAGGTATATATATAGATGATACACCAGGTATTTCTATAATGGAAATTAGAACAAAATGTAGAAAATTAAAATTAGAAAAAAATATTGGTTTGGTTGTTATAGATTACTTACAATTGATTGTAGGAAGTAATAGAAGAAGCGGAGGAAGTAGGGAACAGGAGATTTCAGAAATTAGTAGATCTTTAAAAATTTTAGCAAAAGAACTCAATGTTCCTGTAATTGCATTATCTCAGTTGTCAAGAGCTGTAGAACAAAGAGAAGACCATAGACCAATGCTTTCAGATTTACGTGAATCTGGAGCAATTGAACAAGATGCTGATATTGTTATGTTTTTGTATAGAGATGACTATTATAATAAAGAAAGTGCAGAAAAAGATATAGCAGAAGTAATAATTGCAAAACAAAGAGCAGGTTCAACAGGGACAGTAAAATTATATTGGATGGGTAATTATACAAAATTTGTTAATATAGAAAAAAGATTTGATGATTAAGATAATTTAATAATTAAAATACTATTTTAATTATGCACAAAGTTAAAAAAAGATTATACCTAAATACAGGAATAAATATTTAAAATATAAGTAAATTGATAATTTAGTAAAGGAATGAAGAAAATAAAGGATGAAAGAAAAAGTAATAGATACAATAAAAAAATACAAGTTAATAGAAAAAGGAGATAAAATTGTATTAGGTGTATCTGGAGGACCTGATTCTATTGCAATGCTAGACATATTAAAAGACTTAAGAAATAAATTTGAATTTGATATATATGTTTGTCATTTAAATCATATGATAAGAGGACAAGATGCTATAAATGATCAAAAATATGTTGAACAATATTGTAATAAAAATCAGATAGAATTTTTTACTAAAAACGTAAATATTATTGAAATTTCTAATAATCAAAAAATTGGAACAGAAGAGTGTGGAAGAAATGCAAGGTACAATTTTTTTGAAGAAATATTAGAAAAAACAAAATCAAATAAAATTGCAACAGCACATAATAAAAATGATAATGCAGAAACTGTCTTGATGCATCTTCTTAGGGGAAGCGGAATTTCCGGATTAAGAGGAATAAAACCAATTAGAAATAATAAATTTATAAAACCACTAATAGAATGTGATAGAAAAGAAATAGAAGAATATTGTAAACAAAAAAATTTAAATCCATGTATAGATAAGACAAATTTTGAAAATACATATACAAGAAATAAAATAAGAAATATTATTATTCCATATATAAAAAAAGAGTTCAACCCTAATATTATAGAAACATTATCTAGATTATCTGAAGTTGTATCTAGTGAAGATGATTTTCTTGATAGAATAACACAAAAAGAATTTGAAAATATAGTTTTATTAGAAAATGAACATCAAATAGATTTAAAATTAAAAGAATTTAATTTACTTGATAATGTTATAAAAAATAGGTTAATATTATTAACAACAAAAAAATTATTTGGAACAGTTAATGGAATAGAAAAAATAAATATTGATGATATTATCAAAATGTGTAATAAAAATATAGGAAATAAATTTTTAATGCCAAATAAAAATTTAAAAGTTATGGTAAAAGATAAAAAAATTTCTTTTTATACAATAGGAAACAATATTAAGCTTTAAGTTACTTAGGCTCAAAGTAAAAATAAAACTTTAAATATAAAAATTTTATTTTCAAAAGAAAGTTATACTGTAATAATATATAAAAAAGTTCTACTAATAGGTACGAAATAGTTAAAAATTAAAATTGGCTAAGAGTATAAGAAAAAAATTTGATGAATTAGAAATATCCGTAATAACTAGTGAAATGTAACAAAAAAGACACAAAAAAATCATAAAAAAACTATTGAAAATAAAAAAAATATATGCTATAGTTTTTGATGTAAAAATTTGTAACATCTAAATTTTATTGAAAAATAAAGTTATTAGAATAAAATTTTGAAAGGAAAGTGATAAATTGAAAAAGGGTATAAAAACATTAGCAATGTGGCTAATTATAGGAATAATTGTAATAATATTATTAACATCAATAATGGAAAATAGAAGTTCACAAATAACTTATTCAGAACTTGTAACAAGTATAGAAAATGGAGAAGTAGAAAAAATAACAATCTCATCTAATGGAAAAAATGCAACAGTAAAAATGAAAGAATCAAAACTTGAAAAAGAAGTAAATATTCCAAGTTTAGATAGTTTTATGACATATTCTCAAGATTATTTAAAAACTGGAGCATTTTCTCTTGAAGAAGAAAAAGAATCTATGTGGATAGCAGCATTAAGTTTATTTACACCATTTGGATTACTTGCTATATTTTTAATATTCTGGTTTATAATGATGAGTGGAAATAATCAAAATGGTTCAAAATCATTGTCATTTGGTAAAAGTAGAGCTAGATTAGTAAATGCTGGAGAAAAAAATAGAGTAACTTTTGATGATGTAGCAGGTGTAGATGAAGAAAAAGAAGAATTAGAAGAAATTGTAGAATTTTTAAAAAATCCAAAAAAATTTACAGATATGGGAGCAAGAATTCCAAAAGGAGTTTTACTTGTTGGACAACCAGGTACAGGTAAAACATTATTAGCAAAAGCAGTTGCAGGAGAAGCAGGAGTTCCATTTTATACAATAAGTGGTTCAGACTTTGTTGAAATGTTTGTTGGTGTTGGAGCATCAAGAGTTAGAGATTTATTTGAACAAGCAAAAAAATCAGCTCCATGTATTATATTTATAGATGAAATTGATGCTGTTGGACGTCAAAGAGGTGCTGGATTAGGTGGAGGACATGATGAAAGGGAACAAACATTAAATCAATTATTAGTAGAAATGGATGGTTTTTCTGATAATGAGGGTGTAATTATTTTAGCAGCAACAAATAGACCAGATGTATTAGATAAAGCATTATTAAGAGCTGGAAGATTTGATAGACAAATTGTTGTATCAAGTCCAGATGTAAAAGCAAGAGAACAAATATTAGAAGTACATGCACGTAAAAAGAAATTAGCTGATGATGTTGATTTAAAAGTAATTGCAAAAAATACATCAGGTTTTGCAGGAGCAGACTTAGAAAATGTACTAAATGAAGCAGCATTACTTGCGGCAAGAAGAAATTATAAAGAAATTGGAATGAAAGAAATAGAAGATGCAATGGTAAAAGTAACTATGGGACCTGAAAAGAAAACAAGAGTAAGAAGTGAAAAAGAAAATAAATTAGTTGCATATCATGAAGCTGGACATGCAGTAGTAAGTAGATATTTACCAACACAAGACCCAGTACATCAAATATCAATTGTTCCTAGAGGAATGGCTGGAGGATATACAATGTATAGACCAACAGAAGATAAATCATTTATGTCTAAAACAGAAATGGAAGAAAATATAGTTTCCCTTCTAGGAGGAAGAGTTGCAGAAGCATTAATATTAAATGATATTTCAACAGGAGCAAGTAATGATATAGAAAGAGCATCACAAATTGCAAGAAATATGGTTACAAAATATGGAATGAGTAGTAAAATAGGAACTGTGATGTTTGGAGGAGGACAAGGAGAAGTTTTCCTAGGAAGAGATTTTGCTCAAACAAAAGACTATTCAGAAGAAACAGCTGCATTAATAGATGAAGAAGTAAAAAGAATTATTGAAACAGCATATAACAGAGCTGTAAGTATTTTAACTGAACACATGGATAAACTTCATATAGTTGCAGGAGTATTAATGGAAAAAGAAAAGATTGAAGGAGAAGAATTTGACAAAATTTTTGAGAATGGATAATTTTATCCATTCTTTTCTATTGACAAAAATTGATATTTGTAGTAATTATATAATAGAAAGGAACGAGAGTATATATGAGAATTCAAGATTTAGCAATTATATTTGTTATAATCATATTACCAATATCTATAGTGCTTTCTGTTTATACACAAAATCAAATACAAACGATAAAGATTCAAACAGAGTATGATACTAGATTAACGGCAGCAACAAGTGACGCAATCAAAGCATTTCAAATAAATACAATTAATAGTTCAACCTCAGATTTAGCGAATTCTAAACTTAGAGATATTGAAGCTTCTGTAGAGACATTTAAGGATTCATTAAAATCTGTATTTGGACTAAATGGTTATACAGAAGAACAAATGAATGAATATATTCCAGCACTTGTATATACAATGTATGATGGATTTTATATTTATTCAAATTATAATAATCAAAATTATACAGGATTAAACCAAGATGGACAGAATATATATGGATTAAAACCATATATTTCATATAGTGCACAATATACAACAAGTTCGATAGATGTTGTTATAACATATACATTAGATAATTATATATCAATACAAGGTATGGTTAATGATAAATACTATAATGAATCAGGATATTTAATTGATGGTATAGAATATGATGGAAATACAGTAAAATATAATGGGATTACAATTGAAAATGAATTATTATATGAAAATTTACCAGCAATAAACGGATTAGATGCTTCAAAAAGATATCCATATATTAGATTTAATGGAACAAAATATTATTATGATTCTGATAATGCAAGAGTTTTCTACTTTTTAAATGGAAAAATGGTAGAACATAAACAAGGCACTGCAGAAAAGCCAAATGAAACATTTAACACATACTATAATTTAATTAATAATAATAATTTTGCTCAAAGGTATTATATTGAAGCATATGAATTTACAAATAAAATAAAAAATGGAGAATTAAGTGCTTTAAAAGATTTAAAATATAGTGATGCCATGGATTATACAATTGATAATGATGGAAATACAATATATACACATGTATATGAAGGAGATAAAACAAAAATTTTTGACTTCAATTCTCCAAATGGTAACATTTCAGATAATATAGAATGTGAAAAATCAAACTTTAATCAACATAGATTACAAATAATAAGAAATAAAATAAGAACAAATTTAGCTATTGCTGTAGCAAATTATAATTCTGTACAAAGTGTTCAATTTCAAATGCCAGAACTATCTGATGAAGAATGGAGTCATATTATGAAAAATATTTCTCTTATTAGTTTTGTACAAGGATTAGATATTGGAGGAAAAATATATAATGGATATACAATAGTAAATAATTCTGAAAGTAAAGAGGTTGTAAGAGAAGAAAACATTTATATTATTGGAAATGATGGATTTTACCACAGAATAGGAGATAAATATTTGCTTGATGAGAATAATATTGGAAATGCAAATATTGAATCAAAATCTTCAGGAAGATTAAATTTAGATTTTAACAGACAAAATGCTCTAGATGAAAATGAAAATAAAATTTATTATTATACATTAAAATATTATGCATCATATAGTAGTGTTATTAGTCAAAATGATTGTGAGGTTTATGATGATATATATGCTTATGTTGGAAATCAAAGTAATGAATTAAAAGAAGCATTTTATACAGCTTTAGGAAGAGAAAGATATGGTATGTATAAAACTCAAACCTAATAATTGAAAGGAAAATAAAAATGAATTATGCAGATATAAAAATTGCTGATGTTGCAAATGGAAAAGGAGTAAGAGTTTCACTTTTTGTTAGTGGATGTAATCATCACTGTAAAGGATGTTTTAATAGTCAAGCATGGGATTTTAATTATGGAAAAGAGTTTACAGAAAAAGAAATTGATAAAATCCTAAATGAATTAGATCATCCATATGTTTCAGGATTGTCTTTATTAGGAGGAGAACCATTAGAATATCAAAATCAAGAAGGTCTTTTGCCATTATTAAAAAAAGTAAAAGAAAGATTTCCTCAAAAAGATATATGGTGTTATACAGGATATACTTTTGATAAAGATATAGTTGGAAACATGTTTCAAAATTGGCCACAAACAAAAGAACTTATTTCATATATAGATGTTATTGTTGATGGAAAATTTGAAGAAGAGAAAAAAGATCTTAAATTAAAATTTAGAGGTTCATCTAATCAAAGAATAATAGATGTTAATAAGTCATTAAAAGTACATAAAGTTATACCATTTGATGTATAATTAAATACTGGTAAATTGTAAAAGCAAAATATAAATAGTTTATAATTAAATATTTTATAAATTAGACTAAAAAGACTTGACAATGAATAGGAAAATAATGTATAATAATTAGCGTATAAAGGATGAAATCCCACATACAGTGTTTCAAACGCCGGAAGGAGGGGAATTAATAATGTCAGAAATCAAAGTTAATGGAAATATAGAAGAAGCTTTAAAAAAGTTTAAAAGACAATGTGCGAGAAATGGAGTTCTTCAAGAAGTTCGTAAAAGAGAATGCTATGAGAAACCAAGTGTAAGAAGAAAGAAAAAATCAGAGGCAGCTAGAAAAAGAAAATTTTAATAAGATAAAGTAGTAAGGAAAATAACTTGCTACTTTTTTGTTGAAAAGATAATTTATATTAAAGTAATTAAAATATACATAAAAAATAATTTTATTCTTGATTTAAATAAATTTTTATGATATATAAAATATAAGAGAAATTATATTATATAGGAGAAAATCAAATGAAAAGAACAAAAGAGAATAAAGGGATAACATTAATAAGTTTAATTGTAACAGTTGTAGTACTGCTAATTTTGATGACAATTAGTATTGCTTATTTAGTAGGAGATAAAGGTCTTTTTAATAATGGAGATGAAGCTAAAGAGCAAACAGAAATTAGTGAAGAGAAAAATATTTTAAAAGCTTCTGCAGTTTCGGCACTTGGTGCAAATTCAAAAGAGTTATTACAAAAAGATAATTTTGAATATTATTTAGACCATAATGTAGGGGATGAAAACTATTCCTTAGAAGATGGACAATATGAAGATTCATATTTAGTTACTTTTATAAATAAAGGTAAACCAGGAAGACAGTATTTGGTATTAGGAGATGGAACAATATTAGATGCAGATGATGAATATTTCATTTTAAAATTACAGCCAAATTCAATTCCAGATTTAGAAATAGGAGATTCTGCAGAAATATCTGTAATAACAACTATGGAAGGAGATATTACATGGAATTCAACAAATACAAGTGTTGCAACTATTGAAGAAGATGAAAATAGTAACACACAAGTAAAAGTAACAGCAAAAGAAATAGGTTCAACACAAATTGTTGCTTCAATTGAAAGTGAAGGAATAACAAAAACAGCTTATTGTAATGTTCAAGTAATTCCAGTAAATAGTATAAAAGTATTAAGTGTTTCTCTAGATAAAACAAATGAAATAATAGATTTAGGAACAGAAATTAAAACAGTACAATTAACTGCTTCATTTTATCCTGATTTCGCAAATACAGGGACAGAGTTGACATGGATAAGTAGTAATCCAGATGTAGCAATTGTTGATGAAAATGGTCTTGTAACAGGAGTAACAAATGGAACAGCAATAATAACAGTAAAAACATCTAATAATAAAACAGCAACTTGTGTTGTTACAGTGCAAACAACAGCAACAGGAATTGAAATAAGTCCAACATCTGCAACTATAGAATTAAATGGAAGCAAAGTTTTACAACTTAATACAAAGGTATTACCAGAAGGGGCAAATGTAGGAAATGAAGTTACCTTTACAAGTAGTGATACAAATATTGCTACAGTTAACGAAACAGGTTTAGTTACAGGAATAAACAAAGGAACTGTTACAATAACAGCAACAACGGCAAATGGATATAAAGCTACAAGTACAATTCTTTGTTATAAACCAATTTCTAGTATTATTGTAACACCAACTAGTCAAACTATATATATTGGTAATGGTGATAATCCTAGCACAGTTCAATTAACAGCAATAGTAAATCCAACAGATACTGATGAAAAAGTAACATGGACCTCATCAAATTCAAGTGTAGCTAAAGTAAATGATACAGGACTTGTAACAGCAGTTTCTACTGGAATAGTAACAATTTCTGCTAAAAACCCTAGTGGTACTATAAGTTCTACTAGTACAATAACAGTAAAAGGTCAATATAGAGTTTCATATAATGCAAATGGTGGTTCAGGGGCACCAAAAGCTCAAACTAAAGCACAAGGTGTTAGCTTAAAATTAAGTTCAACAAAACCTTCAAGAAGTAATTATACATTCCAAGGATGGGCTATAAGTTCAAGTGGAAGTGTAAAATATCAACCACAGGGAACATATAATACAGATGCAGATGTAACATTATATGCTGTATGGAAAAAGAAAAGTACTTCAGGTGGCGGAAGCAGTAGTGGTGGAGGCGGCCGGAGGTGGTAGCAGAACAATTTATTATACAGGAAGTTATTCTAATACAAGTTCTTTATCATCTAGTTGGAGACAATGTGGAAGTACAAAAAGTCTTGGAAGTGTATATATTTCTAGTATAACAGGAACCTTCAATATGGGGGCAAAAAGAATGGTAAATGATAGATATTTTGAAATGAAAATAGAAGGGCAAAAATCTGGCTCTTGGTATACATTATGGTCAGCGAAATCAAGTAAATTCACATTTAATTTCTGGCAAGATAGAAGTTTTAACAAATCAGTATCAGTATCACCAAGAAGTACATATACAGCAGTTAGATGTATGTTTAGATATTCAACAAATATAGACTCAGGTGGTGCTAAATGGGCAGAATTTGATTTAAAATTAACTGTATCTTAAAATAACAATGATATATTAATATTATAAATAAGAAGTACAAATAAGGTTAAAAACTTTATATTGTACTTTTTATATTGAAATTTATAAAAATGTTTTTTATACTTGAATAAATACATATAAAAGTATTATACTATAAAAGGAATGGAGGAGCTAAAATGAAACAGATTGAAAGAGAAATAAAAAAAGGAATAAAAATACACTTAATTAAAAATGAAAAATTTAAAACAAATTTAGTTGCAGTTTTTTTGAGTATGCCAATAACAAGGGAAAATGTAACTAAAAATTCTTTATTATCTGCTGTTTTAAGAAGAGGAAGCATGAATATGCAAACATCAGAAGAAATTAATAAAAATTTAGAAGAAATGTATGGTGCGAGTTTCGATAATGGGCTAGATAAAATTGGAGATAATGATATTTTAAAATTTTATATGGAAACAATAAATGATAATTTTATTCCACAAAATGGTGAAAATATGTTGAAAAGTAGTATTGAAAAATTACTAGAAATTATATTCAACCCATTAATTATTGAAGGTAAATTTAAAGAGGAATATATTGAACAAGAAAAAGAAAATATTAAAAGAATAATTGAAGGAAAAACAGATAATAAAGCCAGATTTGCTTTTGATAGATGTATAGAAGAAATGTATAAAAATAAACCATATGGATTATATAAATATGGATATATAGAAGATTTAGAACAAATAAATTCTCAAAATTTATATGAATATTATAAAGATATGATTTCTAAATGTAAAATAGATATTTTTGTTTCTGGTGAGATAAATGAAGATACATTAAATATTATTGAGGAAAATAAAAATATAAAACAACTTAATGATAGAAATTCTCAAATTATACTAGATATAGAAAAAAAGGAAAAAATACAAGAAAAAGAAATTGTAGAACAAATGGATGTAACACAAGGAAAAATTGTTATAGGATTAGATTTTAACTTAAATGATGAAAATCAAAAATATGATGTACTTTTATATAATGCAATTTTAGGTGGAACAGCAAGTTCTAAAATGTTTCAAGAAGTTAGGGAAAAAGCAAGTTTAGCATATACAGCAAGTTCAAGTTATATAAAATATAAAAGTAATATTTTTATAAGATGTGGAATTGAAATTAAAAATTATGAAAAAGCAAAAGAAATAATAAGAAAACAGTTAATAGATATGGAAAATGGAAAATTTACAGATAATGATATTCAAAATGCTAAAAAGAGTATAATATCATCGATAAAATGTATTGATGATGAACAAGATACAGAGATTATGTATTATTTTGGACAAGAATTTTCAAAAACTAAATTACCAATTGATGAATATATCAAAAAAGTTCAAAATATATCAAAAGAAAATATTATTAATGTTGCAAAATTAATGCAAGTAAACACAATTTATTTCTTAAAAAATAAAGAGTAACAATAATTAGTTGTATTTATATTTAAGAAAAAACATATAAACTCAATTCATAAAAATAAAAAGAAAGGAATGAATAAAATGCAAATTATAGAAAATTCCAAAGTAAAAGAAAAACTATATATTGAAAAATTAGATAATGGATTAACAATTATGATTATACCCAAAAAAGGAATACAAAAAAAATACATTATTTGGGGAACACATTATGGCTCAAATGATAGTAAATTTATAGTACCTGGAGATAAACAAGAAACAGAAGTACCTAAAGGAGTTGCCCACTTTTTGGAACATAAAATGTTTGAACAGGAAAATGGAATAAATAGTTTGGATGCACTTACGGCATTAGGAGTTGAAGCAAATGCATATACAACAAATGACCATACAGCATATTTGTTTGAATGTACAGAGAATTTTTATCCTGCTTTAGATGAATTTATGGACTATGTTCAACATCCATTTTTTACTGATGAAAATGTTGAAAAGGAAAAAGGTATAATTGGACAAGAAATTATGATGTATGATGATTATCCTGAATGGAAGGTATATTTAAATTCATTAGAAGCAATGTACTTTGAACATCCTGTTAAATTAGATATTACAGGTACTATAGAAACTATAAGTCATATAGATAAAGATATTTTATATAAATGTTATAATACTTTTTATAATCCATCAAATATGGTTATGGTTGTTTGTGGTGATTTTGTACCAGAAGATTTATTAGAAGAAATAAAAAAACGTTTAATAGATAAAAAATCAAATGGAGAAATAAAAAGAATATATCCAAATGAAAAAGAAGAAATTGTTCAAGAAAAAATTGAACAAAATATGGATGTTAGTGAGCCATTATTTTCAATAGGAATAAAAGATAAAGAAGAGACGGGAAAAGAAAAAGTAAAAAAACATATAGCTATAGAAATATTATTAAATTTGTTAATTGGCAAAAGTTCAAAATTATTTCAAGAACTATATAATGATGGGATTTTGTATTCAATTCCAAGTTTAGATTATGAGTTTGGAACAGGTTATGCACATATTTTAGTTACTGGACAATCAAAATATCCAGATGAAGTATATAAAAAATTTAAAGAGACTATTAAAAATTTAAAAAAAGATGGAATTAATAAGGAAGAATTTGAAAGAATAAGAAAGACTATTTATGGAGGTTATATTAGAGAATTTAATGACCCAGGTGATATAGCAAGAATGTTTTTAGCAGATTATTTTAAAGGAATTAATAGTTTTGATTATATAGAAGAAATTCCAATAGTAAATGAAAATTATTTAGAACAAGTTCTTAATAATGTTTTTAAAGAAGAAAAAATGATATTATCTGTAATAAAAAAGTAAAAATGTAATGAAAAAGAAATGTACTTTTTGGTAGATTATGAAAAGTTGAATAGAAAAATGTCAAAAAAATAAAAAAATAGGGAAAATATGTAATCAAAAATAGTAAAAAAATTGAAACAATTTATTGACTAAATTGTAAAAATATGTTAATTTATAAATGTACAGAGAAATAAATGTAAAAAAGGAGAGATACTGTATGTTAAATGATGAAATATGTAAATTACGTGATAAATTAAATGAAAGTATTGTTACTGGACAAGATTATAATATAATCTATCAATTAAGTGTTGAATTAGATGAACTAATAGCTCAATATTATAGAATATATAATTCATAATATAAAAAGATGAATTTTCTTTTGAAAATACAATTATAAATATTAAATTTTATTTATAATTTATACAATGTTAAAAGTTTCATAAATTTTTATATACAAAAAAATAAATAGTTAAATATAAAATATTAAAAAATAAAATATTCAATATTTAACTATTTAGTGATTTTAATTTGTATATAAATAGAATTTATAATTTGGATAATAAGTATAAGTTAAGGTGCCATCATAAATAGATGCATTTTCTTGAGATAAAGGAATATCTATATTTACAGGGCATCTATATTTATGTCCTAAATTATTTTCAATTATAATATAAAAACTAAAACTACATTGTAAATCATTTAAAATAATATTACAATCTTTTAAAAGAGAACCATCATAAGAAATTTGACTTTCATTATTTATTGTATAACTATCAATTAGATTAGAATTTATATAACTAATTGTAATTGGATTAGCACAGTTGTTATATAAAGTTGGAGTTGAAAAATCAATGGAATCTTCAGATGATATATTGAAATTTAAGTTTTTTTCAAATTTATTTTCTATAGAAAAATTGGGTGTAGAAAAATCATTTAAATTTTTGTAATACAAACTTGTGCTACCAACTTTTGGTGCTCTATTTATTGATACATTTTCTATTGATACTGATTTTAAAGTGTTTTCTAAAGTATAGTTACTTGAATAATTATCAATAAAAATAGCTATATCTGTATATTGATATAAATTACTAATTGTTGTTGTATTATTTGAATTAATAGTAGAACTAGCATTAGCACTACTAAAAAGTACAATTTTATTTATACAAAAAACATTATTATTCTGATAATAATTTTCCATATATAATTTATTTAAAAATGTGGTATATACAATATTACATAAATAAATTAGTAAAATTATTGAAATAGTAAAAGTAATAATAAAAATAGATTTTTTAGGTATGTTTTTCAAAACAAAATTTCCTCCTTTGTTAATAAGAATATAATATTATAAAATATGTTAATAGGCAATAGATTATTAAAATTTTCCATAGAAAATAAATTGACAAAAAAAATCAAAAATATTACAATATATTTAAGAATTATTATTCTAAGAAAGGAGAATAATTAGTAAAAACTAATTTTGATTATTTATAATGAATTCAAAAGAAAAAAGAAAAATTTTATTAATTATTACATTTTTTACTATTATATTTATAATAATATATTTTTTATATAATTATACAAATAAAAAAGTAGTATATGCAAATAATAGTGAAATAAAAAATATTGATATTTCTAATGCTGAAAAAATCGACATAGAAAATATTATACTTCAAAATACAAAAAAAAATACTGAGCAAATCATAACAGAAGAAGTAAATATTGAATACATAACACAATATAAGAATAATAGTGAGTTACCTAAAGGAGTAATTCAAGTTTTACAAGAGGGAAGAACAGGAAAGCAACAAATTGTAAAGAAAAAAATTATCGATGAAAATGGACAAGAACATGAAGAAATTTTAAGTACAACAACAGTAATAGGAGTTGTGAATAAAATTGTTGAAGTAGGAACATCAGATACAAAAAAAGAATATAAAATTACAAAAGGGTGTGAAGTATATGTAACATCTGATAGAGTTGATGTTAAAGCAGAAAATAATAATCAAAGCAGAAAAAAAACTACATTAACTAAAAATACCATATTAAAAGTTTTAGAGATTGATGGAGATTGGTGTAAAATATCGCAAAATGGACAAACTGGATGGGTTAAGACACAAAATATTGCAAGTATTTATTCTAATCCTAATTTTATAAAAGATGATAACAACAAAGTTGATTTCCAATATTCTTTTGATATGGCAATTGATAAACCTAGTGGGCTATCATTAGAACAATTTAAGAAAGTACTTACAGATTCAAAAGATACAAATAGCATATTTTGTGATAATGCAGAATATTTCTATTATATAGAAAAACAATATGATATAAATGGACTTTTTGTGGCAGCAATTGGAATACATGAAAGTGGATGGGGAACTTCAAAAATCGCAATAAATAAAAGAAATTTATTTGGATATAAAGCATATGATTCAAATCCATATAATAGTGCTAGTTATTTTGATACATATGCAGAAGGTATAGATTTAATTGCAAGAGTTTTAGTTAAATATTATTTAAACCCTAGGGGAACAACAATTTCTAATGGAGAAACTGCTGTTGGAACATACTACAATGGAAATACAATTTCTGCTGTTAATAAAAAATATGCAACAGATAAAGCTTGGGCTGAAAAAGTTTATAGTCATATGGAATATTTATATAAAAAATTATAAAAAATAGCAAGAAAAACTTGCTATTTTTAAAATTCTAGTGTATGATATATAGGTATAATAGAGTTAGAAAGGATATAAAATAATATGAAAAAAGTATTTGCGAGTATTGTAATTTTTATATTAATACTTTCAGTTTTTTCATGTACACAAGTATATGCCGAAAATGATATACTTGATGCTGAAAATGAAAGTCAATTAATAAAAATAAAAGAAAATGCAGCTAAAAGTATAGAAGATTATAAACAAAAATATGGTTCAGATGCATATGGAATAACAGCATATATATTAAATGTAATAAGAATATACAGTATTCCACTTTGCTTTTTAGGTATAGCTATTAGTGCAATATATCAATATATTATAGGTATAAGAAAACTAGATACACAAGAAAAAGGATTAGTAATGATGGTTTCTTTTATAACCATTTTAGTAATATGTCAAGTTTTACCTTTAGCTTTTGCTATTATTGTAAAATTTGGAAGGGGGTAACAAATGAGAGTCTTATTTGCAGTAAGTAATGATAAAATGTCTGAAGCTATTGTAAATCAATATCAAAAAGAATACAAAGAAATAATAACATATAAAAATGTATATTATTTTAACGCAATTTTAAAAGAATTACAAAGAGATAAAACATATGATAGAGTTGTAATAAGTGAAGATTTAGAACAATATGTAAACTCTGATTATGAACAAATGGATAATTTTATTTTTGGAAGATTAGATAGTATTAGTGATGAAGCTTCTAACTTAAGAGGAGAAGATATTCCTATTATATTAATTTGTGAGGAAAGAAGACAAAAAGGAGAAGATATACTTGTAAAACTTTTTGGAATAGGAATTTATAATGCTATAATCGGAAATGATAGAAGTATTAATGAAGTTTGCAGATTAATAAATAGACCACGCTCAAAAAAAGATGCAAAAATTTATTATAAAATTGATTCTAAAGATGTATCTTATGAAAAAGATGATGAAAATGAAGTAAGTGAATTAGAAATTCAAAATATATTAGCACATTACAAAAGAATTGGAGCAGATGAAGAAAAAATAGTAGATAGTTTTGATAGTATTGCAAGTCAATATAATGATAAACAATTAAAAGTTATATGCCAATTTTTACCATTAAACATAAAAGCTGTTCTAGAGGAAAAATCTAATAAATATATACAAATTAATGCAGTAAATAGCAAAATATCTAATAATGTAAGATTTTCAAAAAAGGAATCAAGACAAAATAGAAAACAAGTAAAAAAACAAGAAAATCAACCTGGAACAAGTGAGATTATGTTAGGAAAAGGATCTTCAAATATGATGAAAGAGCCAGTAGTAATACCATCAGCAATGAGTTCTAATCAAACGAGAAAAATAGTACCAAATAATAATTCAATGCAAATTGATATAGATGAAGATGAATTAGACGAAATAAATAATTTTGAAACTAAAGATGAAGAAAATATAATTAATGAACCAGAAGTTGAATTAGAACCAATAGGTGAAATTAAAGAAGAACCTCAAAAATTAATACAAGATGAACAACAAGTAGAACCAATAAAAAGAGGTAGAGGAAGACCAAAAAAGATTGTAACAGAACCAGTAGAACAAGCTCCAAAAAGAAAAAGAGGACGTCCAAGGAAAAATGAAACACTAGAATCTAATGCTAATGAAACTATAAATGAAGATAATGTTTTGCCAGGATTTGAAAATACAGATAAAGATGAAGATACAATTTTACCAGGATTTGAAAATACAGATAAAGATGAAGATACAATTTTACCAGGATTTGACAATACAGATGTTCAAGATGATGATGAAGATATTGATGAAATATTACCAGGTTTAAACCAAAGCTCATATGAAAGTTCAACAACTTTACCAGGATTTGAACCAATACAACAAAACAGCAATAACTATGATAATAATAATGATGATGATATTAATAATTCTCAAGATGAAAATGAAGATAAATTTAATTCATATACACCAAATTATAATAATTCAAATACATATGAAGAAGATAATTTTAATATGTCATTTAACAATCAAAAACAATATGAAGAATTAAATTTAGAAAATATTATGACACCAAATCAAAAATTAGTATCATTTGTTGGAACAAGTAAAAATGGTACATCATTTTTAGTAAATAATGTTGCAGAAATATTGTCTATGAATGGTATTGATACTGCAATTTTAGATTTAACTCAAAATAGAAATGCATATTATATATATACAAAAAATGAAGAAAATTTAAGAGTTAGAGCTAATGAATGTTTCAAAAATTTAAGAAATGATATTGCAAAAGGTGTAGAAGTGCATAAAGATTTAACAGTTTATACATCTGCATTTGATATTGAAGAAATGGAAGATGTAGAAACAATTATAAAAACATTATTAAAAAATCATACAATGATATTGATGGATTGTGATTTTTCAACACCAGAAAGATATTTTAAATACGCACAAGAAATATATGTTGTTCAATCAATGGATATTCTTACAATACAACCACTTACAGCTTTTCTAAGAAAATTAAGTGATAAAGGATTATTTAATGAATCAAAAGCAAGAGTTATTTTAAATAAATTTATAAAAACGAAAGAATTAAATGAAGACTTATTAGTTGGAGGCATTTCTATTTATAATGATGCAGGAATGACTGTTAGAAAAGAATTATTTAATAGAAGAACAGTAAAAAGAATTACAATACCATTTGAATTAAAGACATATCTAAGATATTTAGATGGACTTGTAATTTGTGACATTTCTTTAAAAGGATATTCAAAAGATTTATTACAAAAACTAAAACAATTGGCAACTATGGTATATGAAAAAAATACTTCACAAGGAAGCGGAAAATATGCTCCACCATCAATGAAAAATAATACATTTAATCAAATGAGAAATAATTATTAGTATTGGAGGGAAAAAGGGTGACAATAATTATAATTATATTAGTCGCAATGATAATTGGTTTACTAATTTATAATATAACAATACATAAGAAAATAGAGCAATTTAATGCCCTAAATAGACAAGCTAATAATTTAAGAGTATTACAAGATTTTTTAACAACTATTGGAGAAACATCTTCAGTTGATGAAAAAATCCAAAAAATTAATGATATACTAATTGAAAAATATGAAATAAAATATTCTACAATTGTAGTTTTTGATGGAACAGAATATCAAATAAAAGCATCAAATGTTGATAAAAAACATTGGGAAACACTAAAAAAATTACAAGATGTTCCTATATTTAAAGATAGTGTAGCAACTGCAACACCTAAATATATAACAGTAAATAATGATAAAGAAAAATTACCATATCAAGAATCAGAATTTGCAAGAGCAAAATCAGCAATATTTTTCCCAATATATGAAGAAAATGTATATATTGGATATTGGATAATAGAGAGTGGTGTTCCACATGATTTTGACAATATAGATACAACTATATTTGAAGTTATAAAAGATAATATAGTAGCTGTATTAAGAACAGTTGTACATCAAAAAACTCTTGAGTCTATTGTACGAAAAGATTTATTTACAGGGCTTTATTCTGAAGAATATTTATATGGAGAAGGAAAAAAGATTATAGATCAATACACAACATCTGCTGTTTGTATGTTTAGAATAGCAAATATAGAAGAAATAAACGAAAAATATTCGAGAAAACTTGGAAATGAAACAATAATAAAAGTAAGTCAATATATAAAAAATAACATAGTTGATGAATATTTATTTATTAGATATATGGGACCTAAATTTGTAATAGTATTTTCTGGAGTAGATCCAGATTCAGCAGTTAGTTTTATAGAAAATCAAAAACAAGAAATAGAGAAATTGAATATTTCTTTAAAAAAAGATAATTTTGAAGAAATTGAATTAGATGAAATAGATAAGAAAAAGAAAACAAACAAAAAAGATAAAAATAGTGAAGTTGTAAAACCAAAGTTAAATTTTGTAATAACTACATATTATAAAGGAACAGGAATGGAAGAGGTATTAAAAAAACTTGAGCAATATCTAGACAGTTGTGATAAGAGTGAAAATAATATAACAACAATTTAAGGATAAATCTATTAAATGAAAGGAAAGTGAATAATATGGATTTTGATAAAACAATGAGCTTTAATTTTGAAAAAGAAAAAAACGAAAAGGCTAGGGAAATTTTAAAAGAAGTTTATGATGCTTTAGTTGAAAAAGGATATAATCCTATAAATCAAATTGTTGGGTATATTTTATCAGGAGATCCAACATATATCACTAGTCATAATAATGCAAGAAATAAGATTAGAATGATTGAAAGAGACGAATTGCTTGAGAAGATGGTTAAAAATTTTATTAATCTTGAAGATTAATTTAAAATGAAAGGAAATTATTATTTATGAGGATTTTAGGAATAGATTATGGTGATTCCAGAACAGGAATTGCGATTACAGATTCTTTAAATATTACTGTACAGGGATTAGAAACAATAAATAATAAAGGTTCAGATAAAATTATTTTAAAAAGACTTGATGAAATTTTTAATGAATATTCAATAGATACAATTGTTATAGGAAGACCAATAAATATGAATGGAACAGAGTCTGAAAGAACTGAAGTTACAGACAAATTTATACATAAGTTAAAATGCAAATATAATAAAATGAAAATTGAGACAATAGATGAAAGATTAACAACAGTTGCAGCTCATAAGACAATGAACTTTTTAGATATAAATAAGAATAAAAAGAAAAAAATAGTAGATACTATTTCAGCAGTATATATACTAGAAACATATTTAAATAAAATAAAAAATGAAAAAATTTAATATATATAATAGAAAGGAAAGATTAATAATATGGAAAACGAAGAATTAGATAATATAATTGAGCTTAATGATGAGGACGGAAATGTAGTTAGATTTGAATTTTTAGATTTGGTTGAATTAGATGGAGAAGAATATGTTGTTCTTCTACCAGTAGCTAGTGAAGGTGAAGAAGAAGAAGGAGAAGTTGTTATATTAAAATTAGAGAGCACAGATGAAGATGCTGGAGAAGAATCTTATATTGGTGTTGATGATGAACAAATTTTAAATAAAGTTTTTCAAATTTTTAAAGAAAAATACAAAGATGAATTCAATTTTATGGATGAAGACTAAAATTAAGGTTGGTGAAATAATTAATGGCTTTTTCAACAATACTTATATTAATATTTATGATTATGTTTTGGCTATTTAGAGCAATTGTCGCTGTTTGTACACAATACTCAATAGATATTATAGGAATATTTGCTTATAATTTAACTTTAGAAATTAGTATTTCATTTATTATAATAATATGTATTGTATTGGTAGCCAAAAGAAAAATAATAGGAGCATTAGCATATACTTTGATATATGGAATGTATTTTGGAGAACATTTTTTTAATGAATTTATTAAATTGATTAATGGTGAAACTTTATCAATAGAGATGACTTCAAATTTGGTATGTGATTTATGTGCAATTTTATTAGCTTTATTTTGTTTAATGGATAGTATAGTTTTAAGAGTAAGGAATAAGGATTCAAAACATAAAACTACAGAGTGGTATTTTGAAAAAAATGAATATGATAAAGAACTAGAAAAAAGAGACAAAAGAGATGATAAAAATCAGTACAAATTTTATTAAAACATATTATAAAAAATGTTACAAAATATTTTTATATAATAGAAAAGTTCTATTTTCCTATTGTATAAAAAGCTATAAGCTCTAGCCATTTGAGATTTTATCTTTTCAGTCAAAAACTCAAATCGAGATAGAACAAATTAAAAAGAGTAATATTATTGATAAATTCAAAAAGCAAGTAATGTGTTGAAAATTACTTGCTTTTATGCTATTATATTATAGATAAAATTTAATAAAAGAGGAGAAAAAATGAGAGAAAATAAAGTTAATATAAACTGAGATAATACGGCAAATGCGAAAACATACTCAAACCATTGAAAAATAAGGCTTTTTTTATTTTATCATTTTTCGCAATTTGATTAAATTTAATATAAAATGTAGTTATTGAAATAATATCTGACAATTAGAAGTTAATTTGGAAATGAATTAACTTCTTTTTTTCATTCTTCCAAGAAAGAGAGGCAAAAATGAAAGAAGATAATTTAGAAATTTCAAAAGAAGAATTAAGAAAAGTATATAATGTGCAAAAAATGATATATGAAACTGAAGAAAAATTTTTATTAAAAAAGATTTTATTATATGCAACAAAGAGAGTATTAGATATTAGAGATGTTAAAGAAAAGATTAGCTTGTATAAAAATGAAAAGCTAGAGGACTTTGTAAATGAACAATATCTAGTTGCTGTTACAGAATTAATGAATGTTGTTTATAATATTTTAAATGAGCCACCATATTGTTTCTTATTCGAAGATGATATAGAATTAGAAGATTATGTTATATTAGAAATGGAAGATATGGTTTTAGTAAATGGATTATTATTAGAATAAAAGCCATATAACTCTAACAATATAGATATAGATACAATATTAATTGCTTTAGATGAATCTGTATTTGATTATATACAATGTTTAAAAGAAGAAAAAAATGAATATGTTCATATAATACAGAGTCAGGAGAAAATAACTGAGTAAGTTTATTGCTATAGCAAATCGGAAAGGTAGAGTTGGTAAAAAACTACCACTTTTTCTTTAGGTGTAGCACTTGGAAAAGAAGGAAAAAAGTATTACTTATCGATGCAGATTCATAAGGAGATTTAACAACTTGTTTGGATTTATCAGCTTTAGAAATGTTATATACTATTTAATATGATTCTGAATCATATAAATAAGGTGAGGATTGCAAACGCAATACTCACCTTATTTTCTTACTATTTCGAGATATAAAATATTATATTTCAAGTACAATCCACGGTACTGTGAAATATTCCCCACTACGCCGTGAACCATATATTATGGAATCTTCAATAATATATGGCCTTAAGTCTGCCAATGAATGAGTATCATCATGTTTTCCGTAACCTGCACTAATATAATGAATATTTGAGAATGAACCATTTCGCAAATATTTAGCTGTAACTGTAAGATTGTATAAACCTAAAAACTCCTCGTAATTAGTGGTCATTCCAAGTACAGGCTCTTTTTGTCGTATTTTATTGGAATTATTAACCACTGCATCTATGGCATCTTCAAGTTTCCAGCCAAACTTAACCATTCTGTTTATTAAGTAAACTAAGAATGCATAATATTGATATTGGTCTCCCAAAACCCAAGGGCATCCATAATACTTAGGCATTTTCCTTTTTATTGCTTCCTCCCAAAGATCAACAGATAAATCTAGAGGAAAATTCATATTAGGTGAAATAACAAATCTACCATCCATATCTACAGTTAAATCCATAATTGGCTTGTAAAAAGGATGAACATTAAGTGTGTTCTTTAGTAATTTTACTGCACTAATAAATAACCGGATTGATTCATCATCTGACTCAAAATTCAGGATATTGTCATAAAATCCAAGTTCCAATGTATCAACAAGAATAAAGTTTTTGTCGTATTTTGTGAAAAAATAAGATTCTTTTGGCTTCAAAAAACGCTCATCAAATCCAATCATTAGAGCTCCTCCTCTTGTACTTTTCTCGAAAGTTATTATACACAATAGCTTTGTTCTGCTATGATATATAAATATATCAAAATATTTCCATTTTGTCAATAATTGGCAGGAAAACTATTTGCTTTTTGGCTTTTGCGATTTTCTAATATTTCAATATTTCTTATATATAATTTTATAAGAATTAAACTTGTTTATTGTATTTACATTTTAATACTTTTTATTATAAATTCAATATTAATAAAGCTATAATATTAATATTTTAGCTTTATTGTAGTGTTACAATTGATGTGAAATGAAAATAATAGAAAAAGTGATTCAAGTAGTATAATTGAATTGACAAAAAAACAAATTATACGAAAGAACCTGAATCATATATGGATATTGTAACACAAAATCAAAAAAATATAAAGAGATATTTACCATATAAAAAGAAAACAAGAGAACATGAAGAAAAAGAAATTAAATTGATAAAAGATTTAATAAGAAGAAATCCACATATAACATTAAATGAAATATAGAAAAAGACAAGATAAAGAATATCATACACCAAAAAAATTGGAAAAAAGTGGCAAATAGATGTGAAATATGTACCAAATGAATGTAAGACAAAAAAACGTGCCAAAGGACGATAGATTTTATCAATATACATGTATAGATGAAGCAACTAGAGAAAGATATTTATATTGGAATGAGGAACATACAGAAAAAATACAGTAAATTTTATCCAAAGATGTATTAGATATTATTGATATAAAACAAGAGAAATTCAAACGGATAATGGACTGGAATTCACATATAATAAAGAAGATATAAAGAGAGAACACCAATTATAAAAATTATTAAAGAAGTTAAAAATAAAGCATCATAAGATAAGACCAAGAACAACAGAGCATAATGGAAAAGTAGAAAGTAGTCATAGAAATGATAATAATAGATTTTTATAGATATTTAAAGTTTTATAGTTTTGAAGATTTAAAGAAACAAGGAGCAGAATATCTAAAAAAATCTAATAGAATTCCAATGGTAGTATTAGGTTATTTAATGCCAAGATAAAAGAAGAGAATTAATGATAGTTTAAAAGAAGTAAATTCAATATATTACTAAAAACTTATAATAACTTGTTTCATATCATTGACACACATACAAAAATATTAATATTAATAATATTGAATTTAAAAATAAAAAGTATTAAAATGTAAATACAATAAACAAGTTTAATTCTAATAAAATTATATATAAGTGTCTAGAAATATTGAAATCTTAGGAAATCCCCAAAACAAAAAAATCATAGGTAATTCGGCAATTGACTTTATTAAAAAGCATAATTATGATATAATAGACAAGAATTGTATAAAAAACGAATATAAGGAAGTGATTTAATGCAAAAAAAAGAGAATAAAAAAAATGAGAATAAAAATTTCGCACATGCTGTTATATTATGGTATAGGGGTATTTAAGAAAACCCAAGCTCAAAGTATTGAAAAATCAACATTTCTTCAAAAAAGATTATTACATTTTATATAAAAAAGAGGTGAGTATGCATGAATAATAAAATTATTGAAGTTCAAAATATTAAAGTAAATATAGCTAATGTAAATGATAATGATTATATTTGTATTTCTGATTTCGGAAAATATAAGGAAGGAAAGTCAAAAGCAGACGACATTATAAGAAATTGGTTAAGAAATAGAATCACTTTGGAATTTTTAGGAACATGGGAGTCAATTTATAATCCAAATTTTAATTCCGTCGAATTCGACGGGTTTAGAAAAAGTGCAGGACTTCATACATTTACATTAAGTGTTACTGAATGGTGTGATAAAACAAATGCGATTGGAATATATTCAAAGCGTGGAAAATATGGTGGAACATATGCACATAAAGATATTGCATTTGAATTTGCATCAGCAATTAGTCCCGTTTTTAAATTGTATTTAATAAAGGAATTTGAGAGATTAAAGGAGTTAGAAAATCAGAATAGAGAATGGGATGTAAAAAGAATACTAACCAAAAACAATTATTTGATACATACTGATGCAATTAAAAATTATATATTGCCAGATAATGATTTTTATAAAAATAGAGAATGGTTAAAGTATGCTGAAGAAGCAGATGTTTTGAATGTTGCAGTATTTAATACAACGGCTAAAAAATGGAGAGAACTTAATCCTGATTTAGCAAAAACATCTAATGTTAGAGATTATGCAACAATTAATGAATTAACAGTATTATCTAATTTAGAATCACATAATGCAGAATTAATTAAAGAAGGAAAAAGTAAAGAGGAAAGATTTGAAACATTAAGTGAAATTGCAAAGTATCAATTAAATATACTTAATAATGCCGAAAAAATAAAATTATTAGGAAATGGAAATAAAGAGGAGTAAAGTTATGGGAATAATATCTTTAGCTAGTGGTAATTCATGTTGGAGGGGGTTAGATTATTATAAAGAAAAAAGGGTTGTTGAATTGAATAAAATAAATGAAAATGAGTATTCAAGCTTTGTAAAAGGAACCAATAATTACAATGTCCATTTGGATATTGAACATCCTAGGAAATCTTCATGTAATTGTCCCTTAGCTAATGGGAAAAGAATAATATGTAAGCATATAGTTGCAACATATTTTACTGCTTTTCCAAATGAGGCAGTTAGTTTTGAAGAAGAACAAAATCGATTACAAGAAGAGTATGAAAAAGAGCAAGAAGAGGAATATGACAAAGCAATTAAATACTTAAATAGAATGTCAAAGCAAGAATTGATTGAAGAATTAATTCAAGTTTTTGATTACGGACCTGAATGGATATATAATGATTTTGTAAAAAGAAATCTATATTAATAAGATATTATTAGAAAAAAGGACGTGATATAAAATGCAACTATCAGAACAATTGATTTATTGTACTACAAAGATAATAAATATCATTGATGAAACGAAAATTGCAACTGGTACAGGTTTTTTTATGAATTTTAATGAAAATTTGGAAAAAGGCACATGCCAACCTGTAATTATTACTAACAAACATGTTGTGAAAGATGCTAAAAAAATTATTTTTTCTGTATGTAAGGCTGACCAAAATAATAATCCTTTAGATCAACAAAGATTTACAATAACTCTTGATGAATTTAACATAATTGATCATCCTGATAATGGTGTTGACCTGTGTGCAATACCAATAGCTTCATTAGATAGTTATAGTCAGGAATATAAAGTCAGGTTGTATCGTGGAAAGCTTGGAACAGATTTAATAATAAACGAAGATGAAGTTAAAGATTGTTCTGCAATGGAAGATATTATTATGATTGGATATCCTAATGGACTTGAGGATTCTTATAATAATAAACCAATAATTCGAAAAGGCATAACTTCTACACACTTAAAATTTGATTATAATGGTAAAAAAGAATTTTTAATTGATATGGCTTGTTTTCCAGGATCTAGTGGATCGCCAATTTTCTTTTGTAATGAATCTTCATATACACAAGGAAATACTACTTTTTTCGGATCTAGATGTAAACTATTAGGATTATTATATGGTGGACCACAACATACTAGTACAGGAAGTGTTGTGTTTGAAAATATTCCAACTAATCCAAAAGCTATTATTCAAATACCAAATAATTTAGGAATTGTAGTTAAAGCAGTTAGAATTAAAGAACTTGAAGACTTTATGAAAGATATGAGTTAAAAAAGGAGTGATTAAAATATCAAATTGGAAAGTAGCAGGATATATAAGATTATCAAAAGAAGATAATGAAAATATAGAATCAAATAGTATAGTTAATCAAAGAGAATTAATAGACCAATACATTAGTAGTAAAGAAGATTTAGAATTAGTAGATTATTATATTGATGATGGATATAGTGGTACTAATTTTAATAGACCTGGATTTGAGAGATTATTACAAGATATGAAAAATAAAAAGATTAATTGTATAATTGTAAAGGATTTATCTAGATTTGCAAGAAACCATATAGAAGCAGATATGTATTTTGAAAATATTTTTCCAGCTTTAAATATTAGATTCATTTCAGTAATAGAAAATATAGATAGCTTTGAAAATCCAGATTCAATGGATAACTTAATTGTTCCATTCAAGAATTTACTAAATGATGCATATGCAAAAGATATATCAAAAAAAGTAAAAAGTGCATTAACAGCTAAAAGGTTAAATGGAGAGTTTATTGGGACATCTGCTACATATGGATATTTAAAAAATCCAAGAGATAAACATAAGCTAATAATAGATAAAGTTGCATCAAAGTATGTTATAGAAATATTTAATGGTATAATAGAAGGAAAATCAGCAAGTGAAATAGCTGATGAATTAAATAAGAATAATGTATTAACACCTTCTGCATATAAAAGGAAAAAAGAGCAAGAAGATGAAAATGTAAAAATAGATAAAAAGTGGAATGCAAAAATGATAAATAAAATGTTGAATGATAGAATATATGAAGGAGATTTGATTCAAGGAAAGAAGAAGGTGGAAAACTATCGTACTCATAAGCTAATTTCTACGAACGAAGATGAATGGATAATAACTAAAAATAATCATGAGCCAATTATTTCTAAAGATAAGTTTGATAAAGTGCAAGAAATAATTGAAAAGAATAAATGTGCTAGAAGTAATAAAGAAAAAGATTTATTTTATAGATTTTTAAAATGTTCAGATTGTGTAGGTTCTTTTATATTAAGAAAAGTAAAGAATTATGAGTATTACCATTGCACATCATACGTAAGAAATGGTTCATGTACAAGCCACTCAATTAGGAAAGACAAATTAGCTGAAATAGTATTGGAAGAGTTAAATAAAAGATTCAAAAGAAATAGAATAAATACTTTAACTAGAGATATTTTATTAAAAAATGTAGATAGTATAATTATATTTCAAAATGGCAAAATAGACGTAAATTTCAAGTAAAGGAGTGAACATAGATGGATAAAGAAAAAGATGAAAAAAGTTATCACAAAATCAACATCAACTGGTACCCAGGACATATGGCTAAAACTAAAAGACAAATAATGGAAGATTTAAAATTAGTAGATATAGTTATAGAAATTTTAGATGCACGAATACCAATATCAAGTCAAAATCCAGATATAAAACAAATAACACAAAATAAAAAGAAAATTATTTTATTAAATAAATATGATTTAGCAGACGAAAAAGAAAATAAAAAATGGATTGAATATTTTAATAAAAACAATCAAAAAGTATTATTAGTAGACTCTTTATCAGGAAAAGGAATAAATGAAACAATCAGACTAATACAAAAAGAAATGGAAGAGGACTTAAAGAAAATAGTTGACAAAGGGCGTATTGGCAGAAAAATAAGAGTAATGATAGTTGGAATTCCAAATGTAGGAAAATCATCATTTATAAATAGAATAGCAAAAAAAACATCTGCTGAAGTAGGAAATAAGCCAGGTGTTACAAAACAAAAACAATGGATAAGAATAAATGACAAAGTTGAATTACTTGATACACCAGGAGTATTATGGCCAAAATTTGAAAGTGAAAAAGTTGGAATTAATTTAGCAATAACAGGAACAATTAAAGATGACATATTAGAGCTAACTGAGATTGCTTATTCCCTAACCAAATTTTTATTAGAAAATTATAGAGAAAATTTAATTCAAAGATATTCACTAGATGAAAAACAAATAGAAGAGATACTAAATCAAGACCAACTAGAAAATGAAAATATTTATGAAATTATGCAACTAATAGGTAAAAAAAGAGGAGCCGTAGCTTCTGGAGGAATAATTGATGATGAAAAAACATCAAAAATTATTTTAGAAGATTTTAGAAGTGGAAAATTAGGAAAAATTACTTTAGAGAAAATATCATAAAATAGATTGATATTGAGATATGTTTGTAGCATATCTCTTATTCTAAAAATGGCAATAGGTTTATAGGTAAATCCTTTATTAAAAACCTAAATATTGTTGTACAAGGAAATAAAAATGGCTAATAAAACTTTAATTATAGATAACAGGATGAGAGATATTGAAAAACAAAAGCTAAAAGAAATGGGATATGACCTAATAGAGCTAAGAGCAATAAAGGACGTATATGAAGAAATATCATCACATGTTGACATATTTGCTTGCAAAGTAGGGAAACAAATAATTATAGAGCCAACTCAATATGAAAGCATTTCAAAACATAATACAAAACTAATATGTGGAGCTGAAAAACTTAAAGCAAATTATCCAGAAGATATTAAATATAATGTATGTATAATAGGGAAAAAAGCAATTCATAGTTTAGATTATACAGACAGTATTTTAAAACAACAATTAATTAATCAAGGATATGAGCTAATAAATACATCACAAGGATATACAAATTGTTCAATAGCAGTAATAGATGATAATTCAGCAATAGTAACAGATAAAGGATTATATAAAATTTTAACATTTCATGGAATAGATACATTATATATAAGTAAAAAATTAGACATAAAATTGCTAAAAGAAAACAATTATAGCAATAAAAGAGGATTTATAGGAGGATGTATTTCAAAAATTGGCAATAAAATAATTGTTTTTGGAGATTTAAACAAAATAGATGAAAATGAAGAAATAAGAAAATTTATTAATAAAAAACAAAAAGAAATAATAGAATTTAGAAATCAAGATTTAATAGACTATGGCGGATTAATTGAAATACAATAAGAGAGGAAAATAGTAATGACAAAACAGTACATAAAAATAAAAGATGAGGAAATACCAATTAATATTAAAAATTACAAAACATCAAAATCTGTAAAAATATATTTTAAAGGAAATATTCTAAATATTACAAAACCAAAAAGATTATCAATAGCTTCTTTAAAAAACATTTTAAAAGGTGAGGAAAATAGTATTTATGAAAAATACAAAAAAATTTTATCTTCTGAAATTAGTTCAATAAAACAATGGAAAAATGGAGAAAAAATATATTATAAAGGTGATGAATTTTCAATTATAAGAAAATATATAGAAATATCTAAAATAAATATAGAAATAGAAGAAACAAAAAAAGAAATAATTATATCAGTTCCAAAAAGTACTGAACAAAGCATAATAAAAATATATGTAGATAAAATGATTAAAAATATATTTAAAAATAATACAGAAGGATTAATAGCAAAAAGATTACCATATTGGAGTGAGATTACAGGCTTAAAATATAATAAATTTGAAATTAGAGATGCTACAACTAGATTTGGAAGTTGTATGCCAAGCAAGAAGAATATTTATTTTTCATCAAGATTAATTATGCTTCCAGTAGATAAAGTAGATGCAATAATAGTTCATGAATTATGTCATATGAAATATAAATATCATAATAATGATTTTTATAATTTGGTATCAAAATATATAAATAATTATAAAGAAATAGATTTATGGTTAAAAAAGAATAGTGAAATTATTATGTTTTAAGTTGCTAGTATTTTAATTAATTTGTAATTAAAAAATATTGAAAAAACAATTATTAAAAAAACAATTTAATAGTTGTTTTTTTTTGTATAGGAAACATTAATAGAAAAAATGAATACTAATATTAATAGGAGAAGAAAGGATTGAAGTTTATGAAAGATAATATAATAATAGAAAATATTGAATATACTGATGAATTATATCAAAAAGCAATAAATGAAAATGATTTTTCAAATTCAGAAATTAATAGAGTAGGAGATGAAGATGATGCAAATAACTAAAATGTTTGTTCCAAAAGAAAAATATAATATAAAATGTCCATATGATATGGTTCCAGAATTTATAATAATTCACAATACAGAAAATGATGCATCTGCATTAGCAGAAATAAGTTATATGATTGGAAATAATAACAAGGTATCATTTCATTGTGCAATTGATGAAGAAAGAGTTGTTCAAGGAGTAGAATTTAATAGAAACACTTGGAATGCTGGAGATGGAAGCAATGGAAGTGGAAACAGAAAAGGAATAGCAATAGAAATATGTTATTCTAAATCTGGGGGAGAGAGATTCCAAGAAGCGGAAAGATTAGCTGCAGAATATACAGCAGTTTTATTAAAAAAATATGGATGGGGAATAGATAAGGTAAAAAAACATCAAGATTTTTCTGGAAAATATTGCCCACGAAGAACCTTAGATAATGGCTGGGATAGATTTATAAATATGGTAAAAAATTATATGGAAGATAAGCCAATTGATAATAATATAGAAAGTGGGAGTGATGAACCTGTGAGAACATATCAAAATGGAAGTACTAGTGAAAATGTATATGCAGATACAGATTGTACAAAAAAAGTTGGAAGTTTAAATCCAAGAGAAAAATGTGATTGTTTTGGAATTTTTAATAATAGAGCAATGGTAAGATATAAAGTAGATGGAACCAATAATTATAAAATTGGTTTTTGCAAGTGGGTTGATGGAGTAAAATAACAGCATAAAAAATGCTGAAAAAGACGCAAAAGGGGCTTTAGTAGAATAACTACAAATAAACAAGGTTAAGAAAAAAAGGTCTAGTATTTCTACTAGATTAATATTAAAAAGTTCATAATTAATATAAATCGAATTGCCAATTGCGAGAACTGCTTAAGCAGTAGTGTGAGAGGGGAAGAACACATTAAGTGTTATCCTCTGCTCGATTATATAATTGAAAAGTATGGTTTTTATACAAAAAACAATTTTGCTCATGAGAATAAATAATCCCAATTGCCTGTAAATAAGAATATATAATAGTAGAGCCAACAAATTTCATGCCTTTTTTTTGCAAATCATTTGAAATATTATCAGATAAAATTGAGGTTGTTCTACCAATTTCATATATAATTTTACCACCAGAAAAAGATTTTAAATAATTATAAAAAGAACCATAATCTTTTTGAATATTCTTAAATATTTTAGAATTATTAATTGTGGCTTTAATTTTTAATTTATTTCTAATAATATTTTTATTATTTAATAATTCTTGAATTTTTTTGTCATCATAATTGCAAATTTTATTTATATCAAAATTATCAAAACATTTTCTAAAAGCCTCTCTTTTATTAAGAACACATTCCCAAGACAGACCTGCTTGGAAAGATTCCAAAATTAACATTTCATATAAATATTTATCATCAAAATTAGGTCTGCACCATTCTTCATCATGATATTTTACATATAGATTATTTTTTAAGTTACACCATTTACATCTTATTTTATCATTCATAAAAATCCCATTCCTTTCTAAGGCACATATAGTAATAAAAGTCAATTCTTTTAAACTAATTTCATTCCTTTCAAAGAAAAAATAATATTTAATGAGTCATTATGAGATAAATAATTTACTTATATCTACACCTTCATGTTTTAACAATCTCATTTTTATATCTAGTCCGCCAGCATATCCTGTTAAATTACCGTTGGCACCAATAACTCTATGACATGGAATTATAATCGAAATTGGATTATGTGCAACTGCATTTCCTACAGCTTGAGCAGACATTTTATCTTTATTCATTGCCTTTGAAATTTTTTTTGCAATTTCTCCGTATGTAATTACTTTTCCATATGGTATAGTGCATAATATTGTCCAAACCATCTTAGAAAATTCAGTTCCAATTGGTTCTATATCTAATTCAGAAATATGAGGATTTTGGCTTTCAAAATATCTATCTAACCAATTCTTTGCTTTTATTAAAATTTCCTCCTCATCTTTTTTTTGCATTTTCTCTTTTAGATTACTTAAATAATATTTTTGATTTTCTATCCATACACCAATTAGTTTATTATTTTTACTTGCTAATAATAATTTACCTACTGGTGAGTTATAATAACTTGTATATATCATAAAACACTCTTTCCTTATTTTTAAACTAGTTAAATATAAAAGATTTAATGATTTCTTTTTATAATTTTATATCATCTTAATTAATAAAAGTCAAATAAAATGTTGTAAATAAATTAATCATATTTTTTTATTTAGGACATTTTCTTAGGTTATTACTTAAGACATTATCATAAATTAATCATATTTTTTTGAAAAATTTTTGTTTTTCTATTGACAAATTAGAGTAAATAGAATATAATAATTTATGTCGTAAGACAAAGCCAGTTTAAATATGCAGATGTGGCGGAACTGGCAGACGCACAGGACTTAAAATCCTGCGGGACTTAACCTCCCGTGCCGGTTCGATTCCGGCCATCTGCACCAATGACGTTTCTGTTCGAACTAATAGAACAGAATTGATACAAAAATCAATCAGTAAAATGGTTGATTTTTTTCTTTTGCAAAAAATCATCCTAAAATTATAATGAAAGGATGGTGTAAGAAATGAAGATAATTAAGCAAGAATTACAATTTGAAGAATGTCTAAAACAGCGAATTGAATTTATATGTGAGTTTTCAAAAGTTAATCCTACTTTTATAAATGGTAGTATTAGAAAATTAGAAAAAACTAACCTTACATATATAGAACCACATAAAGTCATTATTAAAAACATTACTTTTTTAGTGTTTAATTACTCTAATGATGTGTATATTTCAAACTTAACTAAAAAGATTAAATTATCAGAATTAGAAGAATATTTGAAAAATATATAACTGTAAATAATTGACATTTCTTTAAAACGTGATATAATATAGACAATTGATTATGTATAGTTGTTCGGCAAAAACTATACAATTATGAGTACTTTGAAAATTCTATATTATATTACAATTATGTTGTATTTTTATAATACTATACAATAAAGAGATTTTAAGAGATGTCAGCTGTACTCGTGTACTATGATGTCTCTTTTTTGTTAGGAGGTTTGAAAATTGAGTGATGAAAAGAAAAAATGTGGGTTATATATGAGAGTATCAACAGAAGATCAAGCTCGTGAAGGTTTTAGTCTACCAGAACAAAGAGAAAGATTAGAAACTTTTTGTAAATTTAAAGGTTATGAAATAGTAGACTACTATGAAGACGCTGGAATAAGTGCTAAAACTGGTAATTATAGACCAGAGTTTGAAAGATTAAAAAATGATATAAAAGCTAAAAAAATAAATACTATTGTTGCTTTAAAATTAGACAGAATAACAAGAAGTATTTATGATTGGGAAAACTTAATGACGTTTTTAGATGAAAATGGTGCTTATTTAGACTGTGTTAATGATGAAATAAACACAACAAGTGCAAATGGTAAAATGATTTCAAGACTTTTAATGAGTGTAAGTCAAAATGAAATTGAAAGAACAAGTGAAAGGACAAAGATAGGATTAGCAGGTGCAATAAAGTCAGGACATATCCCTCATATTGCTCCACTAGGATATAAGCACGAAGATAAGAAATTAGTAATTGATTATTCTACTAAAGATGTTGTAATTAGAATATTTGATTTATATTACAATGGCTATTCTTATCAAAAAATAAGTAATTTATTTAATGATGAAAAAGTATTAGGAAAAGAAAATTGGAGAGATTCCACTATTGTTAATATTCTTGAAAATGAAATATACAAAGGCGACTTTGTTCACGGCAAAAGAACAAAACACCCTATCTATTATGAAAATGTAGTAGAGCCTATTGTTTCTAAAGAGATGTGGGAAGATTGTCAAGTACAAAAAAAGAAAAATTCAAGAAGTTATAAAAGGACACTAACATATTTATATTTACAAAAATTAAAATGTCCTAAATGTGGTAGGATTTTAGGTGGAAAAGCTACTACAAAGAAAAACGGTAATACCTACTATTACTACTATTGCAATGACTGTAAAATCGAATTTAAAGAAAAAGTTATAAATGATTATTTTAGTCAATTTATTAGTGAATTAGTAGAATATGATTCTGTTGTAAATCAATTCTTCTTGCCTATGATAAAGCAAAAATTTGATGAACCTAAGGAGCAATTAGAAAAAGAAATAAAAGAACAAAACAATAAACTTGAAAGAATTAAAAAAGCCTATATCAATGGAGTTTTTGAGTTAAAAGAATATAACGAAGAAAAGAAAATAGTCGAGAAAGCAATTAGTGAATTAGAAAGTAAATTAGATACTACTGACTGTGTAGAAGAATTAAAATTTACACCAAAAGACATTTTACTAAAAAGAGATATTGATTTTATAAACAAAATAAAGCTAGATAAAGAACATCAAGAAAAAACTAAAACTTGGAAAGATTATACTAGAAAAGAACAAGCTGAACTAATAATGAAATATGTTGATGATATTGAATTAGAGTTAATTGGCAATGATATTTCTGTTAAACAAATAAATTTTAGAGAATCAATTTGTAAACCTTGTCAAGAACTATTTGATAATGGTTATATAGACACAACTAAACCTGCAATTTTTGGTAATGTATTAGGTAATATTAGATTTAGCAACTATCTACCTGAAAAAGAGGTTAGTGAAATTATTATGAGATTAAAACAATACTATGATGTAAGTTATACAGAAGCAACATACTATGTTGATAAGCAAGTATTTTATTTTAATTTTGTTGAAGATAACTCTGCTATTGTTAGAGTATTTCCTTTAAAAGATTATTACAAACTTGAACCAGATAATAAAATGGAAACTTATGAATTTGGAATAATTTATATTCGTGAAGAAGATAAATTCCAAATGCAAGAAATTGATACTGCATTTGATTATATACCAGATGAAACAAATGATAGTGTACTTTATATGAAAGAGCCTAAACCTATTTCAGTAGGTGTAAAGCCAGTAAAATTCTGCGAAGAAGATACAGAATAATTGTTGCAACTCTATTACTTATATATTTTCTTTGTTGCAACAACAAAATTAACGTGGCACGTTTTGTTTTTACGAAGTAAAAATGAAAGTGGCGATAGTTAATTTTGATAAATTTTATCCCAGTGGGAGAAAATTTATTGCCTCGCAGAGCCCCCGAGTTTTGATAGAATGTCAAAACTCATAGGGGGTTAGGAATTTTGTCAAATCAAAAATCCTGTGCCTACGAAGTTAAAGCTAAAGGAGGAAAAGAGATGAGCGAAGAATTAGCATATTCTATTCATTTAGGTAGTGATAAAAATAAAACAGTAAAAGCAAAAGAAATTGCAAAAAATAATCCATCTGGCAAAACATCGTTTTCAAATAATGGAATACAAAATGCTACACAGTTATCAAAAGTAAATAAGCATAATTTAAGAGATTATGATAATTACAAAGAAGAAATTTGTGTAATTTATGGAACTGATAATTTATACAAAGATGTTCAAAACCTATATTTTCAAGAATTTGAACAAGCAAGAATTGAATATAATCAAAAACAAACTCGTGAAGATAGAAAAATAAAGAATTACTTTAAGCATATATCACAAGATAAACAAAAAGACTTGGCTTGTGAAATTATAATAGAACTTGGAGATATGGACTTTTGGAATGATAAAGATGAATATTACAAAAAAAGTATGGTACAAGTTTATAAAGAACAAGTGCAAGATTTAATGAGAATTGTACCAGAATTTAAAGTAGCCAATGCAGTTGTTCATTTTGATGAAACATCTCCACATATGCATATTGTTGGTGTTCCAATAAAAGAAGATTATAAAAGAGGTATGAGAAAACAACCAGCAAAATCAAAAGTATTTACGAAAGAATCTCTACAACGAATACAAGATGAAATGAGAAATTGTTGTATAAAATCATATAATAAAATTTATTGTGAAAATTCTTTATTGAAACAAAAGAAGAAAGGCAGAAATCAAGATATTGATGTTAAAGATATGGGAAATTACAGAGAAATCAAAAGACAACTAAAACAAAAGGAGCAAAAACTAACTGAAGCTAATCATCAAACGAAAAAACTTGATGACAAAAGCAATAACGTAAATCAAATATTAGATAATTTAAAACCATCTAAACTAAATAAAAATAATATGATTATTTCAAACGAGGATGTCCAGAAATTGAAAAATTATACAGAAGATGTAAAAAATATTACTCAAACAGTAAGAAGTGTAAATGACTTAAATATGGCAATTAGTGATTTTGAAAATAGTACTTTTGAAATAGCAAAAGAAAATCGCTCACTTAAATATCAAATAGAGTTAAAAGATGATGAAATTAGTAATCTAAAAAGTGAATTATCGACTAAAGATAAAATCATAAATAAATTACAGAATGAAAAGGAAAAAATAAAACAAGAATTGAAGAAATTTAAAAATTTTTGGCATAATATTATGAGCCATTTTCATAAAAGAATTTGTTATGACAAAAATGAGAATTACAAAATTGTTAGTGATGATTTATATAGAAATGGCATATTTGATGACAATGATAATGAAATCGCAAATAACATTTATAGAAAAGTAACGATACCAGATGAGAATAAGAAAAATAAAAGTAAAAAGAAAAATAATGATATAAGATTTTAGGAGGAAAATGTTATGAATAATAAATTACCAAAAACAAAAATTGATAAAAGAACAGGTATTGAATATCATTTAAAGGGAGATTACTATATTCCCAATATAGTAGCACCAAAACAAGAAAAAATTGTTTTAAATAAATATGGAAAAATGAGATTAAAATATCTAAAAGAGTATAGAAAAGCTGATTATACTATAATGCTTATAAATGGAACTTTAAATACTCATTTAAAAGAAATACAAGAAACAGCTCAAACAAGAGTAGAGCAAATAATTGACCAACTGAAAGAAAAAAGCAATTTAACAGAAGATATGAAAAATACTGATGTACTTTATTGGGTGGGAACAATGAATTCTATTAAGTCCCAAGCAGAAGAAATCGTTTTAAATGAATTGATTTATGTATAGAAATTGAAATAAGCGAATGAAAGATTTAATTTCATTCGCTTATAAACATATATTTTGCTCACTAAATGGTAATTTATACAAAACTGATTTACAAAACTTTTTTAAATACTAAAATTGCTTTTGCTGTTCCTGTAATTGACATAGTAATTAATTCATAATTGTCTTGAAACATTTCATTTGATTTTTCTTCTACTTTTTGTGCCATATCATCTGCTTTTGGAGAATACTCTATAACAACTGTTTTATACATTTTTCCATCTCCTAGCATATTATAACTTGTAATTTATATAAACAATTTATTAAATATGTCCTTTATAAATTCATCATCAGTCATTTTATTTTCTAAATAGATATTAAAGTTATCTTTATTTATACCATTTTCATTTATTTTGCTATAATTAGGATATATTTCTTGGACTTTTTCTCTTTTAATTGTGTAACTATTTCCTGTAAAATTATAGGTTACATATTGTAAATTTTCTATTAAAGAAAATAATGAAACAGAATTATATACTAATGCTCTTTCTACATACATTTCATCATTTATATACCAATCTGTAATATGATAATCTATCGTTAAACCTAAGTTATTTGAGTCTATTTCAAACACATATCCATATTCAGAAAGTGGCAAATTACTTATTAAGTTTCCAGCATTACTGTTATCTCCAACATATTTGCTCTGATATTTTAAAATATTATCTATACCACTTTTATTTCTATTAAATGGTGTAATTGGTATAGTGTCAAAATTATATTCTTTTTTCTCATCAATAATATAATATTCATTTGTTGTATCTGCATTAATTCTATATACATTATAGAATAAACTATAATAGGCAATTTCTTTTGTTCCTCTAAATGTTGTTTCTATTTTATAGTTATAAATTGGTGGTCTATTATTTGTTTTTACACCCAAATAATCAGCTATATAAAATATTCCAAATATCCCTACAAATAAGATAACTCCAATAGCTATTTTTGGTATTTTTTTAAACTTTTTAAAATTTCTTACTAAACCTATTACAAATATAATAATACCTATAATAGAATATATAGAACACCAACTACTTTCTTTGCTTAAAATAGTTAATGCTGAAATACTTATAATTGCACCTAAAATCATCAATATAATAGATATTTTTTTATGCTCATTTTCAACTTTTTTACTCGAATAATCTATTGTATTTATTATATTTTTTTCCGTATTTTCAACTATTTTTTGTTCTTCTATTTTTTCACCAGATAATAATTCATTTAATGTTATTCCTAATTCCTCACTTAATGGTTTTAATAAAGATAAATCAGGCATATATTTTCCAGTTTCCCATCTCGAAACAGTCTTATTTGTTACTCCTAATTTTTCGGCTAATTGTTCCTGTGTTAATCCTTTATTTTTGCGATTCAAAGCAATAAATTTTCCTATTTTATCTAAATCCATTTTTATCTCCTCCTCACAAAAATAATACTATTTTTATTCTAAAATTAACACCCCACAAACAGCGAATTTCTTATTTATCTTAATAAATTGTATGTATTATACATTTTTCTTGAATATAAATTACTATTTATCTTTTTTTATTAAAAGACCAATTATTAAGCCAGCACATAAACCTATACTTGTTCCAAAACATATACAAATAGAAATGTTATCAATCAACACTCCTACAATTGCTCCTAACAATGTTCCAGCACATATTCCTATTGACATTCCTTCTAACATATATGTTTTTGTTTCATCGTCATCTTCAATTTGTAGATTATCAATTTTTTTATTTTTCACAATATCTCATCTCCTTCAAATTTTTATTTATTTTTTTACCTATCCTAGTCAAAAATCGTATTCCATATTCAATAGCTAAAATGAATAGATAAAATCCTAGCCATATAGCCAAACTTATTAATTTTACCTCTGTTGTATTTTCTGCTCCACTTCCATCGACTTTTCTAAAAAATAAAATTAAGCTAACACCTAAAAACAATATAAATTGAACAACTTGGAATATCCTCCATTTATTATTTTTCATAAAAAATATCCTCCTCTATAGATTATTTGTATTATATGTAACTTTAAAAATTATTTATCTTTATTTCTATTATTTAAAACAATAGACAATGTAACAAAACATAATGTTAAAAATATTGATGAGCAAACATATTTTATGTCTGTACCAGAAAGTGCTAATACAACTGAGATAATACCAAAAATGATTCCTATAATACATAAAACAACACACATCTTATTCTTTTCCACTATAAAAACCTCCATTACAACTTATTAATTATTGATATAATAGCATAAATGAGAGTAATTATCAATAACCACTCTCATTGAAATTTAATGTTCTATTTTTATTCTTTTACTTAAAAAGTAATGGTGCAATGTTATCATAAAACCAAAATGGATAATACAGAAAGAACATTTAACTATTTTTTTAAATATTTTCACTTCTTATTGTTTCAATTAAATTAATTTTTTGGCTCTTTTTACTAGCATAGCTCATAGTTATAAATATAATAATAAATACTACTAAAATAGATATAACTACAGGTATTAGTGGAAAACTATATTCTGTCTGTAAACTTTCACTCATTACCCTATAAATCACATAAGATAATATTAATCCTATTGGAACACCATAAAGAATTGATTTTATCCCATAAAGTAAGCTCTCATAATTTATCATTTTTTTAAATTCTTTGTTTGTCATACCAACTGATTTTAATACTGCAAATTCTTTACTTCTTAATGCCATATTTGTTGTAATAGTATTAAAAATATTTGTAATTCCAATAATAGATATTACAATAATAAATCCATAAGAAAAGATTGATAAAATTAATGACATTGTTTCATTTTGCTTTTTACTTTGTTCACTATTAAATATCATATTTTTATTTGTACTATCTATATTTGCAATTTCTTGCTCTAATTTATCTGGATTGCTAGATTTTATATGTATTCCAGCTGTTCTCAAATTCACTGCTTGTAAGTTATCTTCATATTCTCTCATTAAAGAATCAGATATAATTATTATAGGGTTACCGTCGTTTCCTTTGAACATTGACATTGGTGTTTTATCTGTTTTTAAAACAATTGGAAGTTTAACCTTTACAGGACTTTCTACATTTTCTTTTATATATTCAAATTCTAATTCGTTTCCACTATTGATGTTTAAGTAACTACATTGTATTCTTTTATCATTTTGTCTTACCCAGAATCGGTCATATAAGATTCCTTTTCCTTGTGTTTCTTCTTCAGTTAAACCTAATTCTTTCAAATAATCTTTATATTGCATATCTCCAACTGAAACAATAGAAACATTTACATCATTTACTTGTACTGTTATTCCATTTTTTTCATCTTCATAGTTTGTAAATTTTTTATATTGTTCAGATATATATGGTTCTCCAACCAAGACTGGAAATTCTTTTACAATCGCATATTTTTCAATATTATCCAATTTTAATATTTTATCAAAATACTCATAATTCGATTTTTCGTCACTAGAAGGTGTATTTACTATTATATTATCTTCTCCATTTCCTGAATACATATAATCTGATGCTTTAAAAACATTTTCGATAACTGCATTCATTGAGATAAACAATATAATACTTAATGTTATTGAAAATATAGTTGTGCGATATTTCTTTTTGCTCCTTTTAAAATTCTTTGCTCCTATTTCTCCAGGTATTCCAAAAAGTTTCTTTGTTAATTTTGATATTTTTAATCTCTTACTTGATACTTTTATATCATTGCTTTCTTTAATTGCATCAATTGGCGTTATTTTAGATGCCATTTTTGCAGGCTTTAAAGAAGAAACAAATATCATAATTATTGAAACTATTATTGAAATTACTATAGATATTGGTGATATAATAAATTTTAAACTAAAATTATCAACCAAATTAGAACCTATTAATAGGTTATTTACAATATCTAAAACTATATAAATTGCTAAAAGCCCTATTATAATTCCAATTGGTATTGCAATTATACCTATAATAAATCCTTCAAACAAAATACTTCTTTTTATCTGCTTAGAAGTTGCACCTATACTTGCAAGCATTCCTAATTCTTTCGTTTTTTCTGTTAAAGAAATATTAAAACTATTTCTTATTACAAAAATAGAAGTAAATAAAATAATTCCTATTATAATTATAGCTAGTATTATAACAGTTTTAGTAGTTGTATCACTTGGAAAAACACCCATATATCTTAATAGCTCTTTATTTTCACTTATTTTATTACTATCAATTTTAAGATTATTTACTAAATTATCTTTTAATTGATAAGTATTTTGTGGATTTTTTAATATAACTCCAACTCCCATATTTTTGCTAGTGTCTATATTATCTAACTTTGTAACTAATAATGATATTGGTAAACTACTAGAACCATATCCTTGAATATTTGATATTATTCCAACAAGAGTATATTCCTTTACCTCTTTACTTTGGAACTCTTTTGCATTTTTATCAAACTTTACCTGATTTTCCATTCCATTAGCCGTAAGATACGCATTATTTAATTTATTTGTTAGTAAATTAACATCTAATGAACCCATATCAAGTTTTATTTTGTCTCCCAATTTATATTTATCTCTTATTGATATTTTACTTCCGTCAATTAATGTAATATCTCCTGAATACATTGTGTCAGTAATTACAATTTCATTATCATTTTGAGGAAGTCTACCTGCTACTAAGTTAATTCCTCTATCTCTAAACCCTTCATCATCATAGGCTTTTACTTCAAAATAAGTTCTATCATCTTCCTTTGTACCATTTATTACTCCATATCCTATTTGTTGTGTAACAAAAGATTTATCAATATTAGGATTGTTTTGTATATATTTCAATTGTTCTGAATTTATATCATTTATTAACAAATTATAACTACCATCTATTTTTTTAGTTCTTTCAAGTATTGCAGATTGAAAGCTTGATACAAAAGTAGTAACTACACACATTAAAGCAACAGCTAGTGAAATTCCTAAAATTGTTACAATAGTTCTTTTTCTATTTAATTTAAGATCATATAATGTTATTTTATTTAAAATCTTCATTGTACCAGCCCTTTCTATATTAAGTTTTCATCACTAATAATTTTTCCATCTTGAATTGTAATTACTCTATCTGCTTCTTCTGCAATGTTTTTATCGTGTGTAATTAAAATTAATGTTTGTTTGTATTTTTTATTAGACAATTTTAGTAAATCAACAATATCTCTTGAAGATTTACTATCTAAATTTCCAGTTGGTTCGTCTGCTAATACTAATGCTGGATTATTAATTAAGGCTCTACCAATAGATACTCTTTGTTGTTGCCCTCCAGATAATTCATTTGGTAAATGATTTATTCTATTTTTTAGACCTAATGTTTCTAATAAATCATTTAATCTTTTTTGGTCAACTCTTTTGCCATCTAAATCACAAGGCAAAGTTATATTTTCTTTAACATTTAAAATTGGAATTAAGTTATAAAACTGATAAATAAGTCCTATTTGTCTCCTTCTAAAAATTGCTAAATTATCATTATTTAATTTATAAATATCTGTACCATTTATAAAAACTTTACCACTTGTTGGTCTATCAACACCTCCAATTAAGTGTAGAAGTGTAGATTTTCCACTTCCACTTGCTCCGATAATTGCAACAAATTCTCCTTGTTCTACACTAAATGATACATTATCTAATGCTGTAACACTAGATTCTTTTTTACCATATTTTTTAGTTAAATTTTCAACTTTTAATATTTCCATTTTTAATCACTTTCCTTTCCTAATATATATAGTAAAATTTAGCCATATCAAAATTACAGATATTTCACAATTTTTTTCTTTTTTTATTTATTATACTAATTTAAAATGACTCTAAAATGACTTTAAGAAAATTTTAACAAAAAAATGAGTAAAGTTTTATTTTACTTTACTCACAATTCAATCATAAACTTTGTTCCATAACCTTTCTTACTTGTTACTTTAATATCTCCACCTTGATTTAATATAATACTTTTTGTAAAAGCTAATCCTAGCCCTAAACTATTATCTTTACTGTTTCTTGTTTTATAAAATCTTTCAAAAATATGTCTAATATCTCTGCTATCAATTCCTTCTCCATTATCTTCAATATAAATACGAGTATAAACTGCATTTTTAGTTGCACTAATTTTTATTTTCTTTGAATTATGTTCTATGGCATTTTTAATTAAATTTGCAATAGCTTCTTTAGTCCATTTTTTATCACAATTTATTTCTATATTTTTATCAACAGCTATTTCAATTTCAACTTCTTCTGTTTCACACATTATGCAAAATTCTTTTCTTACTTCATTTAATAATGTATATAGATTTTCAGGAGTTTTCTTTAATATAATTGTTTTTGAATCTAGTTTTGCCATATTTAATAATGTGTTAATCAGCCAATATATTTTTTCTAATTCAAAGTGCATATTATCTAAAAATTCTTTTCTTTTTTCTTCTGGCATATCTTCATATAATAAGTCATTTATCATATTTAAAGATGTAAGAGGTGTTTTTAATTGATGCGAAATATCAGCAATTAACTTTTCTGTTTTTTTGTTAGTAACTGTTAGCTCCTTATTTGCTTGCTTTAACAACATTGTTACATCATATATATCATTTTTTACAATACTTTCTATTCCTTCTTCTTCATCTGTTAAATTAATTGTCTCAATACCGTTTAATATATTCTGACAATATGTATTTAAGTTTTCCCATTTTGTTTTTTGTTTTCTATAATAAATCAAAAATGCAAAATAAATAGAAACTACTGAAAGTAAAAATAAAATTGATATACCAATTATAACTTTATATGAAAAATCCATACCTGTATCGCCCCAAGTTGATGTACTTTTAGTTATTCCATATTTATTTAAAATTTCCTTTCCACTATTAATTTCTTTCTTACTATCTTCATTGCTATAAATTTTATTAATTATTTCTGCTTCTTTTTCTGGAACTTCATTATGTATTTTTGAAATTATTCTTGCAGTAGTGTTATACAAACGGTTATTATATTCACTTTGTAAATATAATATAATAACTATTCCAAATATTATCATTAAAATAGTCCAAATAGTAAAAAAGCAAATAATCATTTTTTTATCTTTTTTACTCATTTTAATCTCCTATTCTATATCCAATACCTCTTGCTGTTTTTATTACTTTAGGATTATTGGGATCTTTTTCTATTTTCTCTCTTATCCTTTTTATATAAACTGTTAGTGTGTTATCATTTACAAAGTTATTGTTATCATCCCATATACTTGTAAGTATTTGACCTCTTGTAACTAATTTTCCTTTATTTTCAAACATAAATAAAAGTATTTTATATTCTAATGCTGTAAGTTCAACTTCTTTTTCATCATTAAAAACCTTATTTTTTGTTAAATCTAATATAACATTTTGAATTGTTATTTTTTCTTCTTTACTAGTATATTTTAAAACATTTTTTATACGAGAAAGCAATTCTCTTGCGTGAAATGGCTTAGTAATATAATCATTTGCTCCTAAATCAAACCCTTTTACAATATCTTTTTCTTCATCTAATGCTGTTAAAAATATTGTTGGAATCACTTTTTTCATATTTTTATAAAAATCAAACCCATTACCGTCTGGAAATGTAACATCTAAAAGTAATAAGTCATAAGAATTCTTATCTATTTTTTCTTTTCCTTGTTTTAGATTAGATGCTATATCTATATAAAACCCTTCGTTTGTAAGATAATATGAAACACTATTTTGAATAGATTTATCATCTTCTATTATTAAAATTTTAGTCATTTTATATCACTTTCTTTTCTATTATAATTTTATTGTAATAATAGTAAATAATACAAAACAAGTTCACTTTCCACCGAAATACTCGCTTTTTTTCTGACTAAATAATATCACATATTCATAATTTTATCAATTAAAATATTTTTACTGAAATCGCTTGAAAATTAATAAAATTTATGTTAAATTAAGGATAATGAATTGATTGATATTTGTATCAGTCGTTAAAAGTGTGAAAAAAGTTGTAAATATCTACGTTGTTCGCACCATTAGAACACCAAGTGTTTCGGAAGATTCAAACTTGGTGTTTTAATTTTAAAAATAGTCAAAGTTCTAACAAAAGTTCTAACACTTTTCCAAAATTAGAATTTTTATTAAGTTAGAAATATATCTCTAAAAACAAGTTACCTAAAGAGCGATTTCGGTAATTTGTTCTTTTTTTGTATCTAGTGCTAATTTATTTTCTATCACATTTGCAGAAATTCTTTTATTTTCTACATCTGCGTGAGCATATCTTAATGTAGTCCAGGTTTCATTAATTCTCCATTTTCCATTAAACACATATAATTTTTGTAATCATTGCAATAAGTATTGCCATAAAACTTTTTATATTCTTCATACTTATCTTTATAAGAATTGAGTAAATCGGCAATAAAATCAAATAAAGGTAAAGTTCTATAACCTGAATCACTTTTTGCTCTATCTTTGAAAATAAATTGTGTAATACCATCAATTTTACCACGACCTACAGTATGCCTAATAGTTAATGTTTTTGCTTTGAAATCAATAGCATTCCATTTAATGCCAATAACTTCTTCACGCCTTAATCCATATACACCAGCAATAACTACTGGTAATTCAATAGGTGTAGTTTTTATTATTTCCATTAAATTTAATAATTCATCTTGAGTATAATAATCTGCGGTATATTCTTTTACTTTTATAGGCTCTAATTTAGTAGCAGGGTTACTATCAATAATCTCGGTAATAACTGCACCTTTTAAAGCTTTACTTATATTTGCCCTATAATGTTTTATAGTATTTCCTGAAAGTCCTTCACTAAACAGTAAATCGAAAAAATCTTGAATATGCTTAGGTTTCAAATCTACTAATTTAATTTTCTTTGCTTTAAAGTATTTGTATAATCTACCTTTAATAACCTGTTCATAACCTATATAAGTTGTTTGTTCGACTTTTCCTTTTTGTTTCTCTAACCATTCCAACATATAATCACAAAATAAAATATTTTTGTATTTATCATATATATTTGGATCTCTTAATTTTATTTTTGATTTTTGTTCATATTCAATTTTAAATTGTTCTAATTTTTCCTCAGCCTTTTTCTTGTTTCCTTTTATAGTATAACCAGTAGGAATCTATTTTGGTTTTCTTTTTCCATAGTCATCATATAAATTTAAAACAGCATAATAAAGACCTTTCTTTTTTTGTAAGCTACCTGTTATCATTTTACTCCTTTCCGTTGTAACAGTTTATATTTAACTTATCATTGATATTTTGTGTATTATACCATGATAACAAAAAAATTCCTACTGTTCTGTCATCATATATTTAATAACATTAACTTTAAGAATTTTATATTCTCTGCCAACTTTTTTACTTTTTATTGTTTTTTCTCTTAACATACGATATGCAAGAGTGTTACTAATTCCACCTAACATTTTTCTCATTTGGTTGAGATTAACAATGTCTGGGTAGTCTGTAAACATTAAAGTGTAAGATTCTCTCATATCAGCCATATTTATGTACCTCCTCTACTAAAATTTTAAATAAAAAAAGACCCATTTCACAATAGGACTAATTAAATAATATAACAATATTTTTTCTTATATTTCTGTGTTGGTATTTTAATATTCATATTTATTGATTTTGGAATATCTGATCCAACTTTTAGTTTTCTATCTATAACTAAATTACCTTTATTATTTCTATGATATGCACTTGGGTTCCATTTTCTATATGCTAAATCACTCATTTCAGAAGAATAAGATAATTCTTTACTTGCTTCAATATGTTGTTGTTTTACAAATTCATATAATTGTTTATCAGCTTCATTTTGTCTTTTATTTCTAATCCATTCTCTTTTTGCAATTTTACGATTTTCTTTACTAATTTGTGTTCTGTATTCTTTTTCTTGAATATATCTTGTATCTCTTTTTATTATTTTTGTGATATAAGATGGATTAACACCTATTTCTTTAGCGATAATAGATTGCTTTTCGTGTTCATTATAATATTTGTCTAGTATATAGTTCTTTGTATCTATAATAATCACAACCTTTCAAGCAATTTGGTAAATTTTTTGTCTACAGATTTTTTATACAGTTGTAGCTCTTGACATTTTATACTAATTGTTGTAATATATTATTATATTTCAACTATTAATATTTGACATTATTATAAAGTAATAATTGTAATATGTCAATATATTACAATAAAATTTTTGGAAAATTTTAAGGAGAATAAAATCATGGAATTTAATTTTAAAAGTAACAGTGCATATTCATATATGAAATATGGTGGATATCAAGGAAAATATAAAGGAAAAGAATATTATATGGTTCCAAATCCAGAGGCTAGTATAAACATTAGAGATTTATATGATATGTTCAGTAAAATGGATTCAATATTGGTTGATTTATTAAATATTGGAAGAATATGTATAGATTCAGAAGATAATCAAACGAAATTTACTTGTGCATATTTTTTTGTAGAGAAATATGGTTTATTAGGTTTTATGATTGAAGCACCAACTAATCCAGATTTTTTATTAAACGAAGAAGTAACATTAAAAGAAAATAATTTTATTAATAAAAATTGTGTAATGAGAACAAAAGACTATTTTGATTTATTCTTTCCATTTGCTAATAATGATGAAATGAGTTATACGGTAACAAATGGTAAAGTAGAAATAGAAACAAATTCTGACTTACAAAGAATGTTAAATCGTACATCACTTGGCAATCAGTTAATTTATTCTAGTTTTTATTGTGAGAAAATAGATTGGATTATTGAATATGCAAAAAAAATGTATAAAATATTTAAAAAGTATATAGATTTAGCAAATAATAGTATAGATGATTATGATGAATATAAAGCAAGAGAACTTATAAATGATTATTATTTTTCTGGAATACCATATAAAATTAATATGTATGGAAATATTCCTGAAATATCTTGGCAACCTAATTCTTTAAAACAAGCAATAGATATGGCTTTTGGATTTATGCTTTGTAGTGAAAAAAATCCTCTAAAGATATGTAAACATTGTGGTAAAGTTTTTTACGCAAAAAATCCTAAAGCTGAATATGATAGTAGTCAATGTAGAAATCAAGCAAATGTATATAAAAGTAGAAATAAAAATAAAACCGATTAAAAATAATTGTTGAAATTATAGAAAAACATTGTTTTTAGAATAAAATTAAAGTATAATAAATTCATCCTTTTCCAAAGGAAAACTTTGAGAAAGGAGGTGAACATCTTGAGTTCATTCGATTTAATTTGGCGATTAATCGTTTTATTATTACTTAGTAATAGTAAAGATGATGAAAACCAAAATTCTCAGGATTAGCACAAACTAATCAAAGGCAGTCTGGTCAACTGCCTTTATTTTTTGCACAAAAAAAGAGATATGTGGTCAACATATCTCGTGAACATTTGAGTTCTTCGATTTATTCTCTTGCTTAAGCTAAATATAGTATACTATATTTTTTATTATATGTCAAATGTTTTTTAAAAATTCATTTTAACTCAATTTTTTTAAAATTTTTCGCATATATTCTAATAAATTATAGTTAATTTGTTGTAAAATATAGAAAAATATGATACTATTAAAATAGTTTCATGGCTTTTAGCCATTTTATATAAAACAAATTTCCTCACGAACCGTATTGGAAAAAAACAACAAGGAGGTATCTTTATGAGTGAGAAATTTAAAAATGGTTGGCGGAAGGTAAAGGATGGAGTAAGTCTTGGAATAGCTTTTATTCCTATCGTGTTCTTAGGTGTTGCTCTTGGAACTGTTATGCTTCTTATTGGAGCAGTAATAAAGGGTGCCATTGTAAGTGTATGTTGGAATATCGCTATGACTACAATGTTCGGCTTTTCGAAGGTAACAATGTTTCAGGCATTTGTACTTGCTTTTACAATTGGTTGTCTTAGAGATAATTACTTTGGCAGTGCAAAATCGGAATATGAAGAGCTTAAGGGAAAGCTCTTTGAAAAAAGCAAGGAAGAAAAAATGGCAAAGGTTGTGTCGGTACTGCTCGTCATAATACTTGAAATTATTTCAATTCTTATTGCAGTTGGAGTTACAATGTATTCTTGGAATAACATTCTTCCACAGCTGTTAAATGTTGAGTTAGTTAAGATTAACTTTTGGCAGGCTTTAGGATTTGCTTATTTGTTCAACTTACTTTTTGGAGTTTCAAAATCTGATGACAAAAAATCCAAAAAAGATAAGAACAGCAATAGCAAAGATGTACTGCCCGAAGCCAAAGATGACACAGTAGCTGAAGAGATAACCGAAACCGAAGATTCTATTGACTAACCGCTAATCGATGTGGTGTGGGTTTATTTAAAGCCCACACCGCATTTTCATTATTAACTATATTTCTAAATTCCATTCTTTTTCTCTTTCTTCATTTTCAATTTGTTTTACTGGATCAATAAAAGTATGAGTTTCTTCTTGAAAATCTTTAATTAATTCTCTTGATTCTCCAATACCAAATTTGTGACAAATCCAATGTATAAATTTTTCGACAGTTTCATAGAATTTATCTATTATTTTGAGTAAATGATTATTTTCTTTTTCTAATGACTTAATTTTATTTTTATATTTGTATTCAATGTCAAATTCCTTATCTTGAAATTCTTGTTCTAATTCAGCTTTTCTATTATTATATTCAAAATCTAAATTATTACTTTTTCTTTTATATTCATTTTCTAAACCCTTAACTTTGTTATTTAATTTTTTATTATCAGCAATTATTGAATCTCTTTCTTTTTGGTATTTTTCTGCCTCATCAACCATTTTAGATTGTTTCGACAATTCTTTATGCAAAGAAAGGTTATCTTTATACAATTCTTTAATTAAATCATCTTTAGGTTTTATAATTTCTTCTAATATTTTCTCGTCTCTTTTTCGTGAGAATTTACTAATATCAGTTATATCTGGAACTTCTGGTAATTCTAACTTTATTTCATTTAAAATTTTTTTAGTATTATTAAAATTTGTAATTTTTTTATATTCTTCTACATTATAATGCTTTCTATTAGTATCTTCTGAGGTGAACCAAAAATATTGGACAAAAAATATTAAAGTATGGAGGTTCAATAGTATGTTTAAATATTCATTTGATTTTAAATTTAAAGCAGTAAAATATGTTGTTTATGGAAAGCATTCATATAGAGAAGCTGCAAGAAAATTTAATGTCCATCAAGAACAGATAAGAGTATGGACTAATAGGTATAAGACTTATGGTAAAAATGGACTTATACCAAAGCCAATTCAAAAATATGATGGCAAATTTAAGGTGGGTGTGGTAGAATACATGTATGCTAACCATTTATCTTTTGAAAAAACGGCTATTCATTTTGAATTGCCTTCTTCTACAAATGTTGTATTATGGAAGCAAATGTATGATGAGAAAGGTGCTCAGTATTTGCTTAATAATAGAAATATTGCAATTGATAGAGTAAGAGTAAATCGCGTGAAAAATAAGAAAAATAAACAAAATACTAATTCAAATACATCAATAAAATCTACTTCTAAATCTTCTTTAAAATCTGATAAAAGTAATGCAGAACTTTTAAAAGAAATAGAAGATCTAAGAATGGAGAATGATTACTTAAAAAAATTACAAGCCTTAGTTCAAAAAAGAACAAGCCAACAAAAAAAGAAAAGGCATTAGCCGTTTATGAATTAAGGCAAAAATATAAAATAACGGCTCTATTAAGAAAAGCAGAATTATCAAAAAGCACTTATTATGATATTATTAGTAAACTTTCAAAACCAGATAAATACGAAGAAGTAAAAGAAGTTATAAAGCAAATATATCATTCAAATAAAGGAAGATATGGTTATCGTAGAGTTACATACGAGCTTTTAAATAGAGGCTATAAATTAAATAGAAAAACCGTTTATAAATTAATGAAAGAGTTGGGGTTACAATCATTTGTGAGAGTAAGAAGATATCGTTCATATAAAGGTAATTATGGGAAAGTAGCACCTAATATATTAAAGAGAGATTTTAAAGCAGATAAGCCAAATTCAAAATGGGTTACAGATATTACTCAATTTAATGTATCAGATACAAAAATATATTTATCTCCTATAGTAGACTTGTTTAATGGAGAAGTTATAAGTTATAATATATCTGAGAGTCCTAATTTTCATCAAATAGAAGAAATGCTAGATAAAGCATTTACGAAGATTCCAGACAATACTAACTTAATTCTTCATTCAGATCAAGGATGGCAATATCAAATGGAGAAATATCAAAAACGTCTATCAGAAAAAGGCATTATACAAAGTATGTCTAGAAAAGGAAATTGTTTAGATAATGCTTGTGCGGAGAACTTTTTTGGTTTATTGAAAACAGAGTTTTTCTATGATAGAAAATTTGAAAGTATTACTCAATTTAAAACAGAACTTATTGATTATATAAATTATTATAATAATGAGCGTATAAAATTGAGACTAAAAGGAAAAAGTCCAATTCAATATAGAACGGATTTTGAACAAGTAGCATAAAAAACTGTCCAACTTTCGTGGGTCACTTCATTTATGTTGGAGTTAGAAAGGATGGACAAGTAGTTGGTCTTAAAGATCTTGATTTAACACAATTACAAGTAAAAGATAAAATAAAAAATAATATACAGCCATCAACTTTAGGATTATTTGATGTAGTTGTGGAAACAATAGATAATAAAGAAGTAATAAAAGTAGTAATATCAAGTGGAACTGAAAAGCCATATTATTTAAGAAAAAAAGGAAGAACACCAGAAGGTTGTTATATTAGAGTTGGTAGTAGTAAAGAACGAATGACAGAAAGAATGATTGATGATATGTATTCCAAAAGGATTAAAAATACATTAAAAGAAATTGACTCTCCTAGACAAGAATTAACATTTAATCAATTAAAAATTTACTATGAAGAACACGGATTAAAATTAAATGATAACTTTTTACAAAATCTTGATTTATTAACAAGTGAAGGTAAATACAATTATAATGCATTTTTATTAGCAGATGAAAATAATGTTTCAATAAAACTTGTAAAATATTTAGGCACTAATAAAATGGATTTAGTAGAAAATCAAGAATATGGATATCGTTGTATAATTACCGCAACTCAAAGAATATTGGATAGACTTGATGCAGAAAATACTGTTTATGCTAAAATAGAATATAAAGGTAGAAAAGAAGTAGAAATGATAGATAAAGCAGCTTTAAAAGAAGCAGTTATAAATGCTGTGGTACATAATGATTATTATTATGGAAATTCTCCAATAATAGAATTATATTCTGATAGAATTGAAATTACATCTGCAGGTGGTTTACCACAAGAACTATCACAAGAAGAGTTTTTGGAAGGAGTCACTGCTCCAAGAAACAAAGAACTTATTAGAGTATTTAAAGATGTTGATCTAATTGAAAACATTGGATCTGGTGTATTAAGAATTTTAGATGCTTATGATAAAAGTTGCTTTAAATTTATGGATCATTTTTTAAGAGTATCTTTTAAATATAGAGCAAATCCTTTTAAATATGATACCGAACAAGTTAAACCGAACAAGAAAAACCGAACAAGAAAGAAGATAAAATTAATTTGATTTTAGAATTTTGTAAAGAGCCAAAAAGTGTAAAAGAAATTATGGAATATATTGGATTAAAACATAGACCAACATTTATGTATGATTATTTAAATCCATTGCTAGAGAAAGGCAAATTACAAATGACAATTCCAGATAAGCCAAAAAGTAGAAATCAAAAATATGTTTTAAAATAGCAAAAAACTTGTTACATTTGCATTTTGGAGCTTTTTATAGTATAATATCAACATAATTCGTAGCTATGCGATATAAATAGCAAGTAGTAAATAATTCTCATATAACAATTGTAAGGAGGAAATTTTATGCTTAACAAAATTTTTTCGATGCTTTTCGGAGTAAAATCTGGAGAGGCAAAAGGAACGCGAGAGCGGAAAGTAACGGAATCTACACCCGAAACACAAAAGGCTAATTTTCAAAAGCTTACAGCAAAGGAAGTTGCCAGAGAAAATGGTATTGAATACATTTCAGAAGCTACAGGTAGAAGATTCCATACAGACAGGAAGTTTGTAAATCAAGTTTATGCTGTAAAAGGCACTTATATCTTGTTACATCCTGCAAATGATGGAATGCCTACTTGTCCTATTGAGTGGTATGGTAAGTTCGATGGAAAAAGCAAGATGATAATGGACAATCAGTCATCGTTTAAAGGCATTACTAACTTAGGTGATATTATATTACAAATGGTTAGATTATATGCCAAGTATATTGATGATAATGTGTTTATTGCATCAGCTGGATTTGCTATCAAACTTGATGATGAAGTAAGTCCGGATTATGTTGGGAGAGCAAGTTTGGTATTAACTGACGATGCTATCCGAAATAACAAAGTGACGCCGGAACAGGTTACTGAAGCAAAAAAATATTTTATAAATGACTTTCTGGACCATTATATAGGTTGGAATTTTGGAGTAGTAGTAAAAAGCAATCCTCAACTTGAAAAAGAACTGCTTGAATTTAATAACCTTGTTATCAGTAAAGGGTTACGAGAAGATGCAGGTTCTGGTTTCGAAGTATGGTGTTCGGATGATGTACAGCATTATAATTTGAAAAAAGCATAATATTACAAGAAGATGTCCCTTTGTAATGCGAGGGACATCTTTGTGCTAAATTTATATTTCTAAATACTCTTCTAATTTTTCTTCATGTTCAATCTGTTTTATAGGATCAATATAAGTATCATTTTCAAGTTCAAAATTTCTGATTAACTCATCTTCTTCAGAAATAGAAAATTTCACACAAATCCAATGAATAAATTTTTCAACTGTTTTCTGCAAAGTATTTATAACTTTTCTTAAAAAATTATTTTCTTTTTCTAAATTATAAATTCTGTTTTCGTATTTATCTTGAATTCTATTTTTTTCTTCCTGTAACTTAAGATTATAGGTATTTTCTAAAGTTTCGTATTTTTCTTTAAGTTCAATATTTTCTTCTAAAATAGGTCTTATTTCTTTTTCATGTTTTACTGCTTTATCCACAGTTTGCATTTGTCTATTTAAAGTTAGAGTAAGTAAAGCATTTTGCTCTTGTAATTCTTTTATTGCTTTATCTTTAGGTTTTATAATTTGTTCTTGAATTTTTTTATCTCTATTTTTCATTATTTTTTTTAAACTTGAAATATCAGGAGTATCAGGCAATTCCAGTTTTACATTTTGCAATAGTGTTTTACTTTCTTTAAAATTTGTAATATTTTTATAATCTTCAACTGATAAATGAACTCTTTCACTTGGATTTCCTCGTTCTAAGTCAAAATTATTTGCAACCATATAATTATAAAAAGCATCTTGTAATTGTCTGTAACTGTCTTTTGCTTTCCAAAATTCACTACAAGCGATTTTATCAATATTATTACCTTTTTTATCTTTTGTATGAACTACTGGAATAAAAACTAGATGCATATGTGGAGTTTCTTCATCCATATGTACTTTGGCTGATAAAATATATTGTTCTCCTAGATTTTTATATTCACATACAAATTTATTCCAATACTAGAAAAAAGCTTTGCTCAAACAGATGCACACAAATTTTACTAACGTAAATTTGGTGCACGAACAATGATGCGGACTTTAAAATGTTATAAATATATATAATGTCTAAAAATGTCCACTATTGTTTGTTATAAATTTAAACTTGATGATTGATATATTTAAAATATTTATATATAATAGTAATTAATAAATAAGAAAGGAAGAAAAATTTTGAAAGATGCCCAAAAATATTATGAAGTTACAAAAGAAAGTAGACCACATAAACTAACCCAAAAGTTTATTAATATGAAAATAACACCAGATAAGGCAATAGACTTGGGATGCGGAGCGGGTAGAGATACAGTTTATTTAATAAAAAATGGTTGGAAAGTATTAGCAATAGACAAGGAAAACTCAAAAGAATATATAGACTTAAAATTAAATGAAGAAGAAAGAAAAAACTTTAAATTTCAATGTCAAGATTTTGAAAATATAAAATTAGAAAAAGTAAAATTGATAGTTGCAAATTTTAGCATTCCATTTTGTTCAAAAGATAAATTTAAAGATTTATGGAATAGCATAACACAAAATATAATACAAAATGGTTATTTTGTAGGAAACTTTTTTGGACTAAAAGATTCATGGGCATATAATAAAGATAAAAAGATATTTTTATCTAAAGATGAAGTGTTAAAACTGTTTGAAAGCTCTTTTGAAATAATAGATTTTCAAGAAATTGAAAAAGATAGAGAAACTGCTTTAAATGGAGTAAAACATTGGCATATATACAATATAATAGCAAGAAAAAAATAATATAAGAAAAGAGGAAAAATATGTACGGAATAATTTCAGCAATGAATGAAGAAATGACAGAAATAAAAAAAATTATGAAAAATATAGAAGAAGAAAAAATTTATGAATTAACTTTTTTTAAAGGAATAATTAATACAACAGAAATTGTATTAGTAGAAACAGGAGTAGGAAAAGTAAATTCAGCAAGAGTTACACAAATATTGATAGACAAATTTAATCCAGAAGCAATAATAAATGTAGGTTCTGCAGGAAGCTGTAATGAAGAATTAGAAATAGGAGATATAGTAATTGGAAGCAAGTTGGTACAACATGATTTTGATATAACAGCTTTTAATCATCCAAAAGGATATATCAGTAATATAGGTCAATTTATTGAAAGTGATGAAAATTTAATAAAGAAATTTAATGAGATAATAAATAACAAACAACAAAAAGATTTTAAGTTAAAATTAGGAATTATAGCATCTGGAGATATATTTTGTACAGAAATAAAAATGAAAGATAAAATAAGACAAAAATTTAATGCAGATGCTGTGGAGATGGAAGGTGCGAGTATTGCTCAAGTATGCAAATTAGATAATATTCCATTTATAGTTATAAGAAGTATATCAGATAAGCCAAACGGCAATAATGCTATTACTTTTGACGAATTTTTAATTAAGGCTTCAAAAAATTGTTCATATATAATTAAAGAATTTTTTAAATAAATATAGATTTTTGTAATCTACAAGAAAACATGTAAAATTTATTTTAAATGTATAAAATTATTATTTTATATACTAGCAATAAGATATAAAAATTTCATAATATATAAATAGTAAAGAACTGAAAAAAATGAAAAATTTTCTTGTCAAAATTTCTCAAAATAGCTTTACAAAAATAGATAACTAATATAAAATAAAAAAGATAAAAAGGGATAAAATATAATAAAAATAATTAAATATTTTGCAAAAAAATGTTTAATTAAAATAAGAAGAGATACGGAGGAAAAAATGAATAATAAAAATGAGTTAAGTTATAGAGACTTAAAAATGATGTGTAATAAAGATATGTTTCATTTTGAAACAACACAAGAATTAGAACCAGTTACAGATGGAATAGGTCAAGAAAGAGGAATAAAAGCATTACAATTTGGAGTACAAGTATCTATAAAAGGATATAATATATATATTGAAGGACCAAGTGGAGTTGGAAAAACAATGTATACAAAAAACTATTTAGATTCAATTGCCACAAAGAAAAAAGTCCCAAATGATTGGTGCTATATTTATAATTTTCAAAATCCAAATGAACCAATAGCAGTATCTTTACCAGCAGGACAAGGAAAAGAATTCAAAGAAAGTATGGATGGATTTATAAAAGAAGTAAAAAAAGATATAAAGAAAACATTTAATGCTGATGATTTTGAAAAAGAAAAAACTCATATAAGAAAAGAGTTTGAAGAAAAACGAGAAGTTGTAATGGATAAATTAAGTAAAGACTCTTTAAAACAAGGATTCCAAGTTAAATCAGCACAAAACGGAATATATATGATGCCTGTAATAGATGGCAAAGTTATACCAGAAGATGAGTTTGAAAAATTAGATGAACCAATTAAACAACAATATGAAGAAAAGTCAATGATAGTACAACAATATATAATGGATGCTATAGCACAAATTAAGCAAATAGAAAGACAAGCAGATAAAAAAGTATCAGAATGGCAATCAAATGTTGCATTTTTGACAGTAAATGCACATATAAATTTTATAAAAACTAAATATAAGAGAAATAAAAAAATAACACAATTCTTAAATGATGTAAAACAAGATGTATTAAAAAATGTGTCATATTTTTTAGAAGAAGATAAAAATCAACAAAATCAAGCACAACCTCAAAATCCAATGCAAAAAAAGCAAGACCCTTGTCTAAATTATAGAGTTAATTTATTTATTGATAATAGTGAAACACAAGGTGCTCCTGTTATTATGGATTCAAATTATTCTTTTCATAATTTGTTTGGAAAATTAGAATATGAAAACTACTATGGTTCAATAAAAACAGATTATACAATGTTAAAACCAGGGTTATTGCAAAAAGCTAATGGAGGATATATTATATTTCAAGCAAAAGATTTATTAGCAAATGGAGTATGTTATGAAGAATTAAAAAGAGTTTTAAGAGTAAAAGAACTTTCAATAGATAATACTATGGAACAACGTTCTTCAATGGCGATGATTTCACTAAAACCAGAGCCAATTCCTCTTGATGTAAAAGTAATTTTAATAGGTAGTTCTAATATATATCATACACTACTTTCTTTAGATAATGATTTTAGAAAATTATTTAAAATAAAAGTAGAGTTTGAAGAAACAGCACCTGTTAATGAGGAAAATATTAATAAATTAGCAAGATTTGTACATTCATTTTGTGAACAAGAAGAACTACCACACTTAAATAGAGATGCTATGGCAAGAATTGTAGAATATTCATCAAGAATTGCAGGAGATAATAAAAAGTTATCTACAAGATTCACAGATTTAGGACAAGTAGTTGGAGAAGCTGCTATTTGGGCAAAACTTGCAAAATCTAAAATTGTTACAGAGGATTTTGTAAATAAAGCTCTAGCAGAAAGAGTAGAAAGAATAAAAAAATATGATGAAAAATATTTAGAAATGATTAAAGAAAACACTCTATTAATAAATACATCAGGTTCATTAGTAGGAGAGATTAACGGACTAACAGTTATGACTATAGGAGATTATACATTTGGAAAACCTGCAAAAATTACAGTTAATACTTATACGGGAAAACAAGGTGTTGTAAATATAGAAAGAGAAGTAGAACTTTCTGGTTCAACACATACAAAAGGAGTTCTTATTTTATCAGGATATTTAGGTGAATTATTTGCACAAGATATGCCATTATGCTTAACTGCAAGTATATGTTTTGAGCAATTATATAATGGAGTTGATGGAGATAGTGCTTCAAGTACAGAACTTTATGGTTTACTTTCAAGTCTTTCAGAAATTCCAATCAATCAAGCGATTGCTGTTACTGGTTCAGTAAATCAAAAAGGACAAATTCAACCAATAGGTGGAGTTAATGAAAAAATAGAAGGGTATTTTCAAATTTGTAAAATGCGTGGTTTAGATGGCTCACATGGTGTTATGATTCCAATTCAAAATGTAGATAATTTACAATTAAATGATGAAGTAGTTGATGCTGTAAAAAATAAATTATTCCATATATATGCTGTTTCAACAATTGATGAGGGAATAGAAGTATTAACAGGCGTTCCAGCAGGTAAAAAAGATAAAAATGGTAAATTCCCTGCAGGTACAGTAAATTATTTAGTTTATGAAAAACTTAAAAAATATGCTAAAATTTGTTATGATGAAAAATGTCAATGGGGACGGAGATTTTGACAACTAAAATAAAAAATGATACAATAATTATGTCCGAAAACACATTTTTTAGGAGGGCATTATGATATATACTAATCAAACAAAAAAAGCCATGATTATTGCATATAATGCTCATCATGGACAAGTTGATAAATCTGGAGTACCATATATTTATCATCCTATTCACATAGCCGAGCAAATGCAAACAGAAGAGGAATGCATAGTTGCACTTCTTCATGATACTGTTGAAGATACTAATATTACTTTTGAAATGTTAGAAAAAGAGTTTTCTAATACTGTAATTGAAGCATTAAAGTTACTCACTCATGACAAATCAGTAGATTATATGGATTATGTTAAAAATCTTAAAAATAATCCAATAGCTAAAAAAGTAAAATTAGCAGATTTATATCATAATAGTGATATAACTAGAATGGAAAATCCAACTCAAAAGGACATTGAACGTAAAGAAAAATATCACAAAGCAATTTCTATTTTGCTTGAAGAATAGCCCTAGAAAAGAGAGACTGTAATGGTCTCTCTTTGTTGTAAAAATCTCCATCCCCATTGACAAAATCTCAGTTCTCATATTAAAATTAATAAGAGTAAATTTAAAAAGGAGATAGAAAAAGAGAATGAAAGAACAAAAATACAAAATTGAAAATATAGATTCTTTTGAACTAGCAGATATATTTGATTGTGGTCAATGTTTCAGATGGAATAAGCAAAATAATGGAAGTTATACAGGAGTATTTAAAAACAATGTTTTAAATGTACAAAAACAAGGAGATACAGCTATATTTAAAGGCATATGTAATGGAGATATAAAAGAAATTGTAAAAGATTATTTTGACTTAGATAGAGATTATGAAGGCATTAAAAAGCAATTATCAAAGATTGATGAAAATGTTAAAACAAGTGTAGAATATGGAAAAGGAATAAGAATATTAAACCAAGATTTATGGGAAACAATAATATCATTTATTATTTCAGCAAATAACAATATCCCTAGAATAAAAGGAATTATTGAAAGACTATCAAAAGCATATGGTAAAGAAATTGATTGGAATGGAGATAAATATTATACATTTCCAACTGCAGAAGAATTAAAAGATGTATCTGTAGAAGATTTTAGAAAATTGGGGACAGGATTTAGAGATATAAGGTTATATGAGACAACACATATGATATTAGACGGAAAAGTAAATTTAGAACAATTACAAAATAATCCAAATACAATTGAAGTTAGAGAACAATTATTAAGTTTATCTGGAGTTGGTCCCAAAGTTGCAGACTGCATTTTATTATTTTCAACATTAAAAAGATTTGAAGTATTTCCAATTGATGTATGGGTTAGACGTGTAATGAATGAACTTTATATAAAAAATCCAGATGAAAATAAAGTAAATAAAAAAGAAATAGAAAAATTAGCTAAAGAAAAGTTCGGGAATTTGGCAGGAATAGCACAACAATACCTATTTTATTGGAAAAGAGAAGCCTAATTTATTTTAATTGTAAATAGATGTTTAAAATGAATATTAGTTTAAAACAAATAAAGTTACAATAGCAAGAGATAGTTAAAATGTTGACATAACTCTAATGATGTAGTATATTATTAAGAAGATAATAGAACAATAGCGGACTTTTTTAGACATTTTATATGTTCATATTAAAGAAAATCAAAGATTGTAAAAAATACATACTAAAAGAATTGGTTTATAGGTAAAGCCTTTATAAAAAACCTAAATATATATTAATAGGAAACGAAAAAATGAAAGAAATAGAATTATTAGCTCCAGCAGGGTCTTTCGAAAAAGCAAAAATAGCATTTTTATATGGTGCAGATGCTGTATATTGTGGAACAGCATCATTATCATTAAGGTCAAGAGCAGAAATCCAAGATGATGACTTAATAAAAACAATTGAATATGCTCATAGTATAGGAAAAAAAGTATATGTAGCATTAAATATATATGCCTGGGACGAAACATATCCTGAAATAATAGAAATGGCAAAAAAATTAGAAGAAATTAAGCCGGACGGAATAATAGCAGCAGATGGAGGAGTAATTGATGTATTAAAACAATATGCCCCAAGTGTAGCAATAAATGTAAGTACACAAGCAAATTTGGTAAGTTTACACTCTTGTAATTTCTGGTATAAAAATGGTGCTAAAAGAATGATTTTAGCAAGAGAATTAAATAAAGAACAATTAAAATACATAATGGAAAATAAACCAAAAGATATGGAAATAGAGATATTTATACACGGTGCTATATGTTTTGCATATTCTGGAAGATGTTTTTTAAGCGACTTTTTGGCATGTAGAAGTGCGAATTTAGGAGATTGTGCACAAAGTTGTAGATGGTCATATAATTTATATGCAGAAGAAAAGAACAATCCAGGGCAATATATGCCAATAGAAATGGACGAACATGGAACAAGTATATTTTCTTCAAAAGACTTATGTTTAATAAAAGAACTTCCAGAAATAATAGAAATGGGAGTTGATAGTGTAAAAATAGAAGGGCGTTTAAAAACAGAATATTATGTAGCAAGTATAGTAAATGTATATAGAAATGCAATAGATGATTACAAAAAAGACCCAACACATTATGATGTAGATAAATACATGAAAGAGATAGAAAAAATAAAAACAAGAGAATTAACAACTTTTTATTTTAATGATAGAAAAAATCAAGATATACAAGAATATGATGGACATCAATATAATGAGTTATACCAATTTGGTGGAAAAGTTGTGGAATACAATAATGAAAAATCAATTATAGAAGTAAGAAACAGACTACAAATTGGAGATACAATGGAAATTATAGTGCCACACAAAATAGAACCTATTGTATTTAAAATAGAAAAATTGTGGGATTTAGAAACAGACCAAGAAATTGATTATATAAATCCAGGAGTTAAAGGACAAAAAGTAAAAATATATCTACCAGTAAAATGTGAGCCAAATTGGATAATAAGAAGAAAGAAAGTTTAAAAAAATAATATAAGTGCATACATTTGTAAAAAAAGTTACAAAAGGATGGATAGGATTAAAAATGAAAAATATAAAAGATTATAATTTAGATAGTTTAAAAGAAGAATTTGTTAATATGGGAGAAAAGTCATTTAGAGCAGAACAAGTTTTTAAATGGCTATATGTAGATAAAGTAAAAGAATTTGATGAAATGACAAATCTATCTTTAGAATTAAGAGAAAAGCTAAAACAAAACTATACAATATGCAATTTCAAAATACTAAAAAAGCAAGAATCTTCAGATGGTACAAAAAAATATTTATTTGACATATTAGATGGAAATGCAATAGAAACAGTATTAATGAGTTATCATCATGGATACAGTTTATGTGTTTCATCACAAGTTGGATGTAAAATGGGATGTAAGTTCTGTGCATCTACGGGAATACAGTTTGCAAGAAATTTAACATCTGGTGAAATTGTAGAACAAATTCTAGCAGTAGAACAAGATAATAATATAAGAATATCTAATATCGTTTTTATGGGAATTGGCGAACCCCTAGACAATTATGATAATGTAGTAAATGCAATAAGAATAATAAATAATCAAAAAGGAATTAATATAGGTGCAAGGCATATAAGTATTTCAACAAGTGGATTAGTTCCAAAAATCTATCAATTAGCAGAAGAAAACATTCAATGTACTTTATCAATTTCATTACATGCAACAACAAATGAACAAAGAAGCAGTATGATGCCAGTAAATAATAGATATCCAATAGAAGAATTATTAAAAGCTTGTAAAGATTATATAAATAAAACAAATAGAAGGATCTCATTTGAATATGCATTAGCAAAAGACAATAATGATAATTTAGAAGATGCAAAAAGACTAGTACATTTACTAAAAGGAATGATATGCCATGTTAATTTAATTCCAATTAATAAAATAGAAAATGGAGAATTTACAAAAAGCACAAATGAAAATATAATAAAATTTAGAGATTATTTAAATGACCATGGAATAGTAGCAACAATTAGAAGAGAACTAGGCTCAGATATAGATGCAGCATGTGGTCAATTAAGAAGAAAAAATTTAAAATGAAATTATTGAAAAAATTAGTAATATATGATATAACAGAAACATAAAGAAAGATATGAGGTGAAATATGATAATTGCTTACGCAAAGTCAGACACAGGAAAAGTTAGAGAAATGAACCAAGATGCATATTATTTATCTGATTCATCAAGTGAAGTAAAATTATTTATATTAGCAGATGGAATGGGTGGATATAAAGGTGGAGAAATTGCAAGTAACTTAGCAATTAAATGTACAAGAAATTATATAGAAAATAATTTTAAAGACACACCAAAAGATAGAGAAAACCTTATCCAATTAGTAGCAAGTAGTATGGAATATGCAAATATGATTGTATATGAAAAATCAAAAGAAGATAAAGAATTTGAGGGAATGGGTACTACTTTAGAAGTTTGTTTAATATATAATAATAAGATATATATTGGACATATAGGAGATAGCAGAATTTATAGAATTCGTAAAGATTTTATGCGTAAATTAACTACAGACCATAGTTATGTTCAAAAACTAGTAAAAGATGGAACAATTACAAAAGAAGAAGCGGAAGTTCATCCTAAGAAAAATATGTTACTAAAAGCACTTGGATGTAATGCCTTTGTTGAACCAGATGTATCTGTTAAAGGTTTTTTAAAAGACGATATATTGCTTATTTCATCTGATGGACTTACAAATATGGTAAAACAAGAGGATATCTTTCAAATAGCAACAGGAAATATAGAAAAAGCACCACAAAGGCTAATAGATTTAGCAAACCAACACGGAGGAATGGATAATATAACTGTTATTATTATAAAAAGTATATAATAACAAGATAAAAATACCTAGGAAGGATTGAAAATACATGGATTTAAAAGGTAGATTGTTAGGAAATAGATATGAAATTTTAGAGAAAATAGGCAGTGGAGGAATGGCTACAGTATATAAAGCAAAATGTCATGTACTAAATAGATATGTAGCAATAAAAATACTTAGAGATGAATTTACAACTGATGAAGAATTTGTAAAAAGATTTGAAGTAGAAGCACAATCAGCAGCAAGTATAACACACCCTAATATAGTCTCTATTTATGATGTAGGAGTTGATGGAAATTTACACTATATTGTAATGGAACTAATTAAAGGAAAAACACTAAAGGATATAATAGTAGAAGAAAAAGGACCACTTCCATGGAAATGGTCAGTAAATATTGCAATTCAAATTGCATCAGCATTAGAAACTGCACATAGAAATCATATTATACATAGAGATATAAAACCACATAATATAATAATAACAGAAGATGGAGTTGCAAAAGTAACAGATTTTGGAATTGCAAAAGCAGTATCAAATTCAACAATTACAGCATTTGGAACAACAATTGGATCTGTACATTATTTTTCACCAGAACATGCACGTGGAGGATATACAGATGAAAAATCTGATATATATTCATTAGGTGTTGTAATGTATGAAATGCTTACAGGAAGAGTACCATTTGATGCAGATACACCAGTATCTGTAGCATTAAAGCATATGCAAGAAGAGCCAACACCAGCAATAGCAGTAAATCCATCAATTCCAATAGCAGTAAATGATATAATAATGAAAGCACTAAAAAAAGATACAAATTTACGTTACCAAAGTGCAACAGCAATGTTAATAGATTTAAGAAGAGCATTAAAAGAACCAAATGGAAATTTTGTAGATAATAGCGAATTTGTTGATTTTCCAACACAAAGAATATCTACAATTACAGATGAAGAACAAAAGCCAAAATCAACATCAAACAAGAAAAAACCAAACAAATTTAAAGAATTTATACAAAAACATAAAGTATTATCAACACTAATTGGATTAATATTACTATTTGCATTAAGTTTAGGATTAACAATAGGAATTATTAATATGACTAGACCTAAAGAAGTTGCAATTCCTAATTTGGTAGGTAAAACAGTAGATGAAGCAAAACAATTAGCACAAGACAGTAAATTAATATATATAGAATCAAGTTCTGAATATAATACAACAGTAGAAGCAGGAAAAATAATTTCACAAGACCCACCTTATGTAGAAAATAGAAATGTAAAAGAAAATACAGAAATAAAAGTTGTAGTAAGTTTAGGAACAGAAAAAACAACAGTACCTAAATTTACTGGACTAACAAAAGAAGATGCTCAAAATGAAGCTAAAAACAGTAAATTAAATGTAGAAATTATTGAAGAAACAAGCAAAACTGTTGAAGCAGGAATTATAATTAGTCAAGAGACAGAAGAGGGAACAGAAGTAAATGCAGGAGATACAATAAAAATTTATGTAAGTATAGGAACAGGCATTAGGCAAGTTGTTGTAACATCTGTATTTAACAAAGATGAAGCCACAGCTAAAAAAACATTAGAAGATGCTGGATTAGTAGTTGAAGTAGAATATGAGGAAGATACTACTAAACCTAATGGAACAGTTTTAAAACAAAGTATTGCTTCTGGAGAAACTGTTGATGAGGGAACAACAATTACAATAACTGTAAACAAACTTGCTGAGACTAAAACAGGAACTGTTACAATTAATGTAAAATCTTTAACAGGATATAAAGACAAGGTTACTAAAGAAGAAGAGGTTTTAGTTTCTGGAAAAACAGAGAAAGTAGAAACTGTTGTAGATAATAAACCAAAAGAAGTATCATTCAAAGTAACAGTAGATGATTACCAAAGAACAAAAAATAATGAAAAGGTTTTAGAAAATGAAACAGCTTATAAATTAGAAGTTAATGGAAAAGGAACTATAAGAATAATAATTACAATAGATGGTAAAACATATGGACCATACTCTATGGATTTAAATACTACAACAGAAATGACAATTGATGCAAATACAAAAGTAGGATAAAGTGAAAAAAGAGTAAGAAAAATTATTTTAAAGTTTTTCTTACTCTTTCTTATATTAAATTGAAAAAAGTATTTGTTTAATCTAAGAAAATATGATAAAATTAAAAATATAATTAAAGAAAAGGAGAGCAGTAAATCTGCAATAAATGATGCAAGGAAAGATAATAGGAAATATATCTAACACATATAAAATTAAAACTGAAGAAAAAGAATATAATGCATATGCAAGGGGAAAACTCAAAAAAGAGGAAATTACTCCACTGGTAGGAGATATAGTTGAAATTAGCATATTAAGCGAAGATCAAATTAATAATAACGAAAAAAATAATACAAAAATAGATGCAGTTATAGAAACAGTTTTACCAAGAAAAAATTCATTAAAAAGACCTAGAGTTGCTAATATAGACCAAATTGTATTTATATTATCAGCCAAACATCCAAAACCAGATTTATTAATGTTAGATAAACAGTTAGCATATGCAGAATTTATAGGTATAGAACCAATAATAATCATTAATAAAATGGATTTAGCCAATTGCGAGGAGATAAAAAAATTATATACTCAAGTTGGGTATAAAACTCTAATAGCTAGTGCTAAAGAAATAATTGGAATATATGAAATAAAAGAGATCTTACGAAACAAAACAAGTGTATTTTCTGGAAATTCGGGAGTAGGAAAATCAAGTATTATTAATGCTATATATGGTTTTAATAAAACAGAAGAGGGAGAAGTAAGCAAGAAGAATAAAAAAGGCAAAAATACTACAACAGATACAAAGCTTTATGAAATTGAAGAAAATACATTTATAGCTGATACTCCAGGATTTTCAAGTTTTGAAATAAATGAAATTGAAAGTACAGAACTTGATAAATGTTTTATTGAATTCAAAGACAAAATTAAAAACTGTGAATTTATTGGCTGTACACATATAAAGGAGGAAAATTGTGGAATAAAAGAAGCTGTTAAAAATGGTGAAATTTCAGAAGAAAGATATGAAAGATATTGTACAATTTATGAGGAATTAAAAGATAAAGAAAAAAACAGATGGAAATAATAAATAAAAAGTATTTACATTTTTTATTAAAAATGTTATTATAAAAATATAAAAAGAGGAAAGTTTGTTTTTACAAAAGAATAATTTTTTAGGTACTATTAAGCCAAAAGATTTATTCCTCAAAGATTTAATAGAGAAAGGAATTTATAATATATAAAATATTATAAAAATAGAAAATGAAGAAACTAAAGATATTTATTGTATTAATTTTAATTTTTGCATTTGCATTTGTAAATAATGTTGAAGCTCATTCAGTTGAATTAGATCCAGATGATGTAATCACATTGCCTAGTTATATAAGTAATTTAATAGGTGGTAATATTTATATAAGTTCTACAATAACTGATTATGATTTATATTATCAATTTATAAAAATAGATGATAATTTATTTAATCAAATAAAAAATGTTTCTGATGCTGGAGAAAAAGAATTAGAAAAATTAAATGAAGAAATTAGTAAATTAGAAGAAGAATTTAAGGTAGAACTTGAAAATTTAGAAAATGTAATAAATGAAAAAGAAGAAATATATAATAATTTAAAAGAAAATAATGAGAGTAGTGAAAAACTTCAACAAGCAGTAGATGAATATAATATAGCTGTTAATAATTATAATGAAAAATTAGATGAATATAATCAAACAATACAAGAAATGAAAACAGATTATAACAATAAAATTGAAGAATTAAATAATAATATTAATGAATTAATACCAATGTATGATGAAAATAATTGGAAAATAACAGAAAGTGGTAATGTTTTGGTTGACACATCTGAGTTTTCAGGAGAAGTACATTTTGTTTTATGGGCAAAATTGGTATGTTCAAATGGAAGTATTATTTATGATGATAATGTTTATACAACAACTGGAACTAAAGTAGAAATAGAGTCAATAAGTATAAGTGAATCATCAATAACATTAAATGAAGGTGAAAGTCATAAATTATCTGTTACAATTTTACCTGATGATGCATCAAATAAAAATGTGAATTGGACAAGTGATAATGAATCTATAGCAAAAGTAGATAATGGAACAGTTATGGCAATATCAGAAGGTACTGCTACAATAATAGCTACTTCAAATGATGGAAATCATAAAGTAACATGTAAAGTGATGGTAAAGAAGAAATCTGTTAATGAAGAAGAGCAAAATGAAGATGATAAAAATGAAGAAATAAAAGTGGAAACAATAAAATTAGATAAAACAGAAATTTCTTTAACAAAAGGAAGTAATATAAAATTAACTGCTACAGTTTTTCCTGAAAATGCAATTAATAAAAGTATAATTTGGACAAGTGATAATGAAACTGTAGCAAAAGTAGATAATGGAACAGTTACAGCAATATCAGAAGGTACAGCAATAATAACTGCAAAATCTTTTGATGGAAGCGTAAAGGCTACTTGTAAAGTTACAATAGTAGCAGATAATTCAAATGAACCAAAAAAAGATTCTACAACAGCACAAACACCAATTCCTCATACAGGATATAATTCAATTTTTTTTGTTCTAATAACTATTACGATAGCTTTTATAATAATTTTAAAAATAGTTTTAAAAAAATATAAAGATATAATTTAAATAATATATGTTTAAAAAAATCCTTTTAGCACATAATTAATAAAATATGTTTTTTATGTGTGAAAGGAATTTTTTTTATGAGAAAGAAAAAATCTGTTTTTACAAGAATAATAGTATTTTTATTTTTAGCAATTACATTATTAGGAACAGCATATTACTTTTATGATACATATCAATCAATAGATTTATCAACAGAATATAAAACAGCTAAATTAAATACATCAGTTACGGAAACAACATCAGAAAATAATATAAAAACAAGTAATAATATAGTAGATATACTTGAGAATATTTCTAGATGTGTTGTAGGAATTTCTAAAATAGAAACACATTCAAATTCTATATTTTCCAATAATTCGGTAACAGAATTAGGATTAGGCACAGGAGTAATTGTATCTAGTAATGGATATATTTTAAGTAATTGCCACGTAACAGGAGAAAAACTTAGTACATGTTATGTAACGTTAGAAAATGGATATACTTATGATGGAACAGTTGTATGGTCAGATGCAGAAATGGATTTATCTATATCCAAAATTAATGTAAATAACTTGGAATATGCAACAATTGGGGACTCTTCTAAAATAAAAGCAGGTGAAACGGTTTATGCTATTGGAAATCCAATTGGGTATGAATTTAGAAGAACAATAACATCAGGAATTGTTAGTGCAATTAATAGAACAATCAAAATAGAAGAGAATGGTACAACAACATATATGACAGACTTAATACAAACAGATGCCTCAATTAATCAAGGAAATAGTGGAGGTCCATTAATTCTTTCAACAGGAGAAATTATCGGTATAAATTGTGTAAAAATCACAACTGCAGAGGGTATAGGTTTTGCTATACCAGTAAATGCAGTAAAACCAATTATTGAAAAATTTATATCAACAAATTCTTTTGATGAACCATATCTTGGTATTTATGCATATGACCAAGAAGTAATTCCTTATATTTTACCATCTGCAAATAATCCAGAGGGAATTTATATAGTTCATATAAACAAAGATAGTCCTGTAACATCTACAGAAATTCAAGTAGGGGATATTATTAAAAGTATAGATGGAAAAACTATTTCAAATATGATAGAACTTAGAGAATATATTTATAGCAAAAATGTGGGTGATAAAATAACTTTAGAAATTACAAGAGGATATGTTACTAGAAATTATCAAATTGTGTTAAGTAGAAAAAAATAATCATAGATAAGAACAAAATATAGAAAAATTTTTGATTTTTCATATTTGTTCTTTTTTTTTGTTTTTAAAAATAAAAAATATTGCAAAAAGACATAACTTTTAATATAATATATTTAAATTATTTATTTAAAAAGTTATTAAAATAAATTCGAAACTAAAGAGGGGAAAATAAAATGGAAAATATACTACCAGAAGAAATAAACAAAAGTAATGAAATAATAAGAGCAATATCAAATTATTATACATCAAGAATAGTAGGACAAAGAAATTTACAAATTTCACTACTAGTCTCATTAATTGCAAATGGGCACATATTGGTCGAATCAGTACCAGGATTGGCAAAAACAACAGCAGCAAAAGTATTAACCGAAAGCTGTGGGGGAATTTTTTCAAGAATACAATGTACTCCAGATTTATTGCCAAGTGATATTATTGGTACTCAAACTTATAATGCAAAAACAGGAGAGTTTGAAACAGTAATAGGACCAGTATGTGCTAATTTTGTGCTTTTAGATGAAATAAATAGATCAAGTTCAAAAACTCAAAGTGCAATGTTAGAAGCAATGCAAGAAAGGCAAGTAAGTATAGGAGGAAAAAATTATAAATTACCAGATATTTTTATTGTAATAGCTACACAAAATCCAATTGAACAAGAAGGAACATATCTTTTATCAGAAGCTCAACAAGATAGATTTTTAATAAAAGAAACGTTAAATTATCCAACAGAAAGTGAAGAACTGGAAATATTAAATAGAGTTGAAGCTGATATTTTTGACCAAAAACAAAAAGTTGTAAATTTAAAAGATATAAAATATATACAAGATTTAAGTAAAAAAGTATATATAGATGAATCTATAAAAAAATATATTGTAAGTATTGTAAATGCAACTAGAAATGCAGAAAAAGTAATAAAACCAGAATTAGCAAAATATATAACCAATGGTGCTAGTACTAGAGCCTCAATATCATTTTTACAAGCAAGTAAGGCATTGGCACTAATAAATGGAAGAACATATGTTATACCAGATGATATAAAATCATTAAGTTATAGTATATTAAGACATAGAATATCTTTAAGTTTTGAAGCATTAGCAGATAATGTAAATGCTGAAACAATAATTACTGCTATAATTAGCTCGATTAAAGTACCATAAAATGTTATAGGAGAAAGCTATTATGAATATGAAGTATATTACTAAAATCAAAGCAAATCTTTCAATTTATACAAAGAAAAAATCTTCAAATATTTTAGAGGGAACTTATAATTCTATATATAAAGGAAAAAGTATGAATTTTGAAGATTTGAGGGAATATGTAATAGGAGATAATGTAAAAGATATAGATTGGAAAGCATCTGCAAGAACTAATAAGATTTTGATAAAACAATATATAGCAGAGAAAAAACATAATGTATTATTTATATTGGATACTGGAAAAAAGATGTTGGCAGACACAAAAGATTTAGAATCAAAAAAAGAAGTTGCATTAATTGCTGTAGGTACAATTGCTTATTTAGTTGACAAACATGGAGATTCAGTTAGTGCAATTTTTAAAACACATGATAAAATAAAATTATTTCCTTTTAAAACGGGACTTTATAACATAGAAAATATTTTAACATATTATGAAAAAGAAATAGATACAAATTATAATTTAGAAGATTTAATAAATTATGTATTAAAATTTATAAGAAAAAGAATGATTATTTTCGTAGTAACAGATATTGCAGGAATGAGTAATATTTCAGAAAAAACATTAAAAAGATTATCTTTAATAAATGATGTTATGTTTGTAAATGTTTCTGATGCTTTTATGACAGGTAATAGTGTGTTTGATATAGATCAAGACAGTTACATTCCAGATTATATTTTAGAAGATGAAAAACTAAAAGAAATAGAATTAGAAATAAAAAACAAAATATATAAAGAAACAAATGAAAAATTTAAAAAACACAAAATAGTTACAAAAACAATAAATAAACAAAAAGACATAGTAAAAGATGTAATTAAACTATTAGAAAGGCAAAAAAATGCAAATATCAATTGATTTACAGGAACCTTATACATATTCAATAATTCCTTTAATAATTGTGATTAGCTTAGTTCTTTTAGAATCTTACTATTTTATTTATTTAAGGAATAAAAATAAGAAAATTAATATAGAAGAAAATAATGTAAAAGAAATTCCTGATAAAAATATAAAAAATATACCTGTAATAAAAAATAAATATCTAAATCAATTAGATTTTATAGAAAATAAATATACAAATAATAAGATTGAATTAAGAAAAGCATATCAAATGATAAGTGAGGCAATTAGATTATTCGTTTTTGAAATTACTGATATTACAACACAAAATTATTCTTTAACTGAAATAAAAAGACTTAATATTCCTAATATATATGAACTAATTGCAGAATATTATGAGCCAGAATTTGCAAGTAAATCTATAGGAGATTTTAATGGTTCTATAAATAAAGCAAGGAGAGTTATAAACGAATGGAATTAATGTATCCAATTTCAGTAATTATATGCCTAATATTAGCATTACTAATATGTTTTGGGAATTTTAACAAGAAAGAAAAATATACAAAAGGAAAAAAAGTTGCTAATACTAATTATATAAAAGAAACAGAATATTATAAAGCAAAAGTAAAAAAATATAAAATTTTAACTAATTTGATAAAAACTTTTAGTATTACATGTATAGTAGTTACAAGCATACTTATTGCAAGACCAGTAACAATTCAAACAAAAAATGAAGATAAATATAATAGAGATATTCTTTTAGGATTAGATATATCTACTTCACAAAGTGAAGTTAATTTAGAATTAATAAGAAAATTTAAAGAAATAATTCCAAGTATTGAAGGAGATAGAATAGGAATAGTACTTTATAACACAGCTCCTGTTGTTTATTGTCCATTAACTGATGACTATGAATATATAAATGAATATTTAGATACTCTAGAAGAACAACTAACAATAGCAATACAAAACAATAACTATGCACCTCCTACATATGAAAAAAATGGCGAAGAGGTTCCAATGATTTGGTATGGAGGAGTATCTGCAAACTCTGTTGAAAGAGGAAGTTCTTTGGTAGGAGATGGACTAGCTCGGAACAATATTTTCTTTTCCAAATTTAGAAACAGATAAAGAAAGAACTAGGATAATTATTTTTGCAACAGATAATGATGTAAATGGAATAGAAACAGTTTCACTTGAAGATGCTTGTACTTTATGTAAAGAATATAAAATTAATTTATATGCATATTGTCCAACAGAAGAAATGAATCCATATGTTTCTGAAAGTAAAACAAATTCATATAAAAAAGCAGTTGAAGAAAATGCTAATGGAAGATTTTATACAGGAAATTTAGAACAAATGACATCAAACATTGTTAATGAAATAAAAGAAACCAAGACATCATTGTTACAAACAAGTAAAAAAATATATGTAACAGATCACCCAGAAATTATTTTTATAAGTATTTTAATAATCTTTGGAATTTTAATTATTTTAGAGAAAAGAGTTAAATTATGATAATAAATCCAATAATTCCAATTTGGCTTATGTCAATAATATGTATAGTTTTAATTATAATAATAATTTTTGACAAGCAATTTAATAATAATTTTTTTAAAAAGCAAAATATAGAGAAAAATGCTAAAATTAGAAAAGTAAATAATATAAATATAATTTTAAAACTAATATCAGTTGTTTTATTATTTATTATAAATTTAAGATTCATGATACCTAATGGAGAGGTAAGCGCTGTAACTTCTAATACAAGTGTCTTATTTGTTATTGATACAACAGTTAGTATGAAAGCATTAGATTATAATGGAAATAAAGAAAGATTTGAAGGAGTTATAAATGATTGTTGCTATATAGTAGATGAATTACCAACATGTAAATTTTCAATTATTACATTTGGAGATACTGCACAAAGGATTATTCCTTATACAACAGATACAGATTTGGTACAAGCCGAATTAAAAGCAATTAGTCTTGAAAACAATTATTTTGCAAAAGGAAGTTCAATGAACATAGTAAAAGATATTATGGAAGAAACATTAAGAAAAGAATATGAAAAAAATGATAGTGATTCTAATTTAGTAGTGTTTTTTATAAGTGATGGGGAAATAACTACAGAAGAAAATTTGGAAACATTTACAGAGATAAAAAAATATGTAAACAATGGTGCAGTTTTAGGATATGGAACACAAGATGGAGGCAAAATGATAAACAATGGAGATGAAGATGAACCTGATAATCCATATAGTTATATTTATTATTATGATGATAATGATAAATATGTTCAGGCAATTTCAAAAATTGATGAGAATAATCTCAAACAAATTGCTCAAGATATAGAGTTAGATTATATACATATGGAAAATACATCTAATATAGATTATAAATTAAATGATATAAAACAACAGTCTTCCAATTCTCAAACTAACGAAAAAAAATTTAGTACTTATAAAGATATCTATTATTATTTTACAATTCCATTAGTTATTTTATTAATAATAGATTTTATAATTAAAAAGAGGAGAATGCAATGAAAAGAAAAATTTTGATTGCAATATATATTATTTTAATACTTTTAACATTAAAATTGATTTATAATAATGTAGCAAATAGTATTTTAATAAACAACTATAATAGAGGTGAATATTCTGAAAGCCAGGCTAAATCATTGACATATTTAAATTTTACACAAAGTTATATTGCAAATTATAATTATGGAAATATTCTTTATAAAAATGGAGAATATGAGAAAGCAATAGAAGAATATAAAAAATCTTTAGATGGAATTGTACCAAAGAAAAAAGAATGTAATATAAGAATTAATTATGCATTAGCAATATGTAAGACAGTTCATGTAGATGAAAATGATCAAGATAGCATAGAGGAAGCAATAAAAAAATATGAATCAACAATAGATATTTTGACAGAAAATGGTTGTGCAAATAAAGAAGATAATAATGGACATTGTGAGAATGCAGAAAAGTTAAAGAATGATATCCAAAAAGAAATAGATAGATTAAAAGATTTACGAGAAGTGCAAGAAGATTATAGTGAAGAAGAAGAGAAAAAAGATGAAAATAAAACGGAAGAAGAAACAGAAGAAATAAAAAATAAAATACAAAATATCAAAGAAGATGCAATACAAAAACAAAGAGAAAAGGAAAATATTTATAAAAACTTTAACAAGAATTACGATGCAACAGAAAAAAATTGGTAAAATAAGTTATATTAAGAGATAAGGAGAAATTATGTTTTGCAACAAATGTGGAAATAAAGTTGATCCAAATCAACAATATTGTAATAAATGTGGAAATAAACTAATAGATAATAAATTTCAAGAAAAAATAGATTATAATAAAATAAGTTATTCTAACAATAGTAATATTAATAACAATAAAAGTCTGACTATAATATTTATTATTATGATTATAACTGCTATAATTATTGTTGGAATCGTTATATATTTTATTTTTTATAATAATATTAATGCTTATTATTTTAATAATGAAGTTGCAAATAATGAAACAGAACAAACAGCAACAAATAATAATGCTCAAACAAAAGGAAAGTATAAAACAGATATTATAACAGATAATGTTTATTATGGAATTACTGTTAACAGTGTTAAAGATGCAAATAATTTAATTATACAGGATTCAGTTAATCAAAAAAAATCAGACTATTCCGATGAAATTATTCAAATAGAAAATAGCATAATAGAAAATTATAAAATTACAGCTGTTAATTTAAAAGAAATGGATGTGGAATTTGCAAAGGAATTAGAAAATGTAATAAACAAAATTTATGATGATTATCCAAATGCAAGAGGCTATTTGACAAATTTAACATTAACAAATTTAAATATGTCAGAGATGGGGACTATAGCATTATTCAGACCAGTATTTATGTTTGGAAAATCTAACACAGATACAACAAGACCATGGGTAATAAAAACTCAGATAGAATTAAATTCAGCTTATTTTTTAAACCCTGAGAGAATTGAAGCAACAATAGAAGCAAGTACAAAATCTGGACATTTTCCACCAAATGCTACCCAATATTCACCAGTGGCTCATGAATTAGGACATTATTTATCTTTTATAGCATTATTAAATAATTATAATATAGATTCTATACTTATAATAAAAGATAATCAACAAGATGCTCTTTATGAAATTATTAATGATTTTAATAAAGGAATATTCTCTAAAAAAATGTTAGATGAAGCATATAAAAATTATATAAAAGATAATGGAAATATTAATTTTGATGAATGGAGAGGACAAATTTCTGAATATGCATTAGCTAAAGATGATTCAGGAGATTACATATATGATGAAACTATAGCAGAAGCTTTTCATGATGTTTATTTAAATGGTGATGATGCAAATATGGTGAGTAAATATATAGTTGAAGTTTTAAAAAAATATATAGAAGGATAGGAAATAAAAGGTGAATAAAAAAATAATAAAAATTTTTATCCCATTTTTATTAATTTTAACAGTGGGATGTATATCTTTTGCCAAAAGTAATGGAATTTTAATTAATGATGAAACATTTTTGTTAGATAAAAAAGAAAAAAATACTTTATTAAATTTTGATAGTAATTTTGAATTTGAAGAAGACAATAATGATAATAATTATGATTTAAAAGAAGAAATTATAGAATTGACTAAAAAAACAACATATTTGTTATTAGGAGAAGCTAATAGTAAAAACGAAAGTAGCGAAAATTATTACAAAAGACACCAGGATTATTTAAACTTAAGATATAATCCAGAAGTTCCAAAAGATGAAAATTCTTTTATAGGTCTAGATGAGAACAGTCAAGAATATAAAGATGATCTTTTATCAGGAATATCAGTCCCTGGAATGTTTTTAATGTTAAGTGAACTAGATGTAAAATACAGTACATATGGGGAAATAAGAGTTACTATTACTGATGACATAAATACAATAGGAATGATTACATTACCCAATATTACAATGAAAGAAAAAAATGAAAATAATCCATCAGAATATAATACTATACAAACAGATTTAACAATGTACTATTATTTTAAAAAATTAAATAATGAATTTAAGTTGTTGTATATATATGGAGAAACAAAAGATGATATAAAAGAATATATTTACAATAGTGATGAAAAAACAGGAATATTGTCTCGAGATAAAGATTATAATTCACAATTAAAAGATTTATATAATTTTAGTAAGGCAGATGATATTACTAATGATACTTTATCAAATATATACAATGAAAATAATTCTAAAATAGTATTTTTAAGCTCAACATATAATACTGGAATTGTTGAAATGGCAAATGGATTTTTTATAAATGAAGGATTAATTATTACAACATATAATTATATAGAAAAGTCATTAATGAATGCACAAAATATATTAATTAAAGATAGTTTAGACACAGTATATGAATTAGATGGAATTGTAACTTTAGATTATGAAAATGATATTGCAATTTTAAAAATAAAAAATAGAAATCAAAATTATATAGATATACCAGAAGATATTATAATTCAAAAAGAAGATGCTGTAATTACTTTAAATAGTAAGATAGGAGTAGGCTTAAATACATCAAAAGGTATAATAACAGAAATTGATGAAAATATACAAACTTCATTACCAGTAACAGAAGAAATGCAAGGAAGTCCAGTATTTAATAGTGAAGGAAAATTAATAGGAATGATTAATTCAAAAACTATAAATACAAGCATATCTAAAGTAACAAAAGCAGAGATAATTAAAGAGTATTATAATAAATTAAAAGAAAAAGATTATGATGATATAAATGCTATAACTTTTAATGAATTAAAAGAAAATTATTATATAAAATATAGTGAAGAAAAAGAAGTTAATAATATTACAGAAAAAAGGTGGAAACAATTTAATGAAGTTGAAAATATTGAAGACTTCATAGATTTAAAGTTAATAAAGGGATCATATAAAGACGGAATTATAAGTTTAAGATATAAAAATGAAATTTCAGATTATATGGATACATTAATGTTTGCAGAAGAATATAAAAATAATTTAAAAAATAAAGGATATATAGAAAATAATATTTCTGATTCTAAGAGTTTGTATGAAAATGAAAATTATCAAATAATTATTATGACAGAATTTGATTATTTAATAATTATTATGATTAAAATCTAAGCAAAATAAATATATTTTATAAAAGAATGTGGGTAATTATGAAAAAATTTAAAGGAAAAAAGATAGTTGTTATATTTATAGTGATGTTAATAATATTATTTATTGCAATATTATTATTTATGATATTAAATAATAATATTAGCAAAAAAATATATGAAATAAATAAAAATAATTTTTCATTAAAATACGATAATACTTGGAAAGTAGAAAAAGAGGACGAAACTGAAATTAATTTTATTCATAAAAAAAGCGGTAGTAAATTTAATATAAAAATAAATGAAATAGATGAAGAATATCAATATAAAACATTAGACGAAATATCAGATAGTTTATTATATAATATTAGAGAACAAAATCCTAATTATAAATTAATACAAGATGAAAAAACAGTAATTACAAAAAATAATTTTGAAGCATATAAATTATTATTTGAAACAGATAATAGTCAAGCAGAAATTTATTATTATAAACAAGGAAATAGGATAGTAATGTTTACATATGAAGCTACATTTGAATACTTTGATATTTTATTAGATAGTGTAAATAGTATAATGAATAATTTTGTATTAAATGAAGAAAAGTTTGATGTAAAGACAAGCATTAACTTAAATACAACAGGTATAAAGTATACAGAACAAGAAGATATATCAAATTTATTAAAAAATACAACAGATTATGAAATTGCAGCATCAAATTATTTAGTTAATTACTCAATTCCAAGTAATTTTAAATTAATGGAATTAAATACTAGATATGGAAATTATAATTTTGAAAATCTTCAACTAGGAACAAGTATTAATTTAAGAACAAGTATATTAAATGCTAATTTATATGAATATTTAGATAAAGAAGATACTCCAAATTTATATGAAAATTATAATTTGAATTCATATAATGAATCAAATGAAGAATTAGATAAGTTTGGGGATACACCATTAAGTTATATATATAAAAATAGTTATTTAAGTAATAATAAATTAACTGAAAACATTGCAATAGTTTATGAATTAAATAAAAATCATATATTAATTATTAGAATATCATCTGAAGGAGTTGGAATACCAGAAGAATTGGTAAAAATGATAAAAATAAATAAAATAGAAAATATTGCTAGTAATATTAAAATTGAACAAGAAGATGGATTTTTAATAGGAAAATTAAAAAGATTTATTGATTATACATATGAAAGAGTAGAGGAAATCACATTAAGATTACCTTTAGAATATCAGGAAATTGATAAAGAAAATAATTTATATGAAAAAAGAAATTATGTATTAAATTATAATGAAGAAAAAGAAATATATGATTATGAAGTGTCTTTTGAAATAATTGAATTTGATATTAATTCAAAAATAAATACATTGAATAGACAGATGGACTATTATAAAGAGAATGGAGAATATAAAGAATTTTCAAAATCTCAAGATATTATATCTAATAATAAGCAATTTCAAGTATATGATAGTTCATATACACGGAATAAGTGATGCAATAGATAAAGATGGTAATAAATATAAATATTCAATAAATGAGAAAGTATTATTTTATGAGATTAAAAATAATAATTATTTAGTTATAAGAATTAAATCAAATGATAATAAAAATATTTCAGAAGAACAAATAAATCAATTGACAAACTTTGTTTTTAATGTTTAAATAATATACAGAATATAAAAAACTAAGGAGGAAAAATTTATGAAATGTACAAAATGTGGGATGGAATTAAGAGAAACAGATGCTTTCTGTCCAAATTGTGGTGAGCCAGTGCCAAAAACAAAAAATTCTGGAAATAATAATGAGGGGGATATTCAAAATAATTATACTTATGAAAGACCATCATCAAATCAACAAACAAGTTATAGCCAACAACAAGGAGCAAATCAACAATATAATTATAACAAACCAAATTATGGACAAACACAATATCAACAATATAATAATGGGAACAATACAATAAAAATTGGTATGATAGTTGTGGTTATTATTATTTTAGTTGCTTTAATACTGGGATATGTATTAATTATAAAACCAGCTCAAGATGAAATGAAAAATACATCTAATAATAATACAATAAGTAATAATTCAAATAACCAATCAAATGAAGAAAATAACTCATCAAACAAAAATAATAATTCTTCTATTAATAAAGTTTCTTCATATAAAGTAAAGCTTACAGGTTTTAATTTATTTATTCCAGATGATTTGATATATGAAGTAGATAATGTAAATAATGCAATAAATATAGGAGATTCAGAATCAACTTGGTTAGCGCAAATTCTAATTTTGGAAGGGAATTTTGATGCAATCAAAAAAAATAAAGATACTATTGCTCCATATTTATCTGAATTATACGGAACAGGAACAGAGTTTTCAAATGTTACTATAGAAACAATAGGAGGAGTAGAATGTATTGTTTTTGATGCGACTATGAGTGGTGTAAATATGACTTTGGGAATTGCAAAAGTAAATTCAATGTATTCAGCTGTTTTTGTAATAATGAATCAAGATAATTCTTTTGATAGAGATAGAATTGAAACTGTAACTAATATAATTAATAGTGCAGAATATGTAGGTAATACTACAAATATGGAAACAAATAATAATAATGTATTAGATGGATTAGTAAATGCATTTAATAAATCATTAGAAGAAAATCAATAATATACTAAAAACCTATAAAATAGGAGATGTAAAAAAATGACAGAGGAAGAATTTCAAAAGAAAGTAAAAGGAACAAAATTATTTTGTACAGTAATAGGAATACTAATGCTAATAAGCGTTTTTGCTAATTTCGCAAATGGTAATATTAAAAATGCTATATTTGCTTTAATAATGGTAATATGGTTAATTTTATTTTATATACTTACAAAAAAGAAAAACATAGTAGGACCAATTCTAGGAATTATATTAGCACTTTTATATTTTATACAATTTTTCATACAATTTAATATTATTTCAGTTATTTTAGGAATTTGTATACTTGTAGATTGTATTGCTATGATAAAATATATAAAACAAATTAAATAGTTTTTATAAAATTAAAATCAGTTAAGGTTAAAGTGAGTGTTTTATCACATAACCTTGACTGATTTTTTGTAAATGTTTATTATATTACAACATTATAAATTTTATTTTTTACATAAATTTCTTTTTTAATATTTTTTCCATCAAGCTTATCTTGAATAGCTTCATGAACTTTTTCTTTTACACTTGCTTCATTTTCATCTAATTCAATCATTATTGTAGCCTTTAATTTACCATTAATTTGAATAGGTAGTTCAATTTGATCATCAATAGTTTTTGATTCATCATATTCAGGCCAATTACAAGATGATATAGTTTTATCAGCTTTAATAATCTCATTTAATTCTTCTGTAATATGAGGAGCAAATGGATTAAGTAAAGTAATAAATGTTTTAAATTCTGCTTTATTTATTGTTTTTAATTTTGTAAATTCATTCATCATTGTCATAAAAGTAGATACACAAGTATTAAATTTCATATCTTCAATATCTTGAGAAACTTTTTTAATTGCTTTATTCATCATTTTTTCTGTTTCTTTTCTATATGTATCACCATCAATCAACATATTTTGTAAATTCCAAACTCTATCTAAAAATTTAAAACATCCTCTAATACTATCCATAGACCAATTAGCAGATTGGTCAAATGGTCCCATAAACATTTCATAAACTCTAAATGTATCTGCTCCAAATTCATTTAAAATGTCTTCAGGATTAATTACATTTCCTTTAGATTTAGACATTTTTTCTCCATTAGAACCTAATATCATACCATGAGAAGTACGTTTTGCATAAGGTTCTTTAGTTGGAACAACTCCAATATCATATAAAAATTTATGCCAAAATCTTGAATATAATAAATGTAGAGTAGTGTGTTCCATTCCACCATTATACCAATCAACTGGAGACCAGTATTCTATTGCTTCTTTAGAGGCTAAAGCTTTATCATTATGTGGATCCATATATCTTAAATAATACCATGAAGATCCAGCCCATTGAGGCATTGTGTCTGTTTCTCTTTTTGCTGGTTTACCACAGTGTGGACATTTTGTATTAACCCATTCTGTGTGTCTTGCAAGAGGAGATTCTCCATTTTCTCCTGGTAAGAAATCTTTTACATCAGGTAGAGTTAAAGGTAAATCTTTTTCATCAAGTGGAACCCATCCACAATCTTCACAATATACCATAGGAATTGGCTCACCCCAGTATCTCTGGCGAGAAAATACCCAGTCGCGAAGTTTGTAATTTACTTTCTTTTCTCCAATTTTGTTTTCTTCAAGATATTCTATAACTTTTTTCTTTGCATCTTTAACATGTAGACCATTTAAAAAGTCAGAATTTATAGATATTCCTGTTTCAACATCTGTAAATGGTAATTCAACAGTAGAATTATTTTCAGGTGCAACAACTTGAATTATTGGTAAATTAAATTTTGTTGCAAATTCAAAATCTCTTGTATCATGTGCAGGAACAGCCATAATAGCACCAGTTCCATAACTTGATAATACATAATCTGCAACCCAAATTGGAATTTCCTTTTTTGTTAAAGGATTAATTGCTTTTATACCTTTAATTTCTACACCTGTTTTATCTTTATTCATTTCTCCACGTTCAAAGTCAGATTTTAGGGCAGATTGTTTCTGATAATTTTTTATTTCATCTAAATTTGTGATTTTATTAGCAAGTTTTTCAATTAGTTGATGCTCAGGTGCAATAACCATATATGTTGCACCAAAGATTGTATCTGGTCTTGTTGTATAAACAAGTAATTTTTCATCAGTTCCAGAAATTTTGAATTTTACTTCAGCACCTTCAGAACGTCCAATCCAATTACGTTGTTGAGTTTTTATTTTTTCTAAGAAATCAACATCATCTAAATCATCAATTAACCTTTGTGCATATTTTGTGATTTTTAACATCCATTGAGACTTTTCTTTTTGAATAACTGGACTTCCACATCTTTCACATACACCATTAACAACTTCTTCATTTGCTAAACCAACTTTACATCCTGTACAAAAATTTATTGGCATTGTTGCTTTATATGCTAAACCATGTTTATATAATTGTATAAAAATCCATTGTGTCCATTTGTAATATTCTGGGTCTGTTGTGTTTATAACTCTTGACCAATCAAATGAAAATCCTATTGATTTTAATTGTTCTGTAAAATGTGCAATATTTTTTTCTGTTGTGATTTTTGGATGTACATTTGTTTTAATTGCATAATTTTCTGCTGGTAATCCAAATGCATCAAATCCAATAGGAAATAATACATTATACCCTTGTAATCTTCTTTTTCTTGCAATAACATCAAGTGCTGTGTAACTACGTGGATGCCCAACATGTAATCCTTGACCTGATGGATAAGGAAATTCTATTAATCCATACCATTTCTTTTTATTTGTAAAATCATTACTTGCACAAAATGTGCCTTCTTTTTCCCATTTTTTTTGCCATTTTTGTTCTATTTCTTTAAAATTATATGCCATGATGACCTCCGTTCTAATTATTTATATTTTGCTTTTTGTACAATAACTAATCTATTATTAAATTTTAAAAAGTAGATTATAAGCTTATATAAATATATGAATTTATTTTAATATAAAAATTATACTAGCAAAATCCTTAAAAGTCAATGGAATGGAGAAATTTTATTAGTTATTAGCTAATGTTAAGTAGGAAATTTTGATATATTAATAATTGCATAAATTTTTCGACTCAATACGAAAATATAAGAATTTCTAAAATAATTTTATGGCGCCCTTTCACTTAGTCCTCGCTGCGCTCGACGCGAACATTTTCCATAAAATTAATTTAAGAAATTCTAAATTTCCTCCAATCGTATTCAAAATTTATTTATTATTAATATATCAAAATTTCTTACCAAATTATAATAGTGAGTATAGTTATTGGAACCAAAAGTGTTTTTCTGACAAATATTTTAAAAAAATTTTCAGTTATAAATATTACATAAAAGATGAAAAATGAGAAATAATAAAAATGGTTCTATAAGAATTATAAAATAATGAAAGGAATGTGAGAAAATATGAAATTTGTTAAAGGTTTAGTAATTGGTGGATTAATAACAACAGGAGTTTTAATGATGGTTAAAGATACTTCCATGATGGATACAAATAAATTAGCTAAAAAAGGAAAAAGATTTGCAAAAAAGATGGGAATAATGTAGAAAAATTTTGAGCGAAGCTCTTTTCTTGTATAGGAAAAACTTAAATTTTCCTATACAACAACAATAGCGGACTTTTTTTAGACATTTTATATGTTTATAACATTATAAAGTCCGCGTTATTGTTCGTAAAGTTAATATAAAAAGAAAAAAATAAAAAAATTTTGAAAAAAAGAGGGAATTATGTAAAATACGTCGAATAATATATATGTATGAAAAAGTAATATAGGAGTTGAGGAAAGTGGCACGATATAGTGAAGAAATAATAGAGCAAGTAAGACAGAACAATGACATAGTAGATATCATCTCACAATACGTACATTTAACTCGAAAAGGGAGAAACTATTTTGGATTATGTCCTTTTCATAATGAAAAATCTCCATCTTTTTCTGTATCACCAGAAAGGCAAATTTTTCATTGTTTTGGATGTGGAGTTGGAGGTAATATTTATACATTCTTAATGAAAATTGAAGGAATAGGATTTAAAGATGCAATAGAACAACTAGCAGAAAAAGCAAACATACAATTACCAAAAATTGAAAATCCAGAAGAAGATAGAAAAGAAGAACTAAAAGCAAAAATTTACAAAATAAATCAATTTACAGCAGAATTTTATCATCAAAATTTATATAAACCAACAGCTAAAAATGCACAAGAATATGTAAAAAAGAGAAAATTAACACAAAACACATTAGAAACATTTAAAATAGGTTTTTCGGGAAAATATGATGAACTGTATAAATCATTAAAAAATCAAGGGTTTGGAGAAAAAGAAATATTAGAATCAGGACTAGTAATTAAAAATGATAGAGGTCAGTTCATAGACATGTATAGAAATAGGTTTATGATACCTATATGTGATGTAAGAGGAAGAGTAATTGCATTTGGAGGAAGAGTATTAGATGACTCAAAGCCAAAATACATAAACTCACCAGAAAATGTGGTATATAGTAAGGGAAGACACTTATTTGGATTAAATGTTGCCAAAAAAGACTGTAGTAAAAAACTATTAATCGTTGAAGGGTATATGGATGCAATTTCTTTATATCAAAGAGGAATTACGAATGTAGTAGCAGCATTAGGAACAGCATTAACAGAGCAACAAGGATGGTTATTAAGGAAAAGTACAGAGCAAGTAATTTTAGGATTTGATGCTGATGGAGCAGGACAAACTGCAGTTGCAAGATCTATGGAAATATTACAAAAAATGGGTTGTGATATGAGAGTATTACAAATAGAGGGAGCAAAAGACCCAGATGAATTTGTACTAAAATTTGGAGAAGGAAGATTTAAACTTGCAATGGATAATGCTATATCATTGGTGGAATTTAAGGTAAAAAATTTAAGCAAAAATATAAATTTAGAAAATGCTTCAGATAAAATAAAATTTTTAAATGAAATTGCTAAAATTTTAGCAAAAGTAGATAATACAATGGAAAGAGAAATTTACATAGATAAAATTGCAAGTAATTACCAAATTTCCAAAGAAGCTATATATGCAGAAGTAAACAAATTAATATATACATCATCAAAAACAGAAAATTTATTGCAAAGTAAAACAGTCAAAAATCCAGTTGTTAAAAAAAATGAAAAAGAAGAAAAAGATGTTGATATAGACTTAAAAAGAAGAGAAGATACAATTATTGCTCTACTATTAGATGCAAATGAAAAAATATTTCAAAAAATTAAAGAAAAAATAACACCAGAAGATTTTAAAGATGAAACAAATAAAAAAATTGCAATAAAATTATATAAAGAATTAGAAAATCAAGATGTAAATGTAAATAAACTTATAGATGAATTTGATGAACAAACACAAAATCATATAACAAAAGTAATGGCAACAGATTATGGAATAGAAAATATAGAAAAAGCAGTTGATGACATATTATCAAAATACGAAAGAGAAAGATTAGAAAATAAAAAAACACATATTTTAAAAGAATTAGAAACAGAACAAGATGCAGAAACAAAAAAGAAATTAAGTAAAGAGCTAAGTAATATAATAATTACACTAGCTAAAATTAAGTAGGGGTGAATTTTCGTGGATAAAGAAATTAAAGAAAAAACAGAAAATAAAGAGGAATTAAAAGAAATTAAAATAAAAGAAAACGAAAATACAGAAAATAAAAAAGAAGACTTAAAAGAAAATAATAAAACAGAAAATGAGAAAACTGAAAATGAAAAAGTTCAAGATATAGTAAAAAAAGTTAAAGAATCTGGAAAAATAACATATGGGGAATTAGCAAAAGAATTAGAAAACACAAATCCAGAACAAATTGACAAAGTTTTTGATGCTTTTGAAGAAATGGGTGTAAGTCTTTTAAATGACGACTTTGAAGAAGAACCAGACATAGATGATTTAAAAGAAGTTGAAGATTTAAAATTAGACGAAATAACAGATACAAATTATGAAGGAATAAGTGTAGATGATCCTGTAAGAATGTATTTAAGAGAAATTGGTAAGATTCCACTATTATCTTATGATAAAGAACTAGAATTAGCCAAAAGAATTCTAGATGGAGATGAAGAAGCAAAACAAGAACTAGCAGAAGCAAATTTAAGATTAGTAGTAAGTATTGCAAAAAAATATGTTGGAAGAGGAATGTTATTTTTAGACTTAATACAAGAAGGAAACATGGGATTAATAAAAGCAGTAGAAAAATTTGATTATACTAAAGGATTTAAATTCAGTACTTATGCAACATGGTGGATAAGACAAGCTATAACAAGAGCAATAGCAGACCAAGCACGTACAATTAGAATTCCAGTTCATATGGTAGAAACAATTAATAGATTAATAAGAACATCAAGACATTTATTACAACAATTTGGAAGAGAACCAACAATAGAAGAAATTGCTCAAGAAATGGACATGTCTGTTGAAAAAGTAATGGAAATCCAAAAAATAGCACAAGACCCTGTATCACTAGAAACACCAATAGGAGAAGAAGATGATAGCCACCTAGGTGACTTTATACAAGACGAAGATTCACCAGCACCACAAGATGCTGCTTCATATACATTACTAAGAGAACAGCTAAATGAAGTTATGAAAACCTTAACACCTAGAGAAGCAAAAGTATTAAGATTAAGATTTGGACTAGATGATGGAAAGGCAAGAACACTAGAAGAAGTTGGAAAAGAATTTGATGTAACAAGAGAAAGAATACGTCAAATTGAAGCAAAAGCATTAAGGAAACTTCGCCATCCAAGCAGAAGCAAGAAATTAAGAGACTATATGAATTAATACAAAATTGACAAAAATAAAAAATATGCTAATATAGAAATATATTTTTTTGAAAATCCCTGTTCTAATTTAAGAGCAGTTTAAATAGATGCAGTAAATAAACTTAATTAGAAAGCCAATTGACTAGGAGGAAAAAATATGTTTTGCAAGTATTGTGGCAAGAAAATCGATGATGATAGTATTTTCTGTACGTTTTGTGGTAAAAGGCTAAATGGGCACAATGAGCGTAAAGTAAAAGAAAATTATCTTGAAGAAACTCACGATCACGAAAATGGAACTTATACAGCTCCGGATGGAAAAACATATACAGTAAGAAATCGTATATTATATGATAAAGACGGATGGGATGTAGGAAGAGTTCCTGATTGGTGGGGATAATACAATCTCAAAAAAAAGAGGTCGCAATTTGCGACCTCTTTTGATGTACACACAATTATAGCTCTAATTTTGGCTCATATTTCTCAAGCCACATATTAACTTGACAAAGGTAAGCCATAAGTTGTGGTCCGAGTCATAAGTTGACCAAACCAAGGTCTAGTAAAAGCTTTACCATCTGTTTCGAGAATATTCATAATATATTCTTTATTTAACAAAGAATTGATATGAGCATTTGGTTTAGACATAATATTAGAAAGCATAGATTTTACTTTTGCTAGATATGTGGGATTATGAGTTTTTGGATAAGGGCTCTTTTTTCTATCAACAATTTCAGAAGGTAAGAATTTTCGAGAAACATATCTTAAAAGCCCTTTTTCTCTACCATTAAGAGCTTTCATTTCCCAAGGAATATTCCAAACATATTGAGCTAAGCGATAATCACAAAAAGGAACACGAAGTTCAAAACCATTATACATAGCCATTCTATCAGATCTATCTAAAAGGGTTTGCATAAACCAATTCAAAGTTAAATAAGAAATTTTTCTTTTTTCAGCAGTTTCTTTAGAATCAATATCAAGTATTTCCACATTATTCAAGCTTTCATTATATCTAAAATCAATATAATTTTTTAAATCTACTTTTCTTGCGATATCTTTATTAAGCAATGTCTGACGTTCATTTATTGCAATAGACCAAGGAAATGTTCCACTTGTTAAAGCATCTTCGCGGAAAAACCAAGGATATCCACCAAAAATTTCATCTGCACATTCACCTGTAAGAGCAACTGTTGCTGTTGGTTTTACATATTTACAAAATAGTAATAAAGAAGAATCAACATCTGCCATTCCAGGCATATCACGAGCAATCATTGCATCATATAAAGCTTCAGCTAATTCAGGAGTGTCTATTACAACAGGATGATGATTAGTTTGAAGTTTATTTACCATTAAATTTATATAAAAATTATCAGAATTAGGCTGAAAATCACTTTTAACAAAATTTTTATCATTATCAACATAATCAATTGAATAAGTATCAAGTTGTGGCAAATGATTTTCATAACAATAATCTGAAGCATATTTTGTAATTATACTTGAATCTAAGCCACCAGATAAAAATGTACATAAAGGCACATCTGAAACCAATTGTCTTTTAATGGAATCTTCTAATAAAAATTCTACATGATTACATGTTTGAGCAAAATTTTCTGTATGTGGTTCACTTTTTAAACTCCAATATTTTTTTACATAAAAGCCACTTTTATTGAAAATAGCAAATTGAGCAGGTTGTAATTCGAAAATATTTTTAAATATAGTTGTACCGTGGAGTGTGAGCAGGACCAATTCCAAATAATTCGGATATTCCTTGAGAATCTAATATTTTTTCTACACCAGGATATTCAAATAATGCTTTTATTTCTGAAGCGAAGATAAAGGAATTATCTATAATTGTATAAAAAAATGGTTTAACTCCAAAATGGTCTCTTGCAACAAAAAGTTCTTCTTTTGAAGAATTCCAAATAGCAAATGAGAAAATGCCATTTAAATGTTTTACAACATCATTTCCATAAAAAATATAACTTTTTAGCAATACTTCTGTATCTGAGTGAGTATCAAAAGTAAAATCATTTTCTTCTAAAGTTTTTCGTAATTCATTAGTATTATAAATTTGCCCATTATAGGAAATTATAAAATTTGAATTATAATTAATTAACATATTTGTCTTAGGTTTATCAATTGAAACAGACTGATTAGAAGAAGCACTCATAGGTTGTTTTCCGCCTTCAGGGTCAATTACAATTAATCTCTTATGAGCTAATGCTACATGATTATTAATATAATAACCTTCTTCATCAGGTCCTCTTTTAGAAAGAGTATTATTCATATTAATTAAGATATTTTTTGAATTAGTAATATCTTTTTCAAAATTTACAAAACCAACTATTCCACACATAAAAATCCTCCATATAAATAATATATGAAGGATTATTAATTAAATTTACTTTAAATTAAAAAATTAAACATTTTTTTAAGATAAAAACTTTATATTTGAATTTAAAGAAAATTTAGACATTATTCTTATTTATGCTTTGAATTTGCGTACCTTAAAGTTTTATATTTTTCTTAATTAGAACTTTTTAAATAATATTTACAAAATTGTTTAACTGTGCAAGTATCACATAAAGGTTTTCTAGAATCACAGGTTTTTCTACCATGCCAAACAAAAAGATGATTTATATCTTTTAAATATTCTTTAGGAAAAATTTTTAATAAATCTTGTTCAATTTTTTCTGGATCTGTTTCTAAAGAAAGTCCCATTCTGTTAGAAACTCTTTTTGCATGTGTATCAACAGCAATTCCTTTTGCAATTCCAAAAGCTTCTAATAAAATTACATTAGCGCTTTTTCTACCAATACCAGGAAGAATAAGAAGATCATCCATAGTATGAGGTACTTCTCCATTAAATTTAGTTAAAACCATTTTTGCACATTCTTTTATATTTTTTGCTTTATTTTTATAAAATCCACAAGGGTGAATAATTTCTTCTAATTCTTTAATATCAATATTTGCAAAATCTTCAATTGTTTTGCATCTTTCAAATAATGCTGGTGTTGTTTTATTTACTCTTTCATCTGTACATTGGGCAGAAAGCATAACAGCAACAGTTATTTGAAAAGGATTTTTAAAATCAAGACTACATGTTGCATCTGGGTATGTTTGTTTTAATATATTTATAAAATTTACAATATCTGTTTTTTTCATATAAAATTAAATTCCTTTCTTTTTGTGAGAAACAACAGGTAATTCTAAAATTTAAAAATTAATTTTCAGATGAAATATTTTCACTTGAAATTAATTTTAAAATTTCTGGATAAAGTTTATTTGCATTTTTGTTCCAATTATCAGAAATTTGTTTAGCTTTCTCTCTAGAAGCTGCATGAACAGAAAGTTCAAAAATTGTTTCGTTTTGTTCTACAATTTTACACTTTACAGTATAATTATTTTCATCTTGAGGAATAAATTCTGTAACAACAGAAGATTCTTCTATAATGTTAGAGTTTTCTTTCTTAAAAATTGTATCAGCTTTTAATTTTAATAAACCTGGTAAAAGGGATTTTGTTAAATCAAGTGCATTTTTTCCATCTGTTGTAATCTTTATAAAGTTTTCTTCATCTTGAGTGAAAGAACAAACTAGATTTGTAGCTTTTAAATCAGCCATAAGTTCTTGAAAATAAAAATAATTAATATCTTTTGAACTAGAAACTATTTTATATAAATTATCATTTTTAATTCCATCATCAATCTTATTTAATAAATATAAGATTAAAACTTTATCTTCTGCTAACTCTTTATTATTTTGTATATCCATAAACAGCCTCCTCAAAGTTAGATTTTCACGTGTATTATAGCATAAAAAATTATCAAAGTAAATATTTTTATGTTTAATTAACTAAAATTGTCGAATAATCATATATTAATATAAAGAAGCAATATTGTTTTCTTATTATAATGTAAACAAAACTTCTAGTAGGGGGCATAAAAAATTATAACTAAATTAAATTTGGAACAAAAGAGAGAATGATACATTTTTAACTTAAAAGAAGTATTTAAAAAATTTTTATGAACCTTAGAGGAAGGAATGGAATAAAAAATGAATGAAATAAAAAAAGGGGATAATGTAACAAGAAATTCGTATAATAATGATGTTATTTTTTGTGTTAAAAAAATAATTAAACTACCTAATAATAAAAAATTAGCAATATTAAAAGGAATTGATATTAGAATTGAAGCTGATGCGTATATAGATGACTTAAAATTAATCAATGGAGAAGAAATTAAAAAATATGAAAAAGAATTAGAAGAAAGGATTTTAAATACAACATTAAATAAAAAAAATGAAAAAAGAACAAAAGAAATTATTAATACTGGAAAAATTTTGCACTTAGATGGAGACAAAAAATATGCTGAAAAATCAAATATGTTTTATAAAAAAATGGGATTAAAAGCATTTGTAAAAAATATACCAGAAAACAGGCAATCTAAAACAGTTTTTAGATTATTAAATATTTATAATCCAGATATATTAGTTATAACAGGTCATGATGGAATGATAAAAAATAATTCTAACTATCTAGATATACTAAATTATAGAAATTCAAAATATTTTGTAGAAACAATAATAAATGCTAGGGAGTATGAAAAAATAAGTTCAAAAGATTTAGTAATTTTTGCAGGTGCATGCCAAAGTTATTTCGAAGCATTAATGGAAGCAGGAGCTAATTTTGCATCATCACCTGCTAGAATTTTAATAGATTTTATAGATCCATTAATTGTTGCTAAAAATGTAGCCATTACTGAGAAAAATAAATATATAACAATAGATGATTTCGAAAGTGAATTAAGGGATGGAAAAAAAGGAATAAATGGACTTGGAGCAAGAGGAAAAATGAATGTAGTATTTATATAATAATAGGAAAGGTAAACTTTCCTATTATTGCGTGTAACAAAAAAGTAATACAATTGTAATATAATTGTAACAAAACCTGAAATACACATTGCTCTAAGGATAGCAAGAAAAAACAAAAAAATACATGCTTTGACAAAAAGCCTATGGAATGTTATACTTAAATCATCTTAAGCAAAGTAGGTGATCTAATGATTTGTAGGACTGATATAGCAAGTTTAAAAACAGACATTACAGATAAACTTGGTCAAAAGATAATAGTAAAAGGCTCATTAGGTAGGAGTAAAGAATTTGAAAAAGAAGGAACAATAGAAAAAGTATATAGCAACTTATTTGTTGTTAAATATGAAGAAAATAATAGAACAGCATCATATACTTATACAGATTTATTAACAAGGACAATAGAAATGGATGTATTTGATGGAGAAGCATATAACCCAATAATACCACCAGAAGTATTTGAAACAAAAAAAAGAAAATATAGAGTGCAACATTAAGTTGCCTCTTTTTTTTAAGACCATTATCGAGTAATTTTTAGTTTTTGTTTTTTTCTATATAATCTTGAAAAAAATAATATAATCATGTATAATAAGGGAGTGTAAAAACAAAAGAAAATAAAAACATTATAAATAAGGAAAGTGATAATAAATGAAAAATCCAATAGTAAAAGAAATATTAGAATGGATACTATGTTTTATAATAGCAGTAGTATTAGCACTAGTTGTTAGATATTATATAGGAACTCCAACAGAAGTAAGGCAAACATCAATGTTTCCAACCTTACATGAAGGAGAAAGACTATGGCTTAATAGATGGCAAAGAACTACAAAAAAAATGCCAGAAAGAGGAGATATAATTACATTTGAAGCTCCAAGCAAACAAGACTATAGTAATGAAGAAGTAGATTTACAAAACCCTGTAGCAAAATATGATAATGAACCACAAGGATTATTTAATAAATTTACATATAATGTATTAGAATTAAATAAAACAAGTTATATAAAAAGAGTAATAGCTTTACCAGGAGAATATGTAGAAATAAAAAATGGAGCAGTATATATTAATAATGAAAAATTAGAAGAAGATTATTTACAACCAGGAGTTATTACAGATATGAAACAAGGGCATAATTTAGGACAATTTACTGGATTTGTAGTACCAGAAAATTGTGTATTCTGTTTAGGTGATAACAGAACAGGAAGTAATGATTGTAGGTCATTTGGATGTATTCCTTTAGAAAAGATTGAAGGAAAAGTAGAATTCAGATTTTGGCCATTTTCAAAATTTGGAGGAATTTAATTTGTTTGAAAAAATAATAGGAAATGAGAAAAATAAATCTATTTTAGAAAAATCAATAGAAATAAAAAAAACTTCACACAGTTATTTGTTTTGGGGAATAGAAGGAATAGGAAAAAAACTAATAGCATTAGAATTTGCAAAAAAGATGTTATGTTTAGAGCCAGAAAATAAAGAATGTAGATGCAAATCATGTATAGAATTTGAATCAGGAAGTAACCCAGACTTTATAATGATTGAACCTGAAGATGGAAAAATAAAAATAGATCAAATAAGAAATTTACAAAGAAAAGTTGCAGAAAAACCAATAAATTCAAATAAAAAAGTATATATAATAAATGATAGTGATAAAATGACAACTGAGGCACAAAACTGTTTATTAAAAACACTAGAAGAGCCACCAGAATATTTAACAATAATTCTTATTTGTTCTAATGAATATAGTATGTTGAGTACAATAAACTCAAGATGTACAAGGATGCATTTTGATAATTTAGAAACAAATCAAATAAAAAAATTTTTAGAAGAAAAATATCCTGAAACAAAATTTAGTGAAAAAATAATAAAATTATCACAGGGAAGTATAGGAAAAACATTACAATTAAATCAAAAAACTCAATTATATGAAAATATAGAAAATTTATTTGATAGTTTTAAAACAAAAGACCTAATTGATATCACTTTGATTGCAGAAGAAATATACAATGAAAAAGAAGAGATAAATTCAGTACTAGAATATATGAACATTCTAGCTTTAGAATTTAGCAAAAAAGACATAAGATATATAAATTCAATAGATATTATTGAAGATACCAAAAAAAGATTACAAGCAAATAGTAATTATGATATGTGTGTAGATAACTTATTATTTAATATATGGTATTTATTTCAAAAATAGAAAGGACGTAATAAATGAAAAGATTAGTAGGAGTCAGATTTAAAAAGCTAGGAAAAATATATTTTTTTGATTCCAAATGGTTAGAAGTAAAAAAAGGAGAACATGTAATAGTAGAAACAGACCAAGGGGAAGATATTGCAGAAGTTGTAATACCAAATAGAATAATAGATGATGAAAAACTTACAATACCATTAAATAAAATTTTAAGATTTGCATCAGAAAAAGATTTAAAACATGCTGAAGAATGTAGAAAAAAAGAGCAAGAAGCATATGAGTATTGTAATAAAAAAATTAAAGAGTACAATTTAGATATGACATTAACAGATGTAGAATTAAAATTTGATAATAGCAAATTATTATTTTCTTTTACATCAGAAGGAAGAGTTGATTTTAGAGAATTAGTAAAAGATTTAGCAGCAGTTTATAGAACTAGAATAGAACTAAGACAGATAGGTGTTAGAGATGAAGTAAAAAAAATAGGCGGAAATGGTATTTGTGGAAGAGAATTATGTTGTTGCTCATTTTTAAGAGATTTTGAAACAGTATCTATAAAAATGGCAAAAGAGCAAAATCTTTCATTAAATCCAACCAAAATTTCTGGAAATTGTGGAAGATTAATGTGTTGCTTAAAATATGAACAAGAAGTATATGAAGAAAAAGCAAAACATTTGCCTCATGTTGGAGCAATAGTAAATACACCAGATGGAAAAGGTGAAGTAGATAATGTTGAAACATTACGAGAAGTAGTTAGAGTAAAAATAAAAGATGGAGATATTATAAGACAAAAAAGATATAATATAGATGAAATAAAAATTATAAAAGATGTAAATTCTGAAGAAGAAACAAATGAAGAAGAAGCAGAATATAAACAAGAATTAAATGAATTAGAAACACTAGAAGAACAAGACAAAAAAATAAATTCATAAGAATAAGCTTAAAAGAAAATTTTAAAATTTAATATAATAGGTTTATAGGTAAATCCTTTTATTAAAAACCTAAATAAATTTCGGGGTGGTGAATAAAATGGCTTACAGAATACAATGTGATAAATGTATAAGTTGTGGAGCTTGTGCAGCAAGTTGTCCAGTTGGATGTATATCACAAGGTGATAATTGTTTTGTAATTGATGAATCTGCTTGTATAGGATGTGGAACATGTGCTGGTGTATGCCCAGTTGAAGCACCTGCTGAAGCGAACGATTAGTTCATATAAGAAACAAAATACATACATATGTAAAATGAAAAGGCTAGTAATATAGCCTTTTAAATAATATATCAAATAAAAAATCAAGATAAAACTATAAAAAAATTAATATAAAAATATTTATTTAAAAACATTATAACTAGAAATATCTTTAAGCGAAATGAGAAAGGAATGAAATTTAAAATGAAAATAGGAATAGTAGGTTTACCAAATGTAGGAAAAAGTACATTATTTAATAGTATAACAAAAGCAGGTGCAGAATGTGCTAATTATCCATTTTGTACAATAGAGCCTAATGTTGGAGTTGTAGCAGTTCCAGATGAAAGAATAGATAATTTAGCCAAAATGTATAATCCTCAAAAAGTAACAAAAGCAGTAGTAGAATTTGTAGATATAGCAGGATTAGTTAAAGGAGCAAGTAAAGGAGAAGGATTAGGAAATAAATTCTTATCTCATATTCGTGAAGTTGATGCAATTGTCCAAGTTGTAAGATGTTTTGAAGACCCAAATGTAGTACATGTTGATGGAAATATAAATCCATTAAGAGATATAGAAACAATAAATTTGGAATTAATATTTGCAGATTTAGAAACATTAGATAAAAGACTAGAAAAAGCAACAAAAAATTTAAAAGCAGATAAAAAATATCAATCAGAAATTGATTTAATAAAGAAAATAAAAGAAAACTTAAACAATGGAATACCTGTTAGAGCATTAGAATTTAATGAAGATGAACAAGAAATTTTAAAAGACATGTTTTTACTAACAGCAAAACCAATTATATATATAGCAAACATTTCAGAAGAACAAATATCAAATGCAGAAAATGAAGAAATGGTAAAACAAGTAAAAGAATATGCTGAAAAAGAAAATGCAGAAGTAATTCCATTATGTGTAAAAATAGAAGAAGAAATTTCTGGACTAGATGAACTAGATAAAAAAGAAATGTTAGAAGCATTAGGGCTAGATGAATCTGGATTAGATAAGCTTATAAAGAAAAGTTATAGTTTATTAGGATTAATATCATTTTTAACAGCTGGAGAGCCAGAAGTTAGAGCATGGACAATAAAAAAAGGAACAAAAGCACCACAAGCTGCTGGTAAAATACATTCAGATATTGAAAGAGGATTTATAAAGGCAGAAGTAATATCTTATGAAGATTTAATGAAATGTGGCTCAATGGTTTCTGCAAAAGAAAAAGGATTAGTTAGACAAGAGGGAAAAGACTATATAATGAAAGATGGAGATATTGTATTATTTAAATTTAATGTGTAATTAACAACATATTAGCATTAGAGTTCAGTAAGAAATTTTGATATATTAATAATAAATAAATTTTGAATACGATTGGAGGAAATTCTTATATTTCCGTATTGAGTCGAAAAATTTATGCAATTATTAATATATCAAAATTTCTCAATGAACTATACCATATTATTATATAAGGAATGAGATTTAAAAATGGAAAATTTAGTAGAATTTAATTTATTTACAGTTAAAAATGTAATTATATATTTAATAATAATAAATTTAATTGGATTTTATGTAATGTGGTCAGATAAAAGAAAAGCCCAAAAAGGTAAATGGAGAATTCCAGAAAATACTTTATTTCTAATAACACTACTTGGTGGTGGAATAGGAACTATTGCTGGAATGTATACCTTTAGACATAAAACAAAGAAACTAAAATTTACTATAGGCTTACCAGCAATATTAATATTAGAAATTATTTTATTTATATACTTGAAATTTATAATTTAAATTTTTCACTAAACTATAGTCTTTAGTTGTTACTGGATAATGTTTTTTTAATTATTTCGTTAAAAGCGATGATATTATAATATTTTAAAGTTCTCCTGTTCATTCCATTCAAGAAGAATTCATAAGGCTTTTTCATGAGCCTCTTTCACTCCGACCCTCTCGTAAACTCGAGTACCGTGAACATTCCTCACGCAAAAGCCAAATGAATTCTAATTTTCATTTCAATCAAGCGTCAAAGCTTTAAAATATTATAATATCATCGTTTCTGTACTTTATTTAAGACTATTATCCAGTATGTTAAAATAATTGTTCAAATTTTATTGACAAATTTTTTAAAAAGTGATATAAAAAGTAATACATATAAAATGAGTGTAAATCCAACAGCAATTTATGCTCTTTTTTTGAGGGCAAAAGGTAATACAGAGTAATTTTAAACATAAAAATTATTAAATATTATCTAAAAAATATAAAATAATAAGGAGGCAAAAATGTTAAAAAGATTGTTAAAATCAATTAGAGAATTTAAAACAGCATCAATTCTAACACCAATTTTTATGTGTGTTGAAGTATTTATGGAAATAGCAATTCCTTTTTTACTATCAAAATTAATAGATGAAGGAATAGCAAATAATGACACAAAACAAATAACAATACTCGGAATAATGCTAGTATTATCAGCTGGATTATCATTAGTATTTGGAGTATTATCAGGAAGATTTGCAGCAAAAGCATCAAGTGGATTTGCAAAAAATTTACGAGAAGATATTTATAACAAAATACAAGATTTTTCATTTTTCAATATAGATAAATTCAGCACATCAAGTTTAGTAACAAGACTTACAACAGATGTAACAAATGTTCAACAAGCATATATGATGATTATAAGGGCAGCAGTAAGAGCACCAATAACAATAATATTTGCAATTATAATGTCATTTGTTATTGACACAAGAATAGGAATTATTTATTTAGTAGCAACACCTATATTAGGATTTTTATTAATCTTTATAGCAAATTATGTAAGACCAATCTTCAAAAAAGTTTTTAATCAAATAGACCATTTAAATTGTGTGGTACAAGAAAATGTTAAAGCAATCAGAGTTGTAAAATCTTTTGTAACAGAAGAAAAAGAAATAGGAAAATTTAACAAAATATCTGACGAAATATATCAAAACTTTTCTAGAGCAGAAAAAATACTTGCATTTAATTCACCAATAATGCAAATTACAATATACACATGTTTAACATTAATATCATATTTTGGAGCCAGATTTATAGTAATTGGAACACTAACAACAGGAGAGCTAACAAGCTTATTCTCTTATATTATGCAAATGTTAAGCAGTTTAATGTTGTTATCAATGGTATTTGTAATGATAACAATGGCATGGGAATCTGGACAAAGAATTGTAGAAGTATTAGAAGAAAAACCAGATTTAAAAAATAAAGAAAATCCTATATATGAAGTAAAAAACGGAAAAATAGAATTCAAAAATGTTGGATTTAGTTATGTAAAAGATAAAAAGAAAGAAATTTTAAAGAAAATTAATTTAACAATAAATTCTGGAGAGACAGTAGGAATAATAGGTGGAACAGGTGATGGAAAATCAAGCTTAGTAAATTTAATTCCAAGATTATATGATGTAACAAGTGGAGAAGTAAAAGTTGGAGGAATCAATGTAAAAGATTATGACTTAAAAACCTTAAGAGACCAAGTTTCAATGGTATTGCAAAAAAATGAGTTGTTCTCAGGAACAATTAAAGACAACATAAGATGGGGAAATTTACAAGCAACAGATGAAGAAATTGTAGAAGTTTGTAAATTGGCACAAGCAGATGAATTTATTACAGGATTTCCAGATGGATATGACACAATGATAGAACAAGGTGGAGCAAATGTTAGTGGTGGTCAAAAACAAAGGCTATGTATAGCAAGAGCATTATTGAAAAAACCAAAAATATTAATTTTAGATGATTCAACTTCAGCTGTAGATACAAAAACAGACAGTTTAATTAGAAAAGCATTTAGTGAAAAAATACCAAATACAACAAAAATAATTATTGCACAAAGAATTTCATCTGTACAAGATGCAGATAAAATAATAGTTATGAGTAATGGCAGAATTCAAGCAATAGGAAAACATGAAGAACTTTTAAGAAATAATAAAATATACAAAGAAATCTATATATCTCAAACGAAAGGAAGTGAAGCATATGAGCAAAAAGTTTGATTTAAATACAATAAAAAGACTAATGAAAATAATAACAAAAAAATATAAAATCCAATTAATAATTGTATTTATACTAGTAATATTAAGTTCATTAGCAAATGTATCTAGTTCGCTTTTTATGGAAAAATTAGTAGATAATTATATAACACCATTATTAGGTATAGAAAACCCAAATTTTGCACCATTAATAAAAGCATTATTAACAATGTGTTGCATATATTTAATAGGAATTATATCTACATACATATATAATAGAATAATGGTAGTTGTTGGACAAGGAACATTAAGAAGTATACGTAATGACTTATTTGCAAATATGCAAAAACTACCAATTAGATATTTTGATACACACCTAAATGGTGATATAATGAGCCATTATACTAATGATATAGATACATTAAGAGAATTAATATCAAGAGGAATTCCACAAACACTAAGTTTGGCAATAACTGTTGTATCTTCATTTATAGCAATGTTAGTAACAAATATATATTTATCTGCATTAGTAATAATTATGGGAATATTAATGATTTTAAATACAAAAAGAATTGCTGGTAAGAGTAGCAAATATTTTATGAAACAACAAGAAACAATAGGAAAAGTTGATGGATATATAGAAGAAATGATAAGTGGACAAAAAGTTATAAAAGTATTTAATTATGAAGAAGAAGCCAAAAAAAGATTTAAAGAAATAAATACAGAATTATATGAAGATAGTAAAAATGCAAACTCATATGCAAATATACTAATGCCATCACTAGCAAATTTAGGAAACTTATTATATGTATTTATAGCAATTGTTGGAGGAATTTTACTAGTAAATGGATGGGGAAATATAACCTTAGGAGTAATTGTAGCATTTGTAAATTTAAGTAAAAGTTTTACAATGCCAATTGCCCAATTATCACAACAAATCAATTTAATAATAATGGCAATAGCAGGAGCCAAAAGAATATTTGCACTTATGGATGAAGAACCAGAAGTTGATAATGGATATGTAACACTAGTAAATGCAGAAATTAAAGGAAATGAGATAAAAGAATCTAAAAAATATACAGGAAAATGGGCATGGAAACATCAACATCATGATGGAAGACTTGAATATGTTGAACTAAAGGGACATATAGAATTAATAGATGTAGATTTTGGTTATGAAGAAAACAAATTAGTATTACATGATGTAAGTGTATATGCAAAACCAGGTCAAAAAATAGCATTTGTAGGAGCTACAGGTGCAGGAAAGACAACAATTACAAATCTAATAAATCGTTTTTATGATATTGAAGATGGAAAAATAAGATATGACGGAATAAACATCAATAAAATAAAAAAAGCAGATTTAAGAAGATCTTTAGGAATGGTATTGCAAGATGTAAATTTATTTACAGGAACAATTGCAGAAAATATTGCATATGGTAAAGATAAAGCAACAAGAAAAGAAATAATTGAAGCAGCAAAACTTGCCAATGCAGATGAATTTATTAAAATGTTACCAAAAGGATATGATACAATAGTAGATGGAACAGGAAGTAATTTATCTCAAGGTCAAAAACAATTAATATCAATTGCAAGAGCAGCATTAAATAATCCACCAGTAATGATTTTAGATGAAGCAACATCAAGTATAGATACTAGAACAGAAAAAATAGTTCAAGATGGTATGGATAAATTAATGGAAGGAAGAACAGTATTTGTTATAGCACATAGACTTTCAACAGTAAGAAATTCTAAAGCAATAATTGTTTTAGATCATGGAAGAATAATTGAAAGAGGAGAACATGATTATTTAATTTCTCAAAAAGGAATGTATTATCAGTTATATACAGGAGCATTTGAATTAGAATAAATTGATAGCTTAAGAAAATATTTAAATTTTTTATATAATATAACAAAAGAGGATTCGTTTTGAATCCTCTTTTAAAAATATGTCTGATGTAGTAGATTGTCTTGCATTTTGCACCAAAAATCCTGAACCAATGTTAAAATATTTAGATGAAATAGACAAATAGTTTTTTTGATTTATATGAAAAAGTAAAGAAAAATGCACCAAAAATAAAACCGCCAAACCAAGAAGAACAAATACAAATTGCAAAAACATTTAGTAAAATAGGCAAAGAAAATGATATGGTAGTTCACAGCTGTTGTAAAAAAACATAATGATAATTCACCATTTTTGATTGGAGATAGTGAAGAAGGAGATAAAATTACAACTGCAAAACAAAAAAGTTGGAAATAGAAAATATGTAGATTGGTTTTATTTTTTAACTTTGAGCAGAAGTAGAAAAAAATTTTTTCATATGCTATAATAAAATTAAAATATAGTAATAAAAAAAATTATTTGAAAGGTGGAAAAATGATGAAATGCAAATTGGACAGATTAAAAGGGATAGATATTCCAAAAAGTATAATATTTACAGAGAAAGATAACAAGTTAATAATAACAATGAATTCGAGTTGTATAAATGCAAATATGCAAGAAAATAGAGCTGCTTTTGAAGCTTGGGCATTATTAGGTAAAGCAAAAGGATATAATGAAGTTATTTTAAAATTAAATATAGATGATACTATAAAATGCGATGGACATTATAATCGATTTTTATATAGAGTTTATTGTTTTAATGAACTTTTTGATTGGTTTGTTATGTCAAAAGAATTAGAAGAAAGAGCAAAAAAATTTTATAACAAATACTTTAAAAATAATGATTTAATATATAATATACCTGTTAATAATGAGGAAAAAGAACCTAAACACCCAGAAGCTAAGTTGGAAATATTTTTAGCAAATCATACCCAAAAAGCCAATGAAAAATTAGGATTAAATGTAAATTGTTTTTATCACCAATTACCAGTTGGAACTTTCTATGGAAAAAAGTCAAAAAATACAAGAGTATTTACTGGGGGTAAGTCTGCCATAGATTTATGGGGAATTGAGGGCAACACGTTGAATGTGATAGAATTGAAAGTAAAAGATAATAAATCCCTAGGGGTATTATCAGAATTATTTTTTTATGTTTGTTTAATGAGAGATTTTCATATTGAACCTAAAAAAGCAAAGCCTGCACAGGAAAAAGGCACAGATTTAAGAGGTTTTGATATATTGAGAAAACAAAAAATAAAAATGATAAATGGAATTATTCTTACTGAACAAGTCCATCCTCAATTAGAATATGCTTTTAAGGAAATAAAAAAGTGTAACCAAAAGGATAAAAGAATAAATTTTGATAAATTTATAGAAATAGATGAAGAATTAAAAAAAGAATATTACTAAAAATGAGGAGTTTAGTATGGAGAAGTTAGTAGAATTTAAAAGAAGATTATATAATGATGGTATTATTAAAAGATTAAAGAATGATAGTCTTTTTAAAGACAAATTACTAAAAGATATAAAAAAAGGAGTAGTATATCCAACTATTAGGGAAAATAGATTAAACTTTTACTACTATAAAAAGTTATTATTTGAATATGAAGACAGATTTATAACAAATTCAAAGTTTGCATTTGTACCAAAAGAATATCATCCAACATATGTAGCAGATGGAAATGAATTAGGTGCAATAGCTAATTTTTGTGATGGATATGAAAATATAAAAGAAAGAGCAAAATTATATTCTTCGCCAGAAGATAAAGGCGTATCTAATATTTGTAAAAATGGAAATGTTATATCAAATTTACCAAATGGATATGTTGTATTAGATGTAGAGGTTGCCTTTGAAAAAGAAATTATAGAAAGCGATAAAACAATAAGAAAACAAAATAGAATTGATATACTTTTATACGGAATAGAAGAAAGACAACTAAGATTTGTTGAGGCAAAACATTTCACAAATGGAGAGATAAAATCAACAACAATTCCAGATGTAGTGGGACAAATTAAGAGATATGATGACGAAATTGAAAAGAGATATGATGAAATTTTAGATGTTTATACTGAATATATAAAAAACTTGAATAAGATTTTTGATGAAATTATAGACAATCCTATTCCAACTCCAACGTCAATTTTACCTAAATGTGGGTTAATAATTTTTGGCTTTGATGATGACCAAAAAAATGGAAGATTACAAAAAAATATTGATAACAAGATAAAAGAAGAAAACATTAGAGTTTATTCAATAGGACAAGAAAGTAAAATAGATATAAAAACATTATATAATAAAATGGGGTAAAAAATGAAAGTAAGAATTTTAAAAGGAACAAATCAAATAGGTGGAGTATTCACAGAAATATCATCAAAAGAAGCCAAAATAATTATAGATTTTGGTGATGACTTAGATGGAGTAAAAAGACTAGAAAACATAGAAGGCTTAACAACAGGAAAGCCAGTTTATGATGGAGTACTTATTACACATAATCACCAAGACCATATGGGAAGAATAGATGATATTTTAGATGATGTGCCAGTATATATGTCAGATTTAAGTAGAAAAATCTTTGAAACAGTATTTTGTTTTGCAAAAAATAAGGGAAAAATTCATAGAAAAACTATAAATCTTGAAGAAGAAAAGACAATTACAATAAAAGATATGAAAATTACTCCATATATAGTAGACCATAGTGCATATAACTCATTTATGCTACTAATAGAGGCAGAAGGAAAAAGAATATTGCACACAGGAGATTTTAGAAATCACGGGTATAAAGGTTCTTTATTAGAAAATACACTCAAAAAGATAGGAAAAATAGATTTACTAATAACAGAAGGAACTACACTTTCAAGAGAACAGGTAAAAAGCAAAACAGAAACAGAATTAGTAGATGATATTGTAGAAAAAACAAAAAATTATGACCAAGTTCTAATGCTAATGTCTACGACAAATATTGATAGAGTTACAACAATGCAAAGAGTAGCAAATAAAACAGGAAAAACAGTAATACACGATATAGTTTTAAGTAATGTTTTACAATTAGTAACACAAAAAATACCAAATGCTTTAAATTCAAAAAATGTTGGAGTATATTTGCCAGGTAGTGTATATATAAAAAGAGATAAAGAAGAATATAAAAAATATATTGAGCCATTTAAAGAAAGAATAAATGAAACAGGAAAGTTACTTCACGGCAAGTTTATAATGAATATTCGTGTATCAATGTTAAAAGATATAGAAAGATTAAAAGACAAAGTATTAAATAATTGTTGTGTTGTTTACTCTATGTGGGAAGGTTACCAAAAAGAAGAAATCTATAAAAAATTTTTGAACAAAATGAAAGAACTAAATATAGACATTTATAGTTTACATGTAAGTGGTCATGCAGATTACACAGCATTTAATCAAGTAATAGAAATAACAAAACCAAATGTAGTTATACCAATGCACACTGAAAATAAAGAAAAAATTAAAGATTTTACAGATAAAGCTGTTATATTGGAAGATATGGAAGCATTTAACTTTTAAAAAGAAAAGAAAATAAGGAACTAACCATTTTGAAGAAGCAAGAATTGAGAAAATTAGTAATTATATTTTAGGGTAGGAGAAGAACAAGACAGAAAATTTTTTATATGTTATACTTTTTTATGGAGGTTTTGAATATGGAAAAAAGTAATAAAAATGTTATAACATATGAAAAAGTCAAAAATGAATTAAAAAATATCAAATTAGCAGATATGACAAAAGAGCAAGTATTTGATAGGTTTATAGCATATGGAACCAGAGAAGAATTAAATAACCCTGAAATACAAAAAGTTTTAATACAAAATGGGTATGCAAGTGAACTAATGGATATGGTCACAATTATAACAGATGAAGATGTCATAAAAATGTTATATAAAAGTAGAGCATTTGAAAACTGTAATCAATGTGGAATTAGACTTTATCACGGACAAATATCAGAAATTATAGTTGAAAAAAATGATGATATATATAATATAAATTATGATTTTAACAAATTTAATAATATGAGACTATATTTTAAAGGAGAAGTAGCTTTTTCAGAAAACGAAATAAATCAGCTAAAAACAGAAATAGAGCCATATAAAGATAATTTAATTGCAGTATGTGATTTTAATTCAAAACGTAAAAACTCTGAAGAATATCATTTAAAATGTTTTTTAAAAGAATTTATAAATGTGGAAGAATATATGACAAAATGTCAGTACAAACTAGAAAACGCAAGAGAAATAATGGAGAATGTATGTAATAATAGATTAAAAGAAATATATGGACAAGAAATTCCAAAACAAATACAAACGAGATATGAAAATGAATTAAAACTGATATGTAAAAATAATTATGAAAGTTTATTTATATTAAATTACCTAATTGCCAAAAAAGCAAAAGAAGATAACGAATACTATGTTTTGCGAGGTCACGGAAGTAATTCATATATAGCATATTTATTAGGTATAAGTGAATTAAATCCACTTGACTATGGCTTAGAATATGAAATGTCTTATGGATTAAAAGGAGAAAAAGCACCTGAATTTTATTATTTTTTTAGCAATACTTATTATCCAAACATTATGAAATATGTTAAAGAAACCGTTACAAAAAATATTAGTTATGATACTACTTATATTGATAATAACCTTATAAGATATTTAGTACATATTTATATATTTGTAGATAGTGGAATAGATACTTTATATGAATTAAAAAAGATTACTGGAATGGATTATAATAATATAAATATTAAAGATAAAAAGATATGGGACATATTTAAAGATTATAATAAAATATTTTGTTATATGCCATCATACTTTGAAAAAAGTTTATTTCAAAAAATTCAACCAAAATCATTAGAAGAATTAGGCACAATTTATGGTTTAACTAAAAGTACATTTGACCATGAACAAGGAAAAGATTTAGCAGAACAAATTATTAAAATGAAAGAATATAGTACAAGAGATGATATTTATAGTTTTCTATTAAGTAAAGATATAGAAAAAGAAATAGCTTTTGAAATAACAGAAATTATAAGAAAAGGAAAGGCACATAATATAAAATATTCTGAACAATGGTATAAATATCAAAAAATAATGAAAAAACATAATATAGATTCTACCTATATTGAAAATTGCAAAAAAATTAAATATTTATTTCCAAAGTCAAACATTTTAAATAGTGTAGTGTATATAATAAAACATATTGCATATATGGCATACTATCCTGAAATCACAGAAAAAGTAATTAGCAAAGCTCCAAGATTATTTTAAATTTATTAGATATAAAATATTATTAGAATAGATTTACAAATAGATTATAAAAAGCCATTCGATGGGATGGCTTTTTGTGATGCTCTGCGTCTACACGGGTCAGATTCTACTTAAGCTAAAACTATTTCAGACCCAGTAAATAATATATGTTATTCAAAATTATACATTAAATCATGAAAAAAGTACATGATTTTTACTGTTTTTCTAGCCATTCATAATATTTAATTAAATATTCCCAACAGCCTTCTTTATCAGTTATTCCGTTATAATTATCTTTAATTTTTGCTATAATATCATTTTTATCTATCCATCTTACTTCAGAAACTTCTTCTTCACATTCTCTAAGTATAGATTGAAAATCAAATTCTCCGGCTAAAACGTGTCCTCCTGCTGTTACATCCCATGTATCAGGCCACAACTTTTTATTTGCACTTCTTTTTTGTAACAACACTTGACCTTTTGAATTTATTATAAAAACAACAACTGCTTTGTGCCATAATCCTTCTCTATGACATTTTTCTCTAGATTCTATTTTTCCTGTGTATTCGCCTTTCTCATTTAAAACATCAAAATATTCTTCCATTCTAGATTTCTCCTTTATCCATTTATTTTCCAAACTTTCTTGAATTTATATTATCATAAATTGTTAGAGAATTAAAGATAAATAAGTAAATTTAATTAACATATTAAAAATATGGTGTTTTTTTGTATAATTTTTTAAATTTTTGAAAAAATAATATAATATTTAGTAAATGTATTTACAATCACTCGTAAAAATGATAAAATGAACGAGTAGTTGTAAAAAGAGGTGGATATATATGAGTGAAAAAAAGTTAAAAAAATTCTTAAATGAAAATTATGGTTATATAAAAACTAGAGATTTTGAAAAAATAGGTATTTCTAGGCCTTCTATTCAAAGTTATATTGATAAAAAAATAATTAGAAAAGTATCTAGAGGATTATATATAGATAATAACTTAATAGAAGATGAATTTTATATACTACAACAAAAATTTTCTAATATTGTATTTTCATACAATACAGCATGTTACTTATTAAATTTAAGTGATAGAGCACCTTACAAAATTGATGTAACTACTTTAAATCATAATAATATAAGTGAAGATTTAGAAATTCACTATGTCGCAAAAGATAAATTTAATATAGGAATTACAGAAATAAAAAGTCCATATGGAAATCCAATAAAGGTCTATAATGCAGAAAGGTGTATATGTGATTTATTAAAAAATAAAAATGAAGTTGATATAGAATTATATAACAAAATTATAAAAAATTATTTCAAACAATCAAAAAAAGATTTAATAACATTAGAAGAATATGCAAAAATATTTAATATACAAGAAAAGTTTGAAAACATTATGGAGGTATTAATATAGTGATTGATTATAGTGAATTATTTGAAAAATCAAAAAAGCTTGCAGAAGAATCAGGATTAACGCAACTAGAATTATATCAAAGATTTATGTTTGAAAGAATTTTAGAAAGAATATCAGTATCAAAATATAATGAAAATTTTATATTAAAAGGTGGCTTATTACTATCTGCAATGCTAGGAATAAATAGTCGAAGTACTAGAAATATGGATATTTCTATAAAAGGTATTGATGTATCACAAGAAAAAATGCTGAAAATTTTAAATGAAATTCTATCAATAGATATTGACGATAAAGTCAAATTTGAGGTCGTAAATATTACAGATATTCGAGCAGACGATGAATATGGTGGAAATAAATATCATTTAGTTGGAAAACTTGAAAATTTAAAAGTATCCCTAGAAATTGATATTTCGACAGGAGATGAAATTACTCCCAAAGAATTAAATTTTGAATATATATCAATTTTTGATAATAAAAAAATATATATTGGTACATATAATATTGAAACAATATTATCAGAAAAGATTGAAACTATCCTTCGTAGAGGTAAATACAATACAAGAATGAAAGATTATTATGATGTTTACTTCTTTTTGATGAAACTAAAGAAGGACATTAATATAAAAATATTTAAGCAAGCATTTAATAATACTTTGAGAAAAAGAGAAGCTTTTGATTATTATAACGATTATAAGCAAATTTTAGATTTGATTGCTGAAGATGATAGAATTACTAATTATTGGAACACATATAAAAAGAAAAATAAATACGCTGAAAATATAGAATTTAAAGAAATAGTTAAAATTTTAAAAGAATTTTTAGATAGTATAAATTAATTATATTATAGATTTGAGTAAAAAATGACAGAAAAGGAACAAAAACAAAAAAATTATACTATTCTTCATTCTTTCTTCTTCTCTAGTAGATAATTCTTTTAGCCATTTAGCTAATCCATTACTATCATTATTTCTTAAAAATTCAAAATATTTTACTCTATTCTCTTTTGCAATAATAACAGGTGGCAAGTCATTTTTTAATAATTCATAATTTATAAGTAATCTACATGTTCTTCCATTTCCATCTTCAAAAGGATGTATTCTTTCAAAATCAATATGATATTTAGCAAGTTTAGTAAAGATATCTTGTTCATCGTGACTGTAGTTATATACATAATACATCATTAAATTTGGTACTTTTTCAGGTTCTGGTGGAATATGTTCACTACTATCTCCCTTGGCTCTTTTCCTTCGATTTTAAAGCTATTATCATTGTAAAGAATAGCATAAGTTTCAGCATATGTAAGGGTACTTCCTTCAATAGCATTTGAATGATAAGTACTTCTTGTAATTAAATCTTCTAAATAATTTTTGCTATTTAAAATAAATTCTAAAATCATTATAACCTCCAAAAAATTTATTTATATTATATATATAAATAAATTTAAGATAAATCAATATGTAATTATAAAATTTATTCTTAAATAATAAAAAACTGGACTAAAAATTAGCCCAGTTTTTTATATGGTCGAGGCGGACGCTTGGGTATAGCCTCTATCCTTAGAAACAAGCCATATTCAAAAATACTTGTCAAGCAGTTTGTAAGCAGTTG